>JARLGI010000036.1 GCA_031296115.1 Acidobacteriota bacterium | reverse complement strand
AGTCTTGTAGTTGTCGGGCACTAGTCCGATCAGCAAGAAATCCCCATTCCCGTTCTTCAGGTTGCCAGCGTAGTTGAACGCAGAATGCGGAGGGTTGTCGTTGGTCGGGGTTATGGTTCTGTAATAGCCGTGCAGCGTGTCGGCACTGGCTCCCATGGCACACATCAATACCGCAAGTAACACTACAACTCGCTTGCTCATTCTTTGCCCTCCTGGGGATTCCTGATTCAACTGGGATGGAACTGGAAATCTGGCGAGAATGGTATGCATAGTTGCGATAGAAAACAATTGGGCAATAGTGTTGATTCCATCTACCCATCTTTCGGCTCGGTAAGTGTTCTGCTGCCCCACCTCAGTGCTGGGGGAGTGGTGGTGCTTGCGCGTTGCGCCGTTCGTCACGCAGGGTTGTGACAGTTCTATGCCACCAAAGACCCCGAGCGAAACCAAGTTTCATCTCCATTTGAACTCTACTGAGTTCACCCCGTCGGGGCGACTCAGCAGCAGCGGAAGTTTGACTGCGTTTGCGCAATCGACGAAACTGCTCGGATGAAGTTGGTTCGGTCTGTTGCGCTCCTGATGATCCTTTCCCTGGCACCGCTTCCTCTCCTCTCGCAGGCGGTTACGCCCGTGGAATTGCCCGATCCCGCCGCGCAGCGACTGCAGCAACGTCACATACAGACCCTGATGACCATCGGACGCGAGATCGAAGCCCACAAGTTTCCTTATCCCTTCTATTTCAGCCGAGTGCTCGACATTGACATCGATAAGATGCAAGCGGCCGATCAGCGCTCCATCCGCTTCGACTTCTATAAGGGACAGACCGTGCTGGAAATCACCGGCAACTATTACGCTTCATATTCGGCAGAGCTCATGGATGCTGAAGCCCGCCTGAAAGAGACCTTCAAGCAAGTTGTCATGCCCTTGCTTCAAGCCGAGGTACCGCACTTCCCCGACGATTCCGAGTTTTCCGCCTTCGCCATTGAGGTAGCGCACCATGTGCGGCAGAAGTTGATGGGAGTCAGTTCCGAGCGGCCGGAGAACATAACCTTCATCATCCCGGTATTGGCGGCCCAGAAGCTGGTGGATGCGAAGACGGATGACCAAAAACAGGCTGCCGTACTGGAAGCCAAGGTCTTCCTGAACAGCGTGCCGTACGCCCTTTGGCTGCAGGAGGGCGCGCCTCCGGAGGAATGGAAGGAACGATACACACCCCTGGCTGCGGCTAAGAAGCAGCCCGTTGAAACTGCGAGTAGCGCTTCGAACCCAGCTACGTCCAGCAGCCCTTCCGTTTCCGCCGGATTAACAAAAACCTCGCCGGCACCGCTGCACATCTTTACCCCAGAGTCGTTGTCTAAGCTTCAGCGTCAGAACGACGATGCCATCACCCGCATGACCAAGGACCTCGACAAGGAAGCTCACTTCCTTCCCTACGCGGCACCGATCTTTATCGGATTTCGCCAGGGCGCGTATTTACAGCTCTCCATCAAGACTCGACTGGATGCTACCGTTGGAACTTCCCGCTACAAACTGGCGGCGCTGGCCTTCGATGAGCACGTCTCTCACCTGGTGCGGCCGGTTCTCAACTACTTTCCAAGCGACACGGATTTCGACGGCATCGACTTCAGCAGTATGATCCAGGTCGCCGATGGCTCCAGCCCGCTGGCGGTGGAGTTCTTCCTGCCTTTCCGCGCGATGCGCTGGTTCGCCAGCTACGACTGTACGGGCCAGCAGTTGCTTGACTCAGGCACGGTGGTTATCAACGGCGAACGCTCTGCCCTCGACTTGCAGATCGCCGAGGGCAAGAACTAGCTCTTAGCTTCCATCATCCAGCCCGTCCCCTGAGGAGAAGCTCCCCACGCCCAATCCCTATCGCTGCAAAGCAGCCGGTGATCCTCGAACTGGCCGGATATCTTGTTGACGGTATGGAGGTCAACTTCGATTATGTGCGCGGCACACCAGGCTCGCCTTCCAGATTAGTGCTCCTGGCGAGCTTACCAGCCGAGATCGGGCCGCAGACAACACCGGATACGCACACGGAGAACGTATCAGACAACGCAATCGAGGCCACGGTATCGGTGTTGACGGCGGAGTCGGCGGCGTAACCCAAGCCCCGCGTTTTACTGCCCAGGCTGCGGATGTAGCTGGAGATGCGCAGCAACTCCCCAGGCCGCAGTCTACAGACGCCGCCGCTGCACAGAAGGCTGCGGAGATGATGTATGGCGGCGGCCGCGCAACGGAAATCATCCCGTCGGCATATCTTCCTTTTCCGGATCAGGATGGCCACCCGATACCGGCCAAGCCGATCAATCCGGCAAGCCCGTCGTACCTCCCATTTCCCGATCAGTTTGGCAATCCCATCCCCGCAATACCGGGGAAATCGGGTTCGCCTTTTCCGGCGGGAGGCGAATCAAAAGCGCAACAAAAACGAAGCGGGCCAGGTCAAACACTGGTCGGGCCTTTCAGCAAGAGCATCACTGCGCTGGCGGTTTATGGACCGTCGTGCTGCCGGCAGCCACGCCTAGACGGCGCAGGCGGTCGCGGGCCTGTGAGGCTTCGATGGAGCGCGGATAGCGGGCGACCAGGCTGTTCAACTCGCGAACGCCGGCATCGCGCTGTCCCAGTTCGAGCAAAGCGTAGCCCTTCTTGAGCTGGGCTGCCGCGGCTTTGTTACCGCCGGGATACTGTTCCAGCACCTTGTCATAGTCCTTCACGGCGGCTTGAAAATTTCCCTGACGATACTCGATGTCGGCAAGGTAGAACTGCGCGTTACCAGCCAGTTCGGTGTTGGAGTAGTACTTCAGGTAATCCCCAAACTCCTGCGACGCAAGGTCATATTTGCCGGAATTGTAGTCGCGCAGCGCGTTGTTATAAAGCGCCTCCGGCGGCGGGGCGGCGTTGGCCGGAACCGTGCCGGGCGTGGCGCCGGGGACTGTCGCAAGACCGGGCTGTCCGGCGGCGAGGTTCTGGCCTCCCTGCTGCATGTCGTCGAGCTGCTTGCTGACCTTCGCCAGCCGCGACTTCAGCTCGTCCACGGAGTCGTGCAGCGACTGGATTTGTCCCGAGAGCTGGTCGATACGGCCGTTGCTGTCGGTGATCTGTCCTTGCATCTTGTTCTGCAGCTCGTTGACCGCGGCGTTCATCTTGTTGACGCTGTCGGCGCTCTGCTCGATGAGGTTGCGCATGGCGCCCATGTTCATGTCGATCGACTGCTGCATGCGCGCAACCTGTTCCTGCAGGGCCTGTACCTGGGTTTGCAGCTGGATCATTTCCTTGCTGACGCCAAAGGCCGGACCCGCACTGGCCAATAGCAGCGCGACAGTCAGCCAAGTCAAAGTATTGCGAAGTCGCATAGGTGTCCTGCTCCTAAGAGTGCTCCAACGATCAGACTACAACAAGCGCGCAAAGTAAGCGGCCTGTCAGTGCCCGAAAGCCGCACTGATCTATCAATCCACTCCGTCATGCTGAGCAAGCGCGGCCTGCAGTTGGCCGCGCGAATCGAAGCTTCTCTATTGCGTCCATAAACCAACCGCGACAACAGGGGCCCTTCGACTCGCGGCCAAAGCGGCCGCTTGCTCAGGGTGACAAACCTTCGTCACATCTTCGCTTACCTCTGGTAAACGAAGTGGGCTCGCCGGTTCTGCTGCCAACACGACTCCGTACTCTCCGTACAGAACGGCTTTTCTTTGCCATAGCTGATGGTGCGGATGCGGCTGGCATTCACGCCCAGTTGCACCAGGGCCTGCTTAGCGGCGTTGGCACGATTGTCGCCCAGAGCAAGGTTGTACTCAGTCGAGCCGCGCTCATCGCAATGGCCTTCAATGGTGAAGTTGATGTTGGGATGCTGTTGCAGGAAGCGCGCATCAGCCTGCAACACCTTCTGATATTGCGGCTCAATGTCATAGCTATCGTAGGCGAAGAAGATGTCCTGCACGTTCTGGGCAAACATCTGCGCCTCGGTCTCGTTCGAGGTCTGCTGCGGCGGAGTAGACGGTGGCGGGACCACAGTCACGCGCGCCGTGGCCTCCTGCGTGCCGCTTTCGTTCTTCGCAACCAGGTGATAGGTGGTCGACTGGGCCGGGGTCACGATCAGCGAGCCACTCGCATCAACCCTGCCCATCTGATCGATCGCAACGTCCGTGGCGTGTTCCGTTTTCCAAGTCAAAGTGGTAGTTTGTCCCGCATTGATCGTGTTGGGATTTGCCGTGAGTGAGGCCGTGGGCGCCAGCATGGGCGGCGGCGGGGGCGGCGGGGGCGGAGCGACTTTCTTATTGCCACAGGCGCTTGCCGACAAAACTACCATCAGAGCGATGGCAACCTTGATCCATTGACTTCTACGTAGCTTCAACTCATCCTCCCTTTCATCGCGAGAGCAATCGCGTCCGTTCACGGCAGGGCCGAAGTGCGCTTCTTCTCTGCCGTCGTCAGACCGACAGCCTGCTTCTTAGACTGTTCCTGGTGACGAAGACCGTCCCTTCCAAGTTATCAGGGACATGGCCTCCTACTGCAAGTAGCTTATCCAATTTCTGCGAAAAAGAGGTGGGACTACCCAAGCAAGTACACAGTGCCGGAGGGTAGTTTATAAAGAGAGCGGCAGGAACCGGAGAGGGCTGCCCGCGACGGCGATGCACCTACCCGGCCTGCGGAAAAGAAAACCCGCGCGAGCAGAGTCGCGCGAGTCGGCGCCAGAAGATACGGAAAACGAGCTAGCGGCTCAGCTTGCTGTACTGCGAATTCGTGGTCGTTAACTGCAACTGCTTGGCGGTGGCATTGAGCGCACTCTGCTGCACGTAGTTTGTCCCGTCGGGCAGACTGGCAAATTGCAACGCCAGCGTTACCACGTCCTTGGGTCCATCCAGATAAGTGTTGACGTCGACCTTCTGGACCTTCTTGGCCGCGGTATCGAACGACACGGTCATCTGGTCGCCCGGTTGGGCGTAGTTCTTGAAGACTAGTTGTGCCACCCCGCCGCCACCCGGAACCAGCGACGCATTGCCGGCCTGGAAAGCCTTCTGCATGCGCTGCGGATCGGGCGGCACGTAGAGCGCCAGGATGGTCTTCACCTGGCTCATGTAGTCCTGCATCTCTTCCGTCTTCTTCTCGACGACATGTTCCTTCAGCCGCCGTTGACGTCCGCTTTGCTGCTGTTGTGCTGGCGGCTGCCCAATGGGCACCTTCTGCACCTGGCCGTTGGCACCGTAGCTGCACAGATTCTGCTTAGGCGGCTTGGCGTCACCTTTGAGCGTCAGTTGCTGGGTCTCCACCCACTGGTACTTGTGGAGCTTCTGCTGGTTTGCCGCTACGGACTGCTTCAGGGCGGCAAGTTTCTGCTGCAACTCCCCGCCCTGGACAACCATTTGCGCCACCGATGGAAGCGACAGTGCTGTGAAAAGCAGGAATAGGATTGTTCCCTTGAGTACCGTTTGACGTGCTTGCATGTAAATTCTCCTCTGTGGATTCAGTGTTACCCGTTCAGGCCGCCGCTGCCGGGGCTGCGCATTATTGGTGCAGTTGCTCTCGCTAATCTCCCGAGGTTGCGGTTGCCGCTGACGGTCCGGGCACTCGGCTTACGACTTCAGCTTTCTCGCCTTCTGATTCCCAGGTCAGGGTCTTCAAATCCAGCACTGCGATGGAATACAGCACCGGTACCAGTAGCAGGGTAATGAACGTTGCCACCGTCAGTCCTCCGATCTGCGCATAGCACAGCGACTGCCACAACGGGCCCCCGTGCATGGCCAGCGGAAACAAGGCCAGCACCGTGGCGCCAACCGTGATCATCACCGGGCGCAGACGAATGATACCTGCATCAATCACCGCCTGCTCAAACGGCTCTCCCTTGGCGTGCATCTCTTCAATGAAGTCAAACCGCACAATCACGTGGCTGACAATCACGCCGATCAGGCTGGCGATTCCCAGGAACGCCATGAAGCCGAACGAAGTGTTCATGACCCAGAGCGCGATGAGAGCGCCGGCAACACCGTAAGGCGCAGCGGGCGAACACCAGGCCCGGCTTAATGGCATTGCTGAACTGGAAGAGCAGCGCCAGGTAAGCTGAGCTGCATGGTTGGTGGCCTCGAAGTTGGCATCATTCGGCAGCCACACGCCAGCGTACGACCAGTACTGGACGTCGTCCGGAAAGAACGATGTCCTCAATTGGGTGAAGAGAAAACCGCCGAGTACTAGGAACACCAGCGAGGCGACCAGCACCTTCCAGCGGTGCTCGATGGCGAACTTGGCAACTGAAGCTTGGCGAGCAAGCTGCTCCCCGCCGTGCACAGCGAGGTGGCGACGTGAAGTGGTTCACAACGGGCAGAATGAGCCTGCATCTTCTAGTTTGTGGAGTAAGAATTCGGCAACACTCTACCATGCCCCGCAGACTCTCGACCAACCATTTCACAGCTGTTGGCGTGGGCAGACTTCGTCTATTCTGGCCATGTGCCGCGAGGTCCGATGAGAATCATTCCGGCGAGCGATTCGTCGTTGCTGGTGGAATTCGGGAATGCCATCTCGCCCCAGTTGCACGGGCGCGTCATGACACTCTTTCTCGCTTTGGAGGAGCGCCACGATCCAAGAATTCGAAACTTGCACCCGGGATATGGGTCGCTACTCATTGATTTTGATCCGCTGCAGTTGAGCCATGAGGAACTGGCCTCCATCCTGGAACAGGCAGTGGCCGATGCGAATGACCGTCCCTACTTCGTTGCCCGCATGGTCACACTCCCGGTTTGCTACGACCCAGAGTTTGGCCTCGACCTGCTCGAACTGGCGCAGTCCGCCAATCTTACCGTCGAGCAATTTGCCTCTCAGCATTCTTTGCCGCTCTATCGTGTGTACTTCCTCGGGTTCTCTCCAGGATTCGCCTACCTGGGAGGGCTTCCGGAGCCACTGCACGCTCCGCGGCTGGCGACACCGCGGCCGCGCGTTGCAGCGGGTAGCGTGGGAATTGCAGGCAGTCAAACCGGGATCTATCCCGTCGATTCGCCGGGAGGATGGCGCATTATCGGGCGAACACCGATGCGTCTGTTTAGTCCGGGAGCCACGCAGCCGACCCTATTGCATCCCAGCGATCTGGTGAGGATTTTTCCCATTGATCGCGCAACCTTCGAGGAGATGTCGCGAGAGCAGTAGAGTCCAGCGATGGCAATCCGTGTACAACAACCGGGGCTGTTCACCACCATCCAAGACCTGGGCCGGTATGGCTATTCACACTTGGGCATTTCCCCCGCCGGGGCGGCCGATCCGCTGTCGTTCCGCATCGGCAATCTTCTGATTGGCAACGACGTCAATGCACCTGCCTTGGAAATGACGCTGCTCGGAGCAACACTAGAATTCGACGAGGCCGCTGTCGTGGCCATCACGGGCGCTGATTGCGAGCCGAAGCTGGGTTCCGCGCGAATCCCGTTCAACACCGCCATCGAGGTTCCTGCCGGAGCAGTCCTGAGTTGTGGGAGCATGCTAAACGGCGCGCGATCCTATCTGGCGGTTCAGGGCGGCTTCGACGTTCCGCTGGTCATGGGGAGCGCATCCACTGATGCCCGCGGCCGCTTCGGCGGCATCAAGGGCCACCGTTTGCAAAGTGGCGACGTACTGCAAGTGCGCCGCACGAAGGCATCTCCGGTTCATACATTGGCCCCAGAATCTCTTGAGGCGCTCGCTAGTCACGGTCCGATTCGCGTTACCCGGGGCGCACAGCAGGATTGGTTCGACGCAAGCGCATTCGAGAAGCTGTTTTCCTGCGCGTACACGGTCAGCGACCAGTCGGACCGCGCAGGGTTACGGATGAAAGGCGAGCCGCTGCGCCCGCGTGAGCCGCGGCAATTGCTGACCGACGGCATTCCGCTCGGTGCAATCCAGGTCCCGCAAGACGGCCAACCCATTGTTCTATTCGTGGACCAGCAAACCACCGGCGGCTATCCCAAGATCGCCAATGTCATTGCCGCTGACATGCACCTCGTTGGCCAGTTGCGACCGCGTGACGAGGTGCGGTTCGCCGAAGTATCCATACCGCAAGCAATCGAGGCGCTGCGCGAACAGGAGCGCCGGCTCAAAGAGTTACTACCATGAGCGAGATCGTCATCGACATCAACGCGGATTTGGGTGAGTCAGCAAAGTCGCTGGCGGATGGCAGCGATTTCGAGCTGATGCGTTACATCACGTCGGCCAACGTTGCCTGCGGCGGCCATGCCGGCGATAAAAATACGATGCGCGAAACGCTCGCGGCTGCGAAAAAGCTGGATGTCGCGGCGGGCGCGCATCCTGGTTATCCCGATCGCGCAAACTTCGGGCGCATCGAATCTCCCATGTCTCCAAGTGAGATCGAGGATTCGGTGCAGCAGCAGATTGCGTCTCTGGCAACTATCGCCAAGTCCCTAGACATGAAGCTCGTCCACGTCAAGCCGCACGGCGCTTTGTATCACGCGGCCAACAAAGATCGCGAGGTTGCGCTGGCCCTGGGCCGCGCGGCTCAGGGAATTGACCCGCAACTCATCCTGGTTGGACAGGCCGGCTCTTCTGCTTTGGCAGTCTGGTGTTCGATGGGATTGCACTGCGCTGCCGAAGCCTTCGCCGACCGCACCTACGAGCCCGACGGCACGCTGCGCAAACGCACACTGCCGGGCGCGCTGCTTGACACTCCCGAACGCGCGGCGGAGCAAGCGTTGAATATCGCGGTCCGTCACCACGTCATCGCCACCGACAACTCCGAGTTGGCGGTTGCGGCTCAAACCATCTGTATTCACTCTGATACACCCGGCTCCGCAAGTATCGCGCGTCAGGTAAAAGCGACGCTTCAAGCGGCCGGTCTGCGGGTGCGTGCCTTGGGTTAGTTTCGAGGACGAAAAAGACCTACTCGCAAGAGCCATGGGCCGGCCCCTCCACAACAAGGCCAGCCCACTGCTGCGCTCGCCTCGCCACCGCAATCCGCTTCTAGTTCACCGTTAGTGCAACCTGGACCGAATGTTTCAGCCCACCGGAACTACCGGTCACCAGAAGGTTGATCGTGCCTCCGTTGTTCGTCATGTGATTGGTCATGCCCGAGCCGCAACCTACCGCCATTAGCAGCAGGAGCGTTATGAGCACGAGCGCACCCGCAACGGCAGTCCGTCTCAGGATCTTCCTCTTGACGCTGTTATCCGCCGGCGAAGCGAATACCAGTCCGAAGAGGCCAATTCCAGAGAACGGCAACCACCCCATCATCGCCATTGCCTGATAGCCCTGCGACACCGACAAGGTGAGCGCCGAAGACGCGCCACCGCCCCCGGGCGTAATGGTGTTGGGCGAGAACAGGCAGTTGACGCCCGCTGGCGGCCCGGAGCAAGACAACGAAATCGCGCTGTTGAAGCCGGATATGGCAGTGGCAGTGGCATTGACTGTGAGCGTCACCGCGCCTCCGCGTGCCAGGCTTACACTCGTGGGCGAAACAGAAAGTGCAAAATCGCCGCTACCAGCGTGGCGAAGAGTCATTGGGTTTGGTCGGCACCTCCTGCGGTGAAGTACAGCGTATTGGCGTCGCTGGAGCTCGGCCCAAAAACCAAGTCCCAAAGTCCAGGATTTACCTGTGGGTGCCCACCGGGATCGGCGAGTTGCCCCAGCGAATTTCCGGAGTTGTCAAAGGCGTTGATGGTGCCATCGCCAAAGTTACCCACCAGAATCGCATTGGCAAACTGCCCGAACCCCGTAGGAGCGCCGACAACGCCCCAGGGAGAGTTCAATGGCCCAGCGGTGGCGAATCTGCTTACAAAGTTGTCGTTCGCGTCAAAAATATCCACCACCCCGTTGCCGGCGCCATTCACTGAATCATGCTTCGCGGCGTCCTGCAACGCGTACGCCACGAATACCCGGTTACCTAATATGTGAATTCCGTGTGGTGCGAATCCGGCCGGTAGACAGGGATCGGTGAAGCTACCGGCAAGAGACGTTGCCTTGAACGTGCGGTCAAATACGTCTACTTTCCCGCTCCGGAAGTTGGCGGCCAGCAGAAGATTCCCGGAGCCGTTGTTCAAAAGGCCAGCCCTTTGTAAACCGCGCCCGCTGCCGAGTTGTCCACGACTGTGATGCCGCTAATCTTCGGTGTCGAAGATGAAGAACGCACCTCCAAAATCGGAGCTGGAACCGTTGGCTACGATCCCGGTTAGGCATCCCGGATTACAGGGATTCACCGACGCGCCGGGTATCTGTACCACGAGAGAATTCTTGTTTCCGCTCGTGTCGTAAAGGGTGGAAGTTCCACCGTTGTTGTTGGCAATCCAGATCGGTTGCCCGGGAAAAGCCGCGATTCCCAAGGATTCGTCAGCTGTTGGTCAGTGTTATTGGCGATGCCCGCCGTATTGGTCCAGGTTGGTTTGTTTATAGCCGGCCTGTTGCACCGGCGCAAAACCACCAATCAACGTAAGGATCAATATCACTAGAGACTTTTTCATCACACTCCTCCGATTCTTCGGAATCTGGTGAATAGACGCGATTGGAGGCTTGCCAAGCGTTAACAAGATGGCGATTGTTTGTAACTAGCTCTGACACACAGATCGGGACTTGAACCGGCTGCCAATCCGGCCTAGACTCGGCATTAATGAGACTGTGATGCTTATCACAGCCTGCCGTTACAGACATCGGCCAAGATAGTGGGGTCGGAAACTCCGGCGAAGAAGGTATTGCATGGGTTGGATCGATAACCGCTTCGAGAAGAACTTTCTGGTCACCACGGTGGATTACGTGTTCAACTGGGCGCGCAAGTCGGCCATTTGGCCCATGACGTTCGGCTTGGCCTGCTGCGCGATCGAGATGATCGCGGCGTCGACCTCGCGCTTTGACATCGCGCGTTTCGGCTCCGAAGTGTTTCGTCCCAGCCCGCGGCAGAGCGATCTGATGATCGTGGCCGGGACGGTCACGCTGAAGATGGCGCCGGTTGTTAAGCGCATCTATGACCAGATGCCCGACCCGAAGTGGGTGATCTCGATGGGCGCCTGCTCGTCGGTCGGCGGTCCGTTTAATACCTATGCTGTACTGCAGGGTGTGGACCGCATCGTGCCTGTGGACGTTTACATCGTTGGCTGTCCTCCGCGCCCGGAGAACCTCTTCTACGGATTACTGCGGTTGCAGGACAAGATCGACAAGATGAGTATCGCCAAGAAGCCCACCGAGGTGCGCTTGCATGAAGGCATGGTGGACGACTTCAAGCAGCAGATTCGCGTGGCGCAGGCCAACTTCGCCAATCCCGCGCGGTTGGTGCGACCGGTCGATAACGGCGTGATCGCGGGAAGATAGCTGGGTGGAGCAGCGCTTCAGCACTGAATTGCAAGACTTTCCTTTTGTCGTCGACTTCAGCCGCTGAGGAACACCCGGTGTACTTACCTCTGTGGCTAGAGCCGGCTCCAATCTGCAGACTCTCATGCACGCTTGAAAACGTGCTCTACCTAGTGCAAAACGTACTAAAAATCGGCTTCACCGGCCTGTCGCGTTCCGCACGAAGAACCGCTCCTTGTCTACACTTGCGGGTACAGCGACATCGAAGAAACCCACCATCATCTCCTCGTACGTTTGTCCGCCCCAAGTCACGAACTTGTTCGGGTCAGGATTGTGCATGTTGTCTGCGGAGTTGTCATACCAGGCAACTGCCTGCAATCGGGTTTCCGCCTTCAGCAATCGCGGCTGCGCCAGCCGGTAACTCAGTTGCCAATGGAAGTCATAGTTCACCCGCAGCAAAGTCTCGATGGCGCCGTCGTCGTGCAGGACGTTGTACTCGAAGCGCTTGCCGCGCAGATGCATGTGCGGGAAGAAGCTAAGCAGGGTCGCGTCGTTAGGCAAGGCACCGGAGACTTCGACGCGGTAGTCATCCGCGCGCGGCGGAATCATGAAGGTGTGATTGGTGAGCTGGAGCGTGAGCACGCACTGCTTCGGCGCCTGCTTGGCGAAAACCATCCCGATGCTGGTCTGGTCGATTGCAGCGTGACCGTTGGTAGTGTAATGCATCTGGAAGACGAGGTCCGACCCCGCGGGAACGAACTTCGCCATTCCGTCAGGCCAGCGGTCAGGCTCGCTGCCCGGAGCATAGACCAGCAGCATGTCGCTGGTGGTGGCATGAGCTTCGGCGCGCTCCTCAGCGTCGGCAAAACTGGACGGCGTAAACGGCACTCCGACCGGCGCGTTGTGCAGCCACTTCGAGTTTGGAGGCCGAATGTACACCACGGCGTGATGCACATGCTCGCGGCTCGATGGCCGAATCTCCGACATCTGCACCCACTTGTCGTCCGTGAATCCACTGGGAACAATTTCATAGGTGTATTCGACATCACCGGCCGCTGGCAGCTTCACCGGCTGCGGCATCTGTACGACTTTGTCTGGCTGGGGAATGTTCCAGCCCTTGGCCCACTGCTTCGGTGGGGGCGCTTCTTTCGGTGAACCAGCCAACGCACCGGAATCAGCCCAGGCGGAGATCAGCGCTATCTGTTGTGGCGTTAGCGATGGATCATTCAAGAACTTGCCGTAACGTGGGTCGGCGAACCAGGGCGGCATTTGCCGCGATTGCACAGCCTGCTTGATCGCATCGGCCCAAGGCCGCGTCTGCTGGTAGGTAACGAATGGCATGGGAGCAATCTTGCCCTCACGATGGCAAACCTGGCAGTGGTCCTGCAGGAGAGGCAAGACGTCTTTGTAGAACGTGGGGCGAGCTTGCGCTGACTTCCGCGCAGAGGCAGAAGAACTCGATTTTGTAGCGCCCGCGAGCAACAATGTAACGGACGCCACAATCGCTAGTGCGCCAATCTTCGGCGTAACGACACTCATCAATCGCAGCAAAACCTACAAGCCGGGCTGCTCGTGTTGTTCGGGCCCCTCATCCGGAGCACCGTGACGGCGCAGCAGCTGCGCCAGGTTCTGCGAAAAGGCCGAGCGCGGCACCACCATGTCACAACCGGCTTCCTGGGCCTTGAGCTTCAGCTCGCCCTGAACGTGCGACACAAAGCCGATGATGTTGGTGGCTTTCTTGAGCTTCGCCTTGAGTTTGGGAATGACGCTGAGCGGCTTGGCCGAAACATTGTTCAGATCGAAGATGATGAGCGAGGGTTTGTCGTCGCAATTCTCGCCCATGCGTTCGTTTAGGTCTTTTTCCGTCTTTACGAACTCGACTTTCACGTTCATCTTGCGCGCGGTTTCCTGGATTTTCGCCAGGAAAAACAGGTCGTCCACAAAAGCGAAGATGCGCGTGGGCTGATCTTCAACGGAAGCCGACATGGGAACCGGCTCAGGATCGGCGGGCATGAACTGCTTGCCGAAACCCGGTCCGCCACGACCGCCGCGTCCCTGCTTGCGCAGGTTGCCATTGTTGTTGCCTTGGGCATTGCGGTAGCTGTGGTCCATGGGCGCGGTGTAAATGCCGCCGCCAGACTGGTTCTGCCCCACGGGACGCGGCCCTTTGCGACCGTGCCGCTTGGGCGGTCCGTGGCGATGCTCCCCTTGTTGTTGTCCCTGCGTTTGCGCGCCGTGATGGTGCGCGACAGGTCCTCGGCGGCCGCGCCGCCGTCTACGTCCTTTCCCGCCGGATCCGGTGGGAGGGTTCGATCCTTGATTCATGTTTCTCTCTTATAATTAATCTTCACCCGCAGGTGGCGGGTTCCCACATTCGTGAACCGCTACGATCGGCCGGATGCTCACCTGCTTCATCCGCGGGGTCGGCGCATCTGCGGTTGGATTACTTCCTGAATATCGAATCAGTTACGTCCGTCTGGCGCTCGGAACTTTCGGCGCGAGGAACGCCTGCACGGGAAGTGCGGCGATTGGAGGACGTCTCTATCGTACTCAGCTTTCCGGCTGGAACGCAAGTGCAAATGCTATGTTTGCCCAAGATTCAGCTTCAGTCGTAACCCGATGTGTCCATTTTGGACTGGCGGGCAGCGATCGCAACTACCAGGAGAACCATTCCAATCGTGGCCGCCAGATAGCCCAGCCACCAGCCAACCAGGACGGCACTCGTCCCGCGACGTGCACCGTCAACCCAGTGTAATAAGGCAGTAGAAAGGCATGCATGCCATAAATATCGGCCAGTGCAACCACTGCACACAGCCGCGGAAATAGAAACCGTCCGGGGATGAATGCCTGCAAACTCCACACCAGCAACACAACCTCTCCCGCGGCCAGGCAGTAAAGATACCAACCCGCCGAAGCCGGGACTCCCTGGTTCAATTATGTAATGAGGACATGGTAGCCCAGCCCTGCCCAGAAGCAAACGTAGAACGCGCCCAGCACGATGATCCCGCGCAGTTCGGCAGGCTCTTGTTTTCGCCGACTCACCAGGCGGGAGAGAGCTCCGGCAATGGCCACAACGATCAGGGCGAAGCCCGCGATGTAAAACGCCAGCGGTAAACGCAAGAAACTCAAACCGCCAAACCAGATGTGAGAGAGCAAAACCGAGACCGCGACGCTTTTCCAGTTCACATGCGGCACGGCCATGAGCTTTTGCCCCAGTGACATGCCGCGGAGTGCGGCGTCGTCGCCATATTCCGACCAGGAGCCGGTCAGGGCATGGACCCGCAGATATAACACGCCCGCAATGGTGAGCACCAGCGCGAACGCCGCGCCAATTCGGGCGGCGACAGCGAGGCGTGGACGATCAGGCACGGCTTCCTGCTTCAACAGGCAGTAGATGGCAAGTACCATTAGCGCCGGCATTGCGGTGAGGAAGTACGCCTTGGTCAGCAAGCCGCATCCCATGGCTGCTCCCAGCAGCAGCCACCACCGCCAACGCAACGGCTCCGCAACCGCCTTCACGGCCGCTATCAGGACTGCCGTGTAGCAGATCATGGTCAGGCATTCGTTGCTTACCCGCGCCACGTTGATCATCAGGTCGGGTAGTAACACCAGCAGTGCTGTCGTGGCCAGTGCCCGGGCCGGGCCGAACACCTGCCGGGCCAACACATAGACCAGCGGAACCCCGGCCGAGGCCAGCAGCACATTCAGCATCCGCAGGGTGAAGAGTTGCGTCAGCAGGGGCTCCCCTGCCATCCAGCGGAGAGGCGCGGCAAAGCACCAGTAGAGGGGGGCGTGCTGCGCCTCATAGTTCAGGACCTGCTCGCTTCCCTCCCGATATTGCGCGGGGCCGACGAGGGCGCGGGCGGAGGCTTCACGCGACACCCGCTGCTCCGCCGGCGGTAAGCGCCAATATTCGTCATAGGTCGTTAGCGGAGGAGGAATGCTCTGGAACTGCAGCTCCCAGGGAATGGGAAACAGGTGCAGCGCGTGCTGCACTTCCAGCGAGACTGGCGTAGTTCTCGCGGGCGGACCCAGCCCTGCGGCGACGTGCTGCAGGTAAGCAAAGTGGAACGGCTCATCGTAGCCTTCCCACGCCGGAGCCATCGCGCAGTACCACGGGCCGCACACAACGAAAGCCAACCAAAGCAAAAGAATGGTGGCTGCAATCCTCCGCCGCTCGCCGCCAGGCCGCTGGAGTTTACCGCTTCGCGCGTCACTTGGGTGAGCGCTAACTACGGATTGTGCGAATCCTAGTTTGTCCACACTTCCTTCACTGCCGGAACATTTGCCTGGCGATAAAGAACACATTCGCTGGGCGCTCGGCCAGACGTCGCATGAAGTACGGATACCACTCCGTTCCGAACGGAATATACACCCGCAGACCATAGCCTTCGCGCACCAGTTGCTGCTGCAAGTCTCGCCGCACGCCGTGCAGCATCTGGAACTCGTAGGCCGTGGGCGGGATGTTCTCCGCGCGCGCGAATTGTTTCATCTCGGCAATGATGTGTTCGTCGTGCGTCGCCAGCCCGTGATAGACGCCGCTCTTCAGTAGGGTCTTGGCCAGCTTCACGTAATTGGCATCCACGTCGGATTTCTTAGGGAACGCGATCTCCGCCGGCTCCTTGTACGCGCCCTTGCACAGCCGTATGCGGATTCGCTCCGCCAGCAAATCGTTCACGTCCTGCTCGCTGCGATACAGGTACGACTGAATGACCGTGCCCACCTTGCCGGCGTGTCCGGGCAGGCAATGCAACTGGCGCACGAAGTCGAGCGTCCGCTGGGTGTAGGGCGAGCCCTCCATGTCCACGCGGACGAAACTGTTGATGCGCACGGCGTGATCCACCAACTCAGTTACAAGACCAAACGCGAGTTCTTCGCTCACGCCCAGGCCCATGTGCGTGAGCTTGAGGCTGACGTTGGCGTTCAGCTTGCGCGTGGAAATTTCGTCCAGCAGGCGATGATACAGTTCGCCGCTGTGCTTGGATTCGTCGGCGTTGGTGACGTTCTCGCCCAGGTTGTCGATGCTGACGCTGGCGCCCCACTGGTTGACGGTTTGCGTGGCACGGAGGACGTCCTCGACCTGCGTACCGGCAACAAAGCGACTGGAGAAACGCAGACCAAGCGCGGAAGTCTCGGCGAAGCTGCGAAGCCGTTTGCTTTCGGAAAGCCCAATGAAGAGCGACCTTAACATGCCGCCTCCAGGGGCCACAGGGGAGCGGGAACGAGGTCCCGCGGAACGGAATGGCTCATAGTTTGCTCACGCCGGCTCTGCGTCCGGCTGGGAGTTACATACTTGTGTATCACACCGCCATGCGTTCGCTACCATGAGGTGCATGCCTGGCAGAAGGAACGTCTTGGGATAATTGCCGTGGCCGCAAAGCTTGAAAGAGCCGAAGTCCTTGTACCAGTCTCGTTCGGGTACGTCGGGCCGCAACTCAAATCCACTCACGCAGACGGTTCAGATCTTCCGGCCCGATTTTGCGGTCATGCATGTGCCGAATAAGATGTTGACGGATGCCAGGAGGAATTTGAGACCAGCTTGCGATCTGGGGCATCATCCACCGAACACGAAGCGCCCCAACTGGTCGCCCAACTGCTCCACTTCTTTGGGATCGCTCGCCTCGCGAAAGCGTTTCGCCAACTCGAAAAAGGCCTTCTCCTTTTGCTTGCGCGCCTGGATCCCTTGCTCGATGAGCTCCACCAGGACCCGGTTATCGCTGAGGCGGCGCTGCTTCGACATGGTTTCCACTTGTTTCGCGATCTCCCGCGGCAGGGTTACACTCCGCCGCACCTGCTTTGCTGCCGCCCGCTTAGCCGTCCCCATAGTGTCATCAATATACACCATTTTGGTGCACCATCGCAACCACGGGGTGGCCTCATGACGTGCCTGCTTGCTGACTGCTGTCCCTCACTCCCACTCAATCGTGCCCGGCGTTTTTTCACCCCAAACAGCGCAAAAGCGGCGCTGTTCGGGGCCCCGAGTCAATGACTCGAACCTTCTGAGCTACTCCCACTCAATGGTTCCCGGCGGTTTGCTGGTCACGTCGTACACCACGCGGTTGATGCCCTTCACCTCGTTCACGATGCGGTTGGAGATGGTCTTCATCACTTCGTGCGGCAGGTCAACCCAGTCGGCGGTCATGCCGTCCTCGGAGTTCACCGCACGGATGGCGCAGGTGTAGGCGTAGGTGCGCATGTCGCCCATCACGCCCACCGACATCACCGGCAACAGCACGGCGAACGACTGCCAGATTTTGGTGTACAGCCCGGCGCGCTTGATCTCGGTCACGACGATGTCGTCGGCCTCCTGCAACAGCGTCACGCGCTCGGGTGTGACCTCGCCCACGATGCGCACCGCGAGGCCCGGCCCGGGGAACGGCTGCCGTTGCAACAGTTCTTCCGGCATGGCCAGGTCGCGGCCGATCTTGCGCACCTCGTCCTTGAACAGGTCTTTTAGCGGCTCGATCAGCTTGAGCTTCATGATGTCGGGCAGCCCGCCGACGTTGTGATGGCTCTTGATGGTCTGCGACGGGCCGCGCACCGAGCGCGACTCGATGACGTCCGGGTACAGCGTTCCCTGCACCAGCCATTCGACTTTGCCGTGCATTTGCTCCAGGCGGTGCGCTTCCTCCTCAAAGACCACGATGAACTCATTGCCGATAATCTTGCGCTTGGTCTCCGGGTCGATGACACCCGCCAGCTTGGTCATGAAGCGCTGGCTTGCGTCCACCGTGTCGATGTTGAGGCCAAGCCGCTCGCGCAGGTTCTTCTGCACGCTGAGGAACTCGTTCTTGCGCAGCACGCCGTTGTTGACGAAGATGCAGGTCAGTTGATCGCCGATGGCGCGATGCACCAACTCGGCTGCGACGGACGAATCCACTCCACCCGAAAGCGCGCAGATGACGCGGCCCTTGCCCACGGTCTGGCGCACGCTGGCGATGGTCTCGTCGATGAAGCTCTGCGGCGTCCAGTTGGGCTTGAGGCCGCAGACGTCAAAGACGAAGTTGCGCAGGACCGCGGTGCCTTGCGGCGTGTGATGCACCTCGGGATGAAATTGCACGGCGTAATATTTCTGCGCCGGGTTCTGGATGGCGGCCACTGCGTTGGAGGTCTTGCCGACCAGCTCGAAGCCGGGAGGAAGCTCCAGCGCTTCATCGCCGTGCGACATCCATACCGTCAGCGGGCCCGTCAGGCCCTTGAACAGCGGCGAATCGGCGCGCAGCAATTCGACCTGGGCGTGGCCGTACTCGCGCTTCTCGGCGGCGAGCACCTTACCGCCCAGCTTGTACACCATGAATTGCAGGCCGTAGCAGATGCCCAGCACCGGCAGGCCGAGATGCAAGACATGCTCGTCGGCCGGAGGCGCGTCGGCGTCATAGACCGACGACGGCCCACCCGACAGCACGATGCCCGCGGGATGGTAGCTCTGGATCTCTTCCAGCGGGGCGTTGCACGGCAGGACAACAGAGAAGACGTTGAGTTCGCGGATGCGGCGCGCGATGAGCTGCGAATACTGCGCGCCGAAGTCGAGGACGACGATCGATTGGGCTTCCACCATTCACTTTGCCAGAGGACGGGAGAAGTGTAAAGTTAGCGACTAGCTACGAGCAACCAGCAATTAGCAACCAGCCGTCAATATTCAGCCGGCGGAAGCGCGATTGGGACGGAGGAAAGCGCTCGCTTTTGGCCTCTTCACCGGGCTAAAGCCCAGTGCTTCCACCCAGTGGTTCCACCGCCTGCACCTTGTACAATCTCCCGCAGGAGAATTCCATGACCGGCACAGAACTGGCGAGCATGTATGAGTTCAGCTATGGCGCACTCAAACGCAACCTGGAGGGCGTGACCAATGAAGAAAGCCTCGTCATCCCCGACGTGGGCGGCAACTGCCTGAACTGGGTGCTCGGGCACATCATCGTTGCGCGCGGCATGTTGCTGACGCTTACCGGTGGCGCGCCGGTGCTCACCGAAGCGCAAGCCGAGCATTACCGGCGCGGCTCGGATCCGGTCAAGCCGGGCGACCATGTGCTGGACATCGGCACGCTGCGCGGCTTATTGGAGGACTCGCAGCAACAACTGATTCCTGCTCTGGCCGCAATGGCCGACGAAGACCTGGCTGCGCCAGTGCCGGAGCAGTTTCGCCGTCCGCCGCTCACGGGGTCGGTGGGCGACGCGCTGGTCCGGCTGCATTATCACGAGGGCTACCACAACGGACAGATCGGCTTGCTGCGGCGACTGGCGGGAAAAGTGGGAGCAATCGCCTAGCGGTTGGTCTTCAGCATCTGCTCGGCGTGCTTGAGCGACGTGTCGGTCAGCTTGGCGCCGCTGATCATGCGGGCCAGTTCCCGGGTGCGATCCGCGGAATCCAGCAAGCGGACTGAGGTCTTGGTTCTTCCCCCAGACTCGCGTTTCTCAATGAGGTAGTGCTGGTCGGCGAAGGATGCAATCTGCGGAAGGTGCGTAACACAGAGCACCTGCTTGGTGCGCGCGAGTTGTTTCAGCTTCTTACCGACGGCTTCCGCCGCGCGGCCTCCGATACCGGTATCGATCTCGTCGAAGACCAGGGTTCGTTGAACTGCGCTGTTCTTCGCACCGTTGTGGCCATGGCGAGACGATCCCACCCTCTCGCCAACAGAGGGCGCGAAGTGTGGGGCCCCCTTCCTCTGTCCCGACTCGATTGTCGTTTTCAGCGCCAGCATGACGCGCGAGAGCTCGCCGCCGGAGGCAATCTCCTCCACCGGGCCGAGCGGCTCGCCCGGATTCGCCGAGATGAGATATTGCGCCTGGTCGAAGCCTGCCGCCGTCCAGTTCCCTTCCTCATCGACGCCCGATACCTCAACTTTAAAGCGAGCTTTCATCGCTAACTCATTGATTTCGATGCCTACTATCTTCTCAAGAGATCGGGCGGCCTGGTACCGCTTCCGGGACAGCGCGCGGGCTGCGTCGAGGTAGGCATCGGCTTCTCTTGCTAGATCGACGCGCAACTCGCGCAGTGCCTCGTCCTTGTTCTCCATCTCGTTCAGCTTGCGCTCGAGCTCGGCGCCCAGCGCAATGACGTCCTCCAGCTTCGGCCCGTACTTACGCTTCAGCCGATCGAGCGTTGCCAGCCGGTCCTCAACCTCCGACAGGCGTTCGGGCGAGGCCTCGATTCCGGCAGCGTAGTCACGCAGTGTCTGTCCGATGTCTTCCACGGTGATGCGTGCCGACTCCAACTCCGCCAACCTCGCGCGGAACTGCTCGTCGAACCGCGAAAGTTCTTCCGTGTGCTTTGTCGCCGTACGGATCAGCGCCCCGGCGGACGCGTCGCCCTCGTACAGCGCATCACAGGCAGCCACAGCCGCGCAGTAAACCTTCTCCGAGTTGGCGAGTACACGCTTCTCCGCCTCAAGCTTCGCGTCTTCGTCGGGCTGCAAGTGGGCGTCGGCAATTTCTTTGCGCTGGTAGTTCCACAAATCGAGCAGGCGCAGGCGGTCGTGCTCGTCGCGTTCGAGATCGGCGATGCGGTGGCGCACCTGGTTCCAGTTGTCGAACGCCGCCGAGACTGCCGAGATGTCCACGCCGGCGAAGGTGTCCAACAGCGCCAGGCGCGACTCAGGGTCGAACGCCAGCACTGCCTCGTTCTGGGCATGAATGACCGCGAGAAACTGCGCGAGTTGTTTCAGAACGGTGACGGTCGCCGGCTGATTGTTGACGAAGACGCGGCCTTTGCCGCCGACGGCGATTTCGCGGCGCAGAATGAGATGTTCGTCATCGGCATCAATTCCGTTGCTTTCGAGAACTTGCTGAACGCCTGGCGAATCCGCGTCGAGGACGGCGGAGACGACAGCCTTGTCGGCGCCGTGGCGGATGGCGTCGGTCGAGGCTTTGTCGCCCAGCAGTAGCGCGAGAGCGTCAATGAGGATGGATTTGCCAGCGCCGGTTTCGCCGGTCAGCAGATTGAGACCGGGCGCGAACTCCATGGCGATGTTGTCGATGACCGCGTAGTTTTCGACCCGCAGTTCCAGCAGCACGTGAGTTCCCGACGCAGCGAAGTTAAGCGCAGTGTAGCAGAAAGCTGCCGATTGTCAGCTTTCCGCTAAACTCGCGACGGCTTGGTTAACTGCAAAGGAACATCTCACAGCGAAGCTGCCGCGTCCGCGTCAAATGCTTATAATAAACGCAGCGTGATAGGCGCCTGATCTGCAATCGACATGAGTGTTTATTTCTTTCTTTTTGCCTCGGCCATCGGCGGAGAAATCACTGGCCTCATTGAGACCAGCGGCCTCGTCGCCAAAACTGTCCTCGTCATTCTGCTGCTGTTCAGCGTGGCCTCGTGGGTCATCATCTTCTCGAAATGGGGGCTGTTCAGGCGGGCGCGGGTGCAGAGCAACCGCTTCATGCGCGCATTTCGCAAGTCAGAGCGGCTGCAGGACATCGCTGCCGTGGCGGAGCAGTTCAAGCCCAGCCCGCTGGTGGCGGTCTTCGAAGGCGCATACGGGGAGCTGCGGAAGCAGGGCACGTATCCAATTCGCATGCCCGCCTTGCAGCGCGCCACGCAGATTGCAGCGTCGGAGGAACTGACCCGATTGGAGAGCCGGCTTCCCTGGCTGGCTACAACGGGTGCGGTGACGCCATTCATCGGGCTGTTCGGAACGGTGTGGGGCATCATTGATGCCTTCCACGGCCTGGGCACGGCCGGCGCGGCAACGCTGCGAGCGGTCGCTCCCGGTGTCTCGGAAGCGCTGATCACCACTGCCGCCGGACTGTTCGCCGCGATTCCCGCGGTCATCGCCTACAACATGTTCACCCAGCACATTCGCGAGTTCGGCTCGCGCATGGACGACTTCAGCCTGGAGTTGATCAACGAAGTGGAGCGCGCCCAGAGCGGCGCGGCTCGCGTGCCCGAGAGCGTGGAGCGGCACTAATGGCATTCACCAATGCGCAGGGACGCACGCAATCCTCTCTGTCCGACATCAACGTCACACCGCTGGTGGACGTCGTACTGGTGCTGCTCATCATCTTCATGGTGACCGCGCCCGTCTTGCAGTCGGGCATCGAGGTCGCTGTTCCGCACACCAGGACGGTCAAGGAAATCACCGAAGAGCGGCTGGTGGTGACCATCGACCGCCAGCAGCGCGTGTTCCTGAACAACCAGCCGGTCAACATCAACCAGATTGGCGCTAAGCTGCGCGAGAAGATTCGCGATCCCGAGGGGCAATCGGTGTTCGTCCGCGCCGACGAGAACGTTCCTTTCGGAGCATTCGCCACGGTGATGGATGCCGTGAAGCTGGCGGGCATCACCAACGTCAGCATCGTCACGCAGCCGCTGGAGAGCAATGGAAGCCGACGTTGACATCTTCCCGACCGAGGGGAATATTCGCGGACCGTTGTTCGGATCGCTGGCCCTGCACGCCGCGTTGTTCGCGCTGGCGCTGTTTGGCTACCTGATTCCCAGCACGCGCGGCGAAAACTGGGGCGGAACAGGCGGAGGCGGCGGGGCGATGAGCGCCACGTTGGTCAGCAGCATTCCATTGCCGGCGCCGCAGACCGAGACGCAAAACGTGCTGGCCAACGAATCCAAGGGCCTGGCGCAGTCGCCGCCGAAGGAAACTCCGAAGGAACAGCCGAAGGCGATCCCGATTCCCGAGCGCGAGACCAAGGTGAAGGGACAGCGAGAATCCCCGCAAAAGAAGCCGCCGCCGAAGGAAGTTGCGAAGGTCGACGAGAACCAGATTCCGTTCGGGCAGGGTGGCCCGGTTAGCGGGCCATACGGGTCGTTCGCCGTGGGTGACACCAAGGGCGGGCTGAGTTTCACCGGGGGCACGGGAGATTTTGGCAGCCGCTTTGGCTGGTACGTGGACGCAGTGCGCCGCAAGGTCTCGGAAAACTGGCTGAAGTATGAGGTCGATCCTCGCATCGACACCGCACACCGAGTTTACATCTACTTCGAGATTACGCGCTCCGGCCAGCCCACCGATATTCGGGTGGAACAGTCGAGCGGGATTCCGCAGCTGGACCAGTCCGCGCTGCGGGCGCTGCAACGCATCGATACATTTGGACCGCTGCCGCCGGAGTATGCGGGGCGCTATGTGGCCGTGGAGTTCTGGTTTGATTACCGGCGATAGGGAATTTGTAAAGGGGTGGAGCACGCCTTCAGGCATGCAGCAAAGAGTGACTATTGAGATCTTCGCTTTAGCGGCTGAGGTAAGATTGCATTACCTCAGCGGCTAAAGCCGCAAGAAAGAACGTACTGAAACTGCAGCGCTGAAGCGCTGCTCCACCCAGAAACTGTAGCTCAGAAATCGGCACTTCGGACTTCTATGAATCTGTCAAAGCTGAAAATTCCTGCGATCGTCGCGGCCTGCCTCCTTTTAACTCTCACAACACACCTTGTTTCTGCCCAGGACTGGATTCGCACCGGCACCGGCCTTGGCGTCGAGAAAATCCGGCTTGCGGTTCCTGACTTTAAAACTGTCACCGCGGACCCAGCGACGCAGAAGCTGGCGGAGAACTTCAACGTCACTTTGTGGAACGACCTCCAGATGGCGGGAATTTTCGACATGGTGTCGAAGAGCTTCTATCCGGTGGCCGTTCCCGGCGCTCCGGCGGAGGTGCGTCTGGGTGAGTGGGGCAGTCCGCCGCCCAACGCCAACATGCTGGCCTTCGGCAATGGCGGCGTCCAGGGTGGCTTGTTGAATGTCCAAGGCTGGCTGTACGACACCAAGAACCCGCAGTCCCCGCAGGTGCTGGGCAAGCAGTACCGCGAGGAAGCCACCGACGGCAACGCACGGCTGATTGCGCACCGCTTCGCCGACGAGATCATCTTCCGGCTCGGCGGCGGTATCTCGGGAATCGCCGAGACCAAGATTTACTTCGTCAGCAACCGAAGCGGCTCGAAGGAAATCTGGCAGATGGATTACGACGGCGCGAACCAGAAGCAGCTGACGCACATGGGCACTATTGCGTTGTCGCCCCACGTTTCGCCGGACGGTTCGCGCGTGGCTTTCTCCGGCATGACCAAAGAAGGCTGGCAGATTCTGATGTATTCGCTGGAACTGGACAGGCAGGTAAACTTCGTGCGGATCGGGGGCGATAACTACTCGCCGGCATGGTCGTCCGACGGGCAGACGATTGCGTTCTCTTCCTCGCGCACCGGCAACACGGAAATCTACACGGTCGGGTCTTCAGGCGGGAACCCCCGGCGGCTGACCGAAAGCAGGGGCCCGGACGTCTCACCGACCTGGAACCCCAAGACCAACGCGCAAATCGCCTGGGTGAGTGGCCGCACTGGGTTGCCACAGATTTACACCATGGCGTCGGATGGTACCAACGTGAGCCGCGTGACCGATCAGGGCTACGCGGTTTCGCCTTCGTGGTCACCCAACGGGCAGTTCCTGGCTTTTGCCTGGATACGGCACTACGGCCCGGGCGCGCCGGGCGGCAGCGACATTTACGTGATGGACCTGGCCAGCAAGCAGTGGGCGCAGCTTACCCACGATGGCGGGCGCAACGACTTCCCTTCCTGGTCGCCGGACGGACGGCACATCGTGTTTCAGTCGAAACGCGGAGGGAATACGGAAATCTGGAGCATGCTGGCCGACGGCAGCGAGCCACGACAGTTGACCGCAGGCGGGGACAACACTCAGCCGAACTGGAGCTTCAAGTAGACAGCGGTAGAGTTCATGGCAGGATCACCGCGGCTCCGTCAATCGCATCCTGCTTGACCGCCAACAAGGCCTCGTTCGCCTGGTCAAGCGTGAACGCAGTCACCTTGGGATGTAACTTGATCTCGGCAGCCAACTGCAGGAAGTCGCGCGCGTCGTCACGTGTCATGTTGGCGACGCTGCGAATTTGGCGTTCGCCCCAAAGCAGGCTGTCGTAGTCGAACTGGGGCATTCGGTCCAGGTGGATTGCGTTGATGGCAACGACCCCGCCCTTCCGCAAACTGGACAGGGCCGCCACTACAACGTCTCCGCTGGGCGCGAAGGTTATGGCGCGATCCAGTTCCGCCGGAGGCTTCTCGGTTTCCGTACCGACCCATTTGGCGCCGAGCGAGCCGGCCAATTTGCGATGGGATTCACCGCGGGTCGAAACATAAACGTCGCATCCCCAGGAATGCAAGACCTCGATGGCCAGATGGGCCGATGCTCCGAACCCAAACAAGCCAACCCGTTCGCCGCGTTGTGTTCCGGCAACACGGAGGCTGCGAAAGCCAATGATGCCGGCGCACAAGAGGGGCGCGGCATGCAGGTCATCGAGTTCGGAAGGCAGCGGAAAGACGAAATCGGCGCGGGCCAGCGCATACTCGGCGTAGCCGCCGTTCACCGTGTAGCCCGTAAAGGTTGGAGAGTCACACAGGTTCTCCATGTCGCGCCGGCAGTACCAGCAACTGCCATCGGTGCCGCCGACCCAGGAAACCCCTACCCGCGTACCAACGGGGAGTTCGCGGGCAGCTCCCTCCACAATGTCACCCACGATCTGATGGCCGGGAATCAGGTTTGCGCGAGGCGCGGCAAGCTCACCCTCGACGATGTGCAGGTCTGTGCGGCAAACGCCACAGGCCCTCACCTTAACAAGTACGTGCCCGGGTTTCATTTCGGGACGACCGACCTGCTCAACGTGCAGTGGTTTTTCTGCAATGGGATGTGGATGAAGCAGGATTCCGGCTTTCATGACACTTCCTTACGAGATGTCGCGTCATAATTCTAGCCGCTGTAGGAAAACACATCAGGCGAAGAGGGCTCCGTGCCCGCGGCAGCTCCGGAAACATACTACGCCCTGCCTAAGTAGTACCTCGGCCTGATGTTCAGCGTTCCAAACGCAGCTCAGTTTTTGGCAGTTTCTATTGGAGACAAATTATGAACTTGCGCAAATTCTTGCTTGGAGCGTGGCTCACGATGCTCCTAGCTGTGATGACAACGCTCGGCTGGTCAGCTCAGACCGGCGACCCAAGTGGAAAGATTGCTCCGCGCATTCTGGCGGAAACCGCTAATGGCGCTTCGACGGAAGCGCTGGTGGTCCTGGCACAGCAGGCCGACCTCAGCCCTGCGTATACCCTCCAAACCAAGATGGAGAAGGGCTATTTTGTCGTCAACGCACTTCGCGCCGTGGCCGGCCGCACTCAGGGCCCGATTCTCAACTTGCTTCAGCAGCGCGGTATCGCTTATCAGTCATTTTTCATCGTCAACATGATTAAGGTGAGCGGCAACCGCAAGCTGATGGAGACGTTGGCTGCCCGTGCTGATGTCTACCGCATCGAGGCCAACCCGCTGGTCCACACCGCGCTGCCCAATCCGGACGGCCAGCAGACCAGTTCTCAGCCTCAGGGCATCGAATGGAATGTTGCCAGGGTAAAGGCGCCGGATGTCTGGGCGTTGGGCTTTCACGGAGAAGGCCGGGTTGTCTCTGGCGCTGACACCGGCGTTCAGTGGCACCACCCGGCGCTCAAGAGCCAATATCGCGGGTGGGATGGCCAACAGGTCAACCACGACTATAACTGGGACGATGCCGTGCAGCAGACCACCTACCCGAACGATCCGCACGGTCACGGCACATTCACCGTCAGTGAAGAAGTGGGTGACGACGGACGGGGGAACCAGATCGGCGTAGCTCCCGGTGCGAAGTGGATTGCCTGACGCAACATGGATTCCGGCGGTAACGGCAAGCCAGCGTAATACACCTAGTGCTTTCAGTTTATGATCGCGACCTGGCCCATCGGTCAGCCCCAAAAGGGCGATCCTTCCAAGGCACCGGACGCCATCAACAACTCCTGGACGTGCCCTCCTTCTGAAGGATGCTCGACCGACACTCTCCATGCGATCGTGGATGGGGTAAGGGCCGCGGGTGTCGTCCCGGTAATGGCCGCCAGCAACTACGGTCCAGCGCGCTCTACGATTCAGGAACCCCCTGCAATCTACGCCAGTTCCTATGACGTAGGTGCCCTCGACTCGGGCAATAACATCGCCAGCTTCAGCAGCCGAGGACCAGTGATCGCCGACGGCAGCCATCGCACCAAGCCTGATGTTTCCGCACCTGGAGTGAATATCCGCGGCGCAGTGCCGGGCGATGGCTATAGCTCCGGATGGTAGGGAACGTCAATGGCGGCCCCGCATGTTGCCGGCGGCGTGGCCCTGCTCTGGCAGGCCAATCCTAGTCTCGTCGGAAACGTCGACAAGACTGAGTCCAATATGGATCATTCGGCCATCCACCTGACCGACCTTCAGGCGGTGGGAAATTGCCGTGGACCAAGCATCTTCCAGGACAATACATTCGGCTACGGGCTTCTCAATCTGCTGAAAGCCACGCAGCAGCACTAGGGCACCTTAATCCGGGCGGCTCCGCCTCCGGGGCCGCTTTTTTCTGTCCGCTCCTCGGCTGTATCTTTGCTTCCCACCTTCTCCGGAGTTATGGTTGAGGGTTTGCTTACCCGTCTGGAGCTCCCTATACCGGACGATCACTCACGCGGAACTTTCGCGTCCGGAGTCATCATGAAAAAACGTGTTGCGCTCGTGCTGTGCGTACTTACGCTCGGCCTGTGCAGTCTTGCCTTCGCGGACGAAGGCATGTGGCTGTTTAACGCTTTCCCCAAAGACAAAGTCAAAGCCAAGTACGGCTTCGCCCCCGATCAGGCGTGGCTTGACCACGTACGCCTTTCCTCCGCACGTGCCCCCAACGGCTCTTCATCCTTCGTTTCAGCGGACGGACTCATTTTCACCAATCATCACATCGCCCAGGGTTGTGTCCACGACCTCTCCTCCAACGGCAAGGATTACATGAAGAACGGCTTCTACGCCCCTACCCGGGCGGAAGAGCCCAAGTGTCCGGGCGTGGAGTTTGTCGTCCTTGAAGATATCCAGGACGTAACCGACAAAGTGAATGCCGCGGCCAAGCCCGGGATGTCGGCAGCCGACGCCGGCAAGGCACAACGCGAAGTCATGTCGAACCTGGAGAAGGATTGCTCCACCAATGGCATGCGTTGTGACATGGTCACGTTGTATTCCGGCGCGATGTACAGCCTGTACAAGTACAAAAAGTGCAGCGACGTGCGCTTGGTGTTTGCCCCCGAGTTCGACATCGCCTTCTTTGGCGGCGACCCGGACAACTTCGAATATCCGCGCTACGACTTGGATATTTCCTTCTTTCGCGCCTACGAGAACGATCAGCCGGCAAAGATCAAGGACTACTTGAAGTGGTCTCCGGACGGGGTCAAAGATGGCGACCTGGTTTTTGTTTCCGGCCACCCGGGCCGCACCGGACGACTGCTCACCACGGCGCAGCTCGAGTTTCTGCGCGACGTGCAGTATCCCTGGCAGCTCAAGTCGCTGGCGCGCCGCATCGACATGCTCCAGAAATTTAGCGCACAGTCGCCAGAAAACGCTCGCGAAGCAGAAAGCGACTTCTTCAGTCTGCAAAACGGCTTCAAGGCCTATACCGGCTACCAGGGCGGATTGCAGGATAAGGACCTGATGGCGAAGAAGGCGGCCGACGAGAAAGCATTGCAGGCTTTCGTCAGCTCTGACGCCAAGCGCAAGCAGGAGTACGGCGATCCCTGGAGTGACATCGCCAAGGCAGTCGTTATTCAGAAGCAGATTTTCCTGCCGCTGACCTACATTGACAACCAGGCCGGCTTCCGCGGAGAACTTCCCCGCTACGCCCGCACCATCGTACGCGCCACCTACGAGAAGCAGAAGCCAAGTAATCAGCGCATCCGCGGCTACCAGGACTCAGCCCTGCCGAGTTTGGAGCAGCGGTTGTTCTCTACCGCTCCGGTTTACAAATCGCTGGACGAAGTCCAGTTGGCCGAGAGCCTCAACGAAATGCAGGAGAACCTCGGAGCCGATAACGCGACCGTCAAGCTGGCCCTGGCCGGTAAGTCGCCACAGGAACGCGCGCAGGAGTTGATTGCCGGCACGAAGCTTGACGATCCCGCCTTCCGCAAACAGCTTTACGAGGGTGGTAAAGCTGCCGTGGATGCCAGCACGGACCCGCTGATCGTGCTCATGCGGGGCGTAGAACCCGAGGCGCAAGCACTTCACCAGCGCAATGAAGACCAGGTGGAATCGGTGTTTCGCCGCAGCGGCGGTGACATCGGCAAGGCGCTGTTCGCCAAGGATGGGCTGAACGTTCCTCCGGACGCGACGTTTACACTGCGTCTCAGCTACGGCGCCATCGCCGGTTACAAACTCAATGGCAAGAAAGTTCCCTGGTTCACGACCATGGGCGGAGCTTATGAGCATGCAGCCGCGCACGGTAGCAAGCCGCCATATGAGCTGCCCGAGAGCTGGCTGAAGCATAAGTCCGACATCAACCTCAACACTCCGTACGACACCGTCTCCACGCCCGACATTATCGGCGGCAACTCCGGCAGCCCACTGATCAATAGGAACGCCGAAGTGGTGGGCATTGTTTTTGACGGCAACATCGAGTCGCTGCCGTGGGACTTCCTATACAGCGACAAGGTAGCGCGCACGGTGGAGGTTGATTCGCGGGCCATTATCGAGTCGCTGAGCAAGATTTATCACGCCGATGGGCTGGTCAACGAACTCACCGGCGGCATGCAACCGAACCCGCAGAATAAAATGCAGAAGCCGGCAAACAAGCAGCAGTAGCCAGAATGGCAAAGGAAGAAGCGATCGCGGCCATGGGTCGCGATCGCGTTTTCTTGTACTCCGTCAAACGACCCTATTCGAACAGCCTCATCAGTCCCTTTGCGGGCAAATCGGGGACGAGAAAGCGATCGTTGCGTCCAGCCGAACGCGTCAGGGTCTCGGCTGCGCCGTACCCGCTACGCACGGCTCCCTCCATGGTTGACGGCCAGCCGGTTGCCGTCCAGTCTCCTGCAAAGAAGATCCGGGGCCACGGGCTGGCATGTCCCGGACGGAAAGCGTCGCTGCCCGGCAGGGGCGAAAAGGTAGCGTGGACTTCTTTCACGACTGTGGCTTTGACTAGCTGTGCTTCGCGCGCCGCGGGGAAGAACTCGCCCAGTTCCCTGACCGCAAGCTCGACAATCTCGGCGCGCGATTTCTCCAACAGTGTCTTCGACGAGCTCACCACCAGTTCGACATAACTGCCGCCTTCGGTTGAGCCTCTGCGGGTGGCAAGAATCTTGGACTTGTGAAACATCCACTGAATGGTGCGCTCCAGCAGCACGGCATGCTCCAGAGGAGTGATCTGGCGGTCAAACCACAGGTGAATACCGGTGATGGGCGAGGTCTCCAACTTCTGCAACTCGTCGTCCAGAGCCTTCAGCTCCGGTGCGTCGGGCAGAAGCTTGTCCACACTGCTGAATGGCGTCGCCAGGATCACATAGTCTGCCCGCACTGCTTCTGCACCAACGCAAACGCCAACGCCGTCGGCATCGGGCCGGATGGAGTCAACCGCGGTGCGCAGCTGAACCTTTCCACCGCGCGCCTCGATGTACTGCGCTGCCGTCCCGTACAGTTCTGAAAGCGGTACAGCCGGGACACCCATGCGTCCGGCTTCCGCTGATTTTAGAAACGACTCGCGAAACACCATCGCGGCGTAGTGGACCGACACCCGGTCAAGCTCGTCATTCAGCGCGCTGATGAGCACCGGCGACCAAAAGCGGTCGATTGCCGTCTGCGTCTGTCCGTGCCGCAGCAGCCATGAAAGGAAGCTCTCGCCATCATCTTCCGGCAGAGCAGGCACAAGCGCCAGCATGGCGCGCGCGATGACCAGCTTGTCCATCAAATCCAAGACCGTGGATTCGAGGAAAGACGGTGCTGCATGCATAGGAGGTGGCAGCGCGCCCGGCTTCAACATGGAAGAATGGCCACCCGGCAGAATGAACGTGATCTCGTCATACCAGCGGATTTGCTCTTCGACTCCGAGCCGGTAGTAAAAGTCGATGAGATTGGTGCAGCAACCCAGCAACACGTGCTGGCAGTTGTCGATAACTTCGCCCGTGCCGGGAAGCTCGTAGGAGGAGGCCCGGCCGCCAAGGTACGGTCGGCGCTCGAACAACTCGACCTGATAGCCCGCGTCAGCCAGTGCGCAGCCCGCAGAAAGTCCAGCGAGACCACCGCCAAGGACGGCGACGGAAAGCGGCAGGTGAGTTGCGCTGCCGGAACTCACGACAGCCGCCGCAGAAGGCCCTTGGCCAGCACGCTGACTTTTTCCGGAGTGGTGAGGCGCACCTTTTCAGTGAAAACATCGTAATTACGGGCTGCAATCTTCTCCAGCAGTCGGCGATAGATCTCGACCAGCGTCCACAGCGCCGGCTGGCTGTCCTCGTCGATGAGCGGTAGCAGTTCTTCGGCGTCGCGATAGAACTCGCGGGCGCGTTGTGCCTCCAGCTCCAATACCGGACGGAACACGGACGCCGCCGAGCCATTGCTGAGCGCGGCTGCACATAAGCCGAAGCGCGCCAGATCCTCCCGCGGCAGGTAGATGCGTCCCATCGCGGCGTCTTCCTTCACGTCCCGAATAATATTGGTCAGCTGGAAAGCGACACCGGTGTGCTCGGCCAGCTCTTCCGCGCGCGGATCACGGTAGCCGAAGATGCGAATGCACACCAGGCCGACGACCGACGCGACGTGATAACAGTAGTCGTAGAGCTGCTCGAAGCTCTCATACTGCAATTGAGGAACATCGCCGCCGCAGGCGGCTTGTACCTCCTCCGTCCGTTCGGGCAAGTCCATCTCGGTACCCTGCACCAGTTGTTCCAGGAGTTCCAGCGGGATTTTGTAGCGCCTGTGCGAATCGGCCAGCGCAAACAGGACCGGATCATCCGTACGCTCACCGTTGGCGACTCGCCGCAGGCTGTCGATCCACTCATCCAGTTTCTGGCGGCGTGGTCCCACCGGAATTGACGGGTCGTCCGAGATGTCGTCAGCGCGCCTCATAAACGCGTAGACCGCCGAGATTGCGTTGCGTTTGTGCCTGGGAAGAGCGAGAAAGCCGTAGTAAAAATTCTTCGCGGCCGAGCGAGCAATGTGGCGGCATACGGAATACGCCGCCCGCAACTGTAGTGGATGCTCGCTCACAGCAGTTTTCTCGCGGCCGCACGCGCCACCAGCCAGAATTTCCGTGGCCTGGAAATCGCCGGACGGTGCGACAGAACGTTGTAGCCCTGGCGTTCGATGGCGTTCAGGATTTCCATTCCGCCACGATTGAACAATTCGATGTCGAGCGCGAGATGCTTGTCCACCATCCGTGCCAACGGCAGGCCCATGCGAAACCACTCACGCCCGCGCTCTACTTCGAACTTCATCATCTCGACAAACTGCGGGGTGACGCGACGTTGCGCGATGTCCGCCTCGCCCACTGCATACTTGGCCAGATCCTCCAATGGAAGGTAAATGCGGCCTTTGCCGAAGTCCACGGCAATATCCTGCCAGAAGTTCGCCAACTGCAGCGCGGTGCACGTGCAGTCAGACAGCTTCTGCCGCTCGGCATCGCGGTAGCCGCAAAGATAGAGTACGAGGTGCCCGACCGGGTTCGCCGAATACCGACAGTAGTCCAGCACGGCTGCGAAAGTGGGGTAGCGCGCGACCTTCTGGTCCTGGCGGAAGGCGGTCAGCAAATCGGAAAACTCGTGCTGCGGGATATCGCACTGCCGCACTGTCTCACGCAGGGCAACAAATACGGGATGGCGCGGTTCGCCTGAATAACACCGCTCCAATTCGCCCTGCCACTGGTCCAACAGAGCCAGGGATTGCTGGGGATCCCCAACTTCATCGCCCAAGTCATCGGAAATGCGGCAGTAGGCGTAGACGTTGTAGAAGTTCTGATGAAGATCTTTCGGCAGAAACCAGGTGACGACTGAAAAATTCTCGTAGTGCGAATGGGCCAGGCGCGCGCAATACTGCTGGGCCTCCTCCAAAGAGGGGGGCTGCTCAGGAATGGCGTACTCGGGCGGCAGAGCTTGCCAGCCGGCAGCAGCCTGTTTCGCAATCACTTCTGCCTGAACCGAGGACACATTGTTGTGCGTTGTCGACATCTTGGAACGGTCCATACAAACAACACCCCGGGGCTCGTGCCCGGGGTCAGGTTGCTCTCACCCTTTTCGGGGCCGCTGTGAACTCTGCAAAACCAGCACCCAACCTTCGAGTATCAGCGCAGACTCATTGCCCCGGAATAATGGCTGTCTTAATGTCGCCGTTACGGTTGAGCATGTGACGCAGCACCTGCTGCAGTCTGGAAAGTGGCGCCTCGCCGGTGATGTAGTCGGTGCCTTTGATTTTGTTCTCGCAGATCAGCGAGAAGGCCTTGCGCACCGTCTCCGGCGTGTGATGGAAGGTGGCCTTCAGCGTCAATTCGTTGTAATGCAGGCGCTGGGTGTCCAGAGCGACGGTGGTGCCGTTGGCACATCCGCCAAAGAAGTTCACCGTGCCGCCCTTGCGCACCATGTCGATTGACCATTCCCACGCCTGCGGGCGGCCTACGGCTTCGATCACCACGTCGCAGCCCCGGAAATCCGGCGTCAGTTTGCGCACGGCTTTTACGGGATCATCTACGGCGGTAATCTGCACCGCGCTATCTGCGCCAATGCGGCGCGCGGCTGCCACCTGAGAGTCGCGTTTCACCACAGAAATCACATTACATCCCGTGAGCTTGGCCACCTGTACGAACATCAGGCCAATCGGGCCGGCGCCGATGACAGCGACCGAGTCGCCAATCTCCATCTTGGTTTCGTGCAAGCCACGCAATACGCAAGCCAGCGGCTCCACCATCGCCGCTTCTTCATAGCTGACGTGCTTCGGGATGGCCAGCATGTTGGTTTCAACAATCCGGCGCGGGATGCGAATGTACTCGGCGTAGGCGCCGTTGTTGAACAGCAGGTCCTGACAGAGATTTTCCTGGTGCTTGGAGCAGTAGAAGCAGGTGCCGCATGGTGCCGAGTTCAGCGCGACCACCCGCATTCCCTTCTTAAACCCTTTGACGTTTGGCCCAACCTCCTCGATAACACCCGCCAACTCATGACCGAAAAGGGCTGGAGGCACGATCATGCGCGCGTGATAGCCGCGCTGATACACCTTCAGATCGGTGCCGCAGGTCAGGGCCACTTGCACCTTGACCAGCACTTCCCCTTCTTCCAACTTGGGGATCGGCACGCGTTCGATCTTGACGTCCTCTTTACCGTAGAGGACCGCCGCGGTCATTTGTCCGTTCACTCTGCTTGGTCCTTCCATAGGCTGCCCGGTTGAATCAATACCTTCATCGAGTCTGGTTTGGGATGGGCAGCCAATTGCAACGCCTCTTCCGACTCCGTCAACGGAAAACGATGGCTTATGAGCCGCTCCAAGTCCATCTCGCGACCCAGCACAAATTCCGTTGACTCTTCCTGTAAGTCGACAGAAGCGCTGTACGAACCCAAAAGACTCTTCTCATCAACGCAAACCGCCGCGGGGTCAATGGTCGCTTCCCCGTGCTGAGTTTGCGCAAACAGCAGAACTCGCCCGCCAGGCCGCGTGGCATCCATGGCGGGACGAATCAAGCTATTCCCGGCAACTGCCAGAATGACCGCATCTGCCCCTCGCCCTTCCGTCAGATCCTGGACCTGTCCAACGGTATCCGAAGTCGACGCGTCGATGTTCTCGTTCAGACCGAACGACCTAGCTATTGTATGCCTCGCGGGAAACAAATCGGAAGTAATTACCCGCGCTCCTTTGCGATGCGCCAGCACCGCCAATAGGATGCCGATTGGCCCCTGGCCGATGACCAGCACACTCTCACCCGGCTTAAGCCCAAGCGTTTCAATACCTTTCATGCAGGTATTCACGGGCTCGATGAACGACGCCTGCTCGAAGGAAATTCCATCAGGAATCCGGATCACTCCCCTGCGGACAATCCAATCCGACACCCGCACGTATTCGGCAAATCCGCCCCCGCTCGGTTCGTAGCCGGCCGTCGCACCGACCTTCTTGTACGTGGGACATTGGGCGAACACCTTATGCCGGCAGTAGTAACACTCCCCACAAGGGATGTGATGGAAAAACATCACCCGGTCGCCAACCTGAAACTGGGAAACTCCCTCGCCAAGAGCCGCTACCACTCCGGCTGTTTCATGGCCGAAAATTCGCGGCGCAGAGTGCGACCCGGTAGCAATTTTCTTCAGATCGGTACCGCAAATGCCACAAGTATGAACGCGTACTAGGATTTCGCCCGGGCCAACCTCAGGCACCGGCACCGTCTCCAGACGAACGTCATTGACGCCGTGATACACCGCAGCCTGCATCATGGCAGGGATGGCATCCTTGCTTGTATCACTGCGGAACTGGGTTGCAGTCGACATGCGAATCTGCCCTCGCCATCAGGCTTGGGGAACGTTCTCCTCCCATTGAGACACTGAGCACTCGTCCATTAGATGTGTCACTGCCGAACTCAGGTTCACTGCGGCTGTCGTGGTGACTTTACGGAGCCGGTTCACCGCCGGCCATAGCTTCGGACGCAGTGCTACATAGCTCACAAACCGTCCGGTCTGGAACCTTCCGTCCTCGGCGACAAATGCCGCCATGGGTGGCATATCGAAGTCAGCTTCATCCGCCACCGCCTTCACTGCCGCAAATTCCAGCCCGTACTCCCGCGCAACCTCGGCGACGGCCGCGCACTCCATGTCAACCACGTCGGCGCCAAATTTCAGGGCCAGGTCGCGCTTCCCTGCCGGACTGCTTATCCCGGAAGCCGTTGCGACCACCCATTCTCCGCCATCTACCGGGTAACGAACGCCGCTCTCGACATCGACCACTTCCCGCGCCCGTCCGACCACACCGGTCTTCAGTTTTGGCGAGACCGCGCCCGCGATTCCTACACTCACCACCAGTTCCGGACGGCAATAGCGAATGACCACCTCGGTCGCTCTACCCGCCGCTTTCTTGCCAATACCGCCGATTGCGACGACCGCTGCATCCAGTTCGAACAATTCGACTCCATCCACCTTGTCCGCTTGAACCGATTGCAACAGCGGTGCCACCTCCCGGCGCATGGCGGCTACGATCGCGATTGCCCTATGCGGCATAGCCGTTCGCCCGGAACCAGTCCGCCGCGCGCCGCAGGGCCTCATCCACCGGCCTCGGCTTCCAGCCTAAGTTGCGCTCCGCCTTGGCGCTGGAGACAAACATCTTCTTGCGCCCCATGCGTACCGAATCCAGCGTAACCCGCGGCTCACGCCCCATCATCCTGCCGGTGACCAGCGTGTCCACCACCCCGGTTGCGTAGGCCATCGCGTAGGGCAGCTTTACCTTCGGTGACGGCAAACCCGTGATGGCAGCCAGTTTGTCCAATATCTGCTTCAGCGTGAGGTTCTCGCCACCGAGTATGTAGCGCTCGCCCGGCGCCGCTTTCTCCATCGCAAGCAAGTGTCCTTCCGCGCAATCCACCACGTCAACCAGATTCAATCCGGTGTCCACATAGGCGGGAAACTTGCGTTTCAGAAAATCAACCACGATACGGCCAGTCGGCGTCGGCTTGATATCGCGCTCGCCGATGGGAGTCGTGGGATTGACCATCACCACGTTCTGCCCCGCTTGTGCCGCCTCGATGACCAGGCGTTCCGCCATGAACTTGCTGCGCTTGTAATCGCCGATCATGTTCGAGAGGGCGACCGGCGTTTGCTCGTCCGTTAAGTGCCCGTTGTTGCCGAAGCCCATCGTGGCGACGCTGCTTGTATAAATAACCCGCCGCACGCCCGATTCTCTCGCTGCTTGCAGGACGTTGCGCGTGCCTTCCACGTTGGAGTCGTAGAGTTCCTGCCTATTTCGCGCCCATAGCCGGTAGTCGGCGGCAACGTGAAACACAAACTCGCAACCCGACATTCCCTTTGCTAAAGACCCGGGATCGCGCAGGTCTCCAACCACACGCTCCCCCGGAAGGTCGTCAATGTTGTCGGTGCGACTGGTTGGACGCATCAACAGCCGCAGCTCCCCTCCCCGCGCCAGTAGTTGCCGGGCAACGTGGCTGCCTAAAAATCCAGTCGCGCCTGTGACGAAACATTTCATTGAAAATCAGTTGCCAGTAGTCAGTTGTCAGTCGGCAATTACCGGCAAAGCAAATTAAGGCGGTTCCAGAACTACTCTAGCTCGCGAGCACGGGTAGAGCGGCGGTTTAGCGCCGCGTCACGGTTGCACATTAAGAGAGAAGTGGGCTTCAGCCCGGCGGCACTCTTAAGATGGCAAGTATTCCCCCGGGCTGAAGCCCCTCATCCTATAAAGGTCGGCCCACGCGGGCCTGAAGGCCCGCTCTACCAGTCCCTGACAACTGGCTACTGACAACTGAACTTCGCGTACTCGGTCAACGCCAGCAACGGGAAATATTGCCGGTACATGTAGTACATCAGGTAAAACACGCGGGGGAATCCCGTGCCGGTGTACAGCGACTCATCCCACGAGCCATCCCGCCGCTGCGTCTTCAACAGGTAAGCAATTCCGCGTTGCAGTGAATCGCTGCGAGTGTCGCTGGCCGCCAGCAACCCCATGACCGCCCACGCCGTCTGCGAAGCCGTGCTCGGGCCCACGCCTTTGACCGTCGCATCATCGTACGAGTCGCAGCTTTCGCCCCAGCCGCCATCGGGGTTCTGCATCATCCGCAGCCACTCCACCGCCTGCTGCACGAACGGTTCGTGATAGTCCACCCCAATGGCCTGCAGCCCGCGCAGTACCAGCATGGTGCCGTAAATGTAATTCACGCCCCAGCGCCCAAACCATGAGCCTTCCGGCTCCTGCTCGCGCTTGATGAACTCAATGGCACGGCGAACCAGTTGGTCCTTCAGCGAATATCCGTAACTGGCCAGGCACTCCAGCACGCGCCCCGTAATGTCCACGGTCGCCGGATCCAGCATGGCGTTGTGGTCGGCAAACGGAATCTGCTGGAAGACCATGCGGTTGTTGTCCTTGTCGAAGGACGCCCAACCACCGTTCTTGCACTGCATGGAGAGCACCCAGTCCAGCGCGCGGCGCACCGACCTGTCGTGATAGCTCTCGTTGCTGGTCTTCACCCGGCTGAGCGCCAGCATGACCTGGGCAGTGTCGTCCACGTCCGGATAGAACTCGTTATTGAACTCGAAGTACCAGCCGGCGGGCGCTGCCTTGCGGTTCTTCACGCACCAGTCGCCGCGGCGCGTGACCTGCTTCTTCAGCATCCATTCGCAGGGCTGCACCAGGCGGGGGTCGGCGGCGGCGACCCCGCTCTCCGCCAGGGCAAACACCGCGTACGCCGTGTCCCACACCGGCGACATGCAAGGCTGCATGCGGAAGGTCGTTTCTTCCTCGATGCCAAGTCTTTCAAACTCATCCATCGCGCGAATCACCTGCGGGTCATCCAGCGAATAGCCCAGGCAGCGCAGCGCGATGATGGAGTTCATGATGCCCGGATAAATCGCCCCCAGGCCATCACTCATCTCCAGCCGCTCCAGCATCCATTTCTCCGCCACCTTCAGCGCCAGCGAGCGCAAAGGACGAACGTGCACGCTCTCCAGGAAATGCACCAGGCGGTCGAGCACGAGGAAGAAATTGCGCCAGCTGACCGGCTTCTTGGCCCAGCGCAGTCGCAGCCGGCTCTTGGTACGGCCTCCGACAAACAGCTCCTCGATGCCCTGTTCCGGCGGAATTTTCTTGAACGGCTTCTTAGCGTAAGCAATCGACAGCGGCACCAGGATGGCCCGCGACCATGACGAGATCTCGTAGATGTTGAACCAGAACCACTTGGGGAACAGCACGATCTCCGGTGGAATGGCCGGGACCGCGTCGTAATCGTATTGCCCGAGGAAGCAAAGGTAAATCTTGGTGAAGGTGTTGACTTCCGTCACGCCGCCGAGCGCCAGTATCCGCTCGCGCGCCTTCTGCAGCTGCGGATGCTCCGCACTATAGCCGGCCATCTTCAGCGCGAAATACGCCTTCACCGACGCGCTGATGTTGGATGGCCCGTCGTTGTAGATGGGCCAGCCGCCATCTCCATTCTGGCGGTTGAGGATCTCGGTCGCGCACTTCTGGGTGCGCGTACCATCTTCGGTGCCCAGCAGGCGATGCAGCAGAACGTAGTCCGACACCAGCGTGGTATCGGCACCCAGTTCCCCGCACCAATAGCCTTCGTCGCGATCCTGGATGGAGAACAGGTATTGCCGCGCGGCGTCCATGGCTGCGGCCACCCGGCTCTGAATGTCATCAATCTTGCCGAAGCGCATCTCGGCGGGATTATCTGGGTCTGCCATGGTTCGCTTACTCCGCCATAGCGGGCGCAGCGCCAATGGCCTCCACGATCTCCGGCGGCAGGCCGAAGCGCACATGCTCCGGCATCACTTCCACCTCGCGCATGTTGGTGAAGCCTTGCTCCGCCAGGAAATGCACCACTTCCTGCACCAGGATCTCGGGGGCCGAGGCGCCGGCGGTCAGGCCGACGGTGTTTACGTTTTCCAGCCAGTCCGGCTGAATTGAGCGGAAGTTCTCGATGAGATACGACCGCGTGCCCAGGTTGCACGCCACTTCCACCAGCCGGTTCGAGTTCGAGCTGTTGTCCGAGCCTACCACCAGCAGCAGATCGCACTCGCTAGCGACTTCCTTCACCGCTGTCTGGCGATTCTCCGTCGCGTAGCAGATGTCCTGCGCGTGCGGGCCCTTGATGTTGGGAAAGCGCTTGCGCAGGGCCTCGATCACATGCGTCGTTTCGTCGAGGCTCAACGTGGTCTGCGTTAGGTAAGCTAACCGGTCGGGATCGGGGACATGCAGGTTGTCAACGTCCTCGGGCGCGTCCACTACCTGGGTCACTGCCGGAGCTTCGCCGAGGGTGCCGATGACCTCATCGTGGTCGTGGTGTCCAATCAGGATCAGCGAATAGCCTTCACGGGCAAACTTCACGGCCTCTACATGGACCTTGGTCACCAGCGGACAGGTCGCATCAATCACGCGCAGTTCGCGCAGCTTGCTCGACTCCCGCACTTCGGGTGCAACCCCGTGGGCGCTGTAGATGACGCGCTCGCCGGTTGGGACTTCTTCCACGCTGTCCACAAAGATGGCGCCCTTGGCGCTCAACTCGTCCACCACGTGGCGGTTATGGACAATCTCTTTGTGGACGTAGATGGGCGCTCCGAAGGTTTCCAGGGCGATGCGGACGATGTCAATGGCGCGCACCACGCCGGCACAGAAGCCCCGGGGCTTCAGCAAGAGTAAGGTCTTGGGTTGGCTCAAAGTCATTCTTGTGCGGTCCAGTATATCGGGTAGAAACTCGGCTCTCCCCACTATTACTCTATTGTAACAGCGCCGGAAGCAGCAACGTAACGCGCACCAGTGGCGTAATTTGGCAGCCTGCGGCGCAAATTCAGCAGCCAATGGAAAGGCTGGCGGCGCAGCCTGGATGGATTCATAATCGTCCCATGCCCTTCAAGCGCACCGAACGCGTCTATGACGAGGAGTCGCTGTACGAGTACGCCGTCGGCGCGTTGGGGCGGCAGATGCGCACGGTCGCTGAAATCAAGCGGCTGATGCGCCGTCGCGTGGGCGACCAACCGCATGGCGAGCTGCTGGTGGAAGTTGTGGTGGCGCGCCTGAAGATGCACAAGTATCTCAACGACACCAGCTACGCGGAGAGCTACACGCGGTTTCGTAAGGAAAACGAAAAATTTGGCCGCATGCGTGTGGTCCAAGACTTGAAGGCCAAAGGCGTGCACGGCGACATCATCGAGAGCACGGTTAGCGCGGCGTACAGCGGGGTAAACGAAGAGCATCTGGCGCGCGCGTTCCTGCGGCGCAAGCGCATCGTCAAGCCGGAGAACCAAAAGCAGGCGGCGCGCGCGTTTCGCACCCTGATGCGGGCCGGCTTCGGCAGCCGGATCATTTTCCGCATCCTGAAAAAGTGGGACAGGGACGAGGAGACGCTGGCGACGCTGGAGGGAGAAGTCAGTGGCCAGTAGTCAGTTGTCAGTTGCATACTGGCTGGCCACTGACAACTGACCATGCCGAAGAAACTCGACCACGCCGCCGCCTGTGAACACCTCTGCCGGGTCGATCGCAAGCTGGCCCGCATTATCGCGCGCACGGGCCCCTGCCGTCTGCAGCAGGAGACCACACAGAGCATCTTTGAAGCCCTGCTGGAATCCATCATCTATCAGCAGCTCAACGGCAAAGTCGCGGCCACCATTACCGCCCGCGTGAAAGCGCTGTTCCCACAGAACACCAAGCGCATTCGGACTCGGCGCGGCTTGGTCGACGGATTCCCTTCCCCCGAGCAGATTTTGGCGGCCAGCGAAGAGCGCCTGCGCTCCGCCGGGCTCTCCCGCGCCAAGATGCTGGCTATCAGCGATCTTGCAGCGAAAACCCTGGACGGCACGGTGCCCACCGTCAAGCAAGCCAACCGCATGAGTGACGAAGATCTGGTCGAACGGCTCGACAGCGTGCGCGGTATCGGGCGTTGGACGGTGGAAATGCTGCTGATCTTCCGCCTGGCACGGCCCGACGTGCTGGCGGTCGACGATTACGGCATCCGCAAAGGGTTCGCTAAGATACACAAGCTCGTCGGGTTGCCCAAACCGAAGGAACTGCTGGCCTATGGTGAACGCTGGCGGCCCTATCGCAGCGTGGCGAGCTGGTATTTGTGGCGTGCGGCTGAGATGAAGGATCTGCCGATGGTGGGCGCGCAAAAGAAAACTGCGAGGGCTGCAACACGGAAAAAGGCCGCGAGCAAGAAGGCGGCTGAGAAGAAGACTGGCTCGCGTCGTCCTGCAAAGTAGCCGCTAAGACGAGGCGGGCGGGGCTTTCTGCAGGAAGTCCTCAAATTTCTGCGCCGCTTCCAGGCGCTCGCCCTCGGTGCCGGACGGAATCAGCGCCGGCACGTTGGCTGGACAAGCCTTGAGCGACGCGCAAATGTTCACCGCACGTCCCATGTCGGCCTGCACGGAAGAACTCAGGGCCGCGTCATCCGGCGCGTCGAGAATGATCAGCTCGACCGTGGTGTCCCTGCCGACGTGGCGCTCCAGCATGTCTTTGTAGTCGCCGATCTCCACGGTCTGCACCACGATCGGCCGGCCCGTACTGGTGCGCGGATTGCTGGTCTGAAACTCCAGTATGCGATGGTCCAGTTCATGGCCGTAGGGAGACGCGAGATTGCTCATCACGCGGACATACACCGCCTTCGACTTCGGCCTTGCCTTGCAGCCAGCGAAGACGACCAGCACGAGGACGGCCAGACATACCAGCTTACGACGATATACGTGCGCCATGTTCCAATAATACCGTAGCCGAAGCGGCAGATTGGGCTCCCGCAAGGGGAAAGATACTGAGCGACTCCAATTCGACAAGATCCCGCCTTGCGTGACATTTGTCATGCGACAGCGCTGACATTCCGCACTATTCGCGTGGTTAAACGCGGAGGATAATCCTCGTTAGAGTTCGCAATCGGGCGGGATTCGTCCACAGGTTTTCCGCGGCTTTCAAACTTGCTGTAACAATGCGATGCTATTGGTATTCATATACGAAAGTTGAACTACTTCAATGAAGGACTTGAAGGACGAACTGGCGTCATTGCGCATTGAGCGCGATGCGCCGCGCAGCGGAAGATGGCGCATCCTCGGCCTCCTAATTCTCTTAGCACTGGTAGCGGCCGGCGGACTCTACTTCATGCGCGCCCGCCCGGCGTTCGGCGCAACCGAGGTGGAAACCGTGCGGCCCAGCATCCAGACCAGCTCTTCCCCGGATGCGGGAGCTCCGATTTTGACTGCCTCCGGATATCTCGTAGCCCGTAAGCAATCGGTGGTGTCGTCGAAGATCCAGGGCCGAATCTCCCAACTCCTGGTGGAAGAAGGCAGCGTGGTCAAGGAAGGAGACGTCCTGGCGCGTCTGGACAATGCCGACTTGATTGCCGCCATTTCCAAGGCCAAGGCTGACATTGAATACGCCAAAGCCGATCTCGCCGAAGCACAGCGCCAGGCCCGCCTCCAGGAAGGGCTGTTCAAAGACAAGGTCACCTCGCAGGATGCGCTCGATGCCGCCAAAGCCAAGGTCAATCTTGCCCAAGCCACCATTGTCCAGTACGAGGCCAACCTCCAGGTGCAGCAGTCGTATCTAGATTTCTCCACCGTGCGCGCGCCCTTCGCAGGCGTCGTGGTCAAGAAGATGACCGAGGTGGGTGAGAGCGTCGCGCCGATTCCGCCAGGGGTGAACATTTCCACCTCTTCGGGCGCCATCGTCGCCATCGCCGATATGAACTCGCTGGAAGCGGAAGTGGATGTAAACGAATCGAACGTCGCCCAGTTGTCGTCGGGGCAGCCTGCTGAGATCACCGTGCAGGCCATTCCCAACCACACCTACGAAGGCGTGCTGCGCCAGGTCATTCCAACGGCCGACCGCACCAAGGCGACCGTCACCGTGAAAGTGTCCATTCTTGACAAGGACAAGTACCTGAAGCCGGAGATGAGCTGCAATGTCACATTCCTGCAGCCACAGAAGAATGCCGACAAGAAAAATGCGCCGCCAGCAAGCATCGTCACCGTGCCGAAGGAAGCGGTCATCACGCGCGACGGCAAGTCCGCGGTCTTCGCCGTCGACGACAAGAAAGTGCGGCTGCTTCCGGTCACCACCGGCGCTGACCTGCATGGCCAGATCATCGTCAAACAAGGGTTGGCGGGATCGGAAACGCTGGTGAACAATCCTCCGCAGAAGCTGAAGGACGGGGACCCGATAAAGGTAAAGGGATAGGAGCAACAGGAGAGATCATGAGTACAACAGAAATCGCCGCGAGAGCGGGAGCGGTCAGCGTGCAGGATGTCCGCAAGTTCTATCAGCGTGACAGCATGCAGATTAAAGTGCTGGATGGCCTGAGCCTGGAAGTGCCGGAAGGTGAATTTCTCGCGCTCATGGGGCCGTCGGGCTCAGGCAAGACGACGCTGCTGAACCTGATCGCCGGCATTGATCGCGCCACCTCCGGTCGCGTGGTCGTCGCGGGCACCTATCTCGGCTCACTTTCGGAAGGCGAGCTGGCCAAGTGGCGCAGCCGCAATGTCGGCTTCATCTTTCAGTTCTACAATCTGATTCCCGTGCTCAACGCCGTCGAGAACGTTGAGTTACCGCTGCTGCTCACTTCCCTCTCCGGCCGTGAGCGCCGTGAGCGGGCGCTGACCGCGCTGCGGATTGTCGGCCTCGCCGATCGCTCGAAGCATTACCCCCGCCAGCTTTCCGGCGGACAGGAGCAGCGTGTCGCTATCGCGCGTGCCATCGTCACCGATCCGAAAGTGCTGGTCGCCGACGAACCCACCGGCGATCTCGATTCCCAGAGCGCTGAGGAAATTCTGGATCTCATACAGACCTTCAACCGGGACTTCGGCAAGACCATCATCATGGTGACGCACGATCCCCGCGCCGCAGCGCGCGCCCACACGCAGCGCCATCTGGAGAAGGGAGTGCTGACAGCCTGATATGAAGTTCGCACCCTTGATCCTCAAACATCTCCGTAAGAACTGGATCCGCACGCTCAGCACTGTGCTGGCCATGTCGGTGTGCATCTTCCTGTTCTGCACTCTGCAAACCGTGGTGGAAGCGGTCAATTTCGGCCTGCACAGCGGCAATGCCAGCCGGTTGGTCACGCGCCACTACGTCAGCCTGGTCTACAACCTGCCGCTGAACTACAAAGCGAAGATTGCGGGCATCCCGGGCATAAAGCAGACCGTGATGAACGCCTGGTTTGGCGGCATTTACCGCGATCCCAAGAACTTCTTCGCCAACTTCGCCACCGAGCCCGAGGCCTTCCTCCAGATATTCCCCGAGGTCATTCTCCCTCCCGACCAGAAGGAGCGGTGGCTGCATGACCAGCGCGGCTGCATCATCGGCCGCAAACTCGCCCAGCGCTTCGGGTGGAAGGTGGGCGACACCTTCGAACTGGAGAGCAGCATCCCGCCTTACCGCATCGGTCATCCTTTCGATTTTGTGGTGGACGGAATCTACGACAGCAGCCAGCAGAGTTTCGACCTCAACTCGATGTACTTCAACTACAAATATCTGTACGAGGCCACCGGGCGGAACATCGGTATCGGATGGCTCACAGAGCAGATTGACGATCCCAGCCACGCGGGCGCCATCAGCAAAGCCATCGATGCCGAGTTCGAAAACACCGATACGCCGACGAAGACCGAGACGGAGCAAGCGTTTCTCGCCGGCTTCGTTGCGATGGCTGGCAATCTGGCCCTGCTGTTGAACGGCATCGGGCTTGCTGTGGCCTTCACCATTCTGCTGGTGACCGCCAACACCATGAGCATCGCCGTACGCGAGCGCCAGCAGGAGATCGGCGTCCTGAAAACGCTCGGGTTCTCCAGCGGGCTCGTCATGTCGCTCATCCTCATCGAGGCGTTGCTGATTGCCGCCTTGGGCGGGCTGGTTGGCTTGCTGCTCAGCAAAGGGATGCTGGGGATCTTGCCCGAGGTTCCCATGATTGGCGATGTCGTCGCTCAATATCCGAGCTTTGGACTGTCAGCGCGCACCGCCCTTCTCGGCGTTGGCTTTGCCTTGTTGCTGGGCGTGGCCGCCGGCTTCCTCCCCGCGATGAACGGTTATCGCACCCGCATTACCGAAACCTTGAGGCAAGTCTAATGGCGCTCCCACTTTCCTATAATGTGCGCAATCTTCGCCAGCGCTGGAAGGTCACGCTGCTGGCCATCTTCGGCATTGGACTGGTGGTGGCGGTGTTCGTCACGCTGTTGTCCATGGAAAGCGGCTTCCGTATTGCGTTGCGTTCCACCGGATCGCCCCTCAATGGCATCGTTACCCAACGGGGCTCCATGTCGGAGCTGACTTCCTGGATGAACATCGCGGATGCCGACGTTTTCATGGTTGACCCGCGGGTCGCGCGCGATAGCAATGGCAAAGCCATGGCCTCGTGCGAAGTCGTTATCCTCGCCAACCGTCCGCGAAAGTCCGACAACCAGCCCGCCAACATCACCTTCCGCGGTGTGACGCCGATGGCGTTCAAGGTCCGCAACAACCTCAAGGTGGTCGAGGGACGCAGCTTCACCCCAGGCCTGTATGAAGTGATCGTCGGCGAGAGAATTGCCGACCGCGTGCAAGGACTGGATGTCGGGTCCGTGCTCAACGTTCAGAAGAAGGACTGGAAAGTCGTTGGGCTTTTCGTTGCCGAAGGTGGTTCGTTCGAGAGCGAAATCTGGGGCGACTACGATGCCATGGCGCCCGCCATCCGTCGCAACGGCGGCTGCGAGTCGGTGACCGTTCGACTGCAAGATCCGGGCACGCTGGCGGCGTTCGACAAAGACCTGCGCGCCAATCCCCGGGTGCAGTTGCAGATGGATTCCGAACCGAAATATTACGAGAACCTGGCAGGACCTACCGCGGCGGCGCTTCTCGGCCTAGCGGCCTTTGTCGCTGTAGTGATGGGCATCGGCGCCGTCTTCGGCGCGATGAACACCATGTACGCCATCGTCTCGCAACGCACGCGCGAGATTGGCACTCTGCGCGCGCTGGGCTTCTCGCGCTTCAGCATCCTGTTCTCGTTCGTGTTGGAATCGGTGCTGCTGGCGCTCATCGGCGGTGCGCTCGGATGCCTCGCCGCCTTCACCATGAACGGCTACACCGCGGGGACCGGCAATACCAACAGCTTCAGCGAGCTGGCGTTTGCCTTCAAGCTCACGCCGGCACTGCTGATCTTTGGCATGGTTTTCGCGGTGGTGATGGGATTTGTTGGCGGCATGCTGCCCGCCTTCCGCGCGGCCAGCATGCCGATTACGCGGGCGCTGCGCGAGGCGTAAGACGGTGGCTAGTAGTTGGCAGAACCTATCTCATTAATGGTTTTGAAAGGGCACGGCTTTAGCCGTGCCGTACAGATTCACTTCATTGCCGGGCTTTAGCCCCTGAGGGGACTCGGTTTGAGCCTTCCCGGCATTTACGAGATGGCTTCCAGTTGGTAGTTAGTTTCGAGTCTCGAGCAACAACCTTAACCTTGTCATCCTGAGCGAAGTGTGGCCGCGCAGCGGCCGCAAGAAGTCGAAGGACCCCTATAGCCGCCCGGCACTTTGCCTCGATAGGGTTCCTTCGACTCCTCGCTGCGCTCGTCGCTCAGGATGACAGCCCTTCGTACTTTCTTACTCGAAACTCGAAACTAACCACTAATCCCCGCCTTCAGATCCCTAATCCTGTCACCCGCCATCCTGCGCCATGTACCTTGTGACGGATGTTGAGCGTGATGAGCAGCGCGGTCATGGCTTCCACGATGCGCGCGTTCTCCAGCTTGCCGCCATCGATGGCGCGCACGCCGGGGATTTTCGTCGCCAGCTCAGAGGCAACCTGACGCGCACGTTCGTCGTCGCTGCAAACGATCACATCGCAGTCCACTGGCTGATCGCTGTGCAGCACGGTCGACGAGAGGCTGTGGAACGCAGCCGCGACGGTCACGTTCTTTCCCACCAACTCCGCCGCCTGCTCGGCTGCCGAGCCTTGCCAGACACCCAGCACGCGCGTTGGCCGTCCACCAACTGCAGTTGCCAGCGGAACGGTTGCATCAATCAACACCGTGCCCGGACGAAATGACGGCTTGAGTTGCTTCAGCAATTCCGCCTGCCCGGCAAAGGGCACGGTCAGCACCACCGTGTCGCACATCTTCACCGCCGTGACATTGTCAACCCCTTCAACGCTGCCGAGGTGTCCGACACTCTCGGCGACCTTCGCCGCCGAAGCCTTCGCCCGCTCGGCGTCGCGCGAGCCGATGATGACCGACTCGCCGGCCCGCGCCCAGCGCAGCGCCAGCCCTGAACCCTCCGGTCCCGTCCCTCCGACAATGGCAATCATGCCGTCACTCCGGTTGCCACTGCCTCGGGTTTGTGGGAATGGCACGAATCGATGTACTCGGTATACAGCGTGTTCCTTTGCGCGGGAATCCTGCCCATTTCCAGAATGCGTTCCTGAAATTCCGCGGTCGAGATGTACTGGCCCGCGGTCGCACCCGCCAGTCGCGAGATGCTCTCCTCGAACAGCGTGCCGCCGTAATCGTCGGCGCCGGCCAGCAGCATCAGTTGCGAACTCTCGCGTCCCAGCTTCACCCACGAAACCTGTATGTGATTAATGGATCCCGCCAGCATGATGCGCGCCAGCGCGTGTACCTTGAGGTGTTCTTCCAGCGTGGCGCCCGCTCGCGCCAGGCCCTGCGCGTACAGCAGCGTGTTGTCGTGGATGAATCCCAACGGAACGAATTCGGTGAAGCCGCCGGTGCGCGACTGGATCTCACGCAACAGCAGCATCTGGTTCACCCAATGTTCCGGCGTCTCCCGATGGCCGTACATCATGGTCGATGTGCTGCGAATACCGCACTCGTGGGCGGTTTCGATGACCTCGCGCCATTGCGCGGCGGTCAGTTTGTTGCGCGAGAGGACGTGCCGCAGCTTGTCGTCCAGGATTTCCGCTGCGGTGCCGGGCAGTGTATTAAGGCCATTCTCCTTCAGCATGAGCAGATACTCGCGCAGTGGCATGCCGGTCAGTTCCACCCCGTAGACCATCTCCATCGGCGAGAAGGCGTGGGCATGCATCATCGGCGCCGCTGACTTCACGGTCCGCAGAATGTCCCGGTAATAAAAGGGCGGCAGGTTGCGCGGTAAACCGCCTTGAATGCAGACTTCCGTCGCGCCCCATTCTTCAGCTTCGCGGCACTTCGCCGCTACTTCGTCCAGGCTCAGGAAGTATGCCGTGTCGTGATGAGAACCGACTCCGAAAGCACAAAACTTGCAGCCCACAAAGCAGACGTTGGTGAAGTTGATGTTGCGCGTGATCACGTAGCTGACCACATCGCCCACCCGTCGCCGCCGCACTTCGTTCGCGGCGACGGCAAGCCCAAACAGATCATCACCTCTAGTGTTCGCCAGCAGCAGAAATTCGTCGCGAGTCAGCACGCCTCCGTCTAGCGAAGCCAGAACTTTCTCGAGCGCCGTCCGCACCGGAGCGGAAACGCCCATGCCGACATCATCCCACGTCGCATTTTGAAGCGTCTGCGGATTGGCCCAACTGATATCGTGCATAAATTCCCAACCGTCACCCTGAACGAGTGCGCGATTTCAAAGTCTGTCATCCTGAGCGCAGGTTCGCGCGCATCTCGCGAACCGGAGCCGAAGACCCCTATCGCAACCCAGAAAGACCTCAGCCGTCCCTGAAGGGACTGTCCTTGATTTCCCGAACCTACCCGGCGCTTCCGCGCTGGGCTATCCTGAGCCGCCCCTGCGGGGCTGATTCCGAAACTGCAATCTTATCCACGGACAAACCGCCCCTTGGCGCGATCCCGAAGCGGGTTTACCGAAACAAATCTTTCTCCGCCGGCCGTACTATTTGCTTGGCGCTACCGTTGCCCCGGCGATAAGGATAACCACGGATTATACAAGCCGGAATGCGCGAATCCTTGCCGCAAACCAGCCCTGCGACACACGCCAGTTCGTCCGCCACAGCTTCTTCTGTAGCATGCATACGGTAGCCGTAGGGATCGCGCTGGCCGCGATAATCGTGAATCACTTTCATCCCCGCAACGCCGATGGCGACCTCGCACAAACCTTCGCGCCAGGGACGGCCGAAGCTGTCGGCAATGATGACTGGAATGTGAAGGCCAGTGCGTTTCTTGAGCTGCCGATGAATTCGCGCCGCCGAGCGGTCGGGATCCACCGGCAGAAGCACCGCCGTCTGGCCACCATCCACGTTGGACAAGTCCACGCCGCTGTTGGCGCACACCAGGCCGTGTTGCGTCTCGGTGATGAGCACGCGCTTCTTACGCACGATGTTTTTGGCCTCGCGCATGGCTAGCTCAACCACCCGCGCGTCAACGCCATTCTTGTGGGCAAAACCTTTCGCCCCGGCCGAAGGCTTCACGCCGTCCAGCGCGACCGTGCGGCCTTCCGCCTTGGAGACGATCTTGTGCTTGACCACCACGATGTCGCCTTCATGCAGCCGCAATCCGCCCAGCGCCAGCGCATCTACGATGAGATCGCCGATGGAGTCACCCTCGAAGACGTCGCGAATGCCGAGCACGGGCAGCGCGCGGATTTCGCCAAAATTCGGCGTGGGCGTTCGGGTTCGCCTTTTCATCAACCCACCGCTTCCCACGGGCCATCGCCGGCGCCAAAGCCCCAGGAGCGAAGCAGGCGCTGCGCGTTCGTGTCTCCGTCGCGCTGCACCAGCAAGTCCAGCTCTTGCGGATTGTCGATATCCAGCCCGATGCCGTGCATTTCCAGAATGACCAGTTGCTTGCCGGTCTGGCGCATGGCTTCGCAGTGCGGCAGGAAACTGTCGTTGCCGAATCGTAACGGAATGATCGAAGCGGGCCGCCGCAGAATGCAGTTGCTTCCGCGGCGGTCGTAGGCCGGGACGAAGACCGCGCCTTCCGCTGGCCCGGCGTCGAGCACGCGATGCAATTCGCCGCTGGTAATCAGCGGGATGTCGCCGGGCACGACGATCGTCGTGTCGTAGCCCCGCCCTTCGCACCATGCAGTCGCCATCTCGATCGCCGCCGTCTCGCTTTCGTTGCGCGTGTCTGCAATCACGCCGAAGCCGAACTCGGTGGCAAGGTGTTGCGCGCGAATATCGCCGGTGACCAATGCCACGTCAATGCGATCGATGACGCCGGTTGCCGCCAGCATCACTTCGCGCAGCATCGCCTCCGCAAGTTGTGAACGCTGCGGCTGGCTGAGGACTGAGGCCAGGCGCTGTTTCGCGTGGGCCAGCGACTTCACCGGGATGAGCAGGATTCCATGCATGGACTTAGTGCTGCTTGATTTGTCCCTCGGGGCTAATGCCCCTGATTGTTTGGGCTGCTGGGACGCCGGCCTGAAGGCCGGCTCTACCCGAACTTCAACTTTCAATCGCCTGCGAACCCCGTAATCTGCGGCGTGGCGCAGGCGTCCAGCGCGAACCGCGCCAGCGCGCGTTTATCGTCCATGGACTTCATGATCGTGCTGGTACAGACAACGCGCAGCGTCTTGCTGTTTAGGTGAGATGCCTCAACTTCGTCGGCGCGATCGGCAATCAGCACGTCCAGGAAATCCTCGTAGGCCCTGGCCACGCCCGCGATGGTGCTTGGCCAGCCCATCATCTTCATCAGCTCACCTGCGGGACCGGAAACCGCTGCTCCGCCCACAATGGGGCTCACCGCCGCGATGGACGCTTTCGCAGTCCGTAGCGCGTCGAGAATTCCCGGCACCGCCAGCATCGGTCCGATGCTGGTCACCGGGTTGCTGGGAGCAAGGACGATCGCATCCGCCGCCGCGACGCTCTCCAGCACGCCGGGCGCCGGCCGCGCCCGCTCAGCGCCCTCGAAGCGCACGGTATGCACCTTCACCTGGTGCCGCTCGCGCACGAAATATTCCTGAAACGTCAACGTGTCTTTTGCAGTGTCGAGCATGGTCGAGACCCGGTCATCGGACATCGGCAGCACGCGCGCGCGGATTCCCATCTTCGCCGCCAGCTCGGCGGTCGCTTCGCCGAGCGGCTTCCCCGCCCGCAGCATCGCGGTGCGCGTCAGGTGCGTCGCCAAATCCAAATCGCCCAGGCTGAACCACGGTGCCTGCCCGAGTCGCTTCATGCGTTCCAGGCAGCGAAAACTGTCGCCCTCCACGCCCCAGCCGCGCTCGGTACTCAGCAGGCCAGCCATTCCATACAGCACCGAATCGATGTCGGGCGAGACAAACAGTCCCCACCACTCGATGTCGTCGCCGGTGTTGACGATGACCGTCAGCTCTTCCGGCGCAACCACCTGCTGCAAACCCTGCACCAGCTTGGTGCCGCCGGTTCCCCCGGTGAAGACGACGACCATCTACGCGGCCCTCGCATAGCCGTCTTCATCCAAGGCGGCCTTCAGGCGCTCGGCAAGCAGCCCGCCGCGCGCAACCACCGAGGCGACGAACTCGGGATAGACCGGCAGTCGCTGCACCAGCTTCTGGCCAGCGGCTTCCGTGTGCTGTTGCAAGTCCAGCAAGTGCGGCCATGGCGCTTCGGGATTGATGTAGTCGGGCGTGAGCGGCGAAACTCCACCCCAATCGTTGATGCCTGCTTCCAGCAGCCGCTCGTAGCCATTCTCGGTGAGGTTCGGCGGAGCCTGAAGGTTCATATCGCGTAGCAGCAGGCGCGCGACGGCGATGGTGCGCAGCATGTCGCCAGTGTTGGGCTCCGGCCACTTCGCCATCGGAATGCGCGGTTTCACACGGAAGTTCTGGACGATGACCTCCTGGATGTGACCATGCTGCTGGTGCAGCCGTTGGATCGCCAGCAGTGAATCCACGCGATCTTCCATGCTCTCGCCAATCCCGATGAGGATCCCGGTGGTGAATGGCACGCCGCGCTTGCCTGCATCCTCCATGGTCTTGAGTCGCAGCGACGGCAGCTTGTCGGGAGTCAGTCCTTCCGGGTGCGTTGCGCCCGGCAGCGCGCCGGCGCTCTCCAGCATCAGGCCCAGGCTGGAATTGGTCTCGCGCAGACGCTCGATCCAATAGGCGCTTAGCAGTCCGGGATTGGCGTGCGGCAGCAGCTTCGTCTCGCGCAAAACCAGCGCGCACATGGCTTCCAGATAATGCAGCGTACTGCGATACCTGAACTGGCGAAGCTTCTCGCGCATATCCGGGAATAGCGCTTCTGGCTTGTCGCCCAGCGAGAAAAGCGCCTCGGTGCAACCCAATTTCTCACCCCGCTCGGCGACCGCGAGCACCTCGTCGGGCGTCATGGTGTGCGCTCCGACTTCGCCCGGGTCGCGGCGGAAGGTGCAGTAGCCGCAGTAGTCGCGGCACAAGTTGGTCAAAGGAATAAAGACCTTGCGCGAGTACGTAATGACGCCAGGATGGAATCGCTCCTTCACCGCCTTTGCGGCCGCGAGCAACTCGGCAAGCAGGCTCCCATCGCAGCGCAGCAAGTCGCAAGCCGCTGCCGGCGAAAGCGCCTGCCCATCACGCACTTCGCGCAGGTGCGAGGCAAGAGACGTACCCTTCCGCGCGCTGGACCGTTCTGGAGCTTCGACTGGCAAGGAGAATTCCGGCTCGCGTCCGCTGTCCCCTGCAAGGCGCGATTCAGGAAGGATATCCCAAAACATACGGCGCCGCATCCCAGCTCACTTGGCCTGCGGGAATGCAAAGGTGCGATACCGTCCGCGGAAGTACAGCAGCGGCTCGCCTTCGCCCAGCGCCACTTCTCTCACCTCGCCCACGAAGATGGTGTGATCGCCGCCTTCATACGCCTTCACGGTCGCGCAGTCCAGGTTTGCCAGGGCGTCCTTCAGCACGTAGGTCCCGCGATGCATCTGGCGATACTCGATGCCCAGGCGATAGGCCGCATCGGGATTGCGCTCCGGATCGGCGAAAAACTCCGACAGCGCCGCCTGCTCTTCCTTCAGAATGCTCACGCCGAACTCGCCGCGCTCGCGCAGGTGAAGGTACGTCTCAGCAAGATGGTCAACACACACCAGCACCAGCGGCGGCGCCAACGACACCGAGCAGAAGGCGCTGGCCGTCATGCCGTGTACTTCGCCCTCCGCCGTTTGCACGGTGACGACGGTGACACCACTGGCGAAGCGCCCGAGCGCCGCCTTGAACTCGTCGGGTGTGACCTGTTCTGGCATCTAGCTTCTCGCCACTATACCTGACTTGGCGCGTGCCGCCCTGCAGCGCTGGCACCAGTCGTATCTCAGTTCTATCCGCGCAACCCGGTCCCCGATCGTGTGCGCGATTTCGCCTGCGGGCTCACCCGCCAGCCAAGCGCTTCCAGTTGCGATACTCTAACAACCGCAGCGCATCTCACAAGCTGGGGCCAGGAGCAATTACTTTGCATGTCACTTTGTCCGGCGAGTTCACCACTCCGCGCAATCCAGACGAAGTGTGCGGGTTCCTCTCCGATCCCAGGAAGTTTGCCCCGCTGCTTCCCGACTTCGAGGACATGACGGTCGAGGACGCGACCCACTTTACAGTCAAACTCAACGTCGGCGTAGGAGGGATTCGTGGCACGGCGGAGATCAAGATGGAACTGGCCGAAGCGGCGCCTTCGCGGCGGGCGCGCTACTTGGGACAAGGCATCGCTGCAGGCAGCCAGATTTCCGTGAGCGTCGAATTCGACCTCGAGGCATCGCTGGATTGCACCCGCGTGACCTGGCAAGGTGAATCCACGGTATCGGGAAAACTCGCCGCAATGGCGGGCGGGATGCTCGAGCCGACGGCACGCGACAATATCCAGAAGCTGATCGACGCTTTGCAGTCGGCGCTGAGCTACCCGGCTGCTCAGCCCGTCGCGATGGAATCAACGTGTGCAGACTCGCCCAACCCGTCGTGCGCCGAAACGCTGCAAGCTGGGCTGCCAATGGCAGGCGCGGAACAGTCCTACCAAACTGCAAGTTCGCCCGTTACGGTTGAATCAACCATACCAGCTCAGGACTCGGCGGCGTGGAAGAGCGAAACGTAGTCGTTTCCATCGCACGACTTCGTTGCCACGAAGAAAACCTTTCCCAGCGTGCGAACTTGCGATAGAGTCTTGAAACATTGGACGAGGCGGTGATGTCACAGCACGACGTGACCTGGGTCATAACCGGCGCGAGTGTCTCTGCTCTAAAGTCCAGAATGTTGCGCAGCTTGTTTTTCACGGTCATAGTCTGGCAGTAACGGAACACAAGCAAGCTCCGGTGTGGCTCGAAGTAGGTTAGCGCCCAATTCGCCGCCGGCGCACCGCAATGCACGCTAGGAGGCTGCTATGAATACGTTTCCCATCATGTTGGGAACACTGTGTGTCTTCGCGCTGGCCTACCGCTTCTACAGCGCATTTATCGCCGCGAAAGTATTGGTCCTGGACGACCGCCGAACGACTCCGGCGCACGTCTATGAAGACGGCCACAACTATGTTCCCTCGCCCAAGTGGGTACTGTTTGGCCATCACTTTGCCGCCATCGCCGGCGCCGGACCGCTGGTGGGTCCCACGCTGGCCGCGCAGTTCGGTTTTGCGCCCGGTTTTCTCTGGATCCTGGTCGGCGCGGTGCTGGCCGGATGCGTGCACGATTTCACGGTGCTGGTAGCTTCGGTCAGGCACAAGGGCAAGTCGCTGGCCGACGTGGCGCGCACGGAGATCGGCCACGGCGCTGGCCTGGTCACCATGGTCGCCCTGCTGTTCATCCTGCTGGTAACCCTGGCTGGACTGGGCGTAGTGGTGGTCAACGCTCTGGCCAACAGCCCGTGGGGCGTGTTCACCATCGGGTGGACGATTCCCATCGCGATCGGCATGGGACTGTACATGTTCAAGAGCACGCCCGGCCAGATCAAGGTCGCGGGCCCCAGCGCCGCAGGTGTGGTGCTGCTGATCGCCGCGGTCATCGGCGGCCGCTGGTTCGCCGCTTCCTCCTTCGCCGGCGCGCTCACCTTCAACGCTCACCAGATCACCTTCCTGATGATGGCTTACGGCTTTATTGCCTCGGTGCTTCCGGTGTGGTTCCTGCTGGAACCGCGAGACTATCTCTCCACCTACATGAAGTTGGGAACCATCGTCCTGCTGATTCTTGGCGTGTTCATCGTTCACCCCAACATCCAGTTCCCCGCCGTTACCCAGTTCATCCACGGCGGAGGACCGATCATCAAGGGCAAACTCTTTCCGTTCCTGTTCGTGACCATCGCCTGTGGAGCGATCTCGGGATTCCACTCGCTGGTGTCTTCGGGCACCACTCCGAAGATGCTGTGGCAGGAAACTGACGCCCGCTTCATCGGCTATGGCGCCATGATGTGCGAAGGCATGGTTGCGGTGCTGGCGCTGATTGCCGCCACTTCCATGTATCCCGGCGACTACTTCGCCATCAACACCACGCCCGCGGTCTTCGCCAAGCTGGGCATGCACACTGTCAACCTGGATATGTTCTCCGCCGAAGTCGGCGAGAAGCTCGCCGGACGCACCGGCGGCGCGGTCTCGCTCGCCGTCGGCATGGCGCAGATATTCAAGGGACTGCCCGGAATGGCAACGCTGACCGGCTACTGGTATCACTACGCCATCATGTTCGAGGCGCTGTTCATCCTGACCACGGTTGACACTGGGACCCGCGTCGCGCGCTACGTCATGCATGAGCTGCTGGGCAAGGCCTACAAGCCTTTCGCCAACACTGCCTGGTTGCCGGGAAACCTGGTGACCTCGGCCATCGTGGTTGGCGCCTGGGGATACCTGATCTATACCGGCAACATCTCCACGCTGTGGCCGTTGTTCGGCACCGGCAATCAACTTCTGGCAACCATCGCGCTCGCCGTCGTGTCCACCTTCCTCGTCAATATGGGCAAGGTGAGGTATGTCTGGGTCACGGCGATTCCCATGTGCTTTGTGGGCGTGACCACGCTGACCGCTGGTGTGCTCTCCATTAGGACCCTCTACTGGCCGCTGGCGCATACAACCGGCAAGGAGTTCCAAGGCTACCTCGACACCACGCTGATGGTGATCTTCGTGCTGGGCGTCATCATCGTGCTCTTCGAGGCGGCGCGGCGCTGCTGGCAGACGCTGCATGGAGCGCCCATCCCGCAGGAAGCGTTTGGCAAACCCGAGATGGAGACGGTAACGATGGGCTGCTGCTGAAAAGCAGTTGCCAGTTGTCAGTTGCCGGTGGTCAGTCATAGCTGTCTTTACTGTGACCCTGAGCAAGCGGCTGACTTTGGCCGCGAGTCGAAGGGCCACATGATTCACAAGCTCATAGGACTTGAAGGGGCACGGCTTCAGCCGTGCCGTTAAGCCACACAGTAGGACGACGGCTTTAGCCACTGAGGGAATTCGGGATACGAGAAAACACGAATGCCCTCAAGGGCTAAAGCCCGATGCTCTCTACACCGGTAACGGCACAGCTGAAGCTGTGCCCTTTCAAAGCTCATCGTCTTCGTCTTCACCTGCTTCGTCCTGTGCCATGACCGCATCCCAAGTACCTTGTTCCTCTATCACCCCAAAGACGTAGAACGCACGCCGAGTTCTTCTTGACTTGCCATTAACGCTATGTAAATCTGCGGTCGCAAGCAGGGTTTTCGATTCGGGAGGGCGCGTTTCGGCCTTGCGCTTGTCTCTGGTGTCACAGCTTCGCCTGCCGGGCGCAGTCTGCGAAGGGGAAACGCTGACGCAATCAAGGCCAGCGGCGGTGTTAGAACTCATACTTGTCTTTTCCTGGCGCCCAAACTGCTGGTGAGCACGATCTTCTGAAAAGCCTGCAAGTCCCGCACGAGACGTAGATGACTTCTTAATAGAAAGTGGCTGGGGAAAGGGAGGAGTAAATGACAGGGTTCTTGACCTCACTGGGTTTCGTCGCTCTTGCAAGTCCACTGTTCGCCGCCGACGGCGGAGCACCCGCAATCTACCATCAGAATTACAACCCTCTGGGCAACGTAACCCTTTCTACGATCGCGGCGGCAATCCCGATCCTGACACTCCTGTATTTCATCGCCCTCCATCCGCACCGGGACAAGCAAGGCGCTCGCCATCTCGGCATCAGCGCGCCCTATGCCGCTTTCTACGGTGTGGTAGCCGCTTTTCTGGTTTCTTGCCTGGCGTTCGCGATGCCCTTCAAGTCCGCGTTCTCGGCCTTTGCCTACGGGTCGATCTCCGGCTTTCTCGGCATTATCTGGATCGTCCTGGGGGCCATGTTCCTCTATACGATGACGGTCATCACGGGCAAATTCGAAATTGTCAAGGAATCGATCATCCACATTTCTTTTGACCGCCGCCTGCAGGTACTGTTGATTGCCTTTTCCTTCGGGGCGATCATCGAAGGCACCTCCGGCTTCGGAACACCGGTGGCCATCGCGGGTGCGGTCATGGTAGGCCTCGGTTTCTCGCCGTTTGAGGCGGCCGTGCTCAACCTGCTGGCCAACACCGCCCCGGTAGCATGGGGGGCAATTGGCACTCCGATCGTGACGTTGGCCCAAGTGAGCGGTCTCGATCAGCTCACCCTTTCCGCCATGGCCGGGCGGCAGCTCCCCTTCGTCTCCATTCTCATCCCTTTCTGGCTGGTGACCACCTTTGTCCTCATGCAGGGAGGCAAATTGAAGGATGCCTGGGAAGTGTGGCCGGCGACTCTCTGCTCGGGAGCGTCCTTCGCCATCATGCAGTTTTTCGCCTCCCAGACTCCCGCTTTCCACCTGATGACCGATGTGGTGTCGGGCGTGTTTTCAGTGATCTGCACCGCCCTTTTCCTGCGCTTTGTCTGGCATCCCAAGACGCGCTTTCTGCTGAAGTCCGAGCGCCAGGCGGCCGCAGCCGCTGGCAATGCAGGAGAGGCCACAGCGCCGGCCAAGGAATGGAAATACCCATACTCCATCGGCGAGACCGCATATGCGTGGGTGCCGTGGGCCATACTGATCGCCTGCTGTGCCATCTGGGGCATGCCCACCTGGAAGACTTACCTCAATAACGTTTTTGCTTCCATCAAGGTCAACACCACGCTGCTGGGCTCGAGCTTCGCCGGCACCCTCTCCTTGCCCAAGTGGCAGATGCCCGCACTTCATAACCTGGTGCAGCGCATGCCGCCTGTCGTGGCGGCGAACGCCAAGCCAGAGGCGGCGGTGTTTAGCATCAACTGGCTGTCCGCGGCCGGTACCGGCGTTTTTGTTGCCGCCCTCCTTACCGGTTTGAGCTTGAAGTTGAGCGCCGCCCAATGGAAGGACGCCACTGCACGCACCCTTCGCCGCATGAAAATCCCCGTCCTGGTTATCGGCCTGGTACTGGGCTTGGGCTATTTGACCCGCTACTCCGGCACCGATGCGGTCCTCGGACTGGCCTTCACCAGCGCGGGCCCTCTCTATCCTTTCTTCGCCGCCTACCTGGGCTGGCTCGGCGTCTTCCTGACCGGCTCCGATACCGCTTCCAATGCGCTTTTCGGCAGCCTGCAACGGATCACGGCGCAGCAGCTTCATTTGAATGAGGTCCTCATCGTAGCCACCAACTCGACGGGCGGCGTCATGGGCAAGATGATTGACGCCCAGTCCATCATGGTCGCCTGTGCCGCCTGTTACGACGATCCCTACGAGCGTTCTCACGCCCTGGGGCCGATCTTCCGCAAGGTCTTCTGGCACTCCATTGCACTGGCCGGCATCATCGGCCTGATCGTCCTTCTCCAGGCGTACGTCTTCCCGGGGATGATCCCCTCGCTACCACCGGGCAAGTAAAAGCGACCGTGGATAGCGGACAGCAAGTCCGCTATCCACTACCCCGCCACAGCCTGCGGCGCTTTCTTTTCCTCCGGCGCGACCGAAGTCGTTGTCGACATCGGCGTATCCGGCGTACCGATAGCACCTGGCGATCAAGTGGCTCCGCTCGTGCGGGTGCACCGATTCCGCCGCGTGCCGTAACACCTTGCGGAGATACTCATCGTCGCTCTGCTCCTCCAGGCTGCGGGGACCTTCTTTTCAATCGCAGCCTGGGCCGCGAGCTTGGCCCGCGCCCTCTCCTGTTCGTCCGCCTGATGGTCGGCAGCGGAACGCCGCAACCCTGCGCCGTTGGCGGTGATTTCGTAGTCCTCTTCGAAGGTATCGTAGGCGCTGCACATTTCCGGCGCCGCGTCCAGGTCTTCGCCCGCCGCCTGGAAGTTCACCCCCAGCCGCAGGTTGGTGCTGGCAATTTGCAGGCCGTACAACATGAGCCCCATCAGCTTGGGGCTGATGTGCCCATAGGCGCCGGCGGCCAGCACCTGCATCACCGCGACCTGGATGGAGTTGGCGTCCTACAGCGGCGGCAGTTCGAGGCGTGGCGACGCCAGTTTCGCCTCCTGCTCCTCCATGCGCAGCCGGCGCCGATGCAGGTTAAATTAAAGTGGCAGTAGTCGCGTCCGCGCAGCGCGATGGAGCCGAAAAAGTGTCCGTTGGGTTTCACGTATTCGCAAGTTCGCACAGGCATGAGTAGTTCTCCGGGTTGATGAATTGTTAATGGGCGTCTGGTATTTGGTATTTAGCATTTGGCACATTGGCCTTATTAGCCGGAATGAGGCAGTAACTGACAACTGGCCACTGACAACTGGGTACCCCCACTCCCCTCTCTCTGCAATCTATTGAAAGCAAAGGACAAGATTGGGGATGGCGTCCGCAACTCCCACAATTCAAGGGAGTTATGCGGTATCCATTTGACACACAAGTATTTACAGGTGGAACTTAGGCTGGGGTCACGGTGGGCAGTCGTGGTTCGGTACCAGTCTGGATATGCCCGCAACCGTTCTTGCCACCAGAGTGCGTCAGGTGGGCCGCGGCCGGTAGCCCCGGCCTCCGCGTGGCAACCACTCACGACAAGACCGCGCTGCGGAACAAGAGCGAGTGTCCAGCAACCGTCGCGTGCTGCTGGCTCCACCGTAGACGCGCGGCTTTGCCAAAGTCAAGAAAAAAGGTAACCAAGCAAGATAACTAAAGTTGTGGTTTGCCTGAACGGGAAAACACCTTTTGCTCGGCGGGTTTCTTTGGGCCGAGCATTCTGAGCGAAGTGACGCCGCATTGCGGCCGATCGCGATCGAAGGCCCCCCAAGAGTTTCCCGTTACAATAGGGGTCCCTCGACTCCTCGCTGCGCTCCTCGCTCAGGATGACAACTCAATGGTCAGAATGCGCCTCTGGGGTAAACGCTAATTACTGACCACTGACTGCTGACGACTGAATGTTTTACCTTTATTCTTGCTGAGACCGATGACATCGCGCACCCACGCTGGTTCACCCTACATCCAGTTTGCCAAACTGCACCCGGCGGCGAAGTATGATCTGGCCACCAGCGGGCTGGAGAGCTATCCCCTGTCGGGCCTGCCCGTGCAGCTGGAAGACCTGGAGATCAATGGCGGCGATGCCTATGGCTATGCCCCGCTGCAGGAGCGCATCGCGCAGCTCAACGGCGTTCGGCCGGAGTGCGTGGTGGCAGCGGCCGGCACGTCGATGGCGAACCACATCGCCATGATGGCTACGCTGGAGCCGGGCGACGAGGTGCTGATCGAGCATCCGACGTACGAGGTCATGGTCGACCTGCTCAATTTTCTGGGAACGTCCGTGCGGAGGTTCGAGCGGCGCATGGCAGATGGGTTCCGCCTCGATCCCGAGGAAGTAGCGCGGCAGATGACGCCGCAAACGCGGATGATCGTGCTGTGCAACCTGCATAATCCCACCAGCATTTACGCGGACGAGGCGACCATGCGCGTGGTCGGCGACATCGCGCAAAAACACGGCGCACTGGTGCTGGTGGACGAGGTCTACCTGGAGACGTTCTACGAGCAGCGGCCACGACCGGCGTTCCACCTGGGCGAGCACTTCCTGGTGACCAGCAGCCTGACCAAGGCGTACGGGCTGAGCGGCCTGCGCTGCGGCTGGGTACTGGCGGCCCGCGAGCTGGCGCAGCGCATGTGGCACATCAACGACCTGTATGGCGCCAACGCGGCGCACCCCGCCGAGCGGCTGAGCGTGATCGCGTTCGACAACCTAGCACGCGTGGCGGCGCGGGCGAAGGAGATCCTGCAGAGTAACCGCCCGGCGCTGGATGAATTTCTGCAATCGCGCGCTGACCTGGAGTACGTCCGGCCGGAGTTCGGGACCATCGCCTTCTGCCGGCTGCGTTCAGGCAGCGCGGACAAGCTTTACCGGCTGCTGATGGAAAAGTATGAGACCTGTGTCGCTCCCGGGCGTTTCTTCGACGTGCCGCAAGGGTTTCGTATCGGGATCGGCGGCAATCCCGCGATGACCCTTGAAGCGCTGAAGCGACTGGGACTGGCGCTGGACGAGCTGCCGAGACTTTCCTGACACGAGCGGAACCGTATTCCACGCCGCTCATGCAAATTTCCCGCCGGCTCATGCAAAGGCAATGTCAGCGGACATTAGAAATGTCCCCTTTGTCGTGGTCGTGCATTATTTATTTTCCAGTAGCAGTCGAGGCTGTGCGGAAAGTGGGAGTCCGCGGCGTGTGCGGATCTCCAAGCGCAGTGGGAAAGTCCGTTTTGGGGACTTTTCCACGGGGCGGCTTTTCCACGGCCTTTCGCCGCCGGGCTTCGAGTTATTATTCTTCGGCTGCCCGCCAATTTGCTCCTACCACGCTTATCGGGTGATCTAAGTTTCGGAACCTCTATCGGGCGAAGCGGAAGGCGCTGCCATAGGGATGGCGTGCGCTACCGGAATCCCTGCTTTGCTCCAAGGACGCATCTTGCGATAGTCCTGCCGCCAGGGGTGATCCGCTTGGGGAGTGGGCGGCTTTGGTTTCTTGGCCGTGGCCTCCCTGGGTCTTACTGCCTGAACGGGAACCGGGCCTGGACCCTCCTCCCAAGCCACCGCCCTACCGCGATAGCAAATCTGTAAGCGCCCGTCCTCCCATTCGCGCACCGTGGCTTTGCCCTTGGCCGGCGCATACTGCCGGGCTTGAGCTTTCACCTGGAAATATCGGTTGTTGTGCCGCACTACCCAGTTGTTGCCGATGACTCGCCCGGTCTCCCGATGAAAAACTTCCACCAGCTCCACTGCCCCCGGGGTCGGTCGGTGATAGTCCTCGGGCTGGGCTGGGGTACGCCTAAACCGTCGATTGTGCTCGGGTAGATATTCCTTCTCCAGAAACGTGTTTGCCTCCACATGGGTCTGGATCTTCTTCAGCCGCATTTTCTTTACCAGGCGATCTTAGTGGGTCTCGGACGGCAGCACGATCGCGCTGCTGCAAGGTCCGCCGGAAGTGGGTTGCATTAACTACGGCGGCGGCCAGTACTGTCCGCCGGGAGAAATCGGGCCGGCCATTCTGCGGATCGACGGCACGGTGTTTGCCACCGGCGCGCTGCACTCGGGCGCGCCGACCGGACATACCTCGGTCTATCATCCCGGAAAATCGCCCACCGACCTGGGTCCCCGGCCCGGACTTCCCCAATGGTGACAGCGCGGGCGATAACTTCGCCGTCCTGTTGACCGACGGCAACGTGCTGGTCCAGGGCAACTCGGGGCGCTTGTACGAATTTGACGGCATGCATTTCACGGCGACACTGAACGGCAACGGCGGCAGCATGCTCGTGCTGCCGACCGGCGAAGTCCTGCTCGGCGGCTCGGCGGTCTATAAAGCGTCGGGCAGCTACATTCAGCCGTGGACGCGCAGGATCGAATACGTTCCCACCAGCCTGACCCGCGGGCAGACGTATTTCACCTTCGGCCGGCGCTACAACGGCTGGTCGCAGGCGGCGGCGTTCGCGACGAATTTGAGACCGCTACCAACTGTCCCTGGTGCGCATCACCAACAACGCCACCGGCCACGTCTTCTATGCCCGCACCCAGGATCACACCAGCATGGGCGTGGCGCAGAATATTCCGGTGACGACGCACTTCGATGTTCCCGCCTGCATGGAGACCGGACCCAGCAGGCTGCAGGTTGTGGCCAACGGCATTCCGTCGCTGCCGGTGAACGTGACCATCAACTAACCGTGGTTCGAAGGTGAGGATTGCCCCGCGCAGCGCGACTGTGCGGGGCTTTTTGCTGTCTGGCAGCGCGTCCATCTGTCGCGGGCTGAAGCCCGCTCTCCCAATCGTGCAGAGACTCTAGGGCACGGCTGAAGCCGTGCCCTTTCAGAACCAGCTACGGCGCGGCGACCTGGAAGCGCAGCACCGACTGCGCGATACGGTACTGGTACTTCGCCGCGGTGAACCGAATCTGGGCCTCGGTCTGCTGCAACTCGGCCTGGCTCAGCTCGACAATCGAGCTGAGTCCCAGGTTGTGGCGGGTCTGCGACAAGTCCACTGCCAGGTTGGTCTGGTCAACAAACTGCTGCGTGACAGCGATGCGGTGATAGGCGTTGATGGCGCTCAGCCACCTGGTGCGAACGTCGTTGGCGATGCGGTCTTTCAAATCCCGCGACTGCTCCCCACCGGCCCGAGCGCGCAGTCTGGCCTCGCGCGAGCGCGCGGGATAGAGAAAGCCGTTGAAGATAGGGATGTTGACGTTGACCCCCACCGCGCCATACCAACCGGGAAAAGGCGAGATCCTCTCAATGCTTTTGCTGTAGGGCGTGCGCCCGACCACGCCGAGCGCGGCAATGCTGGGGAACAGCAGGTCGCGCTCGGCTTTGTTGACCGAATAACGGCACGGCTGAAGCCGTGCCCTGATACAAACCGAGCTCTTAGGTAGCTTCCAGGAAAATGAATAGTGGTGGCTGGGCGGGCTGAGATTCCGATAGCGTCCGGCCCTCACGCGCCGCCGGTGCTCAAGCTCGGCCCCGGAACTGGATGATCTTCCGGCGATCGCGCTTGGATGGTCTGCCTATGCCCGGGTCCTGGAACTGCTTCAGCGCCTTGCGCTCGGCTGCCACTTTCAGGCGCAGTTCCCTGCTCTGCTCCGTCTCGCGGTAGAGGGTTTGCGCAAGCGGAGTGGGACCGCGCACCTCGTTGAGCAGCAGCACTTCCACCTGAAAGTCGCCGCCCTCGGTGGTTAGGCGCAGCATGTCGCCAACCCGTACCTCGCGAGCCGCCTTGGCGGGCTGCCCGTTGGATTGAACTCTGCCAAGCTCGCAGGCCCGCGCCGCCAACGATCGCGTCTTGAAGAACCTTGCGGCCCGAAGCCACTTGTCCATGCGCACGGAGTTCATGATCGATTGAATGGTGCCGGGAGGGGGACTTGAACCCCCACAGACCTTTCGGTCCTGCGGATTTTAAGTCCGCTGCGTCTGCCAGTTTCGCCATCCCGGCCAACGAGAGGCTCAGAGATAGTTTAGCCCAATCTAGCGCAGCAGCGCCGCCATGTGCTGCGAGCCCTGCGCCAGTCCCAGCGACCAGTTGGCCGCGCTGATCATGGCGTTGGGAAACAGTCCGATGATCACGGTGCCCGCCGCGGTGATGGTCAGCGCGAGCCGCATCGCGGGACTGGTGTGCACCGGCGCGGCCTCGACCGGCTGACGCATCAGCATGGCGTTGACGATGCGCATGTAGTAGTACAGCGCAACCACGGAGTAGAGCACGCCGATGGCCGCGAGCGTGTAGTGTCCCGTCTGGATCAGCGAGAGGAAGATGAAGTACTTGCCCCAGAAGCCCGCCAGGGGCGGGATTCCGGCGAGCGACAGCAGGAACACCAGCATCAGGATGGCTTCGGTCGGGGCCTTGAAGTAAAGGCCGGCGATGTCGTCAATCTCGTCGCCGATGACGTTGCGCCGGCGCAGCGAGGTGATGACCGCGAACGCGCCCAGGTTCATGAATGTGTAGACCAGCAGGTACACCAGGATGGCCATGATGCCCGTGGAGTTCGTCTGGCCGTCGCTGGCGATCAAGCCGAGCAGCATGTAGCCGACGTGGGCGATGGACGAGTACGCCAGCAGCCGCTTCAGGTTGTTCTGTGTGATGGCCGCGAGGTTGCCGCCGGTCATGGTCGCGATGGAAACGAAGATGAGCAGGGGAACGTACATCGGGCGCAGCGGGAACAGTCCCCACAGGAAGATGCGCAGCAGCATTGCCCATCCGGCGGCCTTGACCGCGACCGACATGAATCCGGTAACGCTGGTGGGCGCGCCTTCATAGGCGTCGGGCGCCCATTGATGGAAGGGGACGGCGGCAATCTTGAACAGCAGGCCGGTCGCAGTCGCCAGCAGGGCGAGGATCACAACGGGATCGTGCGGCCGCGCCGCCAGGTTCTCCTGCAGCTTCTGCGCGATGACGCCCACGTTCGTGCTGCCACTGAGGCCGTAAAAGAGCGAGAGCCCGTAGGCAAAGATTCCGGAAGAGAATGCGCCCAGCAGGAGATATTTCAGTGCGGCTTCGTTGGAGCGCTTATCGCGGCGTAGAAACCCGACCAGCACGTAGGTCGAGATGGCCATCAGTTCCAGTCCGATGAACAGCAGAACGATGTCGTAACCGGCGGCCATGCACATCATACCGACGACGGAAAACAGCAGCAGAGCATAGAACTCGCCGTGGTTTTCGTGCTCGACTTCGAGGTAGTGGATGGACATCAGGATGGCAACCGCCGCACCCAGCAGGAACAAATAGAAGAAATAGAGCGCGTAGCGGTCCACCAGCAAAGTGCCCATGAATCCGACGTTCTTGACACCGAGGCCCTGCTGCTCGGCAATCCAGTAAGCCAGGTGCAACTTGACCACGGCGATCGCCGAGAACCCGATGCCGGCCAGCGCAACGAAGGCATTCGCCTGCTTCCACTGCTTGGGTAGGATCAGGTCGATCATCAGGATGCCGAGCGCAAACAGCGTCAGCAGCAGCATGGGCAGCGACAGCACGTAGTCGGTTCCGGAGAAAGACAAAGACTGGGTGAGCGATGTGGTCACGAGTTCATCCTCACTTGCCGCCTGCCGCCGGTGACGGCGCCAGATTCGCCTGCGCCGTCTTCACCGGAACCAGCGGGGGCGTATTTTTCGTCGCGAGTGCCGCCGGGCTGGAAGCCCTGCTCTCTCCGGAAGAACTCGGCGCTGACGCGGCGCTAAAGCGCCGCTCTACCCGACCTGCTACACCGGTCTGGTTGGTGTCGCCGGAAGCTGGAGCCGTTTGCATCGCCGGCGCCTTCGGCGGTTCCGGCAGCGGAGTCGCCGCATCGGGATTCGCATTCACTGCCGGCTGCGCCGCAACCACTGGCTTGTTCAGGCCGGGATAATCCGGGCGCACCGTCGCCACCAGGTTGTTGACCGGGGTGGCGAGAATCTGAAACAGCGGCTGGGGGTAGAGGCCGATTGCGAAGGCGAGAATCACCAGCGGAACGAAGGTGGCCAGTTCCCTTCCCGTCAGGTCGGTCAGCTTGGCGTTCTTGGGGTTCTGCACCGAGCCGAAGAACACGCGCTGGTAGAGCCACAGCAGGTACGCCGCGGCCAGAATTACGCCCGGCACCGCCCATGCCGCCCACACCTTGTTCTCCATGAACGTGCCCTGCAGGATGGTGAACTCGCCGACAAAGCCGTTCAGCAGCGGCAGGCCCATCGACGACATGAACATGATGAGCGTGATGGTGGCGTACACCGGCATCACGTTGGAGATGCCGCCGTACTCCGCGATCTCGCGCGTGTGCCGCCGCTCGTACAGAATGCCGACAATCAAGAACAGCGCGCCGGTAGAGATACCGTGGTTGATCTGCTGGATGACCGAGCCGCTGAGTCCCAGTGGGCTGAGTGCGAAGATGCCGAGCGTGCAGAAGCCCAGGTGGCTGACCGAGGAGTATGCCACCAGCTTCTTCATGTCCTTCTGCATCAACGAGACCAGCGCGCCATAGATGATGCCGATCAGCGAGAGCACGACCATGAACTGGCGCACCCACGGCGTCATTGAGACTGCCGGGAAGAACGGCAGCGAGAAGCGGATGAGGCCGTACGTTCCCATCTTCAGCAGGACGCCCGCCAGGATGACGGAGCCGGCAGTCGGCGCTTCCACGTGCGCGTCGGGCAGCCACGTGTGGAACGGGAACATCGGCACCTTGATGGCGAAGCCGACGAAGAACGCGAAGAACAGCCAGATGGCAGCATGCCCGCCGATCTTGGGCGCCGTAGCGTAGAGATCGGGCAGATAGAACGTGTAGATGCCGGTCAGGGTGTGGTGATGGAAGTAAAGGAACAGGATGCCCAGCAGCATCAGCACTGAGCCGAACAGGGTGTACAGGAAAAACTTGATGGCGGCATAAAGTTTGCGCGGGCCGCCCCAGATGCCGATCAGCAGGTACATCGGCACCAGCATGGCCTCCCAGAAGACGAAGAACAGGAACATGTCGTTGGCCATGAAGACGCCGAGCATGCCCGTCTGCAGCACCAGGAACCAGACGTAGTATTCCTTCACCCGCTCCTGGATGGCGGTCCACGACGACAGGATGGAGATCGCCCCGAGCAGCGTGGTCAGCGTGATGAGCAGGAACGAAATGCCATCGATGCCGATGACGTAGCCCGCGCCGATGGTGGAAATCCAGTTGTTGGGCGCGCCCTCAACGAACTGGAATCCGGCGCGGTCCTTCAGCGCCCAAAACCAGGGAACCAGCGGCAGCGACACCGCAAAGCCCAGGAAGCCGAAGATGTTGCCGATCCAGCGGATGGCGTCCTTGTTCTCCCTGGTCACGAACATCAGGAGAATGGCCCCAACTAGCGGCGTAAACAGAATGATGGAAAGAATGTGGCTATACATTTTTTAGCTCTTAGCCTTTAGCTGTTAGCAATTAGCCGCCAGCTTTCAGCTCAACTTTCACCTATTGCTGCTGTCATCCCGAGCGAGGTCACGCTTCCTTTGCGCGACCGGGTCGAGGGACCTGCTTTTCTCTGCCGTCCCTACGGGACTCAGGTTGTTGTCTCTCGCCCACCCAGCGCCGAAGCGCTGGGCTATCTTCTTTCGTCCCGCTTCGCGGGACTTGTGTGTCGTCAGTCCAGCATCACATCACAAAAATCCGGCTGCTGGTACATCAATTCAAATTTCCAAACCGGTAACTGACCACTGACAACTGCCTTTACCACCGAATCACGTAATACAGAACGAAACACACCAGGCCGCCCACCATCACCAGCGCATACCACTGCACCAGGCCCCACTGCACCAGGCGCACCGGATAGGAAGCCAGGCGGGTCACGATGGCCACTCCGTTCACCAGCAGGCCGTCAATAATCCATTTGTCCCACAGCACCGACAGGTTGCCACTCATGCGCGTGGACCAGCCCGCGCCGTTGACCGCGCCGTCAATCACCTCGGCGTCAAACTTGGACGACGCCTCACCCAGCCCCATCACGCCCAGCCGCACCGGCCCCACCTTGGCGCGGCCGGTGAAGACCCAGTCGTAGATTTCGTCCACGTACCACTTGCGGAAGAGCGTCTTGTAGAAGCGCGGCGAAATCTCGTTGATCGGCTCCTTGAATCCCTTGTCGGCGTTCTTATAGGCGCGCTGCGCCAGCCACCAGCCAACCACTGCCGCGCCGACGGAGGCGAACATTAGCGTGTACTCCATGGGATCGGTGTGCTCTACCTGCTGCTCGCCGGCGGCCACCTGCGCCGCGTGACCGCCCTCTTCCAGCACCGCCGCTTCTTTGGCGAACACCGGCTCCAAAAACTTCTCGAAGCGGTTGGTTCCGCCGAGACTGTGCGGCAATCCGAGGAAGCCGGCGCCGATCGAACAGATCGCCAGGATCACCAGCGGAACCGTCATCGACTTGGGCGATTCGTGGATGTGGTGCTCGACCTCGTGGCTCATGCGCGGCTTGCCGAAGAACGTCAGGTAAATCAGCCGGAACATGTAGAACGCGGTCATCAGCGCGGTGAGGAAGGCGATGTACCACAGGTAGCGATACGCGCCGGCCTCGCGCGACCACGTCTCCCACAGGATGGCGTCCTTGGAGAAGAAGCCCGCGAAGCCGGGGATACCGGCGATGGCCAGCGTCGCGATGAGCATGGTTCCGAAGGTGGTCTTGATTTTGCCGTGCAGCGCGCCCATGTGCTGCATTTCCTGCTCGCCGCTCATAGCGTGAATTACCGAGCCCGCGCCCAGGAAGAGCAGCGCCTTGAAGAACGCGTGAGTAAAGACGTGAAAGACGCTGGCGGCGAATGCGCCCACGCCCAGCGCCAGGAACATGTATCCCAGTTGCGATACGGTCGAGTAAGCGAGCACGCGCTTGATGTCGTTCTGCACCAGGCCGATGGTGGCGGCAAAGATGGCGGTCAGCGCGCCGATGATGGCGACGGTCTTCATCGCGTTGGGCGCAAGCACGAACAGCGCGTTGGAGCGCGCCACCATGTAAACGCCCGCGGTGACCATGGTCGCGGCGTGGATGAGAGCGGAGACCGGCGTTGGGCCTTCCATTGCGTCCGGCAGCCAGACATACAACGGGAATTGTGCCGACTTGCCACAAGCGCCGACGAACAGCAGCAGGCAGGCGGCGGTGATCACCGGATCGCCGATTGCGAAATGCCCGCTACGCGCGAGCAGGTTGACCTTGGTGTACTGCATCGAGCCAAAGTACCAGGCGATGGTGAACATCCCCAGGATGAATCCGGCGTCACCAATGCGGTTGACGATGAATGCCTTGTTGGCGGCGGTCGAGGCCGAGTGGCGCTGGAAGTAGAAGCCGATCAGCAGGTACGAGCACAGGCCCACGCCCTCCCATCCGACGAACATCAGGGCGTAGTTGTTGCTTAGGATGAGCGTCAGCATCGCGAACATGAACAGGTTCAGGTAACCGAAGAAGCGGTAGTAGCCGCCTTCGTCGCCCATGTAGCCGATGGAATAAATGTGGATCAGCATGCCCACGCCGGTGACGAACAGCAGCCAGATGCAGGACAGCGGATCGAGCAGGAAGCCGACGTCGGACCGGAAATCGGCGGGCTTGCCGCCATGCATGGGATAGGTGAGCGATGCGTCGCCGGTTCCCATCCAGGTGTAGAGCACCTTCTCGAAGGTCTTGCCGGGCGTGGCGGCGCTGTACCCGGTGTACTGCCACACCGCGAGACACGCCCACACAAACGCCAGCACCACCACGCCGACGCAAAGGCCGCTCACCGCCGACTTCGACAGCTTGCGTCCAAAAAAGAACATGCACGCCGCGCCGATGGCGGGAAACAGCGGAATCAACCAGATGTGGTCAAGAAAGAACATTTTTTAGCTCTTAGCAATTAACAACTAGCCAAAACCCTAAACTTGTCATCCCGAGCGAGGACTTCAGTCCGAGTCGAGGGACCTGCTTTTTTCTGCCGTCCCTGAAGGGACTCAGGTTTATTTCCGCTCCCTACCCAGGGCTTGCGCCCTGGGCTAAAACCAATTCCGCCCCTGCGGGGCTGGTTTGCCTACCATTTCAAGAGATCAATCTCGTCCACGTTCACCGTCTCCTTGTTGCGGAAGAAGGCGATGATGATGCCCAACCCCACGGCGGCTTCGGCAGCGGCGTCGGTAATGACGAAGATAGCGAACACCTGCCCGTGCAGTCCGTACAGCCGCGAGAACGCCACCAGGTTCAGGTTCACGGCGTTCAGGATCAGCTCAATCGACATCAAAATGATGATGACGTTGCGGCGGGCGAGCACGCCGATGGTGCCGATCATGAACAGCGCTGCGGCGACAATCAGGTAATGCATGGTGGTGATTTCAGTCATAGGTCAGTTGCCTATTCCCGCAGCAGCCGCAGCTGCCGCCGCCTCCCTTTTTGCACGCTTGGTAATGGCGGCCTTCTTGGCAGCCCGAGATGCGGACACCGGTCGTTTCGGACCTATCTCGCCACCACGCCGCACGACAGCCTCGGTTGGAATCGCGATTGTTATTTCGGTCCATGTCTGGCCAACCCATACAGACTTGATCTTGCTATTCTTGATTAGTACGTCTTTCTTCGGCATCTGTTCCGCCGGCTACAGTCGTCAAATCCTCTTCTTGGCCATGACCACCGCGCCTACGATGGCCACCAGCAGTAACAGCGATGCAATCTCAAACGGAAACATGTACTGGCCGTACAGCGCGATGCCGATTTGCTGCGTGTTATAGCCTTCCAGAGTGCGGAAGCCCTGGTAAAACACGGGCGGGAACGCATCGCGGCCCTGCCGAAAGACGAACAACAACAAGCCGCCCAAGGCCATCGCGGCCAGCGTGCCGACAATCCACTGCTTGTTGAACTGGTACTCGCGGATATTCTGCTCCAGGTTGATCAGCATGATGACGAACAGGAACAGCACCACGATGCCGCCGGCGTAGAGCACGATCTGCACCGCGGCCACGAACGGCGCGTACAGCATCAGGTAGAAGCCAGCGAGCGACAGCAGGGTGACGATGAGCGACAGTGCGGCATGCACCGGATTGCGGCGTGTGATGACCGCGATGGCGGAGACAATCGCCATGAACGCGAGAAAGTAGAAGAAGAAGGTGGTGGCTACAGGAGTCACTTCTCGTACCTCGTCGGCTCCTGGCCGCGCTCCAGCGCCGCCTGGTCGAGCACCATGCCCTCGCGGCTGTAGAGCGCCATCTCGTAGTCCTGGGTCAACTCCAGCGCATCGGTCGAACAGGCCTCGGCGCACAGGCCGCAGAACATGCAGCGGCTCAGGTCGTAGGTCCACGCAACCGGCTCTTTGCGCCGAGTCACCGGATTGCGTTCGCCCTTCACCACGATCAACTGCTCGGGACAGGCCAGCGCGCACAGGTTGCAGACGATGCACAGCGACTCGCCGGTATCGGGATTCACGCTCAGCCGGGGCTGGCCCCGGAAGCGCTCGAAGATGACCGGACGCTCCAGCGGGTACTGCTCAGTAATTGCCTCACTTGGCGCCTGATAGTTAAACGTAACCTTGAGGCCCTTGATGAGATCAACCAGGAACATCTTGCGAAGCAGCGGCTTCAGACTCACTGCACCACCCCCACGACCGCTGCGGCCAATTCCGGATAAAGGCCGACCATCGCGGTTGCGATGAGAACGGCCAGGCCGATCGGCAGCAGCACCTTCCAGCCCACCTTCATGAGCTGGTCAAAGCGGTAGCGCGGAAACGTCCCGCGATACCAGATGTACAAGTACATGAAGAATGCGACCTTCGTAACGAACCAGAAAATGTCCTGCACGCGTTCGCGAACGGCAGGAACCAGCAGCACGAGGCCAACCAAGCCGAGCAGCGTGCCGAAGATGCCGAGCCCCACAGTCTGAACACGCATCTGGGGGATTTTCGGCATGCGCACGGTCCCCAGCAGACACATTCCCGCGAGCACGAACAACGCCAGCGCTGGGATGAACGAGAACGCCGTCTCCCACGCCGGGCCGCTCAGGAAGTTGGGGAAGGGCCGCATCCACCCGCCGAGCCACAAGGTCACCGCGATGGACGAAACCGCCAGCATCGCCGCGTACTCGGCCAGGAAGAACAGCGACCAGCGGAATCCGCTGTACTCGGTGTGGAAGCCGGCCACCAGTTCTGACTCCGCTTCCGGCAGATCGAAGGGCGCGCGGTTGGTCTCCGCGACCATGGCGATGGCGAACACCCCGAAGGCGATGAATCCCAGCGGGAAGAACTTGAAGATGAACCAGGTCTGCTGCGCGTTCTGCGCTTCGACGATGCCGATCATGCTCAGCGTGCCGGTGCCGGTCTGGAGGCTGGTCATCAGCACGGCTGAAACAATCGCCAGGCCCATGGCTATTTCGTACGACACCATCTGCGCGCTGGAGCGGAGCGAGCCCATCAGCGGGTAGTGCGAGTTCGACGACCATCCCGCCATGATGATGCCCAGCACACCCAGCGACGAGATGCCCAGCATGAACAGAACGCCGATGTTCATGTCGGTCACGGCGTGGGTGCGGCCGAACGGCACGACCAGGAACGTGGTGAACGCGGTCATGGTGACCACGACCGGCGCGCTCCAGAAGACCAGCTTGTCGGCCTCCTCGGGAATGATGTCTTCCTTGATGAGCAGCTTGAGCGCGTCAGCGAAGGGCTGCAGCAAGCCGTGAGGGCCAACGCGCATGGGGCCGAGGCGGATCTGCATGTGGGCCAGGATCTTGCGCTCCAGCCAGTTCATGGCGATGACGGCCAGCGAAATCCCGATGGTGATGACCAGAATGTAGATGGTCGCCCAGAAGATGCTGCCGTACTCTCCCGGGGTGGTGCCGGAATTCAGATAACCTGTGATTGCGTCAAGCATTAGCGGTCCACCTCCCCCAGCACGATATCGAGGGTGCCGATGACCGCGACCACGTCGGCCACCAGCAGTCCGCGCACCATCTTGTCGAGGGCCTGCAGGTTGACGAACGACGGCGGACGTACCCGCATCCGGTAGGGCTGGGTGGAGCCGTCACTCACGATGAAATATCCCAGCTCGCCCTTGGGGGCTTCGATGGAGTGATACACCTCGCCCACCGGCGGCTTGATGACCTTGGGGACCTTGGCTATGATCGGCCCGGTCGGCAGGCCGTCCACGGCCTGGCGAATGATGCGCACCGATTGCCGCATCTCCTCGATGCGCACCAGGTACCGGTCGTAGGTGTCGCCATTCAGCCCGGTGGGAATTTCGAAGTCGAAATCCTTGTAGGACTCGTAGGGCTGTGCCTTCCGCAGGTCCCACTTGACGCCGCTGGCGCGCAGTACCGGGCCAGTAACGCCCAGCGCGATGCAGTCCTCAGGATTCAGAATGCCCACTCCCTTGGTGCGTCGCACCCAGATACGATTGGTGGTGAGCAGCTCTTCGTACTCGTCCAGCTTGGGCAGGAAGGCGTCGCAGAACTTCTTGCAGTCCTGCTCGAAGCCGTCATAGGCCTCGTAGAGGCAGCCGCCGATGCGGAAGGCGTGCGTGGTGAGGCGCGCTCCGCAATACTTTTCGAAGATCTTCAGGATTTCTTCGCGATCGCGGAAGCAATAAAACAGCGGCGTCAGCGCGCCGATGTCGAGGGCATGCGTGCCCAGCCAGACCTGGTGGCTCGAGATGCGGCACAGCTCAGTCAGAATCACGCGCAGGTACTGCGCGCGCGGCGGCGCTTCCACGCTCAGCAGCTTCTCGACCGCCTCGCAATAGCCCAGCCCGTTGGAGACCGAGGCGACGTAATCCATGCGATCGACATACGGGTTGAACATCGCGTAGGTGCGGTGCTCGCCGATCTTCTCCACGCCGCGATGCAGGTAGCCGATGATGCACTCGGTGCCGAGCACCTTCTCGCCATCGAGCTTAAGGATGACGCGCAACACACCGTGCGTGGACGGGTGCTGCGGCCCCATGTTGAGGACAAGCTCGGTAGCGTCGAGAAAAGTCTCGTCTTTGGTATCGAGGTCGAGGTAGTCGGTGACCCCCGGGCCGCTCTGGCCGGGCTTTGCGTGGCGATAATCGGTTTCGAAATCGCTCATTGTCCACTCTCGATGCCAAGATTGATCTGCACCCACTCCTGGTCTTGTTGCAGGATCGGGTAGTCCTTGCGCAGCGGGTATCCCTTCCAGCCCTCGGGCAGCAGGATGCGTTTCAGGTCGGGATGCCCGTCGAAGGAGATGCCGAACATGTCATAGACTTCGCGCTCCAGCCAGTTGGCCGTCTCCCAGATGCCGGACGCAGTGCGGACGGTGTCCCCGTCCTTGATCTGCGTCTTGATGCGCACGCGCTCGTTCTTGGGGAAGGAGTACAGAACGTAAACCATGTCGAACTGCTCGTCCCGCTTGGGGTAGTGGACCGCAGTGATGTCCACGCAGTAGTCGAAGCCCTCGTCATCGCGCATGCGCAGCAGAATCTCGTACAGGATGGACTTGTCCACCACCAGGTATTTCTGGCCGACGTAGGTGCAGGCTTCCCTGATTCCGGTTCCATACTGACTGCGCAGGCTGGCGGCGAGATCGGACTCCCACGGCTCCGGCTTCGGGCCTTCGGGCTTGGGAGCGGGCTTGGCGGCAGTGGCCGGGACAGCCGGCTTCTCAGCGGGCTTGGCCGGCTCTGCAGGCTTGGCTGCGGCAGGCGTCTCTGGCTGGGGAGCTGCAACTGCTTGCGGAGCAGCGGTTTCAGCTGGAACTGGAGGCGTGGGCGCGGGCGGCTTCTCGCCGCCTTGCTGGGGAGAGGCGGGGCTCGGTCCTTTGGTTTCTTCGGGCATTCCTGATGCCTCTCTGGCTTAACCCTTTGCGCTGTGTTGCGGCACCCTTACTTGTAACAGCTTGAGGGTCTTAGCATCTTGTGCGAGGGTCACGTCGCGCTGTGACCCGAATCACATTCTGACGGTTGCGTGCAAAAAAAATCCCCATTCGCGCGTGTGACGCGAAATGGGGCGAACCCCGGCTGAATGGAACGGCCTACACCCATTCCAAAGCGCCCTTCTTCCAGATCCAGATGTATCCCACGATCAGGATCCCGAGAAAAATCATCATCTCCAGCAGCCCGAACAGGCCGAGCAGCTTGAACTGCACCGCCCAAGGGAAGAGGAAGATGGTCTCCACGTCGAACACCACGAACAAAATGGCGACGATGTAGAAGCGGATGGTGTAACGCCCGCGCGCGCTGTCGAATGGCGTGATGCCGCACTCGTACGGCATCAGCTTGGTTTTGAACGGGTTCTTGGGGCGAATCAGGTAAAAAATGGCCAGCGTTCCGGCCGCCACCAGGAACGCCACGAAAGCGAAGATAAAGATTGGCACGTAATTCTGCGGCATGAGAATCTCTCTATAAGTTGTCGCCTGTGGAGCAGGTCTTTAGACCTGCACAAAAAACGGCGGGCAGATTGCGCGCTTCAGCGCCTGAGGTAAGCATTTCGCCCCTCAGCGGCTAAAGCCGCTACTACCAACCACTTTCCCAATGCAGCGCTGAAGCGCTGCTCCACCCGCAGAACAATTTCTGTCCCGCTCCAGGCCACGGCAAAACGTGGCGTGGTTATGAAGAACGCGCCAATATACAGCCTCTGCTCACCCGATTCAATGACATACGTCACAAATTCCGAAATGCCCTGGCGCGAGGGAACCCGACCAATGTCGGCCCGTCCGGCCGCCCGCTGCTCCAGCATCTATAATCGACCTTCGACTTTGGCGCTTCGTGCGCGGAGCCTACAGGACGGATTGTGGCACTCGACCAGAAAATCTACGAGCTACGCAGAGAGAAGCTGAAACAAATCGAAGCGCTGGGGCAGCAGGCCTACCCGTATCGCTACGAAACCACGCACCTTATCCCGCAGATTCTAGAGCAGCACTCGGACAAGGCCGGACCGGAACTGGAGTCGCCGCGCGTCAACGTCAGCGTTGCCGGGCGGATCATGTCCATTCGCATCCAGGGGAAGGCCGGCTTCGCGCACCTGCAACAGGGCGGCAAGCGTTTGCAGGTCTACGTTCGGCTCGACAATGTTGGTGAGAAGGCCTTCCAGCTTTACAAGCTGCTCGATCTCGGCGACTACATCGGCATTAAAGGCTACCTGTTCCGTACGCGCACCAACGAACTCACAATCCACGTGGAAGAAATCACGTTTCTGGTGAAGGACCTGCTTCCCTTGCCTGAGAAGTGGCACGGATTGCAGGATGTGGAGACGCGCTATCGCCGCCGCTATGTTGACCTGACGATGAATCCCGAGGTGCGCGAGGTTTTCATCAAGCGTGCCAAAGTCGTGCAGTCCATGCGGCGTTTTCTCGACTCGAAGGGCTTCATCGAGGTGGAGACGCCGATGATGCATCCCATCGCCGGCGGCGCCGTCGCCAAGCCGTTCATCACGCACCACAACACGCTGGATGTCGATCTCTACCTGCGCATTGCACCGGAGCTTTACCTGAAGCGGCTGGTGGTCGGCGGCATGGACCGCGTGTACGAGATCAATCGCAACTTCCGCAACGAAGGCATCTCGACCCAGCACAACCCCGAGTTCACCATGCTGGAGTTCTACATGGCTTACGCCGATTACCGAGACATGATGGACTTTACCGCGGAGATGCTGGTGCAGGTAGCGCGCGATGTGAACGGCACGACCGTCGCGCACTACAACGGGCATGACATTGACTGGCGCAACTTCCAGCGGCTTTCGATGCGGGAGAGTATCATTCAGTACTGGCCGGGGAACGCCGGAACCAGGCCAGTGATGGCCGATTTCAGCAGCGCGGAGCAGATTGCTGCCATGGTGCGCCGCTACAACGCGTCCAATCCCCACATCCCGTACGATCCAGCGGCGCCCAACGGCAAAACCATTGCCGAGATCTTTGAGTTCGTCGCCGAACCGCACCTCATCCAGCCAACGTTCATTTATGACTTTCCTCTCGCCATCTCGCCGTTGTCAAAGAACAAGCGCGAGCCGGAGGAAAATGCCGAATGGGTAGAACGTTTCGAGATCTTCGTTGGCGGTCTGGAAATCGGCAACGCCTTCAGCGAGCTCAACGACCCGGAGGAGCAGCGGCGGCGTTTTGAAGGCCAGTTGGGCGAGCGAGCGCGCGGCGACGAAGAAGCGCACCAGATGGACGAAGACTACATTCGCGCGCTGTCCTACGGTTTGCCGCCGACAGCCGGTGAAGGCGTGGGCATTGATCGCCTGACCATGTTGCTGACCGATTCGCGGTCCATCCGCGACGTAGTTCTCTTCCCCCTGCTTCGCCCGCTGAAACGGGAAGAGGAAGAGGAGCTGGACAGCGCCGAGGAAGAATCAAAGGATAGTTGATGCATTTCATGGTTGGTAATTGGCAGTTGGTAGTTGGAAAGCTGACAACAAGTGGCCCCGAGTTCTGACTGCCAAATGGCTGGAAACCCTGATTCGCCGTCGCTAACGTAAATTCCTTGTTCCGAGTCCGCCGCGATGATTTAATCGAGCTTAGCGTTTAGCGGGCGACGGCTTTACCCGCTCTACCTCTCTTATGGCTGACGAACGCATTCTCATCGTTGACGATGAAGACTCAATTCGTGACGCGGTGGTTTCCATCCTGGAACAGGCCGGTTTCGACTGTCATCCTGTCAACTCTGCCGCCGAGGCGCTAGCGGCGCTGCACCAGCGCGACGACCGTTACTCGATTGTCTTGTCCGACGTCATCATGAGCGGCATGGATGGCTTGACTCTGCTGGCCAAACTGCGCCAGGAGCATCCCGACCTGCCGGTGGTGATGGTCACCGCAGTCTCCGACATTTCCGTGGCGCTGGCAGCTATCCGCAATGGAGCGTACGACTACCTGCTCAAGCCGTTCGAGCGTGAGCAGTTGCTGGCGATCGTGCGCCGGGCCCTGGAGAACCGCCGTCTCAAGGCTGAGAATCTGGCTTACCAGACGAAATTGGAGTCGCTGGTTTCAGCCCGCACCGAGATGCTGCGCCACGCGCTCGCCGACCTCGAACGTTCGTATGACATCACGCTGGAAGCGCTGGGCGACGCCCTCGATCTGAAGGACGCCGAGACGGAAGGCCATTCCCGGCGGGTGACGGCCTTCACGATTGCCATCGCCCGCGCCATGAACCTGCCGCAAGAGAAAGTCCGGATCATCGCTCGAGGAGCCTTCCTGCATGACGTCGGCAAGATGGCCATCCCTGACGCCATTTTGCGTAAGCCCGGCCGGCTCAGCCCGGAAGAGCACGCGATCATGCAGCAGCACGCGCTGCTGGGTTATCAACTGCTGCGGCACATACCTTTCCTGCACGAACCGGCAAACATCGTTTACTCCCACCAGGAGCGCTACGACGGCAGCGGTTATCCCCGCGGCCTGAAAGGCGAGCAGATTCCCCTGGGAGCAAGGATATTCGCCATCGCGGACACGTTTGATGCGATGACCTCAGACCGGCCATACCGCGCAGCGCAATCCATTTCCTCCGGCCGTCGTGAGATTCAGCGATACTCTGGCCGGCAGTTCGATCCGGAGATCGTCGAGGTGTTTCTCTCCGTAAAAGAACTAATCTGGGACCAACTGCGCCACGAAATCAACGCTCAGTCCAGCACCAAGCGCTTTGGTCTCGGCAGAGCAGCCCGCGTAGGTTGACTGCATCGAGCAAGCTATTGGCTCTTCCCTCTGGAAGACAGGAGCGCCCCCATGAGCACCGTCTTATCCGATTCCGAAATCGACGAGGCACTGAAGAACCTTCCCGGGTGGAAGAAGAGCGGCAACGCCATTGAGCGTATCTTTCAGTTCGACAACTTTGTCCACGCAATGGAGTTTGCGAACCACATTGCCGAAGCGGCTGAAGCTGTTAATCACCATCCCGATATCCACATCAGCTACAACAAGGTCACACTGGTATTGGTTTCGCATGATTCCGGCGGGGTGACGCAGCGCGATGTACGCATGGCAGGGAAAATCAACGAGTTGTCAGCGCCCTAGTTTCCGGACGACGCTTAACGCCCAGCCTGAATGTGGGGATGTTGAGGCTGAAGCGATTCAGCGATTTCATTCAGAGCTGTCTGAATGCGGTCGAGTTCGGCCAGCGTGGTTTCATTCCATTCCAGCAGGCGATCAGGAGCTCCGCGAAACCTCTCCGCAAGGTCGCTCAGAATAATCCGTCCGCGCCCGCTCAAGAGAAAGGCGCCGACACTACCGATTCCGAGCACGGTTAGTGGCACATACCATTTGCGCATCGCCGCTCCTTCTCGATGTGGTCTATTGCACGGCTCCTGTCTGCAACCTAACTGGTTGGGTTCGGGTTTTCAAGCACGAGATGACTGGAAAATGGCTATCGAGTTTGATTCTGGGAACCGGAGTATTAAACTCCCGAAATGGGAGAAGCGCCGGGGGTTCGCGTTTCTCCGCCGATGCCGAATCGAAAAACCGGAACCCACAAGTCATCAACCGCGGCAGGAGAGCCAGGTAGCCGTTTGGGGGATTACAGTTCAGGAGCTGTCGCGTCTAGACCTTTATGAAGCACACTATGTTGGTCGTCGGACTGTCTATCTTGCTTGCCACCAGCTCGCTCGTGACAAGGGTAGCTGCCCAGGACCATGCTTTCAATCCTTTACCAAACACCGTTCGGGTAGGCGCGGACGGCAAGTTCGAGTCTGACCCGGACACAGCGGTGGTGCAGTTCAATATCTCGGCGCAGGCGGAAAAGCTGTCGGACGCCAATGACCAGGCCAACCGGGCTGCCGAGCAAGTGCGACGGCTGCTGCGCACCAATGGGATCGATCCCAAGCAGGCGCAAGTCGGACGCTTTGCCGCGCAGCCGGTTTATGACTACAAAAACCCCAAGCGCAAGCTCGTAGGTTACCGGGTAGATACCGACATCAGCGTGAAGATCAAGGACTTCTCCAAGGTCGGGCCGATCACCGAAGGTCTGGCTAACATGCAGGACCTGACGAGCAACCAGAGCCTGAGTTACGAACTGGAGGACATGGACGCGGCCAAAATCAAGGCGGTAGAAGATGCTCTGCGCCGCGCTCACGATGAGGCCAATGCCATCGCTCGCATTAGCGGCCGGACCCTGGGCGAGCTGTCGTATGCATCCGTGGATAGCGTCGAGCGAGGCCCGATCCGTCCCATGATGATGGCGGCACCGCAAATGGCCGCGGCAGATAGGGCTGCGACGCCGACCGCGGAGTTTGGAGCGCAGAAGATCACGGTCACCGCCCACGTCAATGCGCTGTATATGATGAAGTAACCAGCGCGACTTTCGTCCGGCATTGAGTTCTATAGGGACAGGAATTCGTTTTTCGCGGGGAGGATACATGAGGTCAGGGCTGCTCTCATTGGCGATAGCTCTTGCGCTGTTTCCGGGGTTGCTGTCGGCCCAGGACGAGCCGCAACTCACGCCGCGCACCACCAACCCGCAGGCCAAGGTTGCTCCGAAGGCGGTCTCATCGCAGCAAAAGCTGCCGCAGCTTACCGCGAGCGATGCTCCCGCCCCACACGGTAATGCCTCAGCCGAAGCCAACGGCAACCTGATAACTGTTCCTTCCGGCACGAAGATCCCGCTGGTTCTGAAGCAAGGAATCAACACCAAGAACGCCCGGGTTGGCGATCCGGTTTACGCGCAAACCACATTCCCCATTACGCTGAATGACCACATCGTGATCCCGCCCGGGACCTTCGTGCAGGGCGAGATTCTCCACATCCAGCGCCCGGGAAGGGTGAAGGGCCGCGCAGCCTTGCAGATGAACTTCACCTCGATGATCTTTCCCAGCGGCTACACCGTTGTGCTGCCCGGCGCGGTAGAAGGCACGCCGGGAGCGGCGAACACCGCGGGTGTTAAAGACAAGGAAGGCACCATCCAGGGCGACGGTAGCAAAGGGAAAGACGTTGGAACCATCGTCGGTACCGCGATTCCCGGCGCGGGGATTGGCGCTATTGCCGACGGCTCCAAGGGCGCGGGCATCGGAGCCCTGAGCGGCGGCGCGCTCGGATTGGCCACCGTATTGTTCACCCGCGGGCCTGAGATTCAACTCGGCGTAGGGGAGTCCATCGAGATGGTGCTGGAGCGCAGCATTACGCTGGATCAGAGCAAGTCCCAACACATGGCTCAGTAGAGCAGGTACTTCGCCCTGACCTGCATGAACTGCTCCACGGCTTCACGCCAGTCGTCGGCAATGCGATGTGGGTCTTGCCCGGCGTCAATCGCCGCGTATACCGCCTGGTTCGCCAGCAGATATTTCATCCCCGGCAAGTCAAAACCCAGCGGCGACAGTTTGTGAAGCGCGGCTGCGAGCTCGATGCCCAACTCGGGAGCGTCGACTGTCTCGCGGTCCGTAATCACGAGGTGGATACCATTGCACAGCTGGCGCGCCGACGGGCCCGTGCTCGGAGTGAACGTTGTTGGGATGAACCGTACCCCCGCGATCTCCCGCCCGTTCAGGTAGGCCGCTAGCTCTTTCGAATCAATCCAGGGAGCGCCGACTACTTCGAACGGGATGTCGGTGCCGCGGCCCACGGAGACGTTGGTGCCTTCAATCAAGGACACGCCGGGATACAGGGTCGCCGCTTCCAGGCTCCGCAAGTTGGGCGACGGATTCACCCAGACCTGGCCGGTCGAATCGAACCAGTCGCCACGCAGCCAGCTCCGCATGGGAACGACGGTAAGGTCGGCGTTGATGTGGCGCTCAGCGTTGTACAGCTTTGCCAATTCGCCGATGGTCATTCCGTGCCGTACCGGCACCGGGTAATAGTTATTAAAGTTCTCATGCGCTGCGTCGGACATCGGCCCCTGCACATAGGCGCCGTTGATGGGATTGGACCGGTCGAGCACCAGGATCGGCTTACCCGCCTTGGCAGCAGCCTCCAGGAAGAATCCCAGCGTCGTGGGGTACGTATAGAGGCGCACACCCACGTCCTGAATGTCGAAGACCAGCACGTCGAGGTTGCGCACGACGTCCATCGGTGGCCGCCTCTTGGCATCGCTGTCGCCATACACGCTGTAAATTGGGACGCCGGTCGGCCCGTCTTTGCTGTTGGCAATGCTCTCGGTGTCGGCAGTGCCCTGCACGCCGTGCTCAGGGCTGAAGATCGCCGTAAGCTTCACACCCGGTGCTTTGGCCAGCACGTCGATGGTCCGGCGGCCGCGCGAATCCAGACCCGTCTGGTTGGTCACCAGCCCAACACGGGGCGAGGAGCCTTTAGCCACACTTTTCAGAACCTCGAACTCGTCCCCTTCCAACACGTCAATCCCGTTCAGCACCTGGCCGTTGCGCGCCACCACTCGGCGGCTGGCAACCGCCGCCTCGTTGTAACCGGTGATCCGCGAGACCCGCATCTTCCGCGCCTGGTCCGGCGTCAGATTCAGGGCGGCAGCCACGGCCGTAGCCACTTCCGTGCGCAGGGCAATTACGTTGCCGGGCTTCGCATTGACCGCATTGGTCAACAGGATGATGTAGGTGTTGGTTGTGGGATCGATCCACAGCGAAGTGCCGGTGAAACCTGTGTGTCCAAAGGAGCCGACCGGCAGCAGGTCGCCACGATTGGAGGAGAAGGGAGAGTCGATGTCCCAGCCCAGTCCGCGCACGTTGGTGAAGTTGGGTGGCTGTTGCGGCGTGGTCATCTTCTCTACGATGCCCGGAGTCAGCACGCCGCCTCCGCCATTGAGCATGGCCTGGGCAAACTTCGCGACATCATCGGCGTTGGAGAACAACCCTGCGTGGCCGGCAACGCCGCCCATGGCCCGTGCCGTGGGATCGTGTACCACGCCCCGCAACATGGCCCCGGTGCGTGAGTCATGTTCGGTCGGCGCGATCCGGCCTCCCCAGGTTTCCGGCGGATTGAAGGTCGTGGTCGTCATCCCTAGCGGACGGAAGACGTAAGTTTGCGCGTACTGATCGAGCGGCATTCCGGCGACGCGCTGCACCAGCTCACCCAGCACGATGAAGTTGATATCGCTGTAGACGAAAACCGAGCCCGGCGGGTTGATCAGCTTCTCCGCATTCGCGCGCGTGTAGGCTTCGTCCAGTCCGTGCCAGTACTGCTTGAGATCGAGGTCGGGGCGCAGACCTGAGTAATGCGTCATCAATTGCCGGACGGTCACGTCCTGCTTGCCGTTCTGGGCAAACTCGGGAATGTATTTGGCGACGGCATCATTCAGCTTGATCTGCCCCAGCTGCACCATGCGCATGACACACGTCGTTGTCGCAATCACCTTGGTCAGCGACGCCATGTCGAAGATGGCGTCCGGAGTCATGGGGTCCCTGGAACTTTCCGACGACATGTTGCCGTAGGCCTTGCGATAGACGACCGTTCCGTTGTGACCGACCAGCAATACCGCGCCGGGAGCACTTCCCTTCTCGACCGCATTTTTCAGCAAGGCGTCGAGCAGAAAATAGCGGGCCGCATCGCCCGTGGCCGGGGCAGCAGTCGAGGTTTGTGCGGGCGCCGGCGACGCCGCGGATTGCGCCGCGACAGGACCGGCGTTCAAAGCTACCCCGAGAAGACCAAGGATGAGGGTGGACGTCCAGCAACGACGGGAGATCAAGTGGTTAGGGAGCCTTTCTAGTCCAGCGAGTAAATTTGGGGAGCAAGCTATTATAAGTTGCGAGCGCACTTCCGCGCGTCGTGGGGACCATCTGAACCCAGGGTCACAACCGCTCTCACCGGCCAAGGCAGCCTTCGAGAATCAGGAGGAGCAGTTCGCGCGCTGCTTTGCCCTGCTGCGAGAGGCCATCGCGCAACGCGCTTTTCCCGGTGCTGCGCTGGCCATCACGCATCGCGGCTCTCTGGTTGCGTCGCAGGGCTTCGGCCGATTTACTTACGACGAGGATTCTCCGGAGGTCCAAGCAGATACTGTCTTTGACGTAGCGTCGCTGACGAAGGTCATCGCTTCGACCTCGGTCGCCATGTTGCTGTACGACCGACACCAGTTGCCGTTCGACGCGCCGCTCGCGGACTTCCTCTCCGAGTTCGTCTCCCTGGCGCCACGCCACCAGCAGGCCGCACGCGAGAAGGTCACTCTCCGCATGTTACTGGCCCACAGCAGCGGGCTGCCGGCCTATGAGAAGCTGTCCGAATTCGCGACATCCCGCGCGGAGCTCTTGCGCGCAGCGCTCACCACGCGCCAGGTGGCAGAGCCTGGCACTCGCGCCGCGTACAGCGACATCGGATTCATTCTTCTCGGTGAAGTCCTGGCGCAGAAGGCCGACATGCCGCTCGACCTCTTCGCACGCCAGGAAGTCTTCACTCCGCTGGGCATGACACTCACTCGATACTGTCCTCCGATTGAGTGGAAGCCCGATATTCCGCCCACTGAGGACGACCGCACCTTCCGCAAGCGCATTATCCAGGGCGAGGTGAATGACGAGAACGCTTTCGTGATGGGAGGTGTCGCGGGGCACGCCGGTGTTTTCGCTTCCGCCACCGACGTCGCACGTTTTGCAGAATGCATGTTGCAACGCGGCGCCGGACTCTTCAAGCCTGCGACGGTTATGCTCTTCACGCAGCGTACTGAATCGCCACCGGGCACGACCCGTGCGCTGGGATGGGACACGCCGTCTGCGACCGAGTCCTCATCTGGCCGGTATTTTTCCTCGGCCTCGTTCGGACACCTGGGCTTCACCGGAACTTCCCTGTGGATTGACCCTGTGCACCAACTCTCGGTCACGCTCCTGACCAACCGTACCTGGCCCGATCGCGCCTCGCAAGCAATACGGCAGGTGCGGCCGCAAGTGCACGATGCCATCATTGAGGCTTTGCAAACCGAATGAAGCGCGCCCCATCTGAGGATACTGCGCAGCTCAAGACCGAGCGGCGAAATCCGGCGACGGACCTCCTGGACACCTGGCCGTCCATTGAGATGGCACGCGCTATCAATGCCGAAGACGCCAGGATCGCGGGCGCAGTGAAGAAAGCGCTGCCACAAATTGCCCGTGCTATCGATGCCATCGCCGCCGCTCTCTCCGATGGCGGACGCCTCATCTATGTGGGCACGGGAACCAGCGGACGCCTGGCCGCGCTCGATGCCGCTGAATGTCCGCCGACCTTTAACACCGATCCCAAGATGGTGCAGTACGTAATCGCGGGCGGCGTGAAAGCGCTGGGCCGTGCGGTCGAAGCCAACGAGGACTCGCGTCAAGCGGGCCGGGCCGACCTGGCTAAGCGCAAGCCGACCAACCACGATGTCGTGGTCGGGATTACCGCCAGCGGACGTACTCCCTACACGGTAGCGGCGGTAGCTTTCGCGCGCTCGTGCGGCGCAGTAACCGTGGGCATCACCTGCAACCCGCACAGTCCGCTGGAAAAAGCGGTCGACATCCCCATTGTCGTGGAAGTGGGGCCGGAGGTCGTGGCTGGTTCCACCCGCATGAAAGCCGGCACGTCGCAGAAGATGGTCCTCAACATGATTTCGACAGGGGCGATGGCCCGGCTTGGCTATGTTTTCGGAAACCTGATGGTGAATCTGCGCCAGAAGAACAGCAAGCTGCTGGAACGCGCCATCCGCATTCTGCAGCAAGCGGCGGGGCTAGACCACGAAAACAGCCTGAAAGCCCTAAATAAGGCGGGCGGCAACGTCGCCGTGGCCATCATCATGACGAGACGGAAGGCCAGCCGGACGGAGGCCGAGCGTTTGCTCCAGAAAAGCCGAAAACATATTCGCGCCGCCTTGGGCGAAGTCTAGTTTTGCTCTTGCCCCAACCGGGCCGCACGTGTAGAGTTCCTCTCGTTCCGCCACAGTCAACTGACCCGCGCGGCAACTTCGTCCCGACAGCACGTAAAATGAGGTTGGCGCCGTGATGCACAAGTTCGGCGTTGGTAGTGTTCGTTCAGGACATCCTTACATGGACAAGTTCGTCATACGTGGCGGCAACCCGCTGCTTGGGACTGTGCGCATCAGCGGCGCCAAGAATGCCGCTCTGCCGGCGATGGCCGCGGCGCTCCTCACCGAGGAACCGGTCATTCTGGAAAACGTTCCGCAGGTGCGCGACATCGAGACCGAGCGCAAGCTGCTAGCCACGATGGGCGCGGAAGTTGAGCTGGGTTACGGACGCGCCCAGCATCGCACCACCATCTGTTGCCGCAACCCGGCGAATCCCGAGGCCTCGTACGATTTGGTCAAGACGATGCGGGCTTCGACGTTGGTGCTTGGTCCGCTCGTCGCTCGCATGAAGGAAGCGCGGGTTTCGCTGCCCGGCGGATGCGCCATCGGAGCTCGTCCCATCGACCTGCATATCAAGGGCCTGGAAAAGCTGGGCGCTCGGATTTCGCAGGAGCACGGCTACATCGAAGCCCGCGCCGAGCGGCTCCGGGGCGCGCAGATTCGCTTCGACAGGATCACTGTGACAGGCACCGAGGACTTGCTGATGGCTGCCACGCTGGCGGAGGGGGAAACCGTCCTGGAGAATTGCGCTCGCGAGCCGGAGGTGGTTGACTTGGCCGCGCTGCTGACCAAGATGGGCGCGAGAATCGAAGGCGCTGGTACTTCCACGATCCGAGTGCAGGGAGTCGAACAGCTGCACGGAGCACGTCATCGCATCATCCCCGACCGCATTGAGGCCGGTACCTTTGTCGTCGCGGGCGCGCTTACCGGCGGCGATTTGACCGTTGCGGGTTGCGAACCTCGCCACCTCGACGCGCTGCTGCAGAAGATTCAGGAATGCGGGATCCGAATCAGCGTCACGGATGATTCCATACGCGTGACCGGTGATGGCCCGCTGAAGGGCGCAGATATTGCTACCGAGGAATACCCTGGCTTCGCCACTGACCTGCAGGCGCAGTACATGGCGCTGGCCACGCAGTGCGACGGCGTGAGCATCGTTGACGAGCACATCTTCGAGAACCGTTTTATGCACGCCCAGGAGTTGGTGCGAATGGGCGCGAACATCAAGATCGAAAGCCATCGCGCCACGGTGCGCGGCAAGACACCGCTCAGCGGCGCAGCCGTTCTAGCCAGTGATTTGCGGGCCTCGGCTTCACTGGTGCTGGCGGCACTAGTAGCCGACGGCGAAACTATCATTGACCGCGTGTACCACATCGATCGCGGCTACGAGCGTATCGAGGAAAAGCTGCGCGGCGTGGGGGCGCAGATCCGGCGCATCGGAGAGCTGCTTCCCAAACGGGCGGCCAGTCCAGTCGCGGTTTAGAAGGCAATCAGCGGCCCGGCAGAACAAATTTCCTCAGAACGTGTTTCACTTGCCAAGACCAGTCTTCAGGCCGGGCTTTTGGGCCAGCACAATCGCAGCGCCGTTTCCGTCGGGAGGTTCTTCGTATGCAACGTAGCACAGCGCCATTCGTTCTTTTTGCCGTATGCTCGCTTTCCCTGCTCGTCATGGGGCAGGAAAATCGCGTCGTCCGCGTGGGGGTAGCGACCATGAAAAACTCCGCTGGGCGCTCGGTTCCCGGCGACCTGCAGCGCGACCGCCTGGTCAGCGACCTCAACCAGCAGAAGCCGGACAAGAAGACGCACGTGGCATTGCAGGCCATTCCGCTCGACGGAACCAGCCAGGACAAAGTTGCCGACCAGGCCAAACAGAAGAAAGTGGATTACGTGGTCTATACCACACTCATCCAGCTAGGTCTGTCGAGCGACCCCATGCATCGCATGCCCGGCACCATCCAAACCAATCCCAATCCCAACATCGGCATGCCGGGCAGCACGCCCGGAAGCTTGAATCAGACCTACCAGGCGACGGTGGAATACAAGCTCTATCGCGCCGATGGCTCGGCCGTATCCGGCGGTCCGTACTCGGTGAACCAGGGCGTCTCCGATGACGCCGCAGTCTCGCAGGCGATCGGATAGCCGGGGAGATCAAGAAAGCCGGCCCTCCGCCGCCCATGCAGGAGTAGCCCCGGGCGGCCCTTGCCGCCTCAATTTCTGCGGTAAAATCCCACAGTGAACAATTCGCTTTTGAACCGCACCGTTGAGAAGCGCCCCGACATGGTACGACTGCAGGGACGCGTTCTGTTCCTGACCGAAGATGCCGAGCTCCTCAAGCGGCAGTTGGCTGGCGAGGACCTTCCCTGGGACACCCAGCACCCGGAAAGCAATCCCAAGCTGCGCGACGACATCTCCACCGACGAGATCACGCCGGCGCATATCTGCTTCTTCTTCGACGAGACGCTCGGCGAGTTTCCCTACACCGGCCTGAAGTGCGGCGGTGAGACGCCCATCAAAAGGGGCGATGTGAAGCGCGGCGGTTTCGTCTGCGCGGTAAGCGGCAAGCGGCGCGGCAAAGGCTCCAGCCGCGAACAGTCGCCGTACGCCGAGATGTCGGCGGGCATCAAGCTGGTGATTGCCGAGAACATCGAGCGCATCTACAAGCAAAACTGCCAGAACCTTGGCGTGCTGACGTCGACCGATTTCAGTATGATTGACAAGGTCCGCAGCGGAGAGGAAATCCGGCTGCAGAAGTTTACCGAGGGCGAGGACGAAATCACGCGCCAGGTCATTGAGTACGGTGGCCTGTTCCCCTTCAACGTCGCGCGCATGCAGGGCAAAGTTTTTCTGCCGCCCATCACCACCGAGCTGCGTCCGATGACCATCGCGGAGAAAATCTTCGCGCGGCACATGCTGCACGGCACGAACCACGTTGGCGTTGAGGCCGTGAAGCCCGGCGACACCGGCTTTGCCCGCACCGACTTGCGCTTCAGCCACGAATACGTCACGCCCATGGCGGCGATTTTCTACGAGCACTTCCTGGGCAAAGACGAGCCAGTCACCGATCCAGGCAGCATCATGTTCTTCCGCGACCATCTCACCTTCCTCGACGAAGTGCTGTCGGACGAAAAGCGCAAGATGGGCCTCCTCGACCTGGCGACCCAACTGAAGCTGAAGCAGGAAGACTTCGGCCGCTCGCGCGGCATCAAGCTGCACGGCGAATTGAAGGACCGCAAGGGCTCGGAAGGAATCTGCCATTCCATCGTGACCGAGAGCTATGCCCTACCCGGCCAGCTCGACGTGGGCTCGGATTCCCACACACCGCACGTGGGCGCGATGGGTTGCGTCGCCTTCGGCATCGGCACGACCGATGTATTTAACTCCTGGTTCACCAAGGACGTGCGGGTAAAGGTTCCAGAATCGGTCAAGGTCATTATCCGCGGGAAGAAGCGCGAGAACGTAACCGCCAAGGACTTTATCCTCAAGCTGCTCTCGCTGGAATACATCCGCCATGGCAAGGCCCTGGCGAAGGTGATCGAATACTCCGGCGAAGCCATCGAGGCGCTGGGCGTGGATGAGCGCGCCACCCTGACCAACATGGCGGCCGAGATTGGCGGCTTCACCGGCATCGTTGCGCCCGACGGGAAGGTGGCAGATTTCCTGGTCGAGCGGCGCGGTATGGCCCGAGGCGAGGCGGAAACGTTAGTCGAAGGATTGTATAGCGATCCGGACGCCCACTACGCCCACGTCATCAAGCTCGATGCCGCCGACATCTACCCCATGCTGGCTACGCCAGGTGATCCCGGCAACGGCAAGTTCGTGCGCGAACTGAACACGCCCGTGCCGGTGGAGATAGCCTACGGTGGCACCTGTACCGCTGGCAAGAATGAGGACATGGACATGTACGCGCTTGTCCTGGGCGAGGCGTTGAAACAGGGACGCAAAGTTGCCGACAACTGTACGTTCTATCTCCAGTTTGGCTCGCAGGGGACGCGTGAGTACTGCTTGCGCAAGGGCTATCTCGATATCTTCCAGCGGGTCGGCGCCATCGTTATCGAGCCCAGTTGCGGCGCCTGCATCAACGCCGGTCCGGGCGTCTCAACCCGTCCTGATCAGATCGTAATCAGTGCGCAGAACCGCAACTTCCCCGGTCGCAGCGGTCCCGGCCAAATGTATCTGGCGAGTCCCTTGACCGTGGCGGCAAGCGCCGTGGCGGGATACATCGTGGAGTACGAGCCGGCGGGAGAGCGTGAGCCGGCAGCTGTGGCCTAGGCACCTGCCACCAAAACGCGCTTTTTGGTAGTATCGATACATCTGCTTCCGACAATTCCGATTCCACTTCGAAGATTGAGGGAGATGTTAGTTCTATGGCTTATGTGATTGCGGAACCCTGTATTGGCACCAAGGATACGGCGTGCGTTGATGCCTGTCCGGTGGACTGCATCCACCCCAAGAAGGACAGCGACAAGTTCGCCACCGAGGAGATGTTGTATATCGATCCGGTGGAGTGCATCGACTGCGGCGCATGCGTGCCGGTCTGCCCCGTTTCAGCCATCTTCGCCCTCGACGACCTGCCGGAAAAGTGGAAAGAGTATACCGAGCGCAACGCCAAGTATTTCGGCCGCTAACCGGGCCAGGAAATCAAAGGGCACACCGCCAGGGTGTGTCTTTTCTTTTACTTAGCAATTCCTCCAGACCAGCTGCTCAATCTTCTCAATCAGCACCTCGGGTGGATCGCCCTTGGTGATGAAGACGTTGGCCAGTTCCAAGGCGCTGGGAGGCAGCGAGAAATAAGCAGAAAGAAAAATAATCGGAACTTCCGGCCGTCGCCGGCGTAGTTCCGCCGCCACTTGGCCACCATTCAACCCCGGCATGTAATAGTCCAGGACCACCAGATCCACCGGATGTTTGTCAAACAACGCCAGCCCCTGCTGGCCATCGCTGGCCGTAAGGACTTCAAAACCATGGTTCTCCAGCATGAGTTTGCGCACGCGCAGACCAATCTTCTCGTCGTCGACGCACAGCACCCGTTTAGGGCGAACCGCCTTCATTCAGGACCCCGATTCCTCCACTACTGATTGGATTCGCAAGTGAAGACTGCCTTCCGGCACTTGCCGTGGTATCGCCTTTTTGCGACGGATTGAAGCTCTACCCCATTGGCGAAGTGGCGCTACTGGACTTGTACTTCAGAACGCCCACTTTGCCCATGCCGAAAACGTGGTAGGAGCCCTATCCATCTCATTAACTTAGCCTTAGCTCACGAGTAAAATGCTACTAGCGGCTCCGTACTCCGGTTTTTCTTGCGCTTCAATGGCACCGCAAGCGGCGCAGCGGCTACCATCCATCACCCTCGCGGGAAGTCGCCGGTCCCAATGGTTGGCATGCTGCACCATGACAGCCGCATTTCGTTTCGCGCTACGGCGTGATATTTTCAAAGACTTACAGGTTCGCCACCATCGTTTTCCAATACCAAGCGCCTCCCGGGACGCGTCTTCCGTCATCTGTCGCTGGTTGGAAACGTGTCTGGAGGCCTCGGCCACAGATTTGAAGGACTTACGAGAAACATGATCCGCTCCTACAAAGGATTTTCGCCGACCATCCCAGCGTCCTGCTACGTGGACGAGTCGGCACAGCTTATCGGCGACGTGGTGCTGGGCGAGAACGCCAGCGTCTGGATGAACTCCGTGCTGCGGGGCGACGTGCACTCCATCCGCGTCGGCGCCAATAGCAATATCCAGGACTGCAGCGTACTGCACGGCATGCAGGGACAATGGCCAGTCATCGTGGGCGACTGGGTGACGGTCGGCCACTCCGTCACGCTGCACGGCTGCGTGGTCGAGGACCGCTGCCTCATCGGGATGGGAGTTGTCGTGCTAAATGGAGCGCGCATCGGTGCCGGCTCAATCCTCGCAGCCGGCACGCTGATTCCCGAAGGCACCGTGGTAGAACCGGGCTCGCTGTGGATGGGCATGCCGGGCAAGTTCCGCAAGAAGCTGACCGATGAGGACCAGGAGATGATCCTGCGCTACGCCAGGAATTATCTGGGATATAAAGATCAGTATTTGGCAGAGATGAAAAAGTAGTTTCGAGTTTCGGGTTTCGAGTGTCCCGCTCCTTAGCCAGGCCCGAATGGGCAACAACATCAGCCCGAAGGGCGGCTTAGGATAGCCCAGCGCGCAGCGCTGGGTAGAGCGAATAAGAGAAGCCTTGCCCCGGCAGGGGCGGCATGTCTGTGCCGAACGGATGTGGAACGTACCCGCAACACGATAACTCGAAACTAGAAACTCGAAACCTATGTTGAAAGCCGTCCGGGGAACTCGCGACCTCCTACCGCCCGACACCGACCTATGGAACCGGGTGGAGGCGAAGGTGCGCGACGTAATGGAGCGCTACAACTTCCACGAAATCCGCACGCCCATCTTTGAAGACACGCAGCTCTTTTCGCGCAGCGTCGGCGAAGAGACGGACATTGTCTCCAAGGAGATGTTCACGTGGGAAGATCGTAGCCGCGCAATTCCGGCCGTACCCGTGCTAGAAGTTGCTTCTGGGACGCGTGGCCGCTTCAGCGGTCAATCCCTGACCTTGCGACCGGAGAACACTGCTGGCGTCGTGCGGGCCTACATCGAGCACCGGTTGGGCGACAAGGGCACGCTGCAAAAGCTGTACTACATCGGCCCGCAGTTCCGCCGGGAGCGCCCGCAGAAGGGCCGCTATCGCCAGTTCTACCAGATTGGCGCGGAGATCATCGGGCCGCCCAGCGCGGGCAGCGAGTCGCCCATCCACGACGCCGAAATCCTGGAGATGCTCGCCACGCTGCTGGATGAGGTCGGCCTGCGCGATTGGCAGTTGCAGCTGAACTCCGTCGGCGGCGCCGATGATCGCGCCCGCTACAACCAGGCTTTGCGCGAGGCGTTGAAGCCGCTGCTGCATCAGATGTGCGCCGACTGCCAGCGCCGCGCCGAGACGAATCCCTTGCGCGTGCTCGACTGCAAAGTGCCGAAAGACCAGCCCATCATCGAGAAGTTACCGAAGGTCAGTGAGTACCTTGGCGAGGCTTCGCGCGAACATTTCGCCGCGGTGGGGGCGATGCTCGACACCGTCGGCATCCCTTACACGATTAACGAGCGCATGGTTCGCGGCCTCGATTACTACACGCGAACGACGTTCGAGTTTACGCACGGCGGACTCGGCGCGCAGAGCGCAGTGCTCGGCGGTGGTCGCTACGACGGCCTGTCGGAATCGCTGGAAGGTCCGAAAGCTCCAGGCATCGGATTTGCTATCGGTGAAGACCGGCTGATTCTCGCGCTGCAATCGCAGGGCGAGACTATCGTGGAGAAGTTGCGGGCCTACATCGCTCCACTGGGTTCCGGCATGAATCCCCACGCGCTCAAGCTGGCGCGCGAGCTACGCCGCGAAGGCGTCAGCGTTGACATTGGCGACGAAGTGTTTCGGCTGAAGAGATCGTTTGAGCTGGCGGAGAAAGCGGGCGCGCGCTTCATTGTCATCGTCGGAGAGAACGAAGTCGCCGCCGGGCAGTTCGCGGTGAAAAATCTAGCCACCGCAGAGCAAGTGCAGGTGCAGCGCGCCGAACTGGCGGCGTATTTGAAGGACTCGAACCCTCAACCCAGGAAGTCCTAACGTCTTTAAGCCTTTTTTCATCCTCGTGGTTTCTGAGACTGATCGGCTGCAAATACGAATGTCAAAGCCCGAAGGGCGTGCCATGACAGCCCAGTGCGCAGTCGAAGACGGAGCGCTGGGTAGGCAGGCCTTTGGGCAATGAGTCCCTCGGGGACGTTGTTACATCAGACCCAGTATGTGTGCTGGGTCACAGCGGCCGGCGGGAGCTGCGCAATACAGTGTTGCTATTGCCGCATACGCTATCCCGCAACCTGGTTCACTGTGTCTTTAGCACAAAGGGTCGAACCAGTTTGATCTATGAACCTGAGGCTCTCCGGAAGCGCTTGGGTGTGATAGAACGAGCAAAGGACATTGCATTGGTGACCGCCGGGGGCAGGGAGAATCACATGCACTTGCTGATTGCGCTTTCTCCGGTAATGACCTTGGCCAACACCATTCAGAACCTGAAAAGCGCACTCTTCGCGATGGATGAAAGATGATGTTCCGAGGTTCGCGTGGCAGGAAGGGTATGGCGCATTCGCCGTTAGTGAATCGCAACAGCAAACCGTTCTGGACTACATCGCTCACCAGGCCGAGTATCATCGCAAATGGACTTACGAGCAAGAGTTTCTGTCACTGGTGCGCAAATCGGGATTGGAATACGATCCGCGGTATCTCTTTGGTTGACGTGCCCGAGGCACTTCCCTGCACCTGCCCGGGGACCCAGCGCTCCGTCCCGCTTCGCGGACCTGCGCTGGGCCGTCATGACACGCCCTTCGGGCTTCCACTTATCAGCCCTGTCTGCGATAGGGGAGCGCTGTCGGACGGTGTCGCCGGAAGAGATTCATTTAGAATCACCTTTCAATACATAAGGATATTCATGCTCGACTTTCTATCTGACCTAAAACGGACTCATATGTGTGGCGAGCTGCGCGCCTCCGACGCCGGCTCCAAAGTTGTGCTCATGGGATGGGTGAACAAGCGGCGCGACCTCGGCAATCTCATCTTTCTTGACCTGCGCGACCGCAGCGGCATCGCGCAGGTGGTCATCACCAGCGACGCAGGCGCAGAAGTGCACGACCGAGCCACGGCCGTGCGCTCCGAGTTTGTGGTAGCGGTCGTCGGGCACGTGAAGCTGCGCGACACCAACACGGTTAACAAGAACATCCCCACGGGCGAGATCGAGGTCATCGCCGACGAGCTGCGCATTCTCAACGACTGCAAGCCGCTTCCCTTCACGCCCGCCGACGCCGTGCTGGCCAATGAAGAGGTTCGCCTGAAGCATCGCTACGTGGACCTGCGTCGTCCGGAGATGCAGTACAACATCGAGCTCCGCCATCGCGTTTCCATCGCCATTCGCGAGTACCTGAACTCGCAGGGCTTCTACGAAATCGAGACGCCGTTCATGACCCGCTCCACGCCCGAAGGCGCGCGCGATTACCTGGTGCCGAGCCGCGTGTACCCGGGCGAGTTCTATGCCCTGCCGCAATCGCCGCAACTGTTCAAGCAGATCCTGATGATCTCCGGCTTCGACCGCTACTTCCAGATCGTGCGCTGCTTCCGCGACGAAGACCTGCGCGCCGACCGCCAGCCCGAGTTCACGCAAATCGATCTGGAAATCAGCTTCGCGCGCCCCGAGATGGTCTTTCGCGTCGTCGAGGGCTTCCTGGTGGCTGCGTTCTCCACCATCGGAGTAGAGCTGGAAACACCGTTCCCTACGACGTCCTACGACCAGGCGATCCGCGAGTACGGCATCGATAAGCCTGACATGCGGCTGCCGAAGATGACCGAGGTCCGCGAGGCGTTCGCGCCGGAGAACCTGGAAACCTCGCATGTCGATCCTGAGCTTCCGGTCGTCGCCATCGTGATTCCCAAGGTCGGCGAGCTTTCGCGCAAAGAGCGCGATGAGATCAAGACGCTCTTCGGCGAGCGCAAGGACGCAAAGGTCTTCGAGGACATTAAGCGGCTGGAGAAGTCCTTCCCCGATGCAGTTGTAAAGATTCGCAACCTAGCGCAGCTGGGCGCCGACGATCTAATCGTGATCGTCGCCGGTGCGAAACGCACCCAAGCCGCCAGCGCTGTTAAAGCGCGCCAGCAAGCCTACGGCGTCTATTCCGCCGCTGGGCAACTGCGTCTCGCCCTCGGACAGAAGTATGCCGAGCGCCATGGCGCATTCAAACACGGCAACTTCCGCTTGCTGTGGGTCACCGACTTCCCCATGTTCGAGTGGGACGAGACGGAGCAACGCTGGAACGCCGCCCACCATCCCTTTACCTCGCCGCACGAGCAGGACATGGACAAGCTGGAGAGCGATCCCGGCGGCGTGCGCGCGTTGGCCTATGACGTTGTGCTGAATGGCACCGAACTGGGCTCAGGTTCCATCCGTATTCACCGCCAGGACATTCAGGCGAAAATCTTCAAGGCGCTGGGCATGTCCCCCGAGGAGCAGCAATCGCGCTTCGGCTTCTTCCTTGAGGCGCTGCAATACGGTACGCCGCCGCACGGCGGAATTGCCCTGGGCCTCGATCGCATCGTGATGATCCTGGCTGGCGCGGAAAGCCTGCGTGAGGTGATTCCCTTCCCCAAGACCGCCAAAGCGGTTGACCTGATGGTGGACGCGCCGACTCCAGTGAGCGAGCGCCAGTTGAAGGAGTTGGGCATTGCGGTGGTGGGAAAGAAAGACCTGTAGCTCTGATCTGGTCACTGTCTGGCTACTGTTCTAGCCACTTTGATACGTTGATACGCTCGCTGTCATCCTGAGCGCAGTGAGGTCGCCTTTGGCGACCGAACGCAGTCGAAGGACCCCTATACCGGCAACGCTACCCGGAGGTGCTCGTGGCCGAAGTCGCCATTGTGATCCGCACAGAAGTTTACGGACTCGATATCTGCCTGGGCAGTTCGGTGCTGGCGCTGACGCGGGAAGGTGAGCCGGTGATCTCGCCCATTGTACTGAGTTCGTCCGACGCCGAGCGCTTGCGCCTGGAAATGGCAAAGGCCCAGCTCTGGGAGTGGAACCAGCTTGAGGAATCAAAAACCAGGTCCGCCAGACGCTACAAACACTTCCTGGGTTCATGGCTGGTGCTCTGCCTGGCCGCCTTCACCGCGTACATCGGCTATCCCAGCTACCACCTGCCCCTGCTTCTGACGGCCTTGTCGATTTTCATCTGGTGGAGAGCTGGTTACGAGGAACAAGGTGAGGAAAGGACCGCGAAACAGGAACAGAAGCGATTTGTTGCTGATTGGAGCTATTTCGAACAGCGCGCGGAAGAGTCGCTGTAACGAGTTGTTCGCTATTGCGCTCTTAGGGCGTATTCAGCGCTGGTGTCGTCCGGCGAGTACCGTTAGAGCGGCGCTTCAGCGCCGCGTTCTCTGCGAACTGGTGGACCGCTTGAGCCGCTGCGGTCATTGAAAAAATGATCGCAGCGGCTCAAGCCTTTTAGTGTGGGGCGATTTTGACGCCAGCCTGATGGCTGGCTCTACCCGATCGACGCCGATCGGTGCCCTTGCGATCCAAATTCCTCTGTGCTCTCCGTGTCTCTGTGGTTGAAATGACAATTGGATTGTCAGCCTTCCCCCGCTCTGCCAAACTAGCGGGTCTGGTTCAAGCCTATGGAGCGCGAGTTCTCGGCGGGCGGGGTGGTGCTGCGCAAAATGCGAGGTAGCTGGTTCCTGGCGGTCATCGAACCGCACATGGACCGTCCGAAAAAGCCCCCCACGGGCCGGGGCGCCCGCCCGAAAACAGCGGCTGCCATCATCGCACTCCCGAAAGGAACCATCGACCAGGGCGAGAAGCCGGACCAGACCGCACTGCGCGAAGTGACCGAAGAGACCGGAGTGCGCGCCGAGCTGGTCGGCAAACTGGTGGACATCAAGTACGTCTACGTGCGCAACTGGGGCGATGGCGCGCGTGTGTTCAAGATCGTCAGCTTCTATCTGGCGATCTATCGCTCCGGCCGGCTAGGCAACATTGCGCCGGAGATGCGGATCGAAGTGCAGCGCGCCTTCTGGCTGCCGCTGAAGGCCGCCCCAGCCGCGCTCAGTTACACTGGCGAGCGCAAGGTGGCGCTACTCGCAATCGACTACGTCAAAGCCCATCCCGAAATGGAAGCCCATGCCACAAACACCGCACATTGAACGCCACTTCACCGCGGGCGAAGTTGTCCGCGACGTTGTTATTGGAATGTCCGACGGATTGACCGTGCCATTCGCCCTGGCGGCTGGTCTGTCGGGCGCGGTAGACAGCAGCCACATCGTGGTGGTCGCCGGACTGGCAGAAATTGCGGCCGGTTCGATCGCCATGGGACTAGGTGGATACCTGGCTGCCAAAAGCGACGCCGAACATTACGCCAGCGAACGCCTGCGCGAAGAGCGCGAGGTGGAGGAGATCCCCGACGAGGAGGCCCGGGAAGTGCAAAAGGTCTTCGCCGACTACGGACTCCCGCCCCAGGAAAGCGCGCCGGTGATTCGGGCGCTTACCAAGAACCCGAAGGAATGGGTTGACTTCATGATGCGCTTTGAACTTGGTCTGGAGGAACCCGATCCCAAGCGCGCCGTGCAAAGCGCCCTCACCATCGCTGCTTCGTACATCGGAGGGGGCTTTATTCCGCTTGCACCGTACATGATTTTGCACAGCGCACGCGGTGCACTGCTCTGGTCAGTCATTGTTACCTTGCTGGCGCTGGGTGTTTTCGGCTACATCAAGGGCCGGTTCACCGGCGCCCGGGCTGGCCGGTCGGCCCTGCAAACCATTGTAATCGGGGGACTTGCAGCCGGAGCGGCGTTCGCCTTGGCGAAGCTGATCTCCTAGTTCCAAAGGGGAACGATTTATTAAAGAATTATGTTGACTGAATGAGGATTCATTCAGTAACATCAGGTCAATTAAATAGGCGCGCGTCGTTGCCATCCTCACCCCACATCTTACGGCGCGCGCCACTTGTATGTTTGGGCCGTTTCAAGAGTAGCCGTGTGTCCGATGAGGAGAGTTGTGCGCAGCATAGCGGTGCTTCCCCTACCGTGGTCACGACGAACCAGTTCGCTCGCAGTTTCCCCTATCGCCATCCAAATCAAGATTCTTGCAATGCATTTTTTGGTCATGCACGGCAACGCTCCGCCAATTGCATGAACCGCTGAACTAAGGGATTTGCAGTGCTAAATACTTTGGAGTCATCTAACTTTTATGCAGCGACGGATTGAGAAAGTTGCCGTTCTGGGCGCAGGCACCATGGGCGCCCGCATCTCCGCGCACGTGGCCAACGCCGGTGTTCCCTCGTATCTGCTCGACATCGTTCCGCCGGACGCCGACGGTCCAATGCGCAACCGCTTTGCCGCCGCCGGCCTCGAAGGCGCCGTGAAGTCCAAGCCCGCCGCGTTCTTCAAGCCCTCGCTGGAGCGTCTGGTCACGATCGGCAACTTCGAGGACGATCTACAGAAGTTGACCGGGGTGGACTGGATTATCGAGGCGGTCGTCGAGGACATGGAGATCAAGCGCAGCCTGCTGCGCAAGATCGAAGCCATCCGCAAGCCGGGCACGATCATCACTACCAACACCAGCGGCCTGCCCGTCGCCAAGATCGTCGAAGGATTCTCCGACGAGTTCCGCCGCCACTGGTTTGGCACGCACTTTTTCAATCCGCCGCGCTACATGCGGCTGCTGGAGCTGATCCCCACCCCCGACGCCGATCCCGCCGCGATGGAGACCATCGCGCACTTCTGCGACCTGCGGCTGGGCAAAGGCGTGGTCCACGCCAAGGACACGCCGAACTTCATCGCCAACCGCATCGGCACATTCTCCGCGTTGAACGTCATGCGCCTGATGCAGGAGATGGACTTCAGCATCGAGGAAGTGGACGCGCTCACCGGCACCGCCGTCGGCTGGCCCAAAACCGCGACCTTCCGGCTCACCGACCTCGTCGGCCTCGACGTGCTCGGCCACGTCGTGCGCAACGCCATGACCAACATCCAGGACGAGCGCAGCGACCTGAAGCTGCCGGATTTCTTCCTCGCGCTGCTGGAACGCAAGTGGCTTGGCGACAAGACCAAGGGCGGCTTCTATAAGAAGCAGAAAGGCCCTGACGGCGATCAGCGCCTGGCGCTCGACTGGAAGACACTGGAATATCGCCCGCAGCAGCGGCCGAAGTTTGCTTCATTGGAGATGGCGAAGACCGTCGAAGACCTGCCCGAGCGGCTCAAAATGCTGCTGGCGCCCTCGAAGGACAAGGCTTCTGTCTTCCTGTGGAGCGCGCTCTCCGACCTGTGGACCTACGCCGCCAATCGTATCCGCGAGATCGCCGACTCCGTCGTCGAGATCGATCGCGCCCTCAAGCTCGGCTTCAACTGGGAGATGGGGCCATTCGAACTGTGGGACGCTGCCGGCGTCGAGAAGACCGTCAAGCGCATGGGTGTCGAAGGCAAGCCGGTTTCGCCCAATGTCGAGAAGCTGCTGGCCTCGGGTCACACAACGTGGTACGCCGACGATCCCAAGGCAGCCAGCGGTCGCGTCTACTTTGATCAGCGCGCCGATACCTACCGTCCCGAAATCGTGCCCAAAGGCGTCTGGTCAGTCAGCGTTGCCAGGAAGTCGAACTTCGTGGTGAAGAAGAATGCCGGCGCATCGCTGGTCGATCTCGGCGACGGTGTCGGCTGCATCGAGTTCCACTCCAAGATGAACTCGCTGGGCGGCGACATCGTGCAGATGATCATGCAGTCGCTGAAGCCCGGCGGCCCCGGCGACAACTTCGATGCCTTCGTCATCACCAACGACGCCGCGAACTTCTCCGTCGGCGCCAACATCATGATGCTGCTGATGGCGGTGCAGGAAGAAGAGTGGGACGAGGTTGACCTTGCCGTGCGCCAGTTCCAGAACATGACGCAGGCCATCAAGTTCTCGCCTAAGCCGGTCGTGGTCGCGCCCTTCGGCATGACGCTGGGTGGCGGCTGCGAAGTCACGTTGCACGGAGCGGCGCGCCAACCTCACGCCGAGTTGTATTGCGGACTGGTCGAGGTCGGAGTCGGCCTGCTGCCGGGCGGCGGCGGCTGCAAGGAAATGACGCTGCGCGCGCTCGACAAGGCGTATCACATTCGTCCCCACGGTCGCGGTGAGAGCGTTGAGCTGATGGAGGCCATGAAGCAGGCCTTCGAGACCGTCGCCATGGCCAAGGTTTCGTTGTCGGCAGCCGAGGCCAAGAATCTCGGCTTCATCTCCAGCGGCGACGACATCACCATGAACCGTGAGCGTGTGCTGACCGACGCCAAGGAGCGCGCGCTGGAGTTGGCGCACGAAGGCTACCAGGCGCCGACGCCGCGCACCGACATTCCCGCGCCGGGAGAAAGCATCCTGGCGACGCTGAAGCTGGGCGTGCACATCATGCGGCAGGGCGAGTTCATCAGCGACCATGAGGTGAAGATCGCCAACAAGGTCGCCGAGGTTCTCTGCGGCGGGGCCGTGAACCCGGGTACGCCGGTCAGCGAGCAGTATCTGCTTGACCTGGAGCGCGAGGCCTTCAAGTCGCTCTGCGGCGAGAAGAAGACCCAGGAGCGGATTCAGTACACGCTGAAGACGGGCAAGACGCTGAGGAACTGAGAAACAGTTGTTAGTTGTTAGTTGTTAGTTGTTAGTTGTTAGTTGTTAGTTGTTAGTTGTTAGTTGTTAGTTGTTAGTTGTTAGTTGTTAGTTGTTAGT
>JARLGI010000035.1 GCA_031296115.1 Acidobacteriota bacterium | reverse complement strand
TTGCTCTTCACAACACAGTGCAGGCGCTGGCGTCAGAAATGGCAGAACAGGCGCCGGGGTCTGAAGTGGTTGCGAATCGGCTAGCCGAGGTCCTGTTTATCCAAATACTCCGGGCGCATATCGCGTCGGGACCGGAACGCAACAAAGGATGGCTTCGCGCAATTTTCGATCCTCAAATGGGCAATGCCCTGAGTGCAATTCACAACAGAGTGAATACGCCCTGGACGGTCGAATCGCTGGCCGAAGCGGCGGGCATGTCTCGCTCCGCATTTGCAGCACGTTTTAAAGAGCTACTCGCACAAACACCGCTGGAATATGTAACCGAGTGGCGGATGCAGAAGGCGATGCAGTTACTCGAACAGCGTGACAAAAAGCTCATCGACGTCGCTCGATCGGTCGGTTACGAGTCCGATGCTGCGTTCAGTAAGGCGTTCAAGCGTGTTGTCGGGGCCAACCCGGGTGAATACCTCAAACGTGGTTTCGAAGGCCACGGTCATGCCGGAATGGCGGACCACGATCAATCTCGGTGAACGCCCAAGTGTCCCTGAGCATTTATGAATTTATGCAAAATCGCCAACTGGCGCTTCCAGCAGGTTTCAATCTGCGAACGCGCTTAGGCCTGTTAACCGCCCAATCTCTGCCCATTTTCAGGTGTGGTGGTGAAAGGCACTTCAATGCCGATCGTCATGTTCTCAACGACCAGTGATCTTATGCGTCCCGATCAGAATTCCGACTTCAGCCGGGCGCGGTCCAGAGCGGCCTACCATGGATTCAACTATCCGGTGCCCAATTCGTCGGCTCTGTTGCCTTCCCACCCTGCAGGAACCCCCGCGCTGGTCAGCGGGACCACAGACGGAAGGCAAATATGAACACGCTTGCTCAAGCTGAAGTAAGAAGAAACCGGCTGAAGAATAATACAACACGCCTCTCACCCGCACCAGATCAGGCGATTTGCGATCGTTGGCATAAACGAAAATTGGCCGGTTATCTCACTGTTGGCGACAGTTGAGATCAAACTCCCCTAGATGGGTGCACAGCGTTGGCACAGCGATGAGGAAGAGCGAAACGCTGCCGCTGACTGAGAAGACAAATTCTTGGCGAAGGATCGGAATGCCGACTTTCCGAGTGTCACAGGCTCGCAAACTTTGCTCCCGGCGTTATTGGGTAAAATCTTCCATGCAGCGGAAGCTGGAAGCTTTTGCGGGATCACTCTTGCCATCCCACTGCGCCGACTTCGGATAAGCACACAGTGGCCGTTCGAAGAGAGGCTTACCATCGGACTCATGCGCCGCGGTGATGCTCACCGGAATCACGTTTCCGGTGACCCATTGATCGAGTGCTCCAACCGCATCAAACGTTGTCGCCCCTGGCCCTCCTGCGCAATGTTCCATGCCAGGAACCATGAACAGCCGGACAGAGACTGCTGCTTCACGCCCCAATAACTGTTTCACTCGCTCGTAGTAACCGATCGTGTCTTCCGGAGGCACCACCGCATCGGCCCACCCGTGATAGAGCAAAAGCTTTCCGCCTCTCCGTTGAAACGCACGCAGATCAGGATCGATGGCTTCAACATAGGGGAATTTCGCTCGCGCCTTCGCCACGGCCACAGGCGCGTTGAAGGTGCGCAGATCAAATCCACCTTCCGCAAACACCCAGTCGCTCCAGAACTCAAGACGCACCGGCTTGGCAGGCGAGATGAGATACGAACCCCATTCAGCTTCGCTTCCACGCGGCCAGCCTGGAAACATCCGCTTCCCGTCTGCTGTGCGCAGTGGACCGTCGTACAAGGCCTGGATGATGCTGACTTCAGAGTCTGTGAGGCACGACGCTGTGTCCTCGCTTGCTTTACAGAGTAATGAGTGCGGATCGAACGAGCACTTTCCTGGATCGCCGATGATTCCATCTGCCAACCCATCCTGTTTGTCACATGCTGCCAGCACGGCCTTCGACAGCATTGCGAGCTTTGAAGCCGGGAACGAGGGACCGTTTGCCGGGTGAGTCAGGAGCCAGCTCTCTACGAAGTCTGCGTTGAGAAGGATGCGGTCATTTCCAGGATCGCCCGCCACGATTCCGTCAAAGTCCTGCGGATAGCGCTGCGCCTCGCTGAGCGCCTGTTGCCCCCCGGTTGAGCATCCGGCGAAATAGGAATGTGCAGGAGCCTTGCCGTAAAAAGCGGCGATCACCGCCTTCGCATCTTCGGCAAGGACGTGCGTGCTCCGATAGGCCCAGTCGCGAATCTTCTCAGGATGGCCAGTGCCGAAAGCAAGCCCATCACCCTCGTGCCCGGTATCGGATCCTCCGACGGCAAATCCTCGCTGCAGTGCCTCTGCCATCTGACGATACGAGAGCGCGCTCGAGTAGCCTCCGTTACCCGTGCCAAGCAGCTTGCCGTTCCAGCCTGCGGCATCAGGTAGCCAGATTTCTGAGATGACTCCGCTATCAGAGCTGGTGGGAGTGAAGACTCGCACAGAACAACGCGCCGGCAGCATGATAGGCGGCGGATTGAACGACCCCATGGCGGGCGCGCGAAACTCACCGGCCGCGCAGTACTCGGCACTTAGGATGCGCGATGAGCCGCTGTGGAGAGATCGCAGCCGTTCGCACGCAGCCTGTCCTGTTTGCGCCTGTACGCTGGCGCTCAATGCCGTAATCGCGGCCACTATGATCAATCGTGTCGTTTTCACGTAATCATATCTCCAGTGAAAGCATGAGCGAGCTGAGACTCTTGCCGTGCGCGTCGAGACGCAAGGAGCGCGTAACGCTGTCGGTTGGCCGGCGCTGCAACACGAAGTTGAGCCCGCAAAGATTCGGAACGCAGTATCGTGTGACCGGCCTCGTGATGTGTTCGCGGAATAGCTCGCTCACACGCTCCTCTGTCACGCGCTCAACCAGCATCGGGTAATCCTCGTCGCGATAAGCGAACACGGAGATGTTAGCCAGGTTACCCTTATCGCCAGCGCGCGCATGTGCAATTGTTCGCAGCTTCATCATGCCACCTCCATCGAGATACCTGGGGTGACGAATTCGCGCGCGATGAGCGCCGGTACGATGGCGATGTTCTCCCGCACAGCGAATGTGACTCCCGAGCCTGCGGCGGGCCCGTTGAGATAGAGGCTCTCCACTTCCCGTGTCATGCGCTTCGCATCCATCTCGCGCGTGAATCGTGCCGCCGCTCGCAGCCGCACCTCGTAGGGCGCGGGCCAATCCGCTGGCTTGCCGTGTAGAGAGCTCAGGCCGATCAGGTCGATCCTCAGATTCTCCGCTCCAATGTGCGCAAGGCGCGTTTCGAGGATCTGCCGTGCTAACTCGGCTCGCTCCAGCGCGCCCGGTCCCGCATACGAGATCTGACCTTCAGCGATCAATCCGTCATCAACTCCAATTGAGACTTTATAATCCCGCGGACGCGGCTTTCCCTTTGCATCGGACACGCGCATTGCGCCAGGCGCCTGCTGTTCGAAGCGGATCTCTGTGAAGTCAGCAATCACATCGGGCGTGATGTACGCGGACGGATTCAAAACCTCGTACAGGATCTGCTCGCGGCAGGTCTGCAGGGTGATGAGTCCGCCAGAACCCTCGACCTTGGTCAGGAGCGCGGAGCCGTCGTCGCTTACTTCAGCCAGCGGGAATCCAAGCCGATCCAGATCCGGCACATCTTTGTATCCGGGATCCGCAAAGTAACCTCCTGTAAGTTGCCCAGCGCATTCAAGCAGATGACCCACTGCGGTGCCGTGGCCCATCAAGTCCCATGATTCTGTGTTCCATCCAAACGCGTGTATCAGTGCACCCAAAAACAGCGAGGGGTCAGCCACTCTTCCCGTGAGAACAACATCCGCACCGCGATCCAGCGCCTCGGCCAAGGCGTCCGCACCCAAATATGCATTCGCCGAGATGATCGTCGTGTTAATAGGAAGCGGCTGATCGTCGAAGGGCCTGAAGGCATCTTTGAGATGCAGAACGTCATCGCCCTCGATACATGCGACACGTAATCCGTGAAGACCCAGCCTTCGAGCGATCTCGATTGTCTCTCGTGCAGCCGCACGCGGGTTCGCTGCACCCATGTTGCTGATCACGCGGACTCCGTTGCGGCGGCATGCAGGCAAAACGGCATGCATGCGTTCGCTGAGAAGTGGATCGAATCCAGCGTTAGGATCTTCACGCTTGCGCACCTGACTCAACGCGATCGTTCGCTCGGCCAGGCACTCGAAGACGAGGAAGTCGAGATGTCCTTTTTCGGCGAGTTCTACTGCGGGCTCGATTCGATCTCCGGAGAAGCCCGCTCCCGCGCCGATTCTGATCTTCTTCATCTGCGATCTCCTGATCCAACCTTCTTTATCAGCTTCATCTGAAATATGAAAACGTTCGTGCTTTTGCGCGTGGCACAGATATTGCGGCGTCAGAGTGGTATGACATGAAACAAGACGGCCGCGATCGTCATTACGATGGATGCTCCCAGCAGAAATGGACCGGCAAATCGTTGATGTGCGCTCAACTCGATTTCACTCAGGCCAGTCACAAGAAACGTCGCCGGCGTGAGCGGACTAACGGGGAAGCCGGTTGTCATCTGCCCCAGCAGTGCGGCTTCCGCGACGCACGCCGCAGGCAGTCCGAAGCCCTGAACGGCGGCAGCAAGCACAGGGAGAATTCCGAAATAGAAAGAGTCGGGATCGAACAGCAGACTTAACGGCATGGCGACCAGGCCGAGCACCACGGGAATGTGCGGCGCGAACCCTGGCGGTATGTGTGCGATGGACGCCTGCGCCATGGCGGCGGGCATGCCGCTGCCTTTCAATATCCCTGTGAACACGCCGGCCGAGCAGAGAATGGCACACATAGACAGCGCCGCTTTCGCGTGACGATCAATTGCCGCGCTCTGTTCGCGCAATGATCTGAAGTTGAGCAGCAGGGCCAGCATCGTTCCCAGCATGAACGCGATTGCCGGTTCAACCTTGCCGCTGATCACCAGGCCGAGCACTGCTGCGGCGAGAATCAAATTGCAGGCAAAGCGAACACGCGAACCGGAAGAAGCGATCTTCGCAATTTCGCTGGTCGGCATTAACTTTGAACTCGTCTGTCCAATGCGCCTGCTCTCTTTGTATCCGAGAAATACGGCAACAGCGAAAACATAGACCAGTCCCACGATCTGAACAGGAATGAGAGGCGTGAACAACGCTATGGGAGTGGTGTGGAGTGCGCTGGCAGCGCGAATTGTGGGTCCCGTCCACGGCAGAAAGTTCACGCCTGCCGCCAGCGACACCGCGCATGCCAGGATCCTGCGATCCATCCCGAGTTCCTGATAGAGCGGCATCAAGGTGGGAATCGCAACCAGAAAAACGACCGCGCCGGAGCCGTCGAGGTGAACAAGCAGCGCCAGCAAAGCAGTACCCGGAACGATGAGCACCGGGTTCTTTCCGATGCGGCGAAGCAGAATTTTGACGAACGGCTCGATTGTCCCCGCATCGGTCAAAACGCCAAAAAACAGGATGGCAAACAGAAACATAGCCACCACGGGCGCGATAGACACCAGCCCGGAGAGCGCAAATTGCGCGGTCTGCAACCCGAAGCCGGCCGCCAGGCAGGCGGTTACCGGGAACAGGAAAAGTGCAACCAGCGGCGATACGCGGCGGCTGGCGATCGCTACGATCATCCCGAGGATAGTGATCAGACCCCAGATGGCAAGCATGCTCAGCGACCGTTGGTGCAGTCCTTTCGCGAATAGTGCGAGTATAGACAGCTGTGTCGCAATATGTACATTGCATAAATCGGAAGCTTATAATCTCGATTTCCGATGATTCACGAGCTCCGTCACATTCGTGCTTTTCTCAAAATTGCAGAGACGCGTAACTTCACGCGCGCTGCCAACGACCTGCATGTGTCGCAGTCGGCGCTGACCGTGCAGGTGCAACAACTCGAGGAGAGCCTGGGCGTCCGTCTTTTCGACAGAAACAAGCGTGGAGTGACTCTCACCGCCGCCGGCAAGGATGTGTTCGGCCCGCTGCAACGATTATTCAATGATGCGCAGACCATCGTTGAACATGCACACGACCTGAGTTCCGCCTCGACCGGCTTTGTGTCCATCGCTGCTCTACCCACGGTATGCGCGGGAACGCTTCCGGAACTGATACGAAGTTTTCTCGAGAGTCATCCCGGGATTCGCGTGCAAATCTCCGACGTGATCGCGGAACGCGTGCGTGAAGCTGTGCTCAAGCGAGAAGTTGACTTCGGAATCGGGACTCTTCACGGGCGCGATGCGGAACTCAGTGCGACGCCTCTGTTTCAGGATCGTCTGGTTGTCTTTGTGCCTCCGGGGCACCCGCTCTCGGAGAAGCACACCGTTACACTTCGCGAAGCTTCAGCTCACGGATTGATTTTGCCGGGGCGGGCGAGCAGCGTGAGAGAGGCGGTTGAGGCCATCGCACATCGCGAGCGGTTGCTCCTCGACATTCGCTACGAAACAAACTTTATGCCAACTGCCCTGGCCTTCGTTCGCGCCAATCTGGGGATAGCCATTCTGCCGGAGAAGGCAGCCGGCACCGACACTTCGAACATCGTTATGGTTCCATTCAATAACCGCTTTTTGAACCGCCAGATCGAGTTGCTTCAAAGAAGAGATGCAGCGCTATCGCCTGCGTCCGAGAGCTTGGCGCGCCATCTCCTGCAGAAACTCCATATTAGAAAGCGGGAAGGCCCAGGCGCAGCTTCCGCACACGCCACAAAAAAGGTTAAGAAACAGTGATCGGTAAATCCGATTGCTGCATTCGGATCAATGAATTGTACTCATGCATCCGGGCACTGATATAGTCGCGTGGATCGCAAAGTTTAGCGCGTTCCGGAGGCTGTAAATGGATGGTTTGAAGAAGCTCGCCGCGGCGACAATCGCTTTTCTGGCCGTGCCGGCCTTGTTTTCGCAGGCCGGTGTAGTGGGCACCGATTCAGGCAAGTTGCAGGGCATTACGCAGGGGCCTGTTGAATCATTCAAGGGTGTGCCGTTTGCCGCGCCGCCCATGGGCGACCTTCGTTGGCGCGCTCCGCAGCCTGTGCAGCCGTGGTCCGACGTGCGGCAGGCTAACGCCTACTCTGCGGATTGCATGCAGGTGCCATTCCCAAGCGACGCTGCTCCGCTCGGCACCAAGCCGGCAGAAGATTGCCTTTACCTGAACGTGTGGCGTCCCGCCGGGACCAAGGCGGACGCGAAGTTGCCGGTCATGTTCTGGATCTACGGTGGCGGCTTCGTCAATGGAGGCAGCTCACCCGAGGTCTATGCCGGAACCAAGTTTGCTGAAAAGGGTGTGGTCTTTGTCAGCGCCAACTATCGCCTGGGCCGCTTCGGCTTCTTCGCGTTTCCAGAACTCACAAAGGAGAACGCCGATGGGATGGTCGGCAACTACGGCTTCATGGACCAGATCGCCGCATTAAAATGGGTTCAAAAGAACATCGGCGCGTTCGGCGGTGACCCGGACAATGTAACCGTATTTGGCGAGTCCGCAGGTGGATTCTCGGTAAGCATGTTGCTCACCTCGCCTCTGTCGCAAGGGTTGTTTTCGAAGGCGATCATTGAGTCCGGCGGCGGCCGCACCAACCTTGGCGGGCAACGGTACCTCAACACTGCTCTGCCCAACGGGCCCGCCTCAGCCGAAACAGTCGGCATTGAGTTCGCACGAAGCTTGGGCGTGGATGGAACCGATAAGGACGCCCTGGACAAATTGCGGCATTTCTCTGCCGAAAAAGTGCTCGGTAATCTCAACATGGCAACCATGAATCAACCCGGATACGCGGGACCATTTATCGACGGCCGCGTGGTACTTGCCGACCCGCAATCCGTCTATCTGTCCGGCGCCGGTTGGCATGTCCCATTGATGATCGGAACCAACAGTCTGGATATCGGCTTCGGATTCGCGCGCGATAAGGACGAACTGTTCGCGCCATTCGGTGCTGATCGCGAGAAAGCGATCGCGGCTTACGATCCGACGGGAAAGGGCGAGTTGCGCGCCGTGCAGTACCAGGTCTCCATGGATCGATTCATGGTTGAACCCGCTCGCTTCGTAGCCAGCACATTCGCTTCGGAGGGCATCCCGGCCTACCTGTACAGATTCTCGTATGTCGCGAAATCCATGCGCAGCAAATGGCCGGGAGCGCCCCATGCCACCGAGATACCTTTTGTCTTCGATACCGTGCAGGCGAAGTATGGAAGCGAGCTTGCGCCCGAGGATGAAAAAATTGCGCAAGCCATGCTGAGCTACTGGGTGTCATTCGCCAAGACCGGCGATCCCAGCACGGGCAACACCCCGGCCTGGCCACGGTACTCGTCCGCGACCGACATGCTGATCGACTTCACCGAAAACGGTCCGGTAGCCGAAAAGGATCCAATGAAAGCGAGGCTCGATGTTACGGCTGCATACGTAACAAGCTCCGCTCCAGCGCCACCGCCAAAAATTCCGGGCCGCCCATAAGCAGATGGCAAAGAAAAATGCGATTCCTCCGAACGGCTGCGCGAAAGTGCAGCCGTTTCAGCGAAGGGCTAACTACGTGCCGGTCTCAGATAAAGCGATTTATTTCCCTTGCTGGTGTAGCACGGGAGTGAGTATATTCGAGAGTTCCGCGAACCTTGGCAACAACTGGCGCGCGGTTGTGTTGAGGGTGCCCGAGGAGTCGGTTTGAGTACACGATTGGAAGTACACAGGAGAGTGGGATGATGCGGTTAAGCAGTGGAGTCTTATGCCCGGGTACGGCAATCGCCACGATATGCATTGGGCTGTACGTTCATGCGCAGCAGGCGCCTCAGCAGCCCGCAACCCAGCCGCCGAGACCAGCGATGCAAATGCCTCCTCCCACACCCAACGACACGCTGAAGTCGGTCGAGGTAGAGCCCGATCGGCATGTTCAGTTTCGCATCTGGGCGCCGAACGCCACTGAAGTGAAGTTGCATGCCGAAGGCCCGGAGGCCACACCGGGAATCACTCCACAAGAGACCAACAAGTACATGGCTGGTGTGCCTTTGACAAAGGGAGATCAGGGCGTCTGGGAAGCGACGATCGGTCCGATCGAACCAGGAGTTTATCGCTACACATTCACCGTGGATGGCGTAAGCACGACAGACCCGCGGAACCCACTAACCTCGGAATCGCTGACTCACGCGTCAAGCATGTATGAGGTGCCAGGCGCGGACTTCACGGAGTACAAGGCGGGCATCCCGCATGGCGCAATCTCGGCGGTCTACTATGACTCGTCTGCCACAGGCGGCGAACGCCGCATGCATGTCTACACCCCGCCGGGCTACGAAAATGGCACCGCGAGATTGCCGGTGCTTTACATGCTTCACGGCGGAGGTGATTGTGATGATTCGTGGCCTACGGTTGGCCGCGCAGGTGCGATTCTCGATAACCTGATCGCCGGCGGGAAGGCTGTTCCCATGCTGATCGTGATGCCCGCCGGCCACGTCTCAACAGAGTTCCGATTGACGCCGGGTGCGCGCATGGGCCACGACGCCTTCAATGATGACCTGGTAAAAGTGGTGCTGCCTTATATCGACGCGCATTATCGCACCGTTGCCGACCGCGACCACCGTGCTATCGCCGGGCTGTCGATGGGAGGCCTGCAGACACTGAATATTGCGCTCGATGACTCGGCGGATTTCGCCTATGTAGGCGTGTTCAGCTCGGGATGGTTTCCCAACTCGATCAAGGAAGAACAGGACACGGACGTGGCGCAGTATCGCGCATCGGGCAAACCGTTTCACCTGTTCTGGGTGGATGCGGGCAAGTACGACATCGCGCTTGAGAACAGCCATGCCACGGTTGCCATCCTGAAAAAAGCCGGCATCAATGTGGAGGAGCACGACAGCGGCGGCTTCCACGCATGGCCCAACTGGAGAGACTATCTGCATCAGTTCGCGGCGCTGGTCTTCAAGTCACCGGAGGCGCACTAGTGTGCGTCCTCGATAGCTGCAGCAACGTCAACGTCAGTATCAGTCACTTGCAATCTTGATGGGTTGAGTCTAACCCGCCGGAAGTGACTCGCAGCCCATCTGAAACGCTTCACAAAACAGCATCGTAAGGAACCGCAATGAAGATGATCTCCAGAGTCATGATGCTGCAGGCCGGGTGTCTAGTTCTCCAAGCGGCGTGTCTCGCACAGGCTCCTGCTCCTCCCTTGGCTCACGCGGCGCCCGACCGGGCAGCAGCCGACGCTCCGCGCACACTTGTGCCCTACTTCATACCTGCCGGCGCCCAGGCGGCAACTCCGGATGCGGATGGCTTCATTCGGCGATGGATGCTTCTGGAGCCAATTGTCAAGCCGAATCGCACAAGCACGGTCTTCACGGGAAGCTACGTGCGCGAGGCGCTGAACACGCAGTACTTTCCCGACCAGTTCACGGTGGTTCCTCACAAGAGCGACAAGGTGACGGTCGCCGGACAGGAGCTTGCCTGGCACGCGCTGGACTCAAACAACTTCGACGTGAAGCTGTTCCGTTTCGCTTATGGACTGAACAAGACAACCTATGGCGTCATTTTCTGGGCCGTGACGGTGGTGGACAGTCCGCGCGACATAAAAAACGCACGACTGGCCGTCGGATCGAACTCCGCTTCGATGTGGTGGCTCAATGGTGACAATGTGGCGGGTTTGTTCGATGACCGCCGCATGGTAATGGATGACGTGCTCTCGGACCGCGTGAGGCTGAAGAAAGGGCGCAATGTGCTTCGTGGCGCAGTCATCAATGGGCCGGGCCTGAGCGATTTCTGCGTGCGCTTTGTAGACGACAACGGGAACCCGATTAAAGGCCTGACAGTGACACTGCAGTAGGTCGCGTTGCGGCTTCTCTACACAGATTTATCCGGAGTTGAAATGAAAGTCTATTCTGTTGCTGCTACTGTTCTTGCCTTGCTGCCTCTCGCCGCTTGCAGCCCAGCGTTTGCGCAGTTGGCGGGCGAGCCCTACATTCACGATCCTTCCACCGTCATCCAGTCAGAGGGCAAGTACTATACGTTCGGTACCAGGGGCGGTGGTCTCATTTCGGACGATGGATACACATGGCATGCGGGCGCGGAACGCCCCGGCGGCGGTGTGGCGCCCGATGTGATCAAACTGGGCGACCGTTATTACGTTGCTTATGCCGTGGGCGGCGGAGGCATGAACGGCGGCCACGCCAGCAACGTAAAAGTCATGTGGAACAAGACACTCGATCCCAAATCGCCGGACTTCAAGTTTCAAGACGTAGGCGTGGTGGCATCGAGCAATGGTGTGGAGGACTGCGATGCGATCGATCCGGCGTTCCTCTATGCCAAGGGGCATCTCTGGCTGAGCTACGGCACGTACTTTGGATTCATTCGCATTGTCGAGCTCGACCCCAAAACCGGCAAGCGCCTCGTTGGGAACAAGCCCGTCGATGCGGCGATCGACATGGAGGCCACTGACCTGATGTATCGCGACGGCTGGTATTACCTGCTGGGCACGCACGGCACATGCTGCGATGGCGCGAATTCCACTTACAACATCCGCGTGGGCCGCTCCAGAAATCCTACCGGCCCGTACCTTGACCACATGGGCATCCCGTTGCTGAAGGGTGGCGGCAAGCTGGTCGCCGGCGCCAGCAATCGCCACATTGGTCTGGGCCACTTCGGGCTGTTGGATCTCGGCGATGACGTGCAGAAATTCTCGATGCACTACGAAGCCGACATGGACCGCGATGGCCGCAGCGTGCTCGACATTCGCCCATTGATGTGGAGGGACGGATGGCCGGTTGGCGGGGATCACTTCGAACCCGGCACTTATGAGATCCAATCGGAACGCAGCGGCGGAGCACTCGAGCTGGCCGTTGACTTCGTTCGCATCGAGACTGGCAGGATGCGATGGGGTCCGCCCACTGGGACCGTGAAGCCGATTGCCAACCAGACACTCGATCAGGATTCCGCCAAGTGGCCGGCCGGAATAATTCCCGTGGACATGAACGACTACATGGTGCGGCCGCATCAACTCTGGACCATCACACCCGTTCCAGATGCAGGCGGGTATCCTGGCGATCCATACTTCAAGATCACAATCGCCGGGACCGATCGCGCACTGGCTGCAACTGCCAATGGGGATGTCCAGGCCGTTCCATCGTTCAGCGGAGCACCGGAGCAGTTATGGCGCATTGATCAATTAATCGACGGCACTTATCGCATCTTGCCGAAAGCAACACTCAACACAGGTGAGCCGCTGGCGTTGACCGCTATCGGTGCCGGCACACCGGCGTTGATCAAATTCGATCCCAAAAGCGACAGGGCCAAATGGAACTTCCGCAAGCCTTAGCTGACTCCAAATGCTCAACAAAAGCAATGGCCGCTTGCTGAAACTCACTTTAGAGAGGAAGTATGAAGACTAGCCTAACGAGAATCATCGAATGCATTTCAGCCTGCGCCGGTGCACTGCTGTTTGCCGAAGAAAATCAACAACGTCAAAACCTATCCATCGACCTGGATCGATCCGTCCTGTACCAAATGTGATATCTAGTAGTGATTGATGATCCGCCTACGAGGCACGTCGCCGACTCGGCAAAGAATCCTTGGCGCCACAAAATGAGCGATAGCTTTTGTGACTTGGTCCGCCTGCTGTCTGGCAAATGATCAATTGGCCCCTGACAGACGTTAGACTCGGCAGAATGCACCTATTTTGCCGGCACTGGAATTACCGCGCTCGTTGTCCATGCCTCGGCGAGTTCGAGTTTTACGATGGTATCAATCGTGTCTGGAGAACTCGGCGGCAAGTTCAGAATGAAAGTCTGTGCAGTCTGCTCGAAGGCAAAATCGCTTCCATTCAGGACGGTTGCCTTAACAACCTTCACTGGCAACGTAGGGAGCACCAATTTGGAGTTCTGCGGAGCGTGCAAAACATGGATGTACACCATCTTTCCCTGATGTGTCGAGACTCCGTAGCCACCGGGAAGCCATGGACCGCCTCGTGTGCCGTAGATGCTCTCGCCATTTAACCTCAGCCATTGACCAATCTCGCTTAAACGCGACGCCTGGGCCGGGTCAATCTGACCATCGGGGCGTGGCCCCACGTTGAGCAACATGTTGCCGTCGCGTCCTGCGGCACCGATCAGCAAGCGCAGCAATTGAGCAAGAGGCTTCACCTTGGCTTCGGGTTGGTAGCCCCAGGCACCTTCCGTGATCGTTGTGCACAGCTCCCATGGGTGCGTGTTGTCAAAGTCACCCAGCGCACCATCGCCTTCCCGCGAGCGAAAGTCGGCGGGGGCATCGGTTCGGTCATTCAGAATGATCCCTGGCTGCAACTGGCGAAGATGTGCAACGGTCTTCACATCCTGCCAGTCGAAGCTTCCAGAATAAGGGTGGTCTTTGGGACGAGCCTGCCAGTTGCTGCCCGTAAATTCAACGCCGCCGAACCCCAGCCACTCATTGCCTCCGCCGTCAAACCACAGAATGTCGAGCTTGCCGTAGTGCAACGCAAGCTCGTCGATTTGCCTGTCGTATTGCTGTCGTAGTTCGGCGGCGTTGTGCTGGTAGATTCCGGGGAAGAAAAAGCCGGGGTAGCGCCAGTCGAGCGGCGAGTAGTACAACCCAACGCCGAGCCCGGCCTTACGAACAGCCTTTACGTAATCGGCCACGAAGTCGTGATGTGCGGCCGACTTCATTGCCGTGAAACTGCTCACGGGATCGTCGAAGAGAGCGAAGCCGTCGTGATGACGCGCGGTGAGAACCATGTATTTCATACCGGCTGCCTTCGCCGTGCTTGCCCAGGCATCCGCGTCGAAGTGTTCGGGATGAAACTGGTCGGCCAGCTTGGCGTATTGATCGGTGGGTATCTGTTCAAACCACTGGGCCCATTCACCATGTCCAGGGATGGAGTAAACACCCCAGTGCAGGAACATGCCAAACCGCGCCTCACGCCACCAGGTTATGCGCTGAGCCGCGTCGGCGTCGGTGACAAGGGGAGCCCATTGGGCGCTTAATAATTGGGCGCTGAACAAGAAGAGGAAAGCCAAACACAATCTACCGCGAAAACCGCTCAAAGATCCCAAGACATTCACCCCAGTCGCTCCCATACCGTCGATCACCTTTGGTGCACAAGATGAGATTGACCGTCGTTCCTGGAAACGTTTACCAATAATAGTACAACGATAAGAGAATGCAGACCCAAAGGCGACTGCAGCTGACATCAATCTGACCAATGCTCCAGTCTTCAAGCTCTAGACGGGGACCACCCGTGATAGGAATGGGAGCGATCGATAGCCCATTTTGCCTTATGATGGGGAGGAGCGCTCAAGGAGCAGGCAAGTCGCGCAGACTGCAAATTGCGGGGGTTTTGATGAAACTGCTGGATGCTATCCGCTACCGTTTGGTTGTTATCTTGGGTGTTTGCGCGTTCGCCGGAGCCGTCACCGCGATGGCCCGGCAAGCTTCCGCTCCAGCCGCGCCTGAGCCGGCGAAAAACGAACCAGCGCAGGCAGCGCAAGGGCAGGCTGCCTCTTCGCAACAAAGTCCCGATGCGGGGTCGTTCAGGGTGCAGCCCGGATCCGCCGATGACCAGGAACCGACGGTTGTGATCCGCAGTACGACGCGGCGAGTGGTGGTGGATGTTGTGGTGACCGGGCCGGACGGCAAGCCTGTTCCGGGCCTGACGCAGCAGGATTTCACGGTCGAGGAGGATCGTAAGCCGCAGTCAGTGCGGGCCTTTGAGGTACATACGCCGAAGGAGGATCGCAGCCTGTTGCCGCCCGCGCCGGCCCAGTTGCCGAGCCACACGTTTGTGAACCTGGAGCCGACGCCGGCCAGCGGGCCGCCGGTGCTGGTGCTGCTGGATTCTCTGAATACGCCCATTACAGATCAGTTCTACGCGCACGACCAGATCGTGCGATTCCTGGAGCGAAAGCCGGCCTCGATGGAGGTGGCGATCTTTGCGTTGGGAGACAAGCTGAGCCTGGTGCAGGGCTTTACGACGGACAAGGACAAGCTGCTTGCAGCCATGCGTTCGAAGGCCGGGGGCCCGCGCATGACGGCGGCCAGCGAGGATATCACGAAGGCTCAGACCACGCTCGATGCGTTCCTCGAGTTAGGGCGGTTTCTGGCCACGCTGAACGGGCGCAAGAACCTGTTGTGGTTTTCAGAATCGTTCGACATGCTGGTTTTGCCCAAGGCGAGCGATATGGACCATGGAACGCTGATTACGGACTATGAACAGGGGAGTCCGAATCCGGGGCCGGGGCCGACGGTGACTTCGGCTACTTTGCTACCTTCCGCATCCATGTCGCCCGGCTCGTCCGCTTCCGCGTCCGGGTTCAGCCACGGAATCGGCGACATGACGGTGCTGCGGGAAGAGATGCGCAAAGTGGCGACGGCGCTGGCCGTGAGCCAGACGGCGGTGTATCCCATCGACGTGCGCGGCCTTTCGGTGGATCCGGGATTCTCGGCGGCGGCAGGCCCCGCATCGTCGCTGACAGCGAACCCCAGAGGAATCATCGGTACACCGGGGATGCCAACCGCGCCGGGGGCGGCTCCCGCCGCGGTGCAGAGCCACAACGATTACATGCAGCCGCTGGACGCGGCGCACGCAACCATGGAGGAGATAGCCGATGCCACCGGCGGCCATGCGTTTGTGAACACCAACGGGATTACCGCGGCGGCCAGTCAGGCGGTCAGCGATGGTTCCGCCTACTACACGCTGGTGTATGCTCCCGCGAATGTGAAATTTGACGGCGGTCTGCGCTCGATTCATGTGACCCTCGACAAGCCCGGATACCACCTTGCGTATCGCAGCGCGTATTACGCGGTCGATCCGGCTGCGGTGACGCCGGATGCCGTTCAGAACAACACCCTTGCCGCAGCCATGGTGCATGGAGCGCCCGAGGCGCAGAGCCTGGTCTTCAAGGCGCAGATCGATCCGGACGGAGCTCCGTCGCAGGCGGCCCCGGACTCGCCGCTGGCGATCAAGGCGCCCGTCAGCCAAGCCAAGGGCGGAAGCAGGAAGTCGAAGAAGCCCGAGCATCTATCCGGCATGGTGCAGTTGTACGATATTCGCCTGGCCATTCTGGCGCAGCAGTTGCAACTCACCCCCCTGCCGGATGGACGGCGCCGGGCGAACCTCGAGATTGCCGTCTACGCGTATGCGGCGGATGGGCAAAAGCTGGGTGGAACCAAGCAGAACCTGGAAGCTTCGATGCCCCCGGGCGTTTATGCGCAGGCGCTGCAAGATGGCATGTTCCACAATCTCCAGGTGGCGCTGCCTGTGGAAGCGACGAGCCTGCGGCTGGCCATTGTGGACGCGGGGAATCAGCGCACCGGTTCGCTGGAAGTGGCGCTGCCGCTGCCGCCCAGCCAGCAGGCCGATGCTGCCGAGCCAGCAGCCCCGGCGAATCCGTTGAAACAATAGGACGGTTCGGTTGCCCCTGGTTACGCCAGTCAGGCTCTAGTTATGACCGGGCAGCAAGATGTCGGTGATGGTGTAAGGCGGAACGGTGATGGTGAACTCGTTGCCCGTAACGGTAAAGGGAGCGGGTGCCACCTGCGCACCGGTGCTGAATTGTACGCTACCGTAGTCGAAGCGTTTGCCGGTAGAGCCGACCGTCCCGTTCTTGAGCGTTACCTTCACCGCGGCCGCCTCTTTGGGATTCTTGTTGACCAGCATGAGTCCAACATAGCCGTCGCGGCGGTGGGTGGCATGCACGCTGAGCAGAGACGAGTTGGAGTTGGCGTCAAGCAGCGCGTCGCCGGGACTGTGCGCAAGGATGTGCAGCATCTGGAAGCCATAAAAAGCGGGCCCCATCGTCTTGCGGTCAGCCGACAGCATGGAATCGCCATACATCTCGTTCCAGCTGGAGTTCAATGTGCCGGATTCAACCAGCACAGCATAGGTATCCGCCACCCAGAGAGCTTTGACGACCGGATGCTCCACCTTGACCCAGTTGGCGATTCCGGCCGGGGCAAATGCCAGCCGGGGGAAGTGATCCTTGGGGCACAGCTTCCGGTAATCGTCGAGCATGGGGGTAAGGATATTGCCCAATTTGGAATTCGTGCTGGTCAACAAATCGGACTCATCCAAGGTCTTCCAGTCCGGCGGAAGCAGCGTTTGCATCGTCCACTCGAGAGTGACAAAATCCAGGCTGGGACAGGCGCCTTTCAGGACGGACTTGTCCCAGTCGGGCGCCCAGTCGTGACTGTAGACGCCGGGGTCGGGCGGGAGGACGAAGGCAGCGCCAATCTGAATGGATGGGTCGACCGCTTTCATGGCCTGGGCGAATAGCTTGAGATTCTCCGTGAACGCGGTAGGCGAGAGCTTCTCATTCCCCTTCAGTTTGCCGAAATCCTTGGGACCAGTGGGAGCGGGACCGTGGAGATCGGGATTGCCGGTGTGATCGCCTCCGTAGTAGCCGTTGTTGTAGACCTGGTCGCCAATCTGCCACAGCCTGAAGCCGAACGGTTTGGGATGCTGGATGCGCAGGAAATTCAGCCCGTCGTCGCTGGTGAGCGGAGACTGGCCGCGCAGTGCGGCCCAATAGCCCACGGTGTGCCAGTCCTGGCCGGTGGAGTCTTTTCCCAGGGCCTTGGTGTCGGCTGCATCTCCGTTGGCGTAAGCCACCCACGCGGCCGCCTCGGCTGGCTCACCGCCCCCGTTGCCGTCGAAGTTTGCGCCGTAATTGACCACGATCACAGCCTGGCCCAGCTTCTCGGCAAAAAGGGCAAAACTTCCGAAGTTGCTCTCGGGAGCGAAGTAGCCGGGGTCCGCGCCGCGATAGCGGGTGGTGGTCTTGGTGGACCAGTGGTAGAGATCGGCCACGCCGTGATTGCCGGGGTAGCGCGCGGCGGTGATGCCAGCGGCGCGCAGGTAGGGCAAGGTGGCAGGATTGAAGCTGTTGGCGTCTGAGGCGAGAGCGGGGACTCCGAGGGAGGTGTCGGTGAGCACATTCACGGCTTTGCTCAGGTCAATGGAAACGTTTACGCGGCTTTGCGCGAAAATCGCGCTGCTCATCGTCATGCCTAAGACGACCCATTGCGCGGTAAGCCTCAGGTTACGTATCGCCACAAGCTCCGGCAACTGCTTCTTCCAGTTCTGAATCATGATCGATCTCATCCTTTACAAGAGCCCGCGGAGAATGCGCGCGGTCGCGCGGAAAGAATACCAAAGCCGGGACCGTGCTTGCATAGAATCAAGTCAAACGCTTTACTTCGTAATTTTTCTCTGAGTTGTCACGGATGCATCCGTCTCTGCCGAAAGGCCGGAAGCTCGACTCTATCGACATGCGGGTGACGCCGCGGCGCTCGGCTCGACCGGCACGCGCTACGACTTTGGCCACGAAAACTTCGGTCTCAACAGTACCTGGGCAGCGTCCGGCCCCGTACAAAGCAAGCTGGAGTCATTGGGCAACAACTTTTCGGTCACCGCTATGTCTGAAACCGTCCTGCTGCTCCCAGGAAAATAGCGGAACATGCCAGCATCCTATTGCGATTCGTCCAGAACCTCGATGCCGGAAACCGTGGCGTTGTTCGCTATCGGCTCGAACGTCAGATTCAACTTGCCCTGGGGCGATGGTTTTATGTGATAGAAGGTCTTGGTGAGCGCGTGCAGGCTGCCAGCCTCCTTGAAAATGTCGAAGTTATCGAGCAGCGTGGCGCCGTTGCACATTACGTTGAAGATGCGGCTTCCTGTCCCTCCATCGCCTGAAACCCCCTGCGGACCGAAGTAAAACTCGGCAAAGTGCAGTACGACCGTATAGCGATCGCGCGTGTCCGCGGGAATGGAGTAGGTGAAATGCCCATAGCGTTCACCGGCGAACAGATCGGGATCGGGCGAAGCCGCTATTTGCCGCCGCGTATTCGATAGATGGCCGTTCATGAAGTAGTTGTCCGGGTGCCAGAGGTTTCCATCGTGGTCAGTAAAGGAAGTGGGCTGCATAACCAGCCGGATGGGGAGCTGTTTGTGTGGAATTCCGGGCAGTATTTTCAGAGCATTGACGACCGGTGCTCCACGTTCGCTGCTGAATGAAAGGTGAAGGTACCCGTCTTTGGAAGGGGAAACATCCCGGAAGATGCGCTCGTCGGCGATGTCCACTCCAAGGGCGTCGGAATTTACATCGAAGCCCCCCAGGAGCCTGTCTCCATTTACGGCCACTGAGAATGTGGATGTTGTATCATCTGCGTGGTCCTCGGTGATGAAGTACAGGTGCAGTTCGTAGACGCCCGGCGGAAGAGGGATATCGTAGGAAAAATCCCCCGTCCGCCAATGCTCGAAGAGCATCTGGTCGGTGGTGCGGGCGATGGTGGTGTCAGAAAGGGTCCACATGCCTCCATTGTGAAAGTACCGGTCCGGCCCCCAAACCTCTCCGGCGCTGTCGATCTGGGGCTTTCCGTTGTAGCCCGCCATGATGCGAATGGGTAAAGATTCCGTGCCGGCAGCGGTCGGCTGCGCGCTGACCGGTGGCTGAGCCGTGGCTGCGCCATTTCCTTTGGCCATGGCCCCGGATTGGCGCGGCCAGTAAATCGCCAGAGCGACAACGGCCAAGGCAACGGCTGCGAGGGGGTAGATCCACCAGTGTTCCTTGACCCAGGCCGCAATTTCGCCGGTTCCGTGCTTGCGGGGATAGTCCGGCGATTCCATTTGCAATCCAGAGGGGAATTCGGCGCCCTGCTCTTGTGTCTCCGATGACCCGGCTGCATTGTCGGCAAGTCTCTCGTTTGGCCGATGTGTAAAAACCGGGACGTAGCTTCCTGCGGGAATCGAGACCTGGACAGGGTGGTCTTTTCCCTCATTTTCGTAGAATTCTCTAAGTTTCTTGCGCAGCCGGTGGGCCTCGACCCGTGCAATGGCGTCCTCCCCGGCATCGAATGTCGTTTTGGAGCGGCCAAAGACCTCCGTTGCGATGTTGTACTCGTTGAGGTGATCCACCTCCCCTTGGAAGTACTTATCGCCCAGGTAGCGCAGCAGGCGTTCCAGCCGGTGCGACTTTGTGAGCGCTTCGGCCACCGCATCGAGTTCGTCGTGTTCCGCCTGCTCAATGGAGGGTGCGGCGGAGTTTTCCGGCGTCATGGCATTCCTGCTGATTGCGCATTCACAGCAGTGACTGCTGCACTTCAAATGATAGGTGCGCCGGTACGCTCTTGCAACATGGCGGCGATGGGGCCAAATCCAAAATGATATTCCTCCTTGGAATCAGGAACATACATCGCTGTACAAGAATTGTTAAACCCTCGCGTACAAAACTGTACGAGATTAACCTTTCGCATCGTTTCCTCGCCCGCTTAGGGTCTCGCAGTCAGCCATGCAAAGAGTTTCAGGGAATTTAGAGTCGTTCAGCGAGAGCGGGAAGATAAGAGCGGAACGCCCGATCAAGATGAATTGTGGGAACATCCCGCAATGAAAACGTTTCCTGTGCCGGTGGAGCGCTCTTCCCCCAGTGCAGAAAACCAGATGGAAAGGACCGAATTTGCCCGCAGGGCGCAAAAACCGAGTGGGCCTTTTTCAGGTTCAGACAGAAAACCGATGTAGAAATTGAGCCGGCTATGAAGGCTCTTGGATTTGGAGGCATGCTTTGTCGAAGTCAATGATTCATACACTCTGCTCCCGGGCTTTGCAGCCGTGGAAGTATAAATTGCTGCGGAGCGCCATTCTCTGGTGTGCGGTCCTCTTGTTTCTCATCCCGTCTGCGTTCACGCAGACCACCTCGTCCATCTCCGGCACGGTTCGCGATAGCGCAGACGCCTTGGTGCCGGGCGCCAAGGTGACGCTGATCAACCAAGACAGCAAGGCGACCCGCAGCACGAAAAGCAATGGCGAAGGATTCTTCAACTTTCTCGCCGTTCCGCCGGCCACCTATACCCTGGAGATCACCATGGCCAACTTCGAGGCCTGGAAGGTGACCGGCATCCAGGCGCATCCCGGCGACAGCCTGACGGTACCCAAGATCAAGCTGAAGATTGGCTTGATCACGCAATCGATCACAGTGACGGCCGAAGTTGCGGGCGTCGCGCTCAACTCACCCGAGCACAGCACGCTGATCACCTCCGACGACATCCAGCGCCTGTCCACCGTCGGCCGCGACGCCATGGAATTGATCGCCACTCAGCCCGGCTTCACCCTTAACGCCGGCACAGGGATCCAAAACCAAGGCCCCGATTACACCACCACCTCCTTCGGTAGCGACAATGATTCTGCTTTCGGCGCTAACGGCGCAGCGCCGCAGCAGGGCCTTGTGAACATCGTCAGCGACGGAGCCCAGGTGATCGATCCCGGCGACATGGGAGGGGTGATCTCCAATATCAACATGGACCAGGTGCAGGAAGTGAAGGTGCAAACCTCGAACTTCGGCGCCGACGAGGCCAAGGGCCCCATCGTCATCAGTGCTGTCGGAAAGTCCGGCGGGTCCGCGTATCATGGATCGCTCTATGCCTACGCCCGGAATGCCCTGTTCAACTCGAACGACTGGGTGTCCAACGACACCGGCGCCCTGAACGCCGCTGGGCGGTACGTGCCCATCGCGAAAACCCAGGCCAGGTACTTTTATCCGGGCGGCTCAATCGGCGGGCCAGTGAAGATTCCCGGTACTCATTTCAATGAGAACAAGAAGCTCACCTTCTGGGCCGGTTACGAGCAGTACGTCCAGTCCAGCAACGCCAATGGCAGTTTTGGCGGGCCGACCTTCGCCTTTGTTCCCACTCCGGCCATGGTGAAGGGCGATCTCTCTTATGCCTCGCTCGGGCAGGCATTCAACGTGCCGGCCAGCGATCTCGCCACGAACTGCGCGGTCGACTATGCGATCGGTCAGAACTATTCGAACATTGGCGGCGATTGCCACTCTCCGGCTGGCGACACCGATCAGAACGGGAACACGGTACCCGCTTCCGGGCAACTGGCTTCCATCAACCCTGCGGTGGCCACGTTCATCAACTTCTACCCGACACCCAACCGAACGCCTCAACCGGTGCCCGGCTCCTATGCAACCGACGGTTTCAACTGGGTGAAGAATGTGCTGGCCACCAACAACGGCCTGCAATTCCACAGCCGAGTAGACGAGAACATCTCCGACAACACCAAGTTGTTCGCCGTCTATAACTGGGAAAAGGTGAACTCGCAAAGCCCGCTGAACAACATCTACTACAGCCCGCCTAGTACCGTTCCCTATCCCACACCCCTCGATTCGAACGGGTACTCGGACTTGCTATCGATTAACCTGACCAAGACGCTGAACGCGTCCACCACCAACGAGCTTCTTCTCTCCGGTATCTTCTTCAACCAGCCGGAGCAGTTCGCGGATCGCGCCAAGGCGCTGGATACCGGGACGCCCTGGGAAGCGGCGGGCTATGAAGGCGGAGCGCTGAAGAACGGCATCAACCAGTTGCCGCGCATCTATTCGTGGGAGTCAACCGGCGTGCCTAACTTCTCGATGGGCTATGTGCCGGGCACCAGCCGCGGCCAGTTTCTTCGCAAGGACTCCTGGACGATCTCGGACAACCTGACCAAGGTCTTCCACACACACACAATCAAGGCCGGCGTCTATGCCGAGCAGACCCGGAACAACCAGGTGACTCTGGGCAGCGACGCCAACGGAACCGTCCTGTTCGATCGCTACAACGGCTGCCTGGCCAACCAGCAGACGCCCTCAGTGAATCCCACCACCGGGGCGCTCATTACGCCCAGCACATCTGGCCTGGGCAGCACCTTTGCCAACTTCCTGGCGGGCTGCCCTGGCGGCTACAACCAGAGTTCATTCGATCCCAACATCAACATGTACTTCAACACCCTGGAGTTCTACGCCACCGACGAGTGGAAGGCGACCTCGAAGCTGACTGTGACGTTGGGCATCCGCCTCTCGCATCTGCCCCCGTGGACCGATGCGCACGGGATCGGCGCGGCGGTGTGGGACCCAACCAAGTACAACCCGATCCAGCCTGGAGTCTATTCCACGACCGTTACCGAGGACACGAAGACTTGGCCGGGCATTTCCTGGCACAAGTTGGATTCCAGCATCCCCGTTGCGGGCAGGACGACGCAACCGCTGTTTTACTCCCCCCGCGTGGGCCTTGCCTACGATGTGTACGGCAACGGGAAGACGGTGTTCCGCGGCGGCTGGGGCGCCTACTATAACCGTGACTCTACCGGCATTTCCGGCGGGGCTATGGGCATAGCTATTGACCTGGTGGATCATGGTCTGACTGGAAATAACACCTGCACACTGGACCAGTTGATGAACTCCTCGACGAAGCCCACGGGAACTCAGGTGCTTCCCTGCGGTTACTACGGAGGCAACACCGCGGGCTTCGAAACCGGAGCCGCGGCCATCACCTCTGGCTCAACCATCAGCGTGAGTGCGGTCGATCCCAAAGACAATCAGGAGCCTGTCACCTACAACTACAACTTCACGCTCGATCAGCAGGCGCGCTGGGGCACAAAACTCGAATTGGCCTACGTCGGGAACCAAAGCACACATCTGTCTACGCTGGGCAACCTGCAGAATCACAATGTGATCCCGCTTGGGGCCTTCTTCGGTCCCGATCCGCTGACGCATCAGACCAATCCGGCGTCGAACATCAGTTCGACGCAAGCCGCCGACTACCGGCCGTATCCCAACTACAACGCGGTCGATGTGCCCGAGCACACCAACTGGGCCAACTACAATGCCATGCAGGTTTCGCTGAACAAGCAGAGGGGCTCGCTGGCCTTTGGCATCAACTACACCTGGTCGAAGGCGATGGGCGTGCGCGGCAACTACGACACCGGCGGCATCGGCGATCCGGTGAACCCTCATAACGATTACGGCATCCTCTCCTACGACCGTCCGCAGGCGATCAACTTCACCTACTCTTACCAGGAGGGCAAGAAGTTCAAGGGCAATCGGGAACTGGGCTGGGTGCTCAACAACTGGGAGCTCTCCGGAGTAACAAGCATTCAGAGCGGCCCGGATCTTGCTATCTACGGAGGCACAAACTTCGGCTTCTCCGCCTCGGGAGGTTATTATACCGATGCCACCCGCACCACCCTGATCGGCCTACCGATCGGCGCGGCAGCGTGGCTTGGCAGCTCCGATTACACGCTGCAGCCGATTGCGACCTGCGATCCGCGCCACGGCTTCCGGAAATCGGTCGGGCAGGTCAGGCAGTACGCGAATGGGAATTGCTTTGCGCTGCCGGCGCAGGGGACGCAGGGCTGGTGGAATCTTCCCGATGTGCATGGACCTGCCTACGAGAAGTCCGACCTTTCGGTCTACAAGGACGTGCAGATCAACGAGCGTCAGAACTTGCAGTTCCGCATGGCCGGCTTCAACTTTCTCAACCACCCCATCTCTTCGTTCACCAATAACAATCTGAATGCGCTGAACCTGACCTTCGCGGATCCGACGTGCAACACGACCACGGGTGCGGGCTGCCTCTACTCTCAGCAGGCGGCATTCGGCTCCCTGACGCTGCAGAACAGCGGGTTCGGGAAAACGCCATTCAAGTGGGGTGTACGCATCGTTGAATTCGGCGTGAAGTACAACTTCTAGCCGGCGGCTTGATGGCGCACGGCGATGCGCCATCAAGTCCAGGATGCAAACAGGATTGAGGCGACGGAGCAGGGAAGTCCGGAAGCCCGAACAGGAAACACAAGCGATTAGCGGCGGACAGCCGCATCTTGGAGGCTTGAAATGTTTAGCAACTATCGGATGAAGGGGCGGGCAAAGAGAATCGGGTGGTCGATATCGCTCGTTGCGATTCTCGCGATACTCTTGACCCATCCATTGGCAGCAAGCTCAAATGTGCCCGTAGCCGTAATCTCGAATACGATTGCGGTGAACGCGTCGGGGCTTCCTGCGAATGAGGCCTCCGTCGCTCTGGATGCCTGCGGAAACATATACACAATTACATCTCCTGGCGGCGTCGTGTCCGAGATCCCAGCCGGCGGCGGGGCGGCCTCGACGGTTCTAACCGGAGATGGAATCAACTACGACGTCAACAACCTGTGGATCGACGCGACCAAAAGCAATCTGTATGTCACCGAGGGTCCATATAACGTCTACAAGTACCCCATTTCGAATTGCGTGGTGCAGACCGGCTCACAGACCAGCTTCAGTATCGGAAACCTGGGAGCTGTCAGCTACTATTGGAGCGCCTCGGCAGTGGCCGCGGATGCGACCGGCGATGTGTTCATCGGGACCGACGTCTCATGCTGCACCCCGGCAAACGAACTCCTCGAAGAGAACGCTTCCGATTCAACGGGCACTACGCTTTTGGGAAACCTGGCAAGTCCCATTGTGTCGATTGCCGTTGACTCCGGCAACAACATCTACTATGCCTCCGGCGGCGGACTCTATGAATTGACCTATAGTTCCGGGAGTTACAGCTCGACTCCCGTAGCTTTCGGAAGCGGCTACACCAGCGTGGTGGGAGTCAGCCTGGACGCAGCCGGGAACCTCTATGTGGCTGACCAGGGGACGGCCGGGTACTATGCGAGCAACGGCTATTACCCTGCGCTGTATCTGGCCTCGATCCTCTGGGTAATTCCCAATGAAGGCGGGGTCTTGAACCCGGCGGATCAGTACATCGTTACCGAGGGATCCGGCGCCGCCAATCCCCTCACTCTATCCAATGCCGTGGCCACCGATCAGAACGGCAATCTCTATTCCGTAAGCGGCGCGGCGTCTGTCTACGAGACGACACGGGACAGCGCGAATCTGGGTTCAGAGGCCGTGGGGAGCACCGGAACAGGTACTCTGAACGTGGTCTTCAACGCGAATGCGACTCCCGCCTCTTTCACAGGCACGGGAGCCTTCTCCAACGCCGGCACAGGGAGCTGCGCAGCGACTTCCTATAAGTCGAGCGATAGCTGCACAGTGACTGTGAGCCTTGCGCCCACAGCGCCGGGCTTGGCTTTTGGTGCACTGGTGGTGGCCGATGCGAGCGGCAACACGCTGTCCTCGGCAAATCTCTGCGGCTCCGGACTGGGCGCGGGCCTAACGGTCGATCCCGGCACCGTCGCTTCGCTAGCGAGTGGTTACAAGACTCCGCAGTCGATCGCCAGGGATGCTGCGGGCGACATCTTTATTGCCGACTCCGGTGCAAACACTGTTTGGGAGGTTCCGGCAGGCGGCACGACGCCGGTTTCCATCGGCAGCGGGCTGAGCGGTCCTATGGGTGTCGCTGTCGATGGGGCCGGTAACGTCTACATCGCCGACACGGGCAACAGCCGGATTGTTGAGATTCCGTTTGTCGACGGAGCCTTGAGCACGCCCGCGCAGAGCGTGGTTGTCTCCAGCAGCACAACCCTCGCGGGATCGGCCCTGAACAGTCCGGCAGGTATCAGCACCGATTCACAGGGCAATCTTTATATTGCCGATACGGGCAACAACCGCATTGTCGATCTTCCCCACAATGAAGCATGGGATGTGGCGAGCGCCTTCACCATCGGCGCCGGGTTCAGCAGTCCCTTGGCCGCTATCCCCTCCACCTCCGGCTCGATCTACATAGCCGACTCAGGAAACGGAAAGATATACTCAATTCCCTTTGCTTCCAGCGGCGCCGGAAAGACCGTTGTGGCCACCGGCTACAGCAATCCCTCGGCACTGGCGACAGACGCCGCGGGCGATCTCTTTGTCGTAGATAAAGGCAATACCCAAATCTTGCGCATTCCCAATGTCTCGGGTAGCTTGGTCGCCGCGAGCGCTCAGAATGTAAGCTTTGGTATCGCCGATCCCTACGGCATTGCTGTCGATCCGGCTGGCAATCTCTACGTCAGCGACGATGTGAATGCCGCGGCGTACACGGTGTCGCGCACGAACGCCACGCAATCGCTCGGCAAGTGGAACCCAGGCACAACCAGCAATTCCGCCGAATTTTTCGTTGAAAATTCAGGAAACCAAACCTTGACTCTGGGAACGCCGTTCTATGTCGCCACCGGGAATACGGCTGATTTCACGCTGTTGGCTTCGGAGTCTGGCGCTTGCGCCAGCGGCGGCAGCATCGCGGTCGGCGCAAACTGCGCACTGGAGGCCACATTCACTCCGGCTGCGCTCGCCTCTTACAGTGAGACGCTGGCTCTGAGCAGCAATGCAACCAACACGTCGGCGCCAACCGCTATCTTCACCGGCATCGGAGCGACGACCGCGGCTACGCAGACGACGCTGACGGTTACTTCTCCGAGTGGAAGTCCTTACTATGAGGAGCCGATCGCACTGAGCGCATCGGTTGCATCGGTTAAGGCAAGCAATGGAACGCCCATCGGCTCGGTGGCTCTGCTAGTGGATGGCGTGCAGACGGCAACCAGTACATTGAACAGCAGCGGTATCGCTACCTTCTCGCTGTCGAATGGACTCGCAGGCGGAAGCCATACCTTGCAGGCGGACTATGAAGGCGGCGAAACAGCCTTCATCGTGTACTCGCGCAGCGACTCGGCAGCCGACACGATCGATGTCCGTAAAGTCGCCACGACGACAGCGCTTTCGTTTACGACGCTCTACATCAACCCGTCCAGCCAGCCGGCAGGAGATGCGCTGACTCTAGTCGCCACTGTATCTCCGGCCGGAGCTGGAATTCCAACCGGCACCGTCACCTTCACCATCAAAGATTCGGGCGGCGCAGCCGTAACTGCATCCGGAACCCTGGCGCCAGCCAGTGGCGGTGTCTTCCAGGCCACCTACTCCTACACGCCAACCGCGCCGGCTAGCGGCGTCACATACTATGTCGTATCGGTGTCGGCCAGTTACGGCGGCGATGGGAACTTCACAGGATCTTCCACAGGAAGTCAGTCTTTCGATGTAGGTCCTTCCACCGGCTCAGTCGGCATTACCGCCAGCGGTACGGCCCTTACCGGCAGCACCTCCTATGGCAGCGGTGGCACCATCACATTTACCAACACCAGCTACGGCGGATGGCAGGGCGTCGTAGGCTATCAGTGCGTGGCATCGACGCTGCCCGCCAATGCCATCTGCGTGTTTTCACCGGGCCAGGTTTCGGTGCAGGCAAGCACATCCGGAACCACATATCCACTGGCCACCACCAAGTTAACCGTGCTGGTGGACAATCCGCCTAACTCTCCGGCGCAGAACTCCATGCTCTGGTGGGCTGGCGGGCTCACTGGATTGCTGCTCTTCTGGGCGCGGCGTCGCATGATGCGTGGAGCGTGGGCAACGGTCACCATGGTTGGGGCGGCGCTGCTTGTTGTTGCGGCAGGTGGGCTGGTGGCGTGCTCAAGCGGCACTCCCTATTCCACGCCTGCTGGTAGCAGCACCGTCACTGTGGTGGCTACCTCGGATCCGTATACCTCCGGCTCCAACCAGACCACACAACCGTGTGCCAGCTCCACAACGGCGCCCTGCAGTCAGCAGACATTCCAAGTCTCTCTGACTGTCCACTAGGTCTCATTGTTGACCGGGAGGTAACTCGTGTTGCAGAGGCAGTACGAGTCGTCTCCCACCTTGTTGAGTTGGACCAATGCGGCACAACTTGAAACCTGGTCTCAACAGACGAGGGGGTGGATCGGAAGGTTATCGACTCTCCTCGTCTCAGCCAGTATGGGCCTGCGGGCTGTGAGGGACTGAGCATTCCACTTACCTGATTGTCCGAATTCCCGAAGCCTGCTTGGCAGGAGCCAGCCCGGTACACGCCACCGGAAGGAAGGTGCGGGTGAGAAACAGAAGATCCACGTAGCTGAAAGGTGCTGAATGTAAAGGCTTTCGCTTGGCCCTCTCCGATGTACAAAGTCGTACACTTTTAACCTGGTCAGTGTCTTCTTCAGCAAATACGATCGGCGATGTTCCAACACCACGATTCTCAGTCCTTAGGACAAAAAGGTATTTCCATGAATCGACTTGCAAAGGTACTTCTGGCCTCTTCCCTTTTCGCGATTGTTCTCACAATTGGAGCATGCAACGGAGGAAGCGGCGGCGGAGGATCGACCCCACCGGCCACTACGCCTTCTGTTGCGGTTACGCCCGCGTCCACCGCCGTCACCACGGCGCAGACGCTCAGTGTCACGATCGCCGTCTCCGGCACCAGCGGCACACCAAGTGGTTCGGTGGTCCTTGCGAGCGGCGGCTACACGTCATCGGCGACCGCATTGAGTTCCGGCTCGGCAACGATCACAATTCCGGCGGGATCGCTCGCAGCGGG
>JARLGI010000034.1 GCA_031296115.1 Acidobacteriota bacterium | reverse complement strand
GGCATAGACCTGCTGCCGGTTTTCGCCAAGAAAGTGGACTTCTTCGCTGGCCTGGAGAAACGCCGCGATCCCTTTCAGACTCAACTTCTCTGCTTCGTGTACGCTGCTCATTCCTTCAGGCTCATCTTGTATTGGAAGAGACTGTTCGTTGACAATCACTGCACGTATAGGCTATTCTTAATCCTTTGGTAGTCCTGCGTTTGCCGGCCTGAAGGTCCCTGCGCGTCCAGCGCCAGAACTCAGCGGCTCTTTCGCGGTTTTTTCACATTTTCTGGGAGAGTTTAGAGATGTCAACCTATTTCCCCAAAGGGGAAATTGCGCGCAAGTGGTTCGTCATTGATGCCGAAGGGCAGACCCTCGGCCGGCTGGCAAGCCGTGTGGCGCGCATCCTCAGCGGCAAAGACAGCCCCAAGTACACGCCATTTTTCGACACCGGCGACCACGTCATCGTGATCAATGCCGCCAAGATCCGCATCTCGGGCCTGAAGGCAGACAGCAAGGTCTACTACGAGTACTCGGGCTACCCCGGCGGCATGAAGGCCGAGGAGTACAAGAAGCGCCTGGCGCGCAAGCCGGAGGCGATCGTGGAAGAGGCGATCACCGGCATGCTGCCGCACACCAAGCTGGGCCGCGCCATGGCCAGCAAGCTCAAGGTTTACCGCGACGACAAGCACCCGCACGCGGCGCAGAAGCCGGAAGCGGTGGCTGCGGTCGCTGCCAAGCGCGCTTAACTGCGCAGGGCGAAGTTAAGCTTCGCCGATCAAATTTTTGGGAAGGAATTTTGGGAGCACGCTCCCGACGGACAACAGATGGCAGAGCAGGTTCAGTATTACGGTACGGGTCGTCGCAAGTCGAGCGTGGCCCGCGTGTTCCTTCGCCCCGGCAGCGGCGAATTCAAGGTCAACAACAGGCCGTTCGATGTGTACTTCGTGACGGAAGCGCAGCGCATCATGGCGAAATCGGCCTTGGTGCTCACTGAGACTACCGCCAGCTTCAACGTGACCTGCACCGTGGACGGCGGAGGCGTGAATGGCCAGGCTGGCGCGGTACGCATGGGCATTGCTCGCGCATTGCAGGAGTTCAACCCCGAGCTGCGTCCCAAGCTGAAGGCCGAAGGCTTCCTGCGCCGCGACGCGCGTGGCAAAGAACGCAAGAAGTACGGCCAAAAAGGTGCCCGGAAGAGATTTCAGTTTTCGAAACGGTAGTTGGGAGTGCATGGAAACTGGACCCGGGGTCCCCGACCAGCGCCGATCTTGCGCTGGTTGGGGTGAAGTAGGGCGCCCGTAAGCGCTTCCAGTTCCGCAAGCGGTAAGAAAGCAGTTGTCGGTTATCAGTTGTCAGCAGTAACCGCGACAACTCGTGGCTTCTGACAACGTACAAGTGACAACTCGCCTTGTGGTTCCGGGGGCGGGCAGGAAAAGTTCAACCGGAACGAAATCTTCCGCACCTGCTTAGGGGCGGGTAACGGAAAGCAATCCCGAGCGCTCCGGCTCAGCCGTCGCAGAGGATGCAAGCCAACCGAGGAGGTAGCTTGGCAAATATCACGATGAAGGAGTTGCTCGAAGCGGGCGTTCACTTCGGGCACCAGACGAAACGTTGGAACCCCAAGATGAAGGAATTCATCTTTGGCGAACGCAACGGCATTTACATCATTGACCTACAAAAGACGCTGAAGATGTTCAAGGAAGCGTCCAAGTTTGTGCAGGAGATGGCATCGGAGGGCAAGCTGGTGCTGTTCGTGGGCACCAAGCGCCAGGCGCAGGACGCCATCGCCGAAGAGGCGACGCGCTGCGGCATGTTCTACGTCAACCAGCGCTGGCTTGGCGGACTGCTCACCAACTGGATCACGGTGCAGAAGTCGGTGAAGCGGTTGAAGGAGCTCGACGAGATGGCCACGGACGGCCGCTACGAGCTGCTCCCCAAGAAGGAAGTGGTCAAGCTGGAGCGCGAGCGCAAGCATCTCCAGGCCAACCTTGCCGGCATCAAGAATTTGAACCGCCTGCCTGACACGCTGTTCGTGATCGACTCCAACAAGGAGCAGATCGCGGTGAAGGAAGCCCGCAAGCTGGGCATCCCGGTGGTCGCGGTGGTGGACACGAACTGCGATCCCAGTGAAGTGGATTACGTGATTCCCGGCAACGACGACGCGCTGCGCGCCATCCGGCTGTTCGCCTCCAAGATTGCGGACTCGGTGGTCGAGGGCGCGCAAGCCGCCCATGACAAGGATGTGGCGGACGTGGCCTCCGCGGTGCAGTACAGCGAGTCGGCCGAGGCCGAAGCTCCCAGTCCGGCAGAAGTCGAAGGCGTAGCGGTTGCCGTTCCAGAAGAGACCAGCGAAGCCGAAGAGGTCAGCATGGAAGAGGTGCTGGGCAAAGGTAAACGGCGCGCTGCCGAGAACACAACCGCATAACCTGCCGTTGCAGGGATTTGTAATCAGGCTGTCGAATGGTTTTGGCGACCCGCGCAGCAACCTGCCGCGGGTCGTTTTCTAGCAAACTGAATCTAATACTAGAGTTGCTATTAACGCAGAACAGGAAAATGGGAAGATGAGCACTACGACTGTGAACATTACTGCCGCACAAGTAAAGGACCTTCGCGACAAGACCAGCGCTCCCATGATGGATTGCAAGGCAGCACTGACCGAGGCCAAGGGCGACGTGGAAGCCGCCATCGTCCTCCTCCGCAAGAAGGGCGTGGCCACGGCTGCCAAGAAGGCGACCCGCGCCACCAGTGAAGGCTCGGTGGCCAGCTACATTCACGCCGGAGGCAAAATCGGCGTGCTAGTGGAAGTAAATTGTGAGAGCGATTTCGTGGCCCGGACCGACGACTTCAAGGGGCTTGTACACGACATCGCCATGCACATCGCGGCCACCGATCCCAAGTTCGTCCGCAAGGAAGACGTCACGGCGGAAGCCTTCGACAAGGAGAAGGACATTTATCGCGCGCAGGCCGCCCAGACCGGCAAGCCGGCCCCGGTGATCGAGAAGATCGTCGAGGGCAAGATGGCGAAGTTCTACGAAGAAGTCTGCCTGTACGAGCAGCCGTTCATCAAGGACCAGACCATCTCCGTGTCGCAGCTCATCGCGACGGTGATCGGCAAGCTGGGCGAGAACATCTCGGTCAAACGCTTTGCCCGCTTCAAGGTGGGCGATGTCAACGAGACGGTCGCCGTTAGCAAGGCGGCCGAGCCGAACGCCGAATAATCCACAGGGCCGGAAGCGATTCCGGCCTTCTTGTTCTCCCTGCCTCCTCTCTTCGGTTCTTGCTAAACTGAGTCAGCACGTCTCCACTAGGATACCTGCGAAAAGATGAGCACTCCGGTTTACAAACGCATTCTGCTGAAGATCTCGGGTGAGGCGCTGGCTGCGGGCCAGGGCTTTGGCGTCGATAACCAGCGCGTTCACGAAATTGCCGCCGAAGTGGCTGAAGTGCACAAGCTGGGCGTGGAGATTGCCATCGTGGTGGGTGGCGGCAACTTTTTCCGCGGCGTAGCCGAGCAAGCCAAGTCCATGGACCGCGTTTCCGCCGACCACATGGGCATGCTGGCCACGGTCATCAACGCGCTGGCACTGCAGGACGCGCTGGAACGCTCTGGCGCGTTTACCCGCGTGATGAGCGCTATTGAGATGAACCAGGTGGCCGAGCCATTCATCCGGCGCCGCGCCATTCGACATCTGGAGAAGGGGCGGGTCGTGGTCTTCGCCGGCGGCACCGGCAACCCCTACTTCTCTACCGACACGGCCGCGTCGCTGCGCGCCATGGAAATCAAGGCTGACGCCATTCTGAAGGCCACCAAGGTCGATGGCATCTACACCGACGATCCCGTCGTGGTGAAAGATGCCACCATGTTCGACACCATCAGCTATCTGGAAATCCTGAAGCGAGGGCTGCGGGTAATGGACGCCACGGCGATCGCGCTCTGCCGTGAGAACAATCTTCCCATCGTGATCTTCAACCTGAACCAGCGCGGCAACATCCGCCGCGTGGTGCTGGGCGAGCGGGTAGGCTCGCTGGTAAACGAGGGATAGCTGTCAGCCCTCATCGATCAGACTTCAGCTCAATCGCCGCCTTCGTTGCCTGTCAGTCTTTGCTGACGGCTTATAATCAAAGGTTTCTGACTTCATTCCGAATTCCGAGGTAAGCTAACTTATGGCACAAGTTTCGATGGCGTTAATTCCCGCGTTGAAAGACAGTTTTGTCCAGCTCAAGACCCGCATGGACAAGGCGGTGGAAGATTTCCGCCAGGAGATGGCCGCTACCCGCACCGGACGCGCGTCCGTGCATATGCTCGACGGCGTCACCGTCGACGCCTACGGGTCGCAGATGCCGCTGAACCAGATTGCCAACGTCAGCGCGCCTGAGCCGCAACTCATCACCGTGCAGGCCTGGGACGTTAGCCTGATCGGCGCCATCGAAAAAGCCATCCGCAGCGGCGACCTCGGCCTGAACCCCATGAATGATGGCAAACTGATTCGCGTTCCCGTGCCCGCGCTCACCGAAGAACGCCGCAAGGACATGGTGAAGCATCTGCACAAGGTGCTCGAAGAGCATCGCACGGCGGTGCGGAACATCCGCCGCGACGGCAACGACCTCATCAAGAAGGCGCTCAAGGACAAGAAGATCACTGAGGACGAAGAGCGCGGCGCGCTGGAGCAGATCCAGAAGCTCACCGACGACGAAATCAAGAAGATGGAAGAGCTTGCCGAGGGCAAGGAAAAGGAAGTGATGTCGATCTAGAATCGGCAGCTTTCCCAGGAGTGTTCATGAGGGGAAAAGCTACGGGCTGGGCCATCTTTCTGCTCTGCCTCCTCGGGCTCAGCTTCGCCGCCACCACGCGCTATTCCAAGAATGCCGACCTGCTTCTGATATGCGTGCGACTCGCGCTGATCGTGGGGCTATCGATTCTGGTAGTGCAAGAAAGGTGGACGCGCTCCGATCCCGGCGCGTCAGGCCGAACCGGTGCCGCCTCCGGCAGTGACGGCATCTTGCAGCGCTTCCGCCGCTGGTATTACGACGAGACGAAACATCCAAGCTGACGCTGTTACGAGACTTGCTTCCCAGCACGCGATGAAGCAACATCACAGGTGATGCTGCTCGACCTCGGCGATCTCCGCGTCCGCTCCTGGTGCAAGGACGACCTTGACGCGCTGCTGCGTCACGCCAACAATCCCAAGATTGCTGCCAACCTGCGCGACCAGTTTCCTCACCCCTACACCCGTCGCGACGGCATCGACTACCTGAACTTCGTGCGAAGCTGTGAGGTCGAAATGTCTTTCGCTCTGGAATACGAAGGCGAAGCGGTCGGCGGTGTCGGGTTCAAGCTGGGCCTGGACATTGCGCGGCTCAGCGCCGAGATGGGTTATTGGCTGAGCGAACAATATTGGGGTCGCGGGCTAGTAACCCGCGCCGTGACGGCGGCGTCTGATTGGGCCCTCGACAACTACAGGATCACGCGCATCTACGCCATGGCTTTTGCCCACAACGTCGCATCGATGCGGGTGCTGGAAAAAGCCGGCTTCGAGCGCGAGGGCCTGATGAGGCGTAGCGCTATCAAGAACGGCGTCATCCTCGACCAAGTTCTGTACGCCAAGGTGCGGTGAGAGTCCGTTTCTAGTTTAAAGTTTCAAGTTTTCGAGAAACGAAGCCGGAGCTCGCCCCCACTTGAAACTCGAAAACCTGAAATGTGAGACTGCTTTCTACTTTCTTCCTGCCGCCTCCACTGACGTCGTAGGATCTGCGCCTTCCCATGTCTTGTCCGACGTTGGTCCCGTACACCGACGGTACTGGCTTATTCAACAGACGCAGATAAACCGTCAGCTGCGTGCGATGGTGGCAGGTATGCAGCACGCGGCGCCAGAACACCCATATGCGCTGCCGCGTCAGACCGAAGAACGGCACATCCTGCATCCACCATTCAGCAGTCTGCGTTGCAAAGAACGCGAGGCGTGGCCGAGCCAACTCTTCCATGCGTTGAATGTAAGACTCCAAGTCTGCTGCCTTGGGAAGCACCTCAGCTGCCGGTGGATCCGGCGTGCCTACGAACTCGCCGAAGAACCGCCGCTCCGAAAGCAGTTGGTGCTTCAAAATTTCGACTACGGATGACGACTTGGGGTGAGGACGAAAGTCCATATCGTCCGGCGAGAAGCAGCGCCACACCGAGATGATTTTGTCGGTCTCGCTGGCATTAGGTGGCGAGCAGGTGCTGGAACAGCGGATTCGCGGCACGCGGTATTTCTGCGTCGGGAATGGCGATGTAATCGTAGTGCATGGGTGCACCTCGTCCGCAAATCTTACACAAAAGCAAAAGGGCGCGCCCAGCGCGCCCTTCAGAATATCCAGAAATTATCGGCTAGCCCTTAGTGCACCTGTTCTTGTGCTCAACATACTTGTTGAGCTTGCCCTTCTTCTCCAGCACCAGCAGGTTGTCGAGCAGCGGATATTTCGCCGTCGGGTCGAACTGCTGGATAGCGCGATAGGCGCGCAAGGTGCCCGCCAGCCCCGCGGCCTGGATTGTGGCCTGGTTCTTTTCCTCGGGGTGCTGCAACAGGAACGCCGCCTGTGAATACACCGCCTGCATCCGCAGCTGGTTCGAGTAGGTGTCGTTCACTCGATCGAGCGACTGCAGCTGCTTCAATTCCTTGCAGCACACGTTGACCGTGAGGTCGGGAACCTGCACGATCCACTCCGTAAGCCACATGCGCTTCTCAATGCTGTCTTTGGCAAGCGGGTGCTGCTCGAGGCTCTGGGTGTATTCCAGCACGCGGGCTCGCTCTTCGGCTGTCGACGGACCGCGCATCTTGGCAGAGGAAGGAAGAGATCCCGCAATCACCAGCACAACGAAAAGCGCGAACAGTTTACGTAGCATATCCCTTCTCCCCACGAGTACCAGGCCAAGCACAACAGGTGTTGGAATCATACTCCGGTTGCGGTTGGTAGAGGCAAGTAGGAATTCGTTTGGTCAACTCCGCGGCGTGCGGCTTGTCTTGCAATAATGTGCTTTCGTCCCTTGAGGGTTTGCAAACTGGACACATCCCATCGAAAGGGGCGCCGCCCCTATCTCAGCTGGAGGTTCACCAGCTGCATCTCGGGATATCTCTTGTCCCAGTCAGCCGAGATGTGTTCGAGGTTCATGCGCACCAGCTTGGTGATGCGCGGGGTGATGGGTGAGCGGCTGAGGTCGACCACGTCGGGATACCCGCCCATCTGGTTCTGCACCAGCATATGAATCGGCACGACTTCCGTCTGCACCACCTGGTCCATGCTGTTCTTGAACACCAACTTCATGGAAGCGCCCGTAACCGCCATCTCCCCGGTGTTGGTAATGCTCACATCCAGATAGGTTACTGATCCGCCGACATAGTTTTCCGCGGCGCTCATCTGCGGATTGGAAAGCCGCAATTTCTCTACGTAAGGATTGACCTCGGCGGTGGTGTCTGCTGTCTTGTGGCGCGTCAGCACTACGAAAATGCCGATCACAATCAGCACAGCCACCAGGCCAATGACGATTGGCGTCCAGTTGCGCCCGTTCGACTTCCAGCCAGATGAGTAGTCTTCAGCCATGGCCAGATTTTACTCCGGGGAATGGCTCGTGAGCGATGTAGGGAACGAAGCGCCCGGGTTCAGGGCAGGCGAGGGCCAAAGATGGCTGAAAATGAAGAATCCCGAGGTCGATGTTGTTCAGTTTTTCTCGATCCGCGTTTGCACAAAAACCCTTGCCGACCTTTTCCACCGACGCTTGCGCATGCAGTGTATTTTTTCAGCCTGGCCTTCGCGCTCCCAGCTAAACCGGAAAATCCGTTCAACGCCTCGGGATTCCGTCTCGCCTTCGACAGATTCCACCTTGTTGTTCCCCCGAAGTTGGGCAGTTCTTTCTGACCCGTCGTAGTACCTCCGAGCCTCACGCCGAAGCGCGCGCTGCAGCGGACTCGATTCCGTTTCAGCTTCCCTGCCGATTCTGAAGAACCCAGCGAAATTGTCAAAGAACGAGTGTGTTTTTACTCCTTCTATTTTCGAAGTCAAGGATTTTAACGAAACTTTATCTCTTGTGTTTTCAATCGAGTGCAGCTCGTCCACAGGCGTATGCCGAAATCTTGTGCAATGTGAAATGCGGTTCAGGGCTGGTGCGTTCTTAGCGTTGATGAAGGCGTCGATTTCGTAACGCAAGCGCTCGTCCTAGGGCACAATGCGTCGATACCGTTTGTGGACATCCCGCAAAAACCTTGTCCAGAGAGGGTTTCGGCGGACGCAACAGCTTCGAGTTTCTAGTTTCAAGCCTTCGATCCAGGCCCTTTGAGAACTGCCCGCCATTCGGAGAGAAAGTACTCTGGTTTTCGTGTGGCTCCCTCTCGGATTCGAAACGTGAGGCTCGAAACTCGGAACTTGGAACTCGAAACTGCTAGGATCGCATCATGCCGCTGCTGGAAGCGCGTCACCTTAGCAAGACCTTCGCCTCGGGACAAACCGCCTTTGGGACCCGGGCGGCGGGCCGGATTCGCGCCGTCAACGCCGTGTCGCTGACCATCGAGGCGGGCGAGACGCTTGGACTAGTGGGGGAATCCGGCTCCGGTAAGAGCACCTTGGGCAGGACGCTGCTGCGGCTGATCGAGCCCGATTCCGGCGAGGTGATCTTCGACGGCCATGACGTACGGCATGCCAACGGCAGCGAACTGCGCCGCCTGCGGCGCGACATGCAGATCATCTTCCAGGACCCATTCGGCGCGCTCGATCCGCGCATGACGGTGGGGCAGATTGTGGGCGAACCCCTAACCATCCACGGCGGCGAAAGCCCGGCGGCACGCCGCCATACGGCCGCGGAAATCATGCGCGCCGTTGGCCTGGATTCATCAGCCTTGGGGCGCTATCCCCATGAGTTCAGCGGAGGACAGCGGCAACGCATTGGCATCGCCCGCGCGCTGGTCCTGCGGCCGCGCTTCATCGTTGCTGACGAGCCGGTTTCCGCCCTGGATGTCAGTGTGGGTTCGCAGATCGTCAACCTGCTGCAGCAGCTGCAGCGGGACTTCTCGCTGACCTACCTGTTCATCTCCCACTCCATGCCCATCGTGCGTTACCTGGCCAACCGCATTGCGGTGATGCAGCACGGTGAACTGGTGGAAGTGGGGACAACCGAGCAGGTCACGACCGCGCCGCGCCACGCTTACACGCGAACCCTGCTGGCCGCCACGCCGGAGATGGAACTCAGCTCGCCGTAATTACTTACTGCGGACTCTCGGACGCTTCGCCCCTCTCGCGGAAGGTTGCACCCTCCAGCCGCAGCAGATAGGTCTTGGCGGGAAGTCCTCCGCCGTAGCCGCCAAGGAAGCAGCCAGCGGCGAGCACGCGATGGCAGGGAACAACGATGGCGATGGGATTGTAGTGGTTGGCCTGCCCCACGGCCCGAAAGCTCTTGGGACTGCCGACGGCGCGCGCGATCTCCGCATAGGAGCGGCTCTGGCCGTACGGAATACGTAGCAGCTCGTTCCAGCAGCGCTTCTGAAAATCGGTCCCGCGCAATTCGAGCGCAAAATCGAACGCGCGGCGCATTCCCGCAAAATACTCTTCCAACTGTTCGCGGATCTTGCGGGTACGCTCCTCCGACAGCTCCCACTGCACGGGCTTGCCGCCCACTTTCTTCGGCAGCCCGCGATCAAATTCCAGCACAACCAGGGCAGAGACCGACACGCCGATGAGCAATGGCCCGACGGGAGAATCCATGCGCGAGTAGTAAAGGGTTTCCATGTTGAAAAGGTTAACACCGGACGCGCCATGCAGTGAACGAAGCCGGACGCCAAGACAACCGTCATCCTGCCAAGAGGAAAACCCCTCGCTGCCGCGAGGGGTTTAGCCCGCAAAGGAAGGATGGGTCTACTGTTGCGATTGGGGCGGCTGGGTGCTCGCCGGATTCTGTTTGACCTGGGCAAGCTGGCTCACGTTGTTCTTGAGCAGGCTGACCTCAACCCGATTGCCGTGGGCGGACATGGCCGACCCGTCCGACGCCGGGATCTTGGCGTTGCCCATTCCGATCACGAAGATGCGGTAGACCGGGATCTCGTTCTTCTCCACGAGGTAGCGCACGACTGAATTCGCCATGGCGCGCGAGCTCTGAATCCCGGCCTGTCCGCCAGCTGTGGAGAAGCCTTGCACTTCGATGATGTAGCCCTGCTGGTCTTTCAGGTTGGCCGTCATGTCGTCGATCGCCTGTTTAGCCTTTGGGCTCAACGTGGTTTGTCCGGGACGGAGGCGAATCTCTGTCTCGATGGCTGGCTGATACTGGTCGATATTCCCGACTACCTGTTCCACGGTGTTCAGACGGTTGCTGGCCTGAAGCGCGGTCTGGTTCGCCTGCTGCGCGCGGTTTCCGGCCTCAAGAGCGTGCTGGTCGGCTTGCGTTGCCTTGGCATCGGCCTGGCGAATTCCTTCCTGGGCACGAGCGTCAACATCCTTGATCTGCCGGGCGTTGGCGGCCGTCAGGTCGTCGAGCTCGTTGGTACGGTTGCGGATCGGGGCCAGCTGCTTCTGCACATACTTTTTGCGGGCGAACGGATTCATCTTGCCCCAGAAACCCTGGTGATAGTCGGGCTCGAGAGGCTGCCGCGCCGACAGGTTCTGATCGGAACTCGGGCTCTGGTCGGAAGTCGTCGCCGAGGAACTCTGGGCTGCCGAGTTCTGAGTGGGCGAGCTCTGGGCTGCCGAATCCTGACTGGTGGTGGGCTGGCTGGTCGGGGCTGCCTTTGGATTGCTGGACGACCACTTGGTGTCAGACTGGGCCTCGAGGTTCTGTTGCGCTATGGCCGGCAAAGCTAAGGCGGCCGCCAGCGGCAACATCAAGAAGTAGGTCTTCATTGCGAATCTTCCTCCGGAATCTTGCGCGCAGCCGGCCGGAAAACGGCCTCTAGACGCTGCGGCGATGCCAGTTCTAACTACAACTGGACTGCCAAACTGTACCGCCAAAAAACGTTATTAAGGTGTTTGTTTTCAATCCCGCTGGCTTACCGACTGTGTACCCACCGAGTAGAAGCAGGCGCGGCTAGGTAATTTCGCTATGACGGTCAAGGAGGCTGCTGCTTGCGCCGCGATTCCACCGCGGCCGACGCAGGTCAGTTTCGCATGTTTCGGTGGCGGATTTTGCTGGATCCGGAGATGTAACCGGAGCAGACTAATTTGGTTGGGATATTGTTTCTCTCTCTAAAACCGTCAAAGCCTTCTTTGAGATCTGATCTTTGAAAATTGAATAGACAGGTGCCAGTTGTACTAACCATCTGGTAATCCCCCAGAATGCAGTCCTAGGCAGTGTCGTAGCGGCTAACTCCTTTGTTTTTTATTACATAATTATAAACCATTTGTTTTCAAATGCTTGCGCACATACTGATGCTTAACGAACTGATTCGACGGACGGGAGGGGGGAGGGGTAGCCGGTCACAAGTCGCTGGGCGGCAGTGAATACTGACCCGGGAGCTCACGGATCGTATATCGTAGGTCAGAAGTTTACCAGGCAGTTAGTAGCGTGCCGACCTTGCTACGCCGCCGGAGCGGAGTCGACTGGAAACCGGATTAGAGAAAGGCCTCTAGAGGGCTCTGGCCACACCTTGTTCCGCCGCACGTTTTCCGTGCGGACAGTCTTAACTTTTAGTGCGTCAGCACGTCCAACTACTTCCCGTTTATGCGCACTAAACACTAAGTAAGGAACTTTGAGATCCTGCCCGGGTGAAATAACCATTGGAGTTCCCCACTTGGCGCCCTTAAGCGACTAAAATAGAAGTCTCCGATGGGGTGTGCTGCATCCAATCGCTGGTAACTGACTGGTTTTTCTAATGACTCTAAATCATCTTCGTGGCTCCTTCGTAGCACTGCTGCTGGCATGTGCTGTGAGCGGCGTGGCCCAAACTTCTCCGGCTACTACGCCCGCAACCGCCCCGGAGCAGAACCATCTGAACGTCGTTTTGCAGCCGAAGGAGGCCGAAGCACCGGAGCCTGTTCCAGCGCAGCAACAGCCTGCTTCTACCGTTCAGCCCGAGAAAGCGGCGGCCTACTACCACTTCACCATGGCGCACATGTACGAGGAGATGGTCTCCATGTACGGCCGCGCCGATTATGCGAACAAAGCCATCGAAGAATATCGGCTCGCAATCGACAATGATCCCACCTCCGATTACCTGAATGCCGGTTTGGCTGAACTGTACGCGCGCACCGGTCGTATTCGCGATGCGGTTCTGGAAGCCCAGGACATCCTGAAGCGCGATGGCACCAACCTCGAGGCACGTCGTTTGCTGGGCCGCATTTACCTGCGTTCGCTCGGCGACATGCAGGCGGGGACGCAATCGCAGGAGATCTTGAAGCTGGCCATCGAGCAATATGAAAAGATCGTCAAGCTCGATCCTAAGAGTGTGGAGGACCACCTGCTTTTAGGCCGGCTGTATCGGCTCAATAACGAGCTCCTGAAATCAGAGAATGAGTTCAAGACAGCGGTTAAGATCCGTCCCGACTCGGAAGAGGCGGTGACCACGCTGGCCTATCTATACAACGAAGAAGGCGATTCCACGCGTGCTTTGCAGGTGTTGAACGCCATACCCGAAATCGCGCGCACCGCCAAAGTGTATTCTGCGCTGGGTTTCACCTACGAGCAGCAGAAGGACTACAAACCGGCGATTAACGCCTACCGGCGCTCGACCGAGCTTGACCACGATAACCTCGACTCGGTGCGTGGCCTGGCGCAAAACCTGATGAATGATGGCCAGACCGAAGCCGCTCTCGAGCAGTACAAAGTCATTGTCGATTCCGACCCTTCCGACGCCCAGACTTACATGCGCATCGCCGAAATCGATCGCCGGAACGGGAAGTTTGATCAGGCTCTGGAGGTATTGAAGAAGGCCAACTCCGTGGTGCCCGATTCCCTGGAAGTCCAGTACAACATCGCGGTCATCCAGGAAGCCCAGGGCAAGTACGCCGAATCCATTCAGACCCTGAATCAATTGCTGCTAAAAACCGATCACGCCGACGGTCAGTACAGCACCGCCGATAAGAACAACCGCGCGGTCTTTTTAGAACGGCTTGGGACGGTTTATCGCGAAGACAACAAACATCAGCTAGCGGTAGAAACCTTTCGTAAGATGCTGGATCTCGGCGATGATAACGCCATCCGCGGCTATCAGCAGATCATTGAGACTTACCGCGGCAATAAACAGTGGCAAATGGCCACCGATGTAGCGCAGGAAGCGGCCAAGAAGTTTCCCGACGATCGCGATCTGCAAATGGTGTCAGCTTCGCAGCAGGCGGACATGGGAAATGCGGATGCCGCCATCGCGCAAGTGAAGTCCATGCTCAAAGGTAACGCCGACGATCAGAAGGTCTATGTCGCGTTAGCCCAGATGTTCAGCCGGGTCAAGGATTGGAACAAGGCGGAAGAGAACATCAACAAGGCCATCGAGCTTTCCAGCACGAAAGAGGACAGATCCTACGCGATCTTCGTCCAAGGGTCTATTTACGAGCGGCAAAAGAAGTATGAGCAGGCGGAAGAGTGTTTTCACAAAGTGCTGGCCGAGGATCCCAAGAACGCAATGGCGCTGAATTATCTCGGCTATATGATGGCTGATCGCGGCATCCGGCTGGAAGAGGCCCTGAGCTATGTTCGGCGCGCGATTGCGCTCGATCCACAAAACGGCGCTTACCTAGACTCTCTAGGCTGGGCATACTTCAAAATGGGCAACTACGAACTGGCGGAGGAGAACCTGCGGCGCGCGTCGGAGCGCATCAGCAGCGACCCGACCATACAGGAGCATCTCGGTTACCTGTATCAGAAAACCGGACGGCTCAAGCTGGCGGCAACGCATTGGGAACGTTCCCTCGAAGAGTGGAAGAAGACGGTTCCCGCGGAAGTCGACACTGACGCGGTGGCGAAGGTGCAGAAGGAACTGGAAAGCGCCCGCGTGAAGCTGGCCAAGCAGAATACTGCCGCTCCCAAACAGTGATCTCGTGGGATATTGAAGGCGCTGCTGGCGGCAGCGCCTTTCTTGTTTTCGCGATGGAATAAGGCGAGACGGCGGCGGAGGTTCTGCTCTTGCGACATTCGCTGCTACACTTTCTTCATGCTCGCCAGCTACGCGGTTCACGTGGAGGATTCCCGCGGGCGCCGCTATCCGGAGCCGCCGCATCCTTACCGGAATCCTTTTCAACGCGATCGCGACCGCGTCATCCATGCCCGAGCTTTCCGCCGGCTGGAGAACAAGACCCAGGTCTTCACCCGCCGCTATTCCGACCACTTTCGCACCCGCCTAACGCACACCATCGAGGTGGCGCAGATTTCGCGTACCATCGCGGCTGCTCTCGACCTCAATGTTGACCTGGTCGAATCGCTGGCGCTGGTGCACGACATCGGTCATCCTCCGTTCGGACATGCCGGCGAACGCACCCTGGACGAGTTGATGCGGCAGCACGGCGAATTCTTCGATCACAATCTGCAGGCCCTGCGCACGGTCGAGGACTTTGAGCTCCGCTATGCCAACTTCCGCGGGCTGAACCTGACATTCGAGGTTCGCGAGGGCATCATCAAGCACTCGCATGACCACGATGCCGCCAAACACCCGCAGCTGGCCGAATATCTGCTCGATCAGCGGCCGCCGCTGGAGGCGCAACTCATCGACCTCACCGACGAAATCGCCTACATCACGGCTGACTTGGATGATGGCTACGAGGCGCGGCTGCTGCGTCTGCCACAAATCTGTGAGCGGGTCCGTGTTTGCCAGCGCTACTACACCGAGGCGGAAGCGAAGTATCCTGACGCTCCCGACAAGATGAAGTTCAACGAAGCACTCAAGAGCGTTCTGAACCATTTGGTAACCGATCTTATCGAGAACACGCGGCAGCAGGTACAGCAGGCGAAGGTTCGCACGCTTGGTGATGTTCGTCGTCTTCCGGAGCGGCTGGCAGGCTTTAGTCCGGAGGTTGAGGATGAGCGACGCGAAGCCAAGAGCTTCCTGTATGAAGCGCTGTACCTTTGCAAGCCGCTGGAGCCGGAGAAGCGAAAAGCTGAGAAGGTGGTCACGGAAGTCTTCCAGCACCTGATGGCGCATCCGGAGGCGCTGCCGCAGAGCTACCGCGAAAAGGCGGCCAACGAATCGCTGGCGCGCGTGGTCTGTGATTACATCGCCGGCATGACCGACCACTACGTCGAGGACCTGCGCCGGAAACTGATGACCACCAGAGACCCAACACAGGTTTAAGGTTCAGTCGCCCGCCGCCATCGCCGGAGTGATGTCCTCGACGTCCACAATATTCGTGGGATATTTGCCGGTATAGCAAGCGGTGCAATAGAACTTCTCTTCGCTTTCGCCAGATGCGTGGCGCAGTCCCTCCAACGAAAGATAGGCCAGCGAATCAGCCTTGATGTACTCGCGAATCTCGTCGACCGATTTGTTGGCAGCGATGAGCTGATTCTTCGAAGGCGTGTCCACGCCGTAGTAGCACGGCGAAATGGTGGGCGGGCACGAGACCCGCATGTGGACTTCGCTGGCGCCGGCATCACGCACCATGCGAACAATCTTCTTACTGGTCGTGCCGCGCACAATGGAGTCGTCAATCAACACCACCCGCTTGCCCTCGAGCACGTGACGCACAGGATTGAGCTTGAGCTTTACCCCGAAGTCGCGCACACGCTGCTCGGGTTCGATGAAGGTGCGGCCGACGTAGTGATTGCGGATCAGGCCAAACTGAATCGGGATGCCGCTCTGCTGCGCGAAACCCATAGCTGCGGTCACGCCGGAGTCAGGCACTGGGACAACGATGTCGGCTTCCACGGGCGATTCCAGCGCGAGTTGGCGGCCCATGGCATCGCGAGTCTGCTGCACGGCGCGACCGAATACGATGCTATCGGGACGCGAGAAGTAAACGTGCTCAAAGATGCAGCTTGACTGCGGTTGCTGTGATGAGTAGAAGCGCGAATGCACGCCTTCCGGTCCGACGATAACCAACTCGCCCGGTTTTACTTCGCGCTCGTAGGTGGCGCCGATCAGGTCGAAGGCGCAGGTTTCTGAGGCGAAGACGACGGTGCCGACCTGGTGCGCCGCCTGTCCGGCGATGCGTCCCATGACCAGCGGGCGGAAGCCGCGCGGATCACGGGCGGCGAAGATGCGATCGGGCGTGACCATCACCAGCGAGAAGGCGCCCTCGATACGCCGCAGCGAGTCCGCCACCGCGTCGGGTAGCGTCTGCTCGCGCGAGCGTGCGATGAGATGCACGATGACTTCGGTGTCGCTATTGGTCTGAAAGATGGAGCCCTGCTGCTCAAGCTGGGCATGCACCTCATGCGCGTTGGTGATGTTGCCGTTGTGAGCGAGCGCGATCTTTCCCTTATTGCACTCCACCATGATGGGCTGCGCGTTGAGCAGGGCTGAATCTCCCGCAGTGGAGTAGCGAGTGTGGCCAATGGCGAGAGAGCCGGAAAGCTGGGCAAGCAGGTCGCCGGTGAAGATGTCGGAAACCAGCCCCATGGACTTCCGCAACTGAACTTGCTCACCATTGGATGAGGCGATGCCAGCCGACTCCTGCCCACGATGCTGCAGGGCATACAGGCTGAGGTAAGCGAGCTTGGAGGCCTCCGGATGGCCATAAATGGCTACCACGCCACATTCTTCGCGGAGCTTGTCGGACTGTATCTGCATCGCTCACCCGCGGGGACTAAAGCCCCTGATTGTTTGAACCGCTAGGACGCGGGACTTGAGGGCCCGCTCTAGCCGCGGCGGTTCTGTCGGAAACTAATTTCTCTGTAGCGTGTCCGGCACCAAGCACTCTTCGGTTTCCACGTGCAAGGCACGCTCTAATGCATTCTGCCACGCCTCGCGCAAATCGGAGACGCTTCCCTTAGCGGCAAGCTTGCCGTCCACCCTGATTTCCAATTGGTCGGGAACCGCGCTTCCGATCTGCTCCGCTGAGAGGCCGAATTGTACCGCTAATTGTTGGATTCGCGGCACATTTAGCGGGTCGCAAGAAATGAGAATGCGGCTGGCATCCTCGCCGAAGAGCACGAATTCGCAGGCCAGACCCAGGGACGCAAGATCGACGTCGGCACCAAGTCCGTGCGCGAAGCCACATTCCGCCAATGTGACCGCCAACCCACCTTCGGAGCAGTCCTTGGCCGATTCCAGCAGGCCGGAATGGATCATCTCGACGATGGCCTTCTGCAATGCAGCCTCGCGCTCGATCTCCAAGGACGGTGGGAAGCCCCAGAGCTGGCCGAGTATCTCTTTTGCGTATTCCGTCGATCCAAATTCAGCCTCGGCGTCCGATGCGTCGCCGGGTTCGGAGCCGCGAACCAGCACCAGTGAGCGTCCCGGCTCGCGGAAGTTGGGACCAGTCGCCTTGTGCACGTCTTCCAGAATCCCCACGATCCCAAGGACGGGCGTGGGCCAAATTCCTTCGCCCAGCGTCTCGTTGTACAGGCTAACGTTGCCGCCCGTAATGGGCGTCTCCAGTTCTTCGCAGGCCTTGGTCATGCCGTCAATGGTCTGGGAGAACTGCCACATGATGTGCGGCTTCTCGGGATTGCCGAAGTTCAGGCAATTGGTGGCCGCGATGGGCGTCGCGCCGGTGCAAGCCACGTTTCGAGCTGACTCCGCGACCGCGTGCATAGCACCCAGCTTGGGATCCAGGTAGCACCAGCGGGCGTTGCCATCGAGCGCCATCGCCAGCGCGCGGTTCGTCCCCTTGATGCGGATAACGCCGCCCTCGCCGCCCGGACCTTCGACGGTGTTGGTCTGCACCATGGAGTCGTACTGCTGGCAGACCCAGCGCTTGGAGCAGATGTTCGGACTGGCCAGCAACTGCTTCAGATCGGCGGAGAAGTCCGTCTTCTCCCCGAGTCTCACATCGTCGGGAGCCTCGCGCGGAACGGGCGTCTCCCAGCGCTCCAGCTGACGACGGTATAGCGGCGCATCATCCGTCAGCGCGGCGTTGGGAATGTTTGCCACGACTCTGCCATGCTCCAAAACCCGCATTTTCGGCTCGCCGATGACGCGACCTATAGTGACAGCATCGAGGCCCCATTTCTCGAAGACGCGGAAGACCTCGTCCTCACGACCGTGTTCGGCGACGAGCAGCATGCGCTCCTGCGACTCGCTCAGCATGATCTCGTAAGGGGTCATGCCGGTTTCGCGTTGCGGCACCAGGTCGAGTTCAATCTCCAGACCTACACCGCCGCGCCCACCCATCTCGCAGGTAGAGCAGGTCAGTCCCGCGGCGCCCATGTCTTGAATGCCCACGACAGCGCCGGTTTGCATGGCTTCCAAGCAGGCTTCCAGCAGCAATTTCTCGAGAAAGGGATCGCCCACCTGAACATTCGGGCGCTTCGCTTCCGACTCCTCGCCAAACTCCTCGCTCGCCATGGTTGCGCCATGAATGCCGTCGCGGCCAGTCTTGGAGCCGACATAAATCACCGGGTTGCCTTCGCCGGCGGCTCTTGCATAGAAAATCTGGTCGCTGCGCACTAATCCCAGCGCGAAAGCGTTGACCAGGGGATTGCCCGAATAGCAGCTTTCGAACTTCACTTCGCCGCCGACGTTCGGCACGCCGAAACAATTGCCATAGGAGGCGACACCGCTCACCACGCCTTCCATTACGGAATGGTTCTTGTGCAGGGTCGCCTGGTTGATTCCGGGCTGCGGACTGATCGGGCCGAAACGCAGCGAATCCATGATAGCGACCGGGCGAGCGCCCATGGTGAAGATGTCGCGCAGAATGCCGCCAACGCCGGTTGCAGCGCCCTGGAAGGGCTCGATAAATGAGGGATGGTTGTGCGACTCGATTTTGAAGGCGCAGGCCCAGCCGTCGCCGATGTCAATGATGCCTGCGTTTTCGCCCGGTCCCTGCAACACCCGCCGGCTTTGCGTTGGCAACCGCTTCAGATGTACACGCGACGACTTATAGGAGCAATGCTCGCTCCACATCACGCTGAAGATGCCGAGTTCTGTGAAGGTGGGCTCGCGGCCCAACGATTTCAGGATGCGGTCGTATTCTTCCGGCGAAATGCCGTGATCGCGCAGCACCTCGGGAGTGATGGCGGGTTCCTTTGCGGCGGCTTGCTGGCTCTCAACTGGGTTCATAGTGAGGAGGGAATTTCCATTGTCGCACGGCAACAACGCTAATGAAAGCGCCTTTCAAAGCCCGGTCGAGGTCAGGCGAGCCGTCGGACAATCGCGTTCTCAGGGCTTCGCTACTGGCGCTTGGCCAGTTTTCGCGTGTTGCGCTATCCAACAACTCTCCATGCCGTGACAGTCCTGCATGGCCGCCAGAGCGGCGTGCAGCGCGGTCTTCCGTTCCGCGGAGAGCGCCGAATAGGTGTTGTGCAGCTCGTACGGATCGTTAGTGAGATCGTGATACTCCCGGTCGCCGTCGATGTACTCGACGTAGCTCTCGGTGCGGGTGCGCAGGGCCTCATAGCTCGGCGGATTCCCGGAGCGGACCGCAGGAGCATCCGGGTCCCCGGGCTCGTGGCGCGGGCCGTGATGCTCGACCAGGGTCGCGGTTCGCCAATCGATAACCCTCTGCCCATGCAACAGCGGCGCCAGGCTGCGACCGTCCACATTGGTCAGCGGCGCAGCGCCAGTCAGCTCGCTGAACGTCGGGGACAGGTCAATGTTCTCAACGACCTCCTCCAGCTTTAGCCCGGCTGGAACTCCGGGCCCGGTGATGACCAAGGGAACATGGATATCCAGATCGAAGGCGGTCATTTTCCCTGGCATCAGCCGGTAATCGCCCATGTGATATCCGTTGTCGGAGCTGAAGAGGAAGTAAGTGTTCTTCGCCTGGCCGATGGCGGCCACCGCCGCCTGCAATTCGCCGATCATGGCGTCGACGGCAAGCACAGACTGGGCCCGCTTGCGAAAGGCCTCGTCGATGTGCGCCATGTCGGCGGCCGTAAGGGCGGGCTGCTTGCTCAACCACCTCGGAGTGCTGGCGTCAGGCGCGGCGTCATACGCCGGCGTTCGCGGAGCGCGCAGTCCGGGAAACGCGTTGGAATCTCGTGGAGCAGGTGTGTACGGCGCATGCGGCGCAAAGGTCGCCACTTCGATTACGAATGCCTGGCCTTTTGCCTGCTTGATGAAACCAGCGGCCAGGCCCGCGAGCACGTCGGTCAGATAATCCGCCGGCTTGTGGTCGAAGTTGACTAGTTTGCTGCCTTCGTTGAGAGAGTAATGGAACTCGCCGTAGCCATTCCCAGCTACCGCCCACGACGTCCAGCCCGGTGCGGCGGCGTGCCTTTCCGGCAGGTAGCCATTCAGGTACTTGCCCATCATCGCCGTGCGATACCCTGCCGCCGCCAGGGTGGTGGCGAATGTAGTCCCCTCCAGACCGCGGGCCACAAACGCCAGATAACCGCCGTCCTCTCCCTGGTTCTTGAAGATGCCGGTGTTGTGCGGATAGCGCCCGGTGAAGATGGAGGAGCGCGAAGGGCAACACAGCGAGTCGGTGACGAAATAGTTGGTGAAAGTGGCCCCGTCCTTATGCATTTGCAGGACATGCGGCATGAACTGCAGCAGGTTCATGGCGAGGTCATCGGTAAGGATGAATACGATGTTGGGATGGGTGGCTGAGCTCGCAGGCGGGCCGGGAGGAGCGCTCGGAATGCTGACCGCTGGTGCGGGCATGTCTGACGGGGCTGCGGCCGTGCTCGACGGGGCTTTCGGCTGACCATACCCGGGATCCTGCGCCTTGCAGGCTGCCACGACCTGCGGATCAACCTGAGGCAGAGGCTTGCTGGCTTTGTGCCTCTGGGCCGTGCCCTGCAGGATCGGTTGGACGCAATCCCGCCACAACCCGCTGCCCGAACTTACTCCACCTTGAACAAACCCAGCGTTTGTGCAGGCGTTCTTGATCTGCTCACACGGGCTCAGGCCCAAAGCATTTTGGGGGAGGAAGGGAACCGCTGACAGGATCACGATCGCAAGAAGTTTCGCAGTCCGAACACATTCTCGAGAGGCCACGTTCTTCTCCTCAACACGGAATGGTTTCTAAGATTAACAGCCCTCTGGAAAATTGAGCCGCTAAACTCCTGGGTATAGGAGCTATTCCTCTTCTCCCTGCCACTGGTAGCCACAGGCCAAACACTTCCAGCGATGCGAGGTCTGGGTCGGAGGTTCGGGGAATGGGATGGCCGCCGACCACAGCGAAATCTGGCGGGGGTTGGGTGCCGTTACGTCCCGAATTTCCAGCGATTCGCATTCGGGACAGCAGGCAACCGCCTCCATTTCCTCATCCTCGCCTTCAGCTGCAGGCCCTTCGTCTGCGGCATCGGGATCAAAGCCCTCGAGGATTTCCAGCGCGCGCACCACCTGCCGGTCCGGCACTTGCAGGCGAATGCCGCCAAAAGCTCCGCCCATATGCCAGTTGATGGCGTGCATGTGCTCGTCGCACACGAAGGCGGAGACGCCTTCCGAGGCCAGCTTGCCTTGCGCCAGCTTGGCTTCGCCCAAGGTGACGAAGTTCGCGATGGTGACCATTTCATCCGACATTGGATTCGAAGAGCCTAGGCTAGCTTTCGGCGCGAGTCAATTCCGGCAACCGCACCCGGTGGCTGTGCTCGGCTATGGCCTCCACGATCTGCGTGGCCACGGCGAGCGCGCGGCGGCCGTCCTCCAGCGTTACTTCCGGCGTTGAACGTTGACGGACGCCCTGCAAGAAGCTGCTCAATTCGGCCCGCAGGGGCTCTTGTGGCTCGATCGCCGGCTTAAATGGCGTGATGCCGGGAAGTGCACTGGCAGCTACACTCGCCGGATCAAATGGATCAAGGTCCGCCTGATCTGGCGCGAGGGGATCTACGGTCAACACCAGCACATCCTGCCGCGAGTAATCGAGCGAGACATACTGCCGTGGCTGAAAGAAGCGCAGCTTGCGGACGCGCTCGGTGCTGACCCGGCTGGCGGTGAAGTTGGCGACTGCTCCAGATTCAAATTCCATGCGCACGTTGGCGATGTCGGTCTTGGCCGAAAGGATGGGCAGGCCGACGGCGCGCACCTCCTTCACCGCAGATTTCGCGAAGGTCAGCACGATGTCAATGTCGTGGATCATCAAGTCCAGGATCACATCCACATCAAGGGAGCGCTGCGAAAAGACGCTGAGCCGGTGCACCTCGAAGAACATGGGCTGAGTCAAGAGTGGAAGCGTGGCGCGGACTGCCGGGTTGAACCGCTCCAGATGCCCAGTTTGAGCAATGCGGCCATGCTTCTCGGCTAGATAGATGAGCTCGTCGGCCTCAGCAACAGTTGCCGCCAGCGGCTTTTCGATGAGGACATCGACCCCGTTCTGCATCAGTTGGCGGGCCACAGTGAGGTGAGCAAGGGTCGGGACAGCCACCGAAGCGGCCTGTGCGTCGGCAGCGAGCAACTCGTCTACCGATCGAAACGCCTGCGTGCCGAACTCGCCGGCGACAGCCTGGGCGCGGGCAAAATCTGCGTCGACCACACCAACCAATTGCACACGCTGCGCGCCGTCCGATTGGAGATCGCGATAGATGCGCACGTGATTGCGGCCGAAGACGCCGGTTCCGACCACTCCTACTCTCAAAGCGTCGCCGCTGGGCATGGGTCAATTGTCGCGCATTGGGCGGGCAAAAGCTACGCCGGGTTGTGATGTGGAATGTGCCTCACCGGCGTCTCGGCGACGATGCAGATACCCGCTTCATCGGCGGCGCGCAGCACCGCGTCTTTGTCCAGCATGAGGCAGCGTCGGGCGTCGAGCGCCAAGCAAGCTGCGCCTGCCTGCTTCATCGTGTCAATGGTTTTCAGGCCGACGACCGGCACGTCAAAGCGCATGTCCTGGTTCGGTTTTGCCACCTTGACTACAGTCAGGGCGCGGCTCAGAGTAGATGGCTCATGCCCCATTGCGGGCGCCTTCATGATCTGGCCGGCACGCAGGATGGTCGCGTCGGTGCCTTCCATGGCCTCGACGGCCACGCAGGCGGCTTCCGCTATCACGACCGTTTGCCCGATGTCGAAGCGCGAGAGGTGGTGCGCCACGGCGCGGCCATACGTGATGTTCGTTTGCTCCGAGTCGCTCGGTCCGCGACAGGTCAGCACGCCTTCGCCGGCCAGCATCGGCTCTAGTAATTCAGTTGAGTTCATCAGCGTGATGCCTTCATCGGCGAGCACGTTGCTCACAGCGCCGATGAGCGAGTCCGTGTTGCGCGTCGTCAATGCGAGAAGGAGCTTGGCCAGGCGCCAGTCCGGCTTGATGCTGCTGAATATCTGCTTATGCTTGACCTGGCCGGCCATGATGGCGCGGGTTACGCCTGCGCTCTTGAACGTCCCAATCAGCCGCGACAACTCGCCGAGTGACAGCCAGTGCACCTCAAAGGCGCCGTGCAGCTCGATCTCCGGGAACGTCTCTTCCTTGATGGCAGCCACCACAACTTGCATCCCGCGCGAGCGCGCCGCATCAAGCACGAGCAAGGGGAACTTGCCGTTGCCTGCGATGAGACCGATGCGCTCCTGAGTTGGTTCCGGCATGTGACGACCTCTCGACTGACAACCAGCCAGTGGCAACTGAATTACTTGATGACTCCGCGTTGCGAAGACTCAATGAATCGCACCAACATCTCCACATCGTCACCTAAATTGCCCTCGGCGCGCAGCTTTTCCAGTGCCTGCGAGGTGTTCAACTTGGAGGCTAGCAGAATCTTATATGCATGATGCAGCTTCGCGATCCGCTCCGGGGAGAACCCGCGGCGTTGCAGCCCGACTTTGTTCAGCATGTAGGCGTGCGTGTCCCGCTCGGCACTGGTCATGGAATAAGGCAGAACATCCTGCGTGATGGTCGTTCCGCCGCCGATGTACGAATGCGCTCCAATTCGCACGAACTGGTGCACCGGGCACAACGCGCCCACGACCGCCCATTCCTCAACCGTGACGTGGCCCGCAAGCGTGGCTGCATTCACCAGCATAACGTGGTCACAGATCAAGCAATCGTGCCCGATATGGGTGTACGCCATGATGAGCACGTGGCTGCCGATGCGCGTCACTCCGCCACCTTTGACGGTGCCGCGAGTGATAGTGACCGACTCGCGGATAAGGTTATTGTCGCCGACCTCCAGTCGCGTGCACTCACCGGCGTAGGTGACGTCCTGCGGATCCATGCCAACAACCGCGAAGGGGTAGATTTTGTTGTTGCCACCCAGCCTCGTGGGGCCGTCGAGCACGACGTGGGAGACCAGTTCGCAATTCTCACCCATCTCGACATCGGCGCCGACAACGCAATAGGGTCCGATTTTGCAAGACGGGGGGATCCGCGTGGTTGCATCGACGATCGCCGTAGGGTGAATGTTCATGGGACTAGGAAGACCCGGCTGAGGAATCATTGCCGGCTGGAGCTTTCGCCCTGCTGTCGAGCAAGCGGCAGGTAACGATGGCCTCGCAGGCGAGCTTTTCACCGACAAAAGCTTTGCCCTGCATGCGGCCCGCAGTCCCGCGCCAGGCCAGCACGTCGACCTCGATACGGAGTTGATCACCCGGCCGCACCGGACGGCGAAAGCGGGCGCGCTCGATGCCGGTGAACAGCAGCAGCTTGTCCGCGCGATCGGGGAACTCGGTCAGCAACAGCACACCGCCAGCTTGTGCCATGGCTTCCACCACCAAAACGCCGGGCATGATGGGATGATCGGGGAAATGGCCAACAAAAAACGGCTCATTGACGGTCACATTCTTAAGGGCGACAATGCGTTTCGTCCGGATAAGCTCGGTGACGCGATCCACCAGCAGCATGGGGAAACGATGCGGCAGGACCTTAAGGATAGCGTCTATGTCGAGCGTAGAATTATCGCTGCTCCCAGGCGCGGGATTTTCCATGTCCGTCATGATGGTTTCTCGTGAAAGCCCCGATTATACATTTCGCCGCGCATGTGGCTGTGTAACGAAATAGTTTTCAACTTGGAGAACAACTGATGAACTAGGGCAGGAAACCATACCCAGTGCTCTGTATTCCGTGGTGGGGTGAGAGGAAGGACCGAGGGAACAAGGTGGCAAAGGCTGAACAACTAGGCGGGATCCTGCGTTGGCTCACCCATCGCGAGCGCGAGATGGTAGAGTCTGTGCGCCAGCTGGTAGTGCGCGAGTCCCCGACGCAAATCAAGAAGGCTTGTGACGAGCTCAGCTCCTACTTGGTCATCGAGTTCGAGCGCATCGGCGGGCATGTAAAGATCCATCGCCAGCCTCAGGCCGGCGATCACCTTCAGGTGGATTTTACCGGCGCGAGCGGCAAGAGGCCGATCCTTCTGCTCGGCCATCTCGACACCGTGTACGACTTGGGCACACTCAAAACCATGCCGTGGCGCCAAGAGGGGGGACGGCTCTACGGGCCGGGCGTCTTCGACATGAAGAGCGGCATTGTGCAGATGATCTTTGCGCTCTCCGCGCTGGCAATGTTGCAAGGCGGCCTGTCGCGGCCAGTCAAGGTTTTGCTGGTCTCCGACGAAGAGGAGGGCAGTGCGACTTCGCGCGCCATAACGGAGAAACTTGCCAGCGAGTGTGCCGCAGTGCTGGTTTGCGAGCCGTCGGGACCCGGCGGCGCGCTAAAGACTGCGCGCAAAGGCGTGGGCGCGTTTACCATGACTGTGAGAGGAAAGGCGTCGCACGCAGGCTTGGACTTCGAAAAAGGGCAGAGCGCCATCCTGGAGCTGGCGCACCAGGTTTTGGCGCTGTCCGCACTCACTGATCTTGCGCGTGGTGTCACGGTGAACGTCGGCGTCATCCAGGGCGGGACGCGCAGCAACGTGGTAGCGGCGGAGGCGGTGGCAGACATTGATTTACGAATCGCCCATAAAACCGATGGCCCGGCGATGGAACGCAAAATCCGGCGTCTGCGTCCCGTGAATAAGAAGTGCACGCTGGAGATCGAAGGCGGCATCAACCGGTCACCGCTGGAACGCGCCAAGCCTGTTGTCGCACTGTTCGAGCTGGCGGAGAGCATCGGCCAAAAACTGGGATTTGAGCTGGAAGAAATTGCTGTTGGCGGTGGGTCGGACGGCAACTTCACCGCTGGAATGGGGATTCCGACGCTCGATGGTGTGGGTGCAGTTGGCGACGGAGCGCATGCTCCGCATGAATCGGTGGTTGCCGCCGAGTTGCCACGCCGCGCCGCGCTGCTGGCCGGGCTGATTCAAGCCATCGAGTGAACATTGCATCCGGCAGCGCTTTCTTTGACTCGCTTCTTGCGAAAGCCTAGAATCTGGCCAGAAGCCCGCTGTCCACTTTGCGAAGTGCGGAAGAACCCGGGCTGTCCGACGGGAGGACTTTATGTTTGGTGGAAAACTTGGTTTGCCGGAGCTGGCAGTTATCCTGGTCATCGCGCTGCTCATCTTTGGCCCCAAAAAGCTGGGCGAGCTGGGCAAAGGACTGGGCGAAGGCATTCGCAACTTCAAGTCGTCAATGAGTGGGGAGGGTTCCGCCAATAACCCGAATACCCCACCCGAAGAGAAGAAGTAAAGTTCCTAAGATTGCGCAACCAACCCTAATCCTGCTGTGGGAGCCTTTTACCCCAGCGCCATCCCCGATTGCGCCCGCAGTGCACCCACATCCGGTAGACGCGGGGCACCGGCAGTCCCACCACGTTGAAATAGCAGCCCTCGATGCGCTCGACCCAGCGCGACGCGACGCCCTGGATCGCGTAGGCTCCGGCTTTGTCCATCGGCTCGCTTGTCCGGATGTAGTCCGCAATTTCTTCGTCGGAAAGATTGGCGAATTTTACCTGTGTAATCTCGGCTTCCGTTCGCTCAAAACCCGGCGCGACGAGGCAGACTCCTGTAATGACCTGATGCGTCCGGCCCGAAAGCAGCCGCAGCATGCGGACGGCGTCTGCATCGTCGGCAGGCTTTTCCAGCAGATGCTCGTCGATAACCACCACGGTGTCCGCGCCCAGAACTGCGCTCTCGGGGTGGCGCGCGGCGACCGCTCTCGCTTTTTCGCGGGCCAGGCGTTGCGCGTATTCCAACGGTTTTTCGTCCGGCTTCGGCGCTTCCGGGGCGTGAGCGGGATCAACCGTAAAGGCGATGCCGGCGTTGCGCAGCAGTTCCGAGCGGCGAGGCGAGGCAGAGGCAAGAATCAGCGTCATGCTTGCGAGAGTATCGGAAGCGAGAAGACTTTTGCACCTACCATGAGCCATGCACCGCTTCCCGTGAAGTCTTCCAAAGCGCGAATATCGTGAGATTTTCAATGAGTTGCGGGGGAATTTCGCGACTATAACCACCTAGAATTCAGAAGTTAGTACTTAAGTCTAATTTGATCAAGACTCTACGGCTTCTTGCTGCGGGGGTGCCTCGGGAACAGCAGTAGCCTTCTTCCCGGCTTCGTCTTCCAGCTTGGGTGGCGGTGCGATGTAGTACAAGATGCGCTGGCAGGAATCACAGGTGACGAGTTCTTCGCCGTTAATCAGGACCTGGAAGGGCTGCGGCCGCAACATCACGCTGCATCCCCCGCACATCTGGTTTTCCTGGACGGCGGCCAGCGCCGAGCCGCGGTGCTTCAGCAGGCGGTCGTAGTGCTGGAGCGTGTCTTCGGCAATCCCCGCGCGCAGGTCTTTGCGTTGCGCGGTCAATTCAGCGAGCAGCTGTTCATCTTCCGCGGTTTGCTGGCGGGCGTGCTCCTTTTCCTTCTCGTTGGCGGCGGTGTCGGCCTTCAGCGCAGCCTCAGCGTGTTTAAGCGCGTCTTTGCGCGTGTCGGCAGCGACCATGATCTCCAGGATCTTGTCTTCCAGCTTGCGGATGGCGGCTTCGGCAAACTCGATCTCATGCAGCAGCGCCTTGTATTCGGGATTGGTCTTGACCCCGAGCGACTGGTCACGATACTTGCTGATGCGCTGTTGCTGGTCTTGAATCTCGGACTCGTACTTGCGGCGCGAGCTGTCGTCGGCCTTGATAGCGGCCTGCGCAGTCTCGACCTGTGCTTTGGATCCGGCCAGTTTGGCCTCGATCAGTTGGACCTGTTTGGGCAGGGCGGCGACTTCAGCCTTGACCACGGCAATCCGCGAGTCAACCTGCTGGAGGTCGATGAGCTTCTGGAGGTCGGAATTCATCAGATGTGAGCCGCCTATTTGGATTCTAGCACGCAGAAAAGGACGGCAAACTCCGCAAACTCGGTAGTGGACTAAGGTCTTTGGCTATTGAGTGGTAGTGCCTGGCCGCATAGGCTCGGGCCGATTCTCCACTCTTACCCAGCGCTTCTGCTAGGCTGCCCTAAATCGCCCCTGCGGAACCGTTTTGAAACGCCCGAAACGGCCCGGCGTCTGTGACCGCCTTTACTCCTCCCTGTTATAAACTTCTTCGCTGCACATCCTTTACCCTGGAGCCAATGTGAAAATATGCTTCGCTGCCCCGGTTTTCTCGCTGTCCCTTTTCGTCTCGCTCTCGCCAATGGTCGCGGTTTCGCAGGAACCGACCGCCGTTAAGGAGCTGACCATCGAAGACATCTACCAGAGTGGCGGCATTCTGGGGCGCGGACCGGAATCGATCAAATGGAGCCCGGACGGCTCGAAGGTAGCTTTCGTGCAACGTGACGACAGCGGCGAGCGCGGGACGTTGTACTGTGTGGATGTCAGCACCGGCCGGCGCGCCGTGCTGGTGACGAGCGAGAAGTTGTCGACCCTGGTCCCGCCGACTAGCGCCATCAAAGACGAGCGCAAGAAGGAAGCCGCGCATCGCTATTCGATAGCTGCGTATCACTGGGCGCCCGACTCGCAGCAGTTGCTGTTCGATTCGCTGGGCCAGTTGTGGCTGTTCAGTCTCGATAGCGGTACCGCCGTGCAACTCACTTCCGGCTCGGACAGCAGTGAAGATCCGAAGTTTTCGCCCGATGGCAAACGCCTGGCCTATGTTCGCAAACACAACCTCTACGTGCGCTCCATCGCCGACGGGCGGGAACGTGCGCTGACTAAGGACGGCGACGAGAACCTGCTGAACGGCGAAGTCGACTGGGTGTACGAAGAGGAGTTATTCACCCGCAGCAATTACTTCTGGTCTCCCGACGGAAAGCAGATCGCGTTCCTGCAGATGAACGAGAAAGAGGTGCCGCGCTATCCCATCACCGACTGGATACCAACGCATGCCACTGTGGAGCAGGAAAAATATCCGCAGCCGGGTGATCCCAGTCCGACGGTGCGGCTGGCGATCGTCAACTCTGACGGGGGTAAAACGCGCTGGATCACGGCCGGCGGCGATAAGGAGGGCGGCCTGGTGCTGGGCAATGGTAGCGACGTGCTGGTACCCCGCTTCGGATGGGTGCGCGAAGGACTGTTGTGGGCGCTGGCGCTGGATCGCCTGCAGACCCGTGTCGACCTCTACTTCATTGATGTCAACAGCGGTAAGTCCAGGGTCGTGATGACCGAAAGTAGCGATGCCTGGATCGACATGCATCCGGAGGTCGATCTCAAGATGCTGTCCTCCGGTGACCGCTATTTGTGGACCAGTTGGAGGGACGGGCACAACCACATCTATCTCTACCAGTTTGACAAGCAAAACCCGCTGGGCGCCGACGCCAAAATGATGGCGCAGCTCACGAAGGGAGACTGGGAGGTCGAAAGCATTGATGGCGTGGATGAGCAGCGAGGCGTGGTTTATTTTTCGGCCAACGAGGGTGATTGGCGGCAGGAGAATGTTTTCTCCGTCGGGCTGGATGGCCAGGGTTTCCGTCGGGTATCGAAGGGGAACGGAACCCACACCGCCGACTTCGAGCCCAAGGATGCCAAGTATTACGTGGACCGCTACTCGGCGGTAATGACGCCGCCGGCGGTCTCGCTGTGCGCCGTGAATGGCGCCTGCAAAGCCTTTTGGAAGCCGCACAGCGTAGAAGGCTACAGTCTGCTCGCGCCGAAGTTCGTGGACTTCAAGGCGGCCGACGACACCACCCTCCTGGGCCAGATCCTGTTGCCCGTCAGCGGCCCCATGGTGGCGGGTGGCAAAGTGCCGCTCATCGTCAATCCCTATGGCGGTCCGGGCGTACAGTCGGTGCGCGATGCCTGGATCGGCGGCGACCTCTTCGACCAGGTGCTGACGCGCCAGGGATTTGCCGTGCTGCACGTGGACAATCGGGGCATGGCCAACCGCGGCAAGGCTTTCGCGATACCCATCAAGCACAATCTTGGAGAGGTGGAGCTGGCTGACCAAATTGCCGCCGTGAAGCAGGCGCTGGAGAAGTATCCGCAACTGGATGCCAGCCGCATCGGTTTCTGGGGATGGAGTTACGGCGGGTACTTCACTCTCTACGCCATGGAGCACAGCGACATGTTTAAGGCGGGCGTCTCGGTGGCGCCGGTGACCGACTGGCGAAATTACGATTCGATTTACACCGAGCGCTACATGGGCCTTCCGAAAGACAACGAAGAGGGATACAAGAAGAGCTCGCCCGTGAACTTCGCCGCCAACCTGCACGGCAAGCTGCTGGAGATACATGGCACCGGGGACGATAACGTGCACGTGCAGAACACCATGCAGATGGCGAACGAGCTGATCAACTCCGGCAAGCAGTTTCAACTGATGCTGTATCCCCGCAAGACCCATGGCATCTCTGGAGCCGCGGCGAGTACCCACCTGTTTCACATGATCAACGACTTTTTTCTGGAGGCATTGGCGCCGGGAAAGTAGGATTCACCACAGAGTCACGGAGAACACAGAGAATTTCGATCTACCACAGAGACGCAGAGAAGGAACAGATAGAAGAACCAGGGCGGTCGAATTCGGCAAGAATCAGCTTCAACCAGGCAAAACCCGGTTTTTTGTTATCTATGAGGATTTTCTCTGTGCGCTCAGTGTCTCTGTGGTGAAAGTACTCGACTTGCCCTTGCGCCGGGCTTTCTGTTTGAATTCGGAGGCACTGATTCCCGCACTTCCCGGAGCGTAGCCCTGGCGAACCAACTCTTCGCGTGCAAGTCCATTGACAAGCTGATCTCCGAATCGGAGGAGCCGGAACACCGGCTGAAGAAGACCTTGGGGCCGTGGTCGCTGACCGCACTGGGCATCGGCGCGGTCATTGGCTCCGGCATCTTCACGGTGGTGGGCACCGCCATTGCCGGACAGAAGTTCGACACTTCGTCCATCCTCAATGCGCCGCTGGCGGACTACATCGTGCATCACGTGGCCACGCTCGGGCGGCCGGGAGCAGGTCCGGCGCTGGCTATTTCTTTGGTCCTGGTCGCGATCGTGTGCGGATTCACGGCGCTCTGCTACGCCGAACTGGCGTCCATGATCCCCATTGCGGGCAGCGCCTACACCTACACATACGCCACCATGGGCGAGCTGATCGCCTGGATCATTGGATGGGACCTCATCCTGGAATACGCCGTCAGCAACATGGCGGTTAGCGTCGGCTTCGCTGCTCACATCGCCGCCACCTTCAGCTGGTTCGGCTGGCACCCCACCCTGCGATGGATCACTCCCGCCTACCTGCCCGGCGGCCTCACCGATCTGCAGGGCAACGTGCTGTACACGCCCGGCTGGCATTTCGGCTTCAACCTGCCCGCCTTCTTAATTGTCATGGTGCTGACCGTTGTTCTGGTGCGCGGCATTCGCGAATCGGCCGAGACCAACAACGTGATGGTGATCCTGAAGATTGCGGCCATCCTGGCCTTCGTCTTCGTGGGCATGAGATTCATTCAGCCGGCGAACTACCATCCCTTCGCGCCCCAGGGCTGGGCTGGCGTGCTCACCGGCGGCTCCATTATCTTCTTCACCTACATAGGATTCGACTCGGTCTCGACCGCGGCGGAAGAGGCGCGCAATCCGCAGCGCGACATGCCCATCGGCATCATCGCGACTTTGATTGTTTGTACCGTGCTGTACATCGCCGTAGCGGTGGTGCTCACCGGCATCGTGCCCTGGCAATCGCTCATCGACGACGCCGCGCCCGTGGTCAACAGCATGAGCCGGCTGGCCGGCGTGTCGAAGTCCGCGCTGCTGCACTGGACGGAGCTGGCCGTGTTGTTCGGCGCCATGATGGGCATGATCTCATCGTTGCTGGTGTTTCAGCTTGGCCAGGCGCGTGTATGGTTTTCGATGTCGCGCGACGGACTGCTGCCCAAGATATTCGGACGGGTGCATCCCCGCTTCCGTACGCCCGCCGTCGCTACCTGGATCGCGGGGTTCCTGGTGGGCATTCCCGGCGGCATTCTCGACATCGGCACGCTTTCCGATTTGTCGAACATCGGCACTCTGTTTGCGTTCGTGCTGGTGTCGATCGGAGTCATCATCCTGCGCTACAAACAGCCCGAGCGGCGTCGAGGGTTCCGCGCGCCGGGTGGAATTGCGGCGCCCGTGCTCAGCGTTCTGTTCTGCATCCTGTTGATGGCCGGGCTGCCCATCCTGACTTGGCTGCGCTTCTTCGCCTGGCTGGTTATCGGACTGACGGTGTACATGCTGTACAGCCGCCATCGCAGCGAATTCGCGCCGGGCAACAATCCCGCGAAATGAACGAATTGCCCACGCTGACCCCACCGCCCAGCGACTTCATTCTGTCGCTGCACAAGGCCGAGCTGCAGCTGCATCTGGAGGGCACGGTCGACCCGCCGACGCTGGCCGAGCTGAGCCGCCGCCATCCCACGCCGCTATCGACCACTAATAATCGTTACAGCAACATCGAAGAGAGCGGACGCGTCTTCAGCGAAGAAGAGGCGCGTGAACTCTACGCGTATGCGAATTTTACTGGCTTCATGTGGGCGTTCAAGGCGGTCACCGAGCGCCTGCGCACCGCGGATGACTACGAACTCGTCACGTATCGCATGATGCAAAAGCTTCAGGCCCAGAACGTCCTCCATGCCGAGGTGTACATTTCCGCCGGCGTGGTGCAGTGGCGCGGACAGGAGTTTGCGCCACTGTTCGCAGGCGCCGAGCGCGGACGCCGGCGTGGCGAACAGGACTTCGGCTTGTCGCTCTTCTGGATCTTCGACGCGGTGCGGCATTTCGGTATTGAAGAGGCGGGCCGGGTCGTAGATGAGGCGATTCGCTTCAAGGACCGCAATGTCGCAGGCGTCGGCATCGGCGGCGATGAGCGCAAGGCCGGGGCGAAGCAGTTCCGCGAGGTCTATGCGCATGCAGCGGAGCACGGATTGCGCCTGACCGTCCATGCCGGTGAAACCGCCGGGCCGGAGTCCATCTGGGGCGCGCTGCGCGAATTGAAGGCCGACCGCATCGGTCATGGCCTGCGCGCTATTGAAGATCCCGAGCTGGTGCGGTATCTGGCGGAACGGCAGGTTCCGGTCGAGATTTGCATCACCAGCAACGTACTTACCGGATGCTGCAGCGCAGTCGAGCAGCATCCGGTCCGCAAGCTCTTCGATGCCGGTGTGCTGGTCACCTTGAACACCGACGATCCCGATATGTTCCACACCACGCTGGCGCGCGAATACCAGATTGCGCATCAGGTCTTTGGTTTCAGCGACGACGAGATTCGCCAGTTGGCCAAGAATTCCTTTCGCGCCTCGTTCTTGCCGGAAGGCAAGAAGCAGGAATTCCTGGCGAAGTGCTGACCCTCCTCTCGCCCCCGCTTTGTAAAGCATTTTCAGAATGGCTGCGTCCCCGAACACGGGTAGAGCGGCGCTTTAGCGCCGCATTCACAGCGCCTTCTCACGAGGGAGCCGGCTTCAGCCGGAAGCGCTCCAACGTCCTATCGGCGAGCCAGACCAGAGCTATGTTAAAGCGCTCTAGTTTCCGCGCACCACACGAAAGGCCGCCAGGCGCTCGCGGACGTTCAGCACAGGCTGCGGCAGGCTGAGCCGCGAGCCTTCCTCGAGAATCGGAATGAGCTTGTCGAACTCTGGCCCAGAGTGCGATCCGGTCAGGGCAATCCGCACCGGATGGAACAGGTCCTTGCCCTTCGCTCCCGTCTTGGCTTTCACTTCGTTCATGATCGCCTTGAATCGCTCCGGCGTCATGGGCGAGGGATCGCCTTCCACCTGCTGTGCGAATGCGGCCAGCACCTCGGCGTTGTCGGGTGCATTCACCGCGGCCGCAGGATCGTAACGGAATATCAAACTGGCGCGCTCCGGCAACTGCTCCAGCCGATCGACCGACGGCGCCAGCAGCGCGACCACTTTGCCGAACCAGGCACGCGTCGCGTCATTGGGATTCCCCGGCAACTGCCCGGCGCCAACAAAGAATGGCTCCGCGAGTTTCTCGATGCGCTTTGGCGGGCTCTGCTTGATGTAGTGCCGGTTTAGCCAGTACAACTTTTCCATGTCGAAGACGGCTGGCGACGGCGTGACTCGTTCTAAGGAAAACTCTTTCTTCAGTTCTTCCGGCGAGAAGATTTCGCGCGTGCCGCCGCTCGGCGCCCAGCCCAGCAGCGCGAGATAGTTCATCAGCGCCTCGGGCAGCACGCCCATCTCGCGAAAGTTGGCGATGGACGTGGCCCCATGGCGCTTCGACAACCGCTCGCGGTCGCTGCCCAGTATGGTGGACAGGTGCGCGAACTCCGGCACCGGCCAGCCCAGCGCTTCATATAGCGCCACCTGCTTCGGCGTGTTGGAAAGGTGATCGTCGCCGCGAATGACGTGGGTGATGTCCATCAGCGCGTCGTCCACCACCACCACGTAGTTGTAAACCGGAATGCCGGTGGAACGCAGGATGATGGGATCGCTGACCACCTCGCGGGAGAACTCGACCGGGCCGTGCACGATGTCGTGGAAACGAATGGGATGCTCCGGAATTTGCAGCCGGATGGCGGCAGCCTCGCCATTTGCTCGACGCCCGCGAGCCTCCGCCGGATCGAGCGCGCGGCATTTGCCGGAGTATATCGGCGGCTGTTGGTTCTTGAGCGCACGCTCGCGTTCGAGTTCCAGCTCCTCCTGCGAGCAGAAACATAGATACGCTTTGCCCTCGCGCAGCAGGCGCTCGGCGTGCTCGCGATAGATCGCCAGGCGGTCGCTCTGGCGATACGGGCCGTGCGGGCCTCCCACGTCGGGGCCCTCGTCCCAGTCAATCCCCATCCACTTCAGGTCGTCGAGGAGCTGGCCTTCGAAGCGCTCCTCGCTGCGGGCGACGTCGGTGTCCTCGATACGCAGCATCATCACACCGCCCTTCTGCCGCGCGAAAAGCCAGTTGAACAGAGCGGTGCGGGCATTGCCGACGTGGAGGTAGCCGGTAGGAGATGGCGCGAAACGGACGCGAACCTGCGAAGCTGTGCTCACCAGACGATGTTAGCAAGAGCCGGGAAAGGGAGCCACGCGGGAGGACTGCTCAGCTGCCCCTGATTCCGGCTTCGCCAGCGCGGAATTTCCAGTAGTCGCCGGCGGTCTCGCTGAGGTCGCCGGCGGGCTTTTCGCCGCGAAAGACGCGTGAGATGCCGCGCACCACCCGCCGCATGGGCAACTCGCCGCTACTGTCCGTAAGGAACAGCTCTCCGACCTTCACCGTGCGGAAGTACCAGCGCTTGAGCAGCGCCAGGTGCTCCATCCACTCCAGCGCGCCGTGCAGCTTCGGCGGTTCAGCAGTGGCCAGCGCCTGGGTGATGCGCGATTCCATCGATAGCGGCTTCGAGACTAGTTGCGCCGCCTCGGTCTGCTTGCCCACAACCAGCGGGACCGGATCGCAGATGCGGCCTCCGACAATCTCGAACAGCGCCACCGATTCGGGCTCGGCCGAAGGTTGCACCATGACGCCGTCCAACTCGTTGAGCCGGCGAGCAATCTGTCGCAACTGCGAGGCCGCGGCCTTTACCTTTTCCAGCCGTGCGTGCAGCGCGGCGGCGCCCTCGAAGTCGAGATTGGTGGAGGCTTCGTCGCGTTGTAACTCGGTCTCGCGCACCAGAGACTGGCCTCCGCTCAGGAAGAACTGCTGCACGCGCGCGACCTCGGCCGCGTAGTCCTCGTCGCTGCAGCCCTTGAAGCACGGCGCGAGGCACATCTTCATCTCGGAATAAATGCAGCCGGGAAAGGCGGGATCGGGATTCAGGTCGAAGGTGCAGCGCCGCATCTTGAACAGGTCAAGCGCGTCATTGCAAAACTTTTCTGCCGCTAGCCGGGTGGCGAACGGGCCGAAGTACTGAGCATTCGACTTAAGACTGGCGATGCGCGAGGTGACCGTAGCGCGCGGATAGGCATTGTCGAGGATGAGCTTGACCAGCGGCGCAAAGCGGAGCCGCAGGCGCTTGTCGTAGGTCTTGGGGAACTCGCGGCGCAGCGTCTGGTAGAGCAGGAAGGACGCTTCGAAGTCGGAGCCGGTCGCGGTCCACTCGACCGAGCGCACGCGGTCGCGCAGGTTCAGCTTGCGGCTTTGTCCCTCGCTCGCGCCCAGCAGGCGCTGCAAGCGGCGGCGCAGATGCGAGGTCTTGCTGATATAGGGTTCAGCGCTGTCGTCAGCACTGCGCAGCACGAATACCGCCGCACGCGCCGGTACAGCGGCGAACAACTCGGAGTCGCGGTCGGGCGTGAACTCGAGGCGCTGCACGAGGACATTCTATCTAGGTGCGCGCTAATCCGGCGTTGACGGCGTTCTGTTCCTCAGCGTCAGCCGTGTCGGCGCTTCGTGCCGCTTGAAGTGCGCCTGCTTGGAGTGCTGCCGATAGTCCGCGCCCTCGATCTCGACCTTCTTGCACATCTCATGCAGGCGCGAGCGCATGCGCTCGCCGATGCGGTCGCCCAGGGTCTCGGGGGGGGGGGGGGGGGGGGGGGCGCGCCGCGGGGAGAAGGCGAGAGAGGGACGTGCGCGAGAGTGATTGCGAGTGTTTGAATTCGTGTTTGCAAAGTTCTAGAAGTTAGTTGTGTGTGTGTGTGTG
>JARLGI010000033.1 GCA_031296115.1 Acidobacteriota bacterium | reverse complement strand
GTCATACCCTGTGCGTGGTCCCTGGACCACGTAGGGCCGATGACGAGCACGGTCATGGACGCCGCTCTGATGCTCCAGGTCATCGCCGGCTACGATCTGCAGGACCCGGGCAGCATCGATCTCCCGGTTCCAGACTACGTGGCCACCATTGCCGCTTCGACCTCCTCGTTGCGACTCGGTATTCCGCGCGCCTGGTTCTACGAGGGACTTCATCCCGACATTCAGTCAGCCATGGAGAGAGCCCTCTCGGTTCTGAAGAGACTCACGCGCTCTCAGCGCGACATCGCTCCGCTGGCGACCGATGGCACCTACGCATCGGTCATGAATCCGGCCTTCACGATCGTCTTGGCGGAAACGTACGAGTACCACAAGGACTACGCTCTTAAGAATCCCCAGCTTTACCAGGCGTCCACGCTCAAAAGAATCCTTGCCGGGGCAGACGCAACAACACCTGCCTATGTTCAGAGCCGACGCCAACTCGACCAGATTCGCCACTCCGTGGCGCGTGTCTTCGACGACGTGGACCTGGTGATCACTCCTACGTCGCCAGTCCCGCCGTTCAAGATTGCCGATCTGAGGGATCCGGATACTAACCGGCCGAAGGAACTCCAGATGCTGCACAACACACGGCCATTTAATATGTTGGGGCTGCCGACAGTCTCCGTTCCTTGTGGTTTCACTGCTGAAGGTTTGCCGATCGGGATGCAGATCAGCGGTCCACCGGGAGGTGAAGCCACTGTTCTTCGCCTCGCGCATGCTTACGAGCAAGCCACCGAATGGCACAAGCGCAAGCCGGCCACGGATTCCTAGTAGCTCAGATGAACAAGCCAATCCGTAACCGAGGCAAACATGCTTCGGCCAGCCCTCTCACAACCCGGTGCCGATTGACGCATGAGCCGGGAATTATGCCGCCGGAGAGACTCTCAAGCACGCGGGCCAGAAGTCCGGTTCTGGGAGATCTGGCCGGGTTAGTAACGGGAGAAGATCAGGTCGTTAGCGTCCGCGTACTGGGCCCTGCCAAGCTGGTACTCTTCCTCCCCGTGAAAAGCCATCCAAATGTCGGGAGCCGACAGGCCCTTGTCGAAGGCGTAGATCAGGCCGCGCTCGCCGGCATTGATTTCAAAATTCGCCACTGGAATCCGCGCCTGGGCATCTAGCAGAAACGCAAAGCGGCCCCTACGCCCTCCGGCAAATTCTGCAAAGAAGAAGCCCGGAGACTCCCGATTCAAAATCGACACCATCTGCCGCGCCGAGAGATTCGCTCCCGTCTCCTCCAGCACACGCGCATCCAAGTTTGCGGCCAGCCTGGACGCAGCCAGAGGCGGCGACGAGTCTTGCTGCGAACCGGCTCCTAGAACGGAGTAGGTATCGTCAGTGAACCGCAACACGGCCGTCTTGAAGTCCGAGGCGACTTCGTCCGCCTTTAACAGCCGCCGCACGTTGTTTAACTCGAACTCATTCGGAGGCACCGCCGCCTGAAACGTACCTGTCCCCATAAACACCGCGCCCCGCACTTTTCCTTCTACCGGCGCGGGAAAGTACAACATGCCGTCGTGAAAGGTGAGCGTGACCCGGTCTTTCTTCAGCACCAGGTTTTCCACCCTCACGCTACGGTACCCAAGGGCAAATGCCTTCAAATTCCCATAGACGGCCAAACCTCTCCCCGCCGGCGGCTGGTCGCCGCGCGCCGCCACGGAAAACCCCATCACGCACAGAAGTGCGTAACAAGGAATGACCAGGGCAATCCGGCAGCGGAAATCGCCGCGACGACTGAGTGAGCAAAGTGACATTTTGTTCACACGAACCTTTGAACTCTGACTCAACATGTCCTGTATAAAAGATAATTTCACTCTCGCAGCGAATAGCTTGTCAGTGACGTGTGCGGCAGGACGGTGTGACAAGCCGAAGCAAGCGTGGCGACCGCGAGCGAGAAACGACTTCTGGAAATGCCGGTTCTCTTGGCATTTGACGGGCTACCCGTCAGAAACAACGCCCGCCGCGTCTTCTTGCTGTAAGGCTCAAAGCCACTCATCATCGCCAGGGTCCTCTGTTTCATGCTGACGTCACCGTAACCTATCCCATTGTGGAAAGGGAGACCTTAATCAGAGGCTCCTTAGGGAATGGGGCGATTCCGGCAGGTTTGCCATCAGCAGAACAGATACAATGACACGGCCGGTACGACTTTCAAGGCTGGGAGTAAACGAAAAAGTCGTCTCGATTGAACAGAACCCTTGCCAAGGCCAGAAGTCGCTACCCATAGGCGTGGCGGGAGGGGGCTTTGCGTGGTCAACAATCCCCTGTCGCGTTCGTCGCCTCAACTTGAGGTCACAGGTCTATTCCGCGTTCCGAGCCCCTTAAATCAACAATCTGCACGTTCACGGTAATGTGGGGGTACCAGTGACCTGCCCCCTAGTTCCGCACGCGTGATGATACATTCTCAACCCACCCTAGTAGCAGTCGGAGCTGTGGGAGAGTGGGAAACGCCGAAGGCGTTTTCCAAGCGGACGGAGTCCGCGTCTTTTCCACAGCTCGTTCTTTCCACCCACGCTGCGAACTCGCATGGTGTGCGGTAGCCCAGACTGCTGTGGGGCCTCTGCTCGTTAGTAGTCCTTTCGCCAGTCAGCAATCTTTCTCCGAGCATCAAACAGATTCCGAAACCAACTCACTCGTAGGCATTCTTCTCGCAGTTTTCCATGGAAGCTCTCCACCTGCGCGTTCTGCGTAGGCTTGCCGGGCTGGATGTGTACCAGTTCAATCTGCTGGTCCAATCCCCAGGCCAGAAAATGCCGGCTGGTTAGCTCCGGACCGTTATCACAGCGAATCGATTGCGGCTTGCCTCGCCGCACCACAATCTCGTCCAACACGCGCGTCACCCTGCGGCCTGCGAAGCTGGTGTCTACTTCCAGCGCCAGACACTCTCGCGTAAAGGCGTCCACTACACTCAGCACTCGAATCGTCCGGCCGGCCGATAGCACATCATGCACAAAATCCAGAGCCCATTCCTGGTTCGCCGCAGTGTGCTGGCGCAGCGGTGCTCCCACCCGCGTACAGTGCTTCCGCTTCTTCCTGCGCAAGCACAGCCCCGCATCGCGATACACTCGGTACACCCGCTTGTGGTTCGCCACCTCACCGCTTCGCCGCAACAGAATCTGCAGCCGCCGATAGCCGAAGCGCGGCTTCTCCCGGGCCAACTGCACCAGGCGATCGCGTAGCTCGCCATCGCCCACCCGCGACTGATAGCGATAGCTGCTGACCGCCATCGACAGCAGCCCGCAAACCCGGCGCTCACTGACCGCGTATTGCTCCCGCAGCCAGCCAGCATCCGTCCTCCGGTCTACGAGCTCAGTCCGTTTTTTGCGATCACCGCTTTCAACATCTCCCGGTCCAAGCTCAGATCCGCCACCAGCTTCTTCAACCGGCCGTTCTCGTCTTCCAACTGGCGCAGCCTCTGGGCTTCGCTTACCTCCAGCCCGCCGTACCTCGCCTTCCAGCTATACAGCGTGTGTTTGCTGACCCCTACTTCCCGCGCCACATCTTCCACCTTGCGGCCCGCTTCCACTTGCTTCAGTGCCGAGATCATCTCCGCTTCGCTGTGCTTGCCTCGTGACATACCTCTGCTCCCTTCAGCATCCGAAATCATACTTACTTGTGTGCGGATTCAGGGGAGCAGGTCACCAGAATAGACGTGGAGTAAGATGAGCAGGAAACAGGCTGGTTTGGGCATGGCTGCTGCCCTTGGGGAATCCGGTCGAAGGTGAACGTGGTTCCGTTGTGATTCCGAACAGCATTCCGGTCTGAACTATACCTTCTTCCCGTTTTCAGAGAGGAGCAGTGATGAAGAGATGTTTGGTTGCTTTAACTTGCTGCATCACGTTGGCTACGACGTTCGCGTTTGCGCAAGGCGCGGACGAAGGCTATCAGATGGCCAGAGTCGTCGCCTTCGAAAAAGTCTCTGCTAACGCCCAACATATGGAAAACTCGGACCAGTACAAGATTTCCATGCGCCTGGGTGATACGGTCTACGCTTGCCGTGCCAGCGGCCCCGCCGCGAATTTTCTTGACTGGCACGAAGGGAAGGAATTTCCTGCCAACCTAAACGGCAAGGTTTTGCTGGTGAAGAGTCCAAACGGTCAGGTCGTGGAACTGACCGTTGTCGGCAAGAAAACACCCAAGTAGAAACAGATTGAGTCACGCTAGGAGGCACCACCGCCTACGGTGGAACGAGTGGCTGCGGTGTAGTGTACGAAATCTCGCCGTAAGCGGCGCCAGCACGGCACAATCAACGGCTACTGCGAGTACTGTTGGGGTGCAGTTTTCAAGCTCACGCATGGGAGTGGCGGTTGGACGTTCAACTCCCTGCACGACTTCACTGGCGGAAGTGACGGAGGCCATACCTACAGCAACCTGGTGTTCGGCAACCTGGTGTTCGACGCTAACGGCAATCTTTACGGTACGGCGTCGAACGGCGGACCCTACAACGAGAAGTGCCAATACCCAGAGCTGCGGTGTGGTCTTCGAGATCACGCCGTAGCAGTCGCCGTGGCGCAACCAGCAGGCCGCGTTCGCGCATCACCCGCAACACGCGTTTGCCGTTGACCCCCACTCGAATCGCAACGCGTTTCTAACCTTGGGCATGGATCTTCCTCAGCAACCATGCCATGTTCTGTCCGAGGACTTTCATGGTCTGAATGCCCTCCTCGTCTTGCGCCACTTCGCCGGGCTCACGGCCGATGCCGATGTTCCAATAAGATGAGCCGGGCACGATCATTTCGCTGATCAGGAAGAAGTGATTCAGGGCGTCGAAAGCATGCATGGCACCCGCGCGGCGAACCGCCACCACGCCGGCGCCGACTTTATAGCGAAACATCCCGCTGTTCGCTTTGGAAACCAGACAGGCACGGTCTATCAACGCCTTGATCTCCGGGGAAACATCGGCAACGTAGGTCGGCGAGCCCAGCAGAATTCCGTCCGCCGCCTCCATTTTCTCGATACAGACATTCCCCATGTCGTTTTCTTGTGAACAACGGCGGTTCTTCCTCACCGAACACTTGCGGCAGGCGCGGCAGCCATGGATTTCGGCACCGCCCAGTTCCACTAATTCAGTTTCGATACCTTCCTTTTCAAGTTCGCCCAGGGTGTAGCCGAGTAGAATTGCTGTATTCCCGCCTCTGCGGGCACTTCCGTTGAATGCAATGACCTTCATGTCAGCCCCGTCTCCCAAGATCGAGTCAATGAACGTCCCTATTCTCTCGCAGAGGAGCATCGAATGGCTACGTGGCTTCCCGCTCCGTGCGGCGCGTCTCGCTTCGCATGGGCCCTGTGATACGATTTCCACGCCTGCCCTAATAGTGATGCCGTGTCGCTCAAGATGTGCTCTCTCGGCCGCGAGGCGTCGCTACTGCTGGACACTCAACAATCGTTTTTATGCGTCCTTCACACATCCGCGTTTTCATCCTTGTATTAGTCTCGTTGGTGTTTCTCGGCTGGGCAATCCCGACGGCGGCCAATTTCATCATTGAGTACAACTGGTGGAAAGAGGTCGCGCAGGTCAACACCTGGGTCAGCATGCTGTGGTACAGCATTGCCCCTGTTGCGGTAGGTGCCCTGGTGGCCTTCATCGCACTTTACGCAGCTCACGGGCGCGGAGTGCACTTCGCCGGCATCCGCCAACGAGATTTCCCCGTATACTCCCGCCTGATTCCAGTCGGCCTGGCCCTGATAGCGATACTGTTCGCGTCCGTCTCGATTGACTTCTGGACGGTCATGCGCTTTTTCGGGTCGCGTGGGCTCGCCGCCCCTCCCGACGTTTGGCAGGATCGTGTTTTTTCGCACGCCTTGCCGTTCTACTTGTTCGATCTGCCTTTCTATTCTGAGCTGCTCGGATTTCTGTTTGTGCTGGCGATTCTTTCCGCTCTGCTGTTCTGGGTCACGGCCGGTGGATGGCGGTTGGTCGAACGGCTCCGATACGGCCAGCTGCTGGATGGGCCAACGAAACCGATTGATCTTGGGGGCTACCTGCGGTTGCCGGGCGCCACACGTGCACCTTTCGTCCGCATAATCGCAGTGATTTTATTGGTTGGTTTTGCTGCCTGGGTTTATCTGGGTAACTATGAGCTTTTGTTTAACTCTCACGCTTTCATGACCGGCGCCGATTACGTGGATGAAAAGGTTACTCTCCCTCTGCGCTGGCTCCTCATTATTTCCGCTTTAGCGGCGCTGCCGCTGGTGTGGTTGTCGAAGTTCAAGCAGGCAGTCGTTCTCGTGATGTCCTGTTTCGTGCTGCAATGGGCATTGCCGGCCATCGTTCGCGCCGTCTACGTGCGACCGAATGAGATCTCGATTGAACGGCCCTACATCGAACGCCACATCCAGGCGACCACCGCTGCCTTTGGCCTAAATCGGAAAGCCACGGAACGCCCTTTCGCGCCTTCGGGTCAGGGCGTGGTTGATCCGGTGCAGGATGCAACGCTGCTCGCTAATGCGCGGCTCTGGGACCTTCGGGCGTACAGCGCAACGATCACTCAGATTCAAGCGCTGCGCCCCTACTACACTTTCCCCGACACTGACGTTGACCGCTATTTCATCGATGGCCGCATCAAGCAGGTTTTGCTGTCTCCCCGCGAAATCGATGTTACCCAGTTGTCCGCCGAGGCGAGCGAGAGCTGGATCAATCCTCGTTTCATTTATACGCATGGCTTTGGTGTGGTCGTGGCCGAGGTCAACAAAATTACGCCCGATGGTCTGCCCGTCCTGCTCATCGAGAACGCCCCTCCGGAGATCAAATCGGCTGGGTTTCAGCTCTCCCGGCCGGAGATCTACTTTGGTGAGAAGACTCAGGATCCAGTCTTTGTTCACACGGCCCGCGAAGAGTTCGATTATCCCTCCGGCGATCAGAACAAGTATTCGACATATCAGGGCACAGGCGGCTTCCCCGTTGGCACTTTTCTTCTGAAGGCTGCCGCTGCGATTTCCCAGGGCGAGCCGAACATTGTTTTCACGGGGTATCTCACCGGGCAGAGTCGCATGATGATTTTTCGCAATGTGCAAGCTAGATTGACACATCTGGCCGGTTTCTTGCACTGGGATCAGGACCCCTACCTGGTGATTACCGATGACGGCAGGCTGGTTTGGATGGTGGACGGCTATACCACTTCTCTCTCCCATCCGTATTCGGCAGTACTTCCCGTAACCGGCCTTGAGGAAGGCGCAAATTACATTCGCAATGCAGTGAAAGCTACCGTGGATGCCTACACCGGGGCAATTTCTTTATATGTCTTCGATGCGAGCGACCCCATCATCCAGGCTTACGAGAAGCTGTTCCCAAAGTTATTCCGTCCTGCGTCAGAAATGCCCGCCGACCTGCGCCGGCACGCCCGCTATCCGGAGGCTCTTTTTCAGACGCAGGCAGAGGCGTACCGAATCTTTCATATGCGTGATCCTCAGGTGTTCTACAACAAGGAAGACATTTGGGAGATCGCGCGCGACCTGTTCGGCCAGTCTGGAAAACCAGAACCCGTAGCGCCCACCTACGTCGTGGCTACCTTGCCTGGGGAGAAAGAACCCGAGTACCTGCTGATTCTGCCGTTTACCCCGAGGGGCAAGGACAATTTGATTGGGTGGATGGCCGCTCGATGCGACGGTGACCAGCTAGGGAAGCTGATCTTTTATCAACTTCCGAAGCAGCAATTGATGTATGGCCCGATGCAGATTGAATCGCGCATCGACCAGGACCAGAACATCTCCAAGGACCTCACGCTGTGGAACCAGCAGGGCTCGCGCGTGTTGCGCGGAAATATCATCGCTCTGCCCGTGACCGGCGGCTTCCTCTACCTGGAGTCCATTTACATTCAGGCAACCGAAGCCCGTATGCCACAGCTCAAGAAGGTGGTACTGGCTATGGGCGACCGGCTGATCTACCGGGACACCTTCGACGAGGCCCTGGCCGGCCTAACGGCGGCGCCAATACCGCCAGCAGCTCTTCCTGTTCCCTCTCCAGTCTCGCCAGTGAGCGAGAAAAATGTACCCTCGTTGGCTGAGCGCATCCACCAGCTTCGAGATCAAGCCGAAAAACTAACTCGAGAGCTCGAGACGCTAGAAAAGGAAACAGTCAAGAAGTAAATTAAAGGCCTTGCCTGCCAGACGGCAATAACCTTCTTATTTCCCAAAAACCTTGCGGGTATCGAGTCCGATTGAACATTGAAATTCGGGCTGGCGGAGAACGGCTGGCCTGACCCCCAGTATTTTGGTCTAATTTGCCGTTTTCCTTCCCCAAAACGAGGCCCAGCAACCGCGCCATCTACCCGCCCTACAATCTTCTCCGGTCGAAACCGCTACGCGGCCTGTCAGAGCGCCCCCCTGCGCCACATCCGGCACTAGACCTCGCGAGATGAGACAATAGTTGTATGACTTACTACCGCGTTGAATTCCTGACAGTAAGAGACCAACCCCTCCAGCCCAAGAGATTTCGCACCGCAGAAATGGCTAAAAAGCACGCAAAGCGGGTTCTAGGCATAAGCGACGAAACCGGCCTGGCATCCAAAGCTATCATTGTTCCTGTGGACCGAAGAGTCGCTCTCTAATGATCTGTCCTTCATGCAAAGGTGAATTGTCCAAAATATGGCAACCGCGAGGTTCTTCCAACGCGCTGCCGATCACGCATGTACTGTGGGGTTGCGGGATTTGCGGGTTGTGAACTCGGGCATGATGATCCTTGTTGATCGTCAGTAAGCATCAAAAATTAGCAGGGAGCGTAACCCGCAACCGCTTGATGTCATCGGATCGCATAACCGCCATCGACACGAATTGTCGTGCCCGTGACGAAGTCTGAAGCCCGCGAGGCCAGGTACACAGCGGTTCCGGCAATTTCCTCCGGTTGACCCCATCGACCGGCGGGGGTCCGCGCAAGAATCTCGTCATTCATGGGCATGGCACGTACAACCACCGTCATGTCGGTTTCAATCCACCCTGGCGCGATCGCATTGACTTGAATGTTGTGCGGGGCGAACTCGATGGCCATCGACTTGGTCAGTTGGACGATCGCTCCTTTCGCTGCGCTGTAAGAGGGGACGAGCGCCGATCCAAAGAACGAGTACATACTGCCAATGTTGATAATCTTTCCACCATTACGACTCAGCATTGATCGTGCAGCGAGCTTGGAAAGAAGAAAAACCGCGTTGAGCTGTGTTTCGATGACACTGTCCCAGTCTTCGGGTTTTTCGTTCAACACGCCGCCGCTCAGCGACGCGATGCCGGCGTTATTCACCAGAATGCCTATGCCGCCCAACTTGCTCTCGACCTTGTTCAGCGCGGGTTCCAATCCGGCGCGATTGGTCACATCAACCTTCACTGCAAGCGATGGATTGCCGATTGCTTTCAACTCGGAAAGCACCCGCTGGTTCTTTTCGTCGTTTCGTCCAAATACTGCGACGGCGGCCCCGGCTTCGGCCAGTCCGAGCGCAATGCCGCGACCAATTCCGCCATTACCACCAGTCACGACAGCCACCCGGCCGGTTAAGTCAAATAGCGCAGGTGCTTTCGTCAAGCTCTCCCCCTTCAAAGATCCACGAACAGGATTGATGTCGCTAAATCGTCTAAGTCAACCGTCAACGTGAACCCACCGTCGGGTGTCAGCGTGGTGCCCGAGATGTAGCTGGCCTCGTCCGAGCACAGGAAAACTACCGCATTGGCAATTTCTTCCGGGCGGCCTGCGCGCCTCACATGAACTCGCGGTATCACGACCTTGTCGTAAATATCGTCGCCGAGAAGCCCGCGCGCCCTGTGGTGCATCGGCGTGTCGATAATTCCTGGACACACGAGGTTGACCCGGATTCCGTGCGGCGCCAGTTCGGCGGAAACGCTGGTCGTGAGCCCGATTTGTCCGTGTTTCGAGGCGACGTACGCCGAGCCGGTGGGAAAGCCGAGAAAAGAGTTTATCGATCCGACGTTGACGATCGCGCCGCCGTGTCCACCTGCCAGCATGGCCCGGGCCTCGTGCTGCAAACACAGAAAGGTCCCCTTCAGGTTGGTGTCGAGAACACGGTCCCAATCTTCCTCGGACAGGTCCGTGATGGCCTCGAACTTTCCTTCGATGCCGGCGTTGTTCGCTGCGTAATCGAGCCGTCCAAATGTCTCAATCGCATGTGCCACCATCCGTTCGACATCCTTGGCGATTGCGACATCAGTGACGACAAAGCTGGCTTTCCCTCCCCGGGACTCTATCTCACTCGTGAGCGTCGCCAACTCAGGTTCGCGCCGCGCCGCCAGAACGACCTTGGCGCCTCGCGCCGCGAAAAGCTCAGCCGTCGCCCGGCCGATCCCACTGCTGGCTCCGGTAATCACAGCTACTTTGCCATTCATGTCTGACATCCCAGGACCTCGCGTGCGCCGCTTGGCGTGAATCTGGCAACGTCACTGCCACCAGCCGTGATGGCGATGCTCTCTCTTGCGCTGTAAGAGTGTCATTGTAGCGAAGTCGGCCACTTCGCATGAATTGGCTGATCGTCGTCAAGAAGACAGGATTTCCCGAAAGCCGACCAGTGATTGTGGATCTGTGGTCTGCCAACACGATGTTGGCCAGAAACCCTCATCTGGGAAGTGTCCGGTGATGTGTACTGGGCGGGTGGTCGGCCATCCTGAACTTGAGGACTCCGGCCTGCGATGCTGCTTGGTGTCCGACGACCTGCGACTCGTCTGCGATGTCGGGAAGGTCGGGTCCAAACTGTTTCAAGTTATGACGCTGATTTGAGGTCAACTGCGAAGAATCCTCGCGCCGCATCCACCCACACGAGACTTGACCGTGTCAGCTCTTCCCGGGAGCTGCAGCCATGCGGGCTTGCATCTCGCGGGTTAGATGCGGTACCACGCCCACCATCCGCTCTATCAACATCAACTGGCCTCGGTGGTGCATTTCATGTTCCTTGACTGAAAGGATCATTTCGAAACGGCTCTTGGATGCTGGGGTCATCCCTGCACGCATCTGGACGCGCTCGCCCAGGAAACTCTCCGAGAGTCCTTCGATCCAACCAGCCCATTTCGCGCCAGAGCTGCGAAGCATCTCAAGGATCTGGTCCTTGCTCCGTGGTACCTTTTCGTCCGCCACCAAGCGCTGCATCAGCGATGGAAAGTCGAATCCCTCAAGCGAGGTCCGGCGCTCCTGGCTGTGAATTTGGTCTTGAAAAGTGTACGCCACCGAAATATGCGCCAATAATTCACCGACACTGCGCGTGTTTAGGGCCGGCCGAAAACCGTATTGTTCTTCAGGAAGTTCTTCAGCAATCGTAATCGTATTGTTTCGAACGGTGCGAAAACTCTCAGCTAATTCCTTAGCTCCGTAGTAGTTCAAGCGATTCCTCCTTCAGGCAAAGCCAGATGTCCTCCTCAGGGGGCAACTGGCCTCAAAGTCTAACACCCTGTCATTGGAGTGCGGCCAGAGGTCCAGGCTAGTCATGCTGGCGGGTAGATTGGCCACCGGCGGCGTAGGGCTGGTGGTAGGCGGACTCGCGGGTCGGTGGTACGGGAACTGCCGCCGCGGGATTGACCAGGCAACCGGGATACTAAAGATATCGGCGGAGTCGATCAGCGCGGAACTCAGAGGGAAAACGACGAAAGAAGCAAAAAGGTCGAGGGTTTTGCTACCAAATGCTACCAAACTGGGAGAGGGGGTTCCTGCAAGTTGTTGATTTTATGGTGGACCTGGCCGGGATCGAACCGGCGACCTCTTCCATGCCATGGAAGCGCGCTCCCAGCTGCGCCACAGGCCCACTCTTGCGGAAGGAGCGCCGCCAGCGAGGGCAGCGCCTAATTCATTTTCTCCCAGCGGCAGGGCTTAGTCAAACCAGCACGCGACTCTGTGAAGCGCAAGCGACAGAATCACCATGGACGGGAACGAACCCCTTACCACATTAGCCCAGCTTTGTATCAGGGCATGACTTTAGTCGTGCCGGTCAGCTGTCTATCTCTTGCGGAGCCGGCTTAAGCCGGCGACAGGGGCTGGAGCCCGATCGATGACTGGGACGGCTCAGCATGACTGAAGTCATGCCCTGATACAAGACTCGCGGCAGAGTTCTTCCGTGGCCTGTCAAGCTTGTCCTCTCAGAAAGCCGGCTGCGCGAACTCCTCGGCACTTCGCGTGCCGAACGCTGGAACACAATTCACCCATGAATCGGGGTTTGGAAAAGGCTAGCTGCTAATTGCCGATCGCTAGTTGCTGATTCCTACCAGCTTCTTTTTCGTCGCGTAATGCGAGTCCACGTACCCGTCAAGGATTTTGATGAACTCGGCGACGATGTGATCGCCCTTGAGCGTCAACATCAGCCGTCCATCCACGTAGACGGGCGCTTTCGGCTCCTCGAACGTTCCCGGCAGCGAGATGCCGATGTTGGAGTGCTTCGATTCGCCGGGGCCGTTGACCACGCAACCCATCACCGCCACTTTCATCTCTTCCACGCCGGCGTAGCGCGTCTTCCAGACCGGCATCTGCTCGCGCAGGTAGCCCTGGATCTGCTCTGCCATTTCCTGGAAGAAGGTGCTGGTGGTGCGGCCGCAGCCGGGACACGCCGTCACCTGCGGGGTAAAACTCCGAATGCCGATGGATTGCAAAATCTGCTGCGCCACCGTGACTTCTTCGGTGCGGTCGCCGTTCGGCGCGGGCGTCAGCGAGACGCGAATCGTGTCGCCGATACCTTCCTGCATCAGCACGGCCAGCGCCGCTGAGCTGCTCACGATGCCCTTGGCACCCATGCCGGCTTCGGTAAGTCCGAGATGCAGCGGATATTCGCACCGGCGCGCCAGCTCGCGATAGACGTCGATGAGGTCCTGCACGCCGCTGACTTTCGCGCTCAGCATGATCTGGTCTTTGCGCATGCCATAGCTGACCGCCAGCTCGGCCGAGCGCAGGGCACTCTGTACCATGGCTTCCATGGTCACGTCGCGCGCGTCTTTCGGCTCCTCGAGCTTGTTGTTCTCGTCCATCAGGCGGGTCAGCAGCGACTGATCGAGCGAGCCCCAGTTGACTCCGATGCGCACCGGCTTGTCGTTCTCGATGCCCACATCGATCATGGTGCGGAAGTTGTCGTCGTCCTTCTTGCCGATGGAAACGTTGCCGGGATTGATGCGGTACTTGGCCAGCGCGCGGGCGCACTCGGGATACTTCTTCAGCAGGATGTGCCCGTTGTAGTGGAAGTCGCCGATGATGGGTACGGGCGTGCCGAGACGGTCGAGACCGTCGACCACGTAAGCCACCGCCTTGGCGGCTTCGTCGTTGTTGACGGTGACGCGCACCAGCTCGGAACCGGCGCGGGCCAGCGCCGCGCATTGGCGGATGGTGCCGTCAATATCGGCAGTGTCGGTATTGGTCATGGATTGCACCACAATTGGTGCATCGCTGCCGACGCGAACCTCACCCACGGTGGCGGTGTAAGTCTTTCTGCGTTTGATTTGGGCCATACAGGAACTGTGAAAAGTGTACCACGCTGGGCCGGAACCACCCTGGATCGCTCCATCGTCCGGCGACCCTGGGAGCGCCAATCCTTAGAGATTTTGAAACCTTAGATGCCGAATTGTGGAAACCTTGACAAAGGCCCAACATCTGACTAAGTGATACGTCTATCTAGGGGATGGACTTCGCTTCTCAAAGGGACGACAATAGCGGTAGCTGGCAACAAATCGTAGGATTTTGGGTTTATAAGAGGGTTGAGGCTGGCGGTGGAGAAGAGGTCTGCCTAAGGCCAAGCCAGAAGGTGTTCATCATGCGTTCCCCGTTCCGTTATCTCGGTTGTGCTGCCCTCGCGCTGTCGCTGGTTCCACTCGGCATGGCGCAGAACAAGGGCGATTCTGCCACCAGCAGCACTCCGGACACCGCAAGCGCGGCAGCGGCCAGCACTCCGGCGCCTCCGGGCTCGACCCCCAGCACGATGAATAACATTGACGCCATCGGCAACCGCAATGTCGGCTGCAAGCAGGGCGTCGGCAACTGGTATTCGCTCGACAAGCAAGTCGCGATGGGCCGCGCCTACTCGCAGCAGGTGGAGCACGGGGCCAAAATGGTGAGCGATCCCCTGGTCACCGAATATGTGAACCGGATTGGGCAGAACCTGGTGCGGAATTCGGACGCCAAAGTTCCTTTCATCATCAAGGTCATTGACACCGACGAGTTGAATGCGTTTGCCCTGCCGGGCGGCTTCTTCTACGTGAATTCGGGCCTGATCCTGGCGGCCGACAACGAGGCCGAACTGGCGGGCGTGATGGCGCATGAAATTGCCCACGTGGCCGCCTGCCACGTGGCGCGCGAGCAGACCCGCGGCAACATCGTTAATCTCGCCACGATTCCGCTGATCTTCGTGCCCGGCGGCTGGGCGGTGTACGAAGGAACGCAGGCGGCGCTGAGCATCGGTGTTCCTCTGACCTTCATGAAGTTCTCGCGCAACTTTGAGAGCGAAGCCGACTTCCTGGGCATGGAATACATGTACAAGGCGGGCTACGACCCGCAGTCGTTCGTCTCGTTCTTCGAGAAGATCGAGGCCCAGGAAAAGAAGAAGCCAGGCACGCTCGCCAAGGCGTTCTCCTCGCATCCCATGACGCCGGACCGCGTCGCCAGTGCGCAGCATGAGATGAAGAATGTGCTGCCGCCGCGCGACGAGTACGTGGTGGACACCTCCGAGTTCCAGCAGGTAAAGGGCCGGCTGGCGTCCATCGAGAACCGTCACAAGGTGCAGAACGACAAGGACAACAAAGACCGTCCGACCTTGCGGCGCGCGACCGCCGACAATCCTCAGGACAGCGGCAGCAGCAGCGGGACCGGAACGCAGAACGACGATGATCGGCCAACCCTCAAGCGGAACGACGGCTCGGGACAGTGATCTGGGCCGATTTCGTAATTCCCCAACAAGCCGGAGCCAACAAGGGCTTCGGCTCTCTGTTTCTCCCTCGGAAATAGCTCTGTGACGACACTGGCGCCGAACTGCCGACGCACCCGAATTTTCTCTCCTAAGCTTATGGGAATCAATAACATACGTATAAATCGCCTTGAATCAATACTTTGCATTGATTTTGCTGTATATGTTATTGAAAATGAGAATGCGGTAGGGGGGGAGGGGGGTACGGCAAAACCGGATACGCTGTTGCCGATTCGGGTGGCTCATGCCTGCTGAGCGCCTCCAGAAAATCATTGCCGCAGCCGGCATTGCTTCGCGCCGCAAGGCCGAGCAACTCATCACCAGCGGGCTCGTCTCGGTAAACGGCCAGACCGTGACCGAGTTGGGCAGCAAGGCCGATCCTGCACTGGACAACATCAAGGTAAACGGCAAGCCCCTGAGCGGACCGGAACGCCACGTCTACCTGTTATTACACAAGCCCAAGGGATACGTTACGACGGTAACCGATCCGGAAGGCCGCCCGACCGTTTTGGACCTGGTGCGCGGAGTGGCGGCCCGAATCTATCCCGTCGGCCGGCTCGACTACCTGAGCGAAGGCCTGCTGTTGCTAACCAACGACGGCGAGTTGGCGCAGAAACTGATGCACGCCTCCTCCCACGTTCCCAAGACATACCTGGTGAAGATCAGCGGCAAAGCGACCGAGGCGGAAATCGACAAGCTGCGCGGCGGGATCAAGTTGCCGTCGGAACGCGCTCCGTTGAAGACGCCCGAGGGACACGCGCCCAAAGCGCCTGCCCGGCGGCGGTCGGCGGCGGTGAAGACCGCACCGGCACGCATCAAGCTGCTGCGCGAGGCCGCTAATCCCTGGTACGAGGCCACGCTGATCGAGGGACGCAACCGGCAGATCCGACGCATGTTCGAGGTGATCGGCCATCATGTTGAGAAAATCAAGCGCGTACGCTATGGCCCGCTCACGCTGGATGTTGAGCCGGGCAAATTCCGGCATCTGACCGCAAAGGAAGTTGCGCAGTTGAAGGACACGGGGCGCTCAGGGCGGCGGTCGCCCTAAGGGGCCGGCGATAGGCGGTTTGGTGGTGCGGGCCTTCAGGCCCGCGTCAAGATGCTCAATATCTAAGGCCTTTAGGCCCTGAGGTACATGGTTGAATTGTGGAACTGAGAATTCAGCGAATTTGGGAAGAAGTTTAAAGCCCCTTTGTGTGGGCGATGGTTTTACGCGGGTCTGAAGGCCTGCACTACCCGAAGGCCGAGTTCCTGAGTGGTGGCACCCTGGAGATCGAATGACAGATTTTGGGAAGCTGGTTCCGGCGTGGGTGCACACGCTGCCCAGCTATAAGCCCGGGAAGTCAGTCCGGCAAGCGGAATTGGAGAGCGGCGTGCATTGCATCAAGATGGCCTCGAATGAAAACCCTTTTGGCCCTTCGCCCTTGGCAATGGCCGCCATTCAAGAGGCCCTTCCGAACATCAACTACTATCCCGATTCGTCCGTGACTGAGCTGACCACACGGCTGGCGGAAGTACACGACATTCCGCCGGAGCAGGTGATGGTCACTGCCGGCTCAACCACTTTCCTAGAGATCATCGCCCGAACGCTGCTTGGTCCCGGCCTGAACGCGGTCACCAGCCAGCTGTCGTTCATCGTCTACCCCATCGTGACGCGCGCCACCGGCGCGCAGCTCATCGAGGTGCCGACGCTGAAGAACGGCTTTGACCTTGATCGCATTCTGGGAGCCGTCGATGTCTTCACCCGCGTGGTGTATATCTCCAATCCCAACAATCCGACGGGAACGGTGCTGGATGCGGCTGCGATGGACCGCTTCCTCGACCAACTGCCGTTGCATGTGCTCACTGTGCTGGATGAAGCCTATTGGGACTATGCCAACTACTTCGCGGCGGAACGTGGACTGGACTATTCGCATTCGCTCGGGTATGTGCGGCAGCAACGCCCCGTGATGGTGCTGCGGACGTTCTCCAAGTCTCACGGATTGGCCGGCGTTCGCGTCGGCTACGGCATGGGACCGGCGGACCTGATTGGTTACTTCGCGCGCATGAAGCCGGCGTTCATGGTGTCGTCGCTGGGAGAGGCGGCTGCGCTCGCCGCCCTGGCCGACGAGGCGCACGTGAAGAAGGGCTTGGCGGCCAACTCGGCCGGCGCGAAATTCTTGACCAAGGAACTTTCCGCGATGGGCATCCCCGTCGAGCCTACCTGGAGTAATTTTCTCTTCTGCCGGGTTGGCGAAGATGCGGGCAACCTCTGCCGCCGGCTGCAGGATGAAGGCATCATCGTGCGTCACATGAGCGGCAGTTGGGGCGCGCCTGACGCATTTCGCGTAACGATCGGCACCCCGGAACAGAATGAACAATTCCTCGCCGCGCTGAAGAAGGTGCGATCGCGGGTTGCGGTATAAGAAAATGTCGAACGAAAAGTCACAGCGGTCTATCGCATGTGGCGTTGGCCTTCAGGCTTGCAGTACAGCAGTACCTGATACTGGTGGCGCAGGCCTTCAGGCCTGCAGTAACAGAAACACCTGATACACAGGGCTTTAGCCCGTGAGGATTTTCAGAACGAGACCATTCCCTCAGCGGCTAAAGCCGAGGTTCAAAGAATTGATCCCAAGTGCAGCGCTGAAGCGCTGCGCCACCCAAACCGTCCGATTTGTTTTAGCGACTCACCCGATTTACTTTCCCGCTTCCATTGCAACTGCGCGCGGAAACAGAATGTTGTTCTCCAGGTGAATGTGCTGGTGCAGATCGGCTTCGAAGCCCAGCAGCGCTTCATACAGCGTTGCGTAGGTGGTGCATGCATCGTTCGGCACCGCATAATTGCTCGTCGTCGCGCGCAGCTTCCGCAGAGCGTCGCCTGCACCGTCGTGCTCCTGCATCATCATGCGTATCGGATTTACCACCGTTCCGAACATCGCCGGCGGAACTGGTTCGCCGGCGAGCGCCGCTTCCTCCATGCGAACGACGTAAGGGAACAGCACCTGTTCCTCTTTCATCAGGTGCACCGCAAGTTCGTCGGCAAGCGCGCTGAACGTAGTGTGCACTTCTGCCAACTCCCGATGATTGGCGCCGTGCTTTGACACCACCTTCTCCGCCAGCGCTTCGATGCGCGGACATTCCTGACGCACGAACACGTGATGCGTGCTCTTGATGTGCTCAATCAGGTCACTGAGCGGTTCGTTCTTCCACTCGCGGCCCGGCTTTGCCTGTACAGTAGTCAAACCCGCCTGCAAACGCGCCAGCGTCTCTTCAATTGGGATCTTGGCTTCGGCACAGGCTTCGCCGAGCGTCTTGCTGCCGCCGCAGCAGTAGTCGATTCCCAGCTTCTCGAACTCGCGCGTCGCGTTGGGCACTTCGGCTGCGAGTTCGCCTACGGTCTTGGTTGCTTCGATGGACATCTCATTCTCCTCTGGAGCGGCTTGCAGTTCTGCATGCCCAGCGAAATTGCGGCCGGGAATGCAACTTTCAGAAGGTCTGGATTACCGCCACAACTGCACTCTACCGACGCCGCGATGGCGCGACTATGACTTCTGTCACGCGGCTGGAAGATTGGGTCTAGAACAAGGTTAGATACTCGCCGCCACCGACTTACGGGCCAAGGCCAATGCGCCTTCCGCAGCATTGGCTTGCGAGAGGAAAACACGGCATTGCGGAAACGAGCCTTTCAGCTCGCGCTGGAACGAATCACGCACAGTTTCCGAGTGCTGAAAGACGCTGCCGGCGAGTGCGACGTTAACCGCGTCGCTGGTCTTCCATAAGAGACGCAATACCCTCGCCGGCAATTTGGCCAGCTCTTGTCCCGCGCGGGAAAGAACGTCGTGGGCGGCAGGATCGCCGGACTCTGCGGCCGCCAGTACATCAGGAAACAGAGTGGAGAAATCGGGAGCAGGCGAAGCGTTGGCGGCGCTCACAATCTGGTCGTACGAACTGAGCTGCCAGCGTTGCAGAATGCGGTCGCTCAGCTTGGTGATGTTGCCGCTGTCGATTCCATGAGCCACCGCTGCGACCGCTTGCACGCCGATCCAGTGTCCGGAACCTTCGTCGGAGATCGCGTAACCCCAGCCGCCGGCACGTGCCGTCTGACCTGAAGCGTGGCGAGCGTAGGCGATGGAACCAGTTCCTGCCAGCACCACAATTCCAGCAGCGCCGCCGAGTGCCGCTTCGTGGGCAATCACCATGTCGCCCGTGACTTCTACCTTGCCCGGCACCAACTCGGCGAGAATCGCGACGACCTGCTGCCGGATATCTTCGCGCGCAGCTCCAGCAATTCCGGCGCACACCGCGACGATCTGCTCCGGCTTGGCGCCCGCGGTTTCGCAGACCTCACGAATTCCCTGCCCCAGCGCGGCCCGCGCCTGGCGCTCGCCCACGCGGACGATGTTGCTGCCTGGCACGGTCAGCGACGCGATTACGTTTGTTTCGTCGCCCAGCACGCACGTAGTCTTGCTGCCGCCGCCGTCGATGCCGAGAAAGTACGTCACGTGTAACATTATCGCCGCCGCGTGTGAAAAACCGGTCACCCAATTGGAGAACGCACGCCCATCGCTGATAATGGCTCGACACAATGGGACTGAACCGGTTTGACCTGGCGCTGATCGCGGTCTATCTGCTGGGCATCACGCTGTTCGGACTACGCTTCCGCAAACGGCAGCGCTCGCTGCGCGACTACTTCCTCGCCGGCCGCGACATTCCGTGGTGGGCGATTGCCCTGTCCATTGTGGCGGCCGAAACCAGCACGCTCACCATCATCAGCGTGCCTGGGCTCGCCTACGACTCCAACTTCACCTTCCTGCAACTGGTGATGGGTTATCTTGTAGGCCGCGTCATCATCAGCTTCGTGCTGCTGCCACAGTATTTCCGCGGCGAACTGTATACCGCCTATCAGCTCATCGAGCGGCGCTTTGGCCAGCGGCTGCGCGCGCTGACCGCCGGGCTGTTTCTCATCACCCGCGCCTCGGCGGAAGGCGTGCGCGTGTTCGCGGTGGCTATCGTTATCGGCATCGCGCTGGGACCAATGCTCGGCGGCTTCGAAGAGTTCGGCCGAGACGTGGTTTCCATCGGCATCGTCACGCTGCTGACCCTGGTTTACACGTTTGAAGGCGGCATGACCGCGGTCGTCTGGACGGACGTCGTGCAGCTGTTCATCTACATCGGCGGAACGCTGGTGGGCTTCTTCACCCTGCTGCACCTGGTGCCCGGCGGCTGGAACACAATCCACGCGAGTGCCGAGAGCGCCGGCAAGTTTCGGGTCTTCGACTTCAGCCCGGACTTCTATCGCACCTACACCTTCTGGTCGGGCGTGATCGGCGGGGCGTTTCTCACCACCGCGAGTCACGGCACCGACCAGTTGATCGTGCAGCGCTTGCTGGCGGCGCGCAATGAAGCGCAATCCAAGCTGGCCCTGTTGAGCAGCGGCGTGGCTGTGCTCTTCCAGTTCTGGCTGTTCCTGATGATTGGCGCGATGCTGTGGGTCTTCTATCGCCTGTCGCCGCCGGCAACGCCATTCGACAAGACCGACCGCATCTTCCCAACGTTTATCGTCAGCCACATGCCGCACGGCGTTTCGGGGCTGTTGATTGCCGCCATTCTCGCCGCAGCCATGTCGAACCTGAGTGCCGCGCTGAATGCGTTGTCGTCCACAACCATGGTTGACTTCTATCTGCGAAGCAGGTCCGCAACGCCGGAAGCAAGGCGAGTCCTGCTCTCGCGCCTGGCGACCATCTTCTGGGGGTTCGTGCTCTTCGCCCTGGCGATCGTCTCGCGCCGCGGCGGCAAAGTGGTGGAACTCGGTCTCAGCATCGCGTCGGTTGCTTATGGCGCATTGCTGGGAGTATTTCTGCTGGGAGTGCTGACGCGCCGGGCCAACGAGCGCGGCAGCATGATCGGAATGGCGGTGGGATTCCTGGCGAACCTCTACATCTGGCAAGGCGGCGCTGTCCTGCACTGGCTGCAAGGCGCGACTGGCCTACCGTTTGCGGCGCTGGCGTTGTCGCGGCCGATTCCTTTCACCTGGTACGTGCTGATCGGCAGCGTCATCACGTTTGTCATCGGCTATAGTTCCAGTCTGTTGCTCTCAGCACATAGCAACGCGACGCATGACCCAATCAACTAGCGGCGACGCACACCACGCCACGCTGTCACGCGACCTGGGCCTGAGCCACGCCAGCGCGATCGTAATCGGCACCATCATCGGCAGCGGCATCTTCCTGGTGCCAACCGAGATGATGCAGGCGGTTGGCTCGGCGTGGCTGGTTTACCTCGCCTGGATTGTCGGCGGCGTGCTGTCGTTTGCGGGAGCATTGACCTACGCCGAACTTGGGGCTATGAAGCCGCAGGCCGGCGGAGAATATGTCTACATCCGCGACGCTTACGGACCGCTGCCCGGCTTCTTGTACGCCTGGACTTGGTTTGCTATCGCCAAGCCGGCGTCCATCGCCACGCTGACCACCGGTTTCGTCCGCATTCTTGGCACGTTCCCAGCGTTTGCGTTCTTCAACGATGCGGTCGTCCGCTCGCCGTTCGTCATCACCTATGGGCAATTCGTCGCCATCGCCGCAGCAGCTCTCATCACCGGGCTGAATTACATCGGCATACGCCGCGCCGGCGACTTCCAAGTGGTCTGTACGCTGCTGAAGGTCGCCATCATCCTTGCCGTATCCGTGATCGCGTTTGGCGCCGCGTCCGGAACCTGGCACAACTTCGCCACCACTTTCAGCGGCGCCACGGGCGGAGTCGCAGGATTCATGGCCGCGCTGGTGGCAGCACTGTGGGCTTACGACGGCTGGAACGACCTGAACATGGTGAGCGGCGAAATCCGCAATCCCGGCAGCACCATTCCGGTGGCGCTGATCGCCGGCGTCGGCGCGGTCGCCGTGCTTTACATGCTGACCAACGCTGCCGTGCAGTATGTGCTGCCGGCGGCGAGCATCGCTGCTTCACCGCGGCCCGCGTCGGAAGCAACCGCGGTCGCTGTAGGCGCGTGGGGCGCGGCCATCGTGTCGGCCGGAATGGCGCTGTCCATGCTGGTCGCGCTCAACGGCACCGTCATGAGCGGTGCGCGCGTGCCGTTCGCCATGGCTCGCGATGGCTACTTCTTCAAGGCAATGGCCGACGTGCATCCGCGGTTCCATACTCCGTCAGTCGCGCTGATCGTGCAGCTTGTGTTGTCGATCCTGCTGCTGCTGTTCGCCGGGAGTTTCCGCCAACTTTTCTCGCTGGCGATATTCGCAGAGTGGCTCTTTTACATGGTCGCCGCCAGCACCGTGTTTGTTCTGCGCAAGAAAGAGCCGAATGCGCCACGCCCTTACCGAACGTGGGGATATCCAGTCGTGCCGACGCTGTTCGTAGCTGCCGCCGCGGTGTTGCTCTACTACACCTTCACCGAGAACCTGCGGAACTCGATTTGGGGGCTGGCGGTGATTGCAGCCGGAATTCCCATCTACTCGTATTTTGAAAAGCAGAAGCGGTTAGCTGGCAACTAGCTGCCCAGCAACGAAAACTGGCTCTTGGAGCGCGCAGCAAGCTGGTTGATCATTCGTAGCGCAGCGCTTCCGTGGGATCCACCTTCATCGCCGCGCGCGCTGGCACGATGGCCGCGATCGCCGCGACCAGAGTCAGCAAAACTGTAAAGCTTGCGAATGTCCAGACATCCATCTGCACGATCCCAAAGGGCAGAGTCGCAAGGATACGTGCCACTCCGAGCGCTACGGGAATCCCAATGGCCAGCCCGATCGCCGCGTGTTTGAGCGAATGGCTCACGACCAAACTCAGCACATTCAGATGCTGCGCTCCCAGCGCCATGCGCACTCCGATTTCGTGTCTGCGCTGCGACACGGAGTAGGCCACCACCGCAAAAATGCCGGCGGCGGCGAGTAGCAGCGCCACGACACCGAACGCCAGCATCATACGGGACGAAGAGTCCACCCCGCTGAGATCGTCGGAAATCAATTGTTTCAGCGTACGCATGTCGTAGGCAGGAACGTCTGCGTCAATGACACGTAATTGGGCACGCGCATCTGCCGCGATCACCAGCGGATCTCCGGAAGTTCGAATCGCCACCGAAGAAGAGGTTCCCGGCACTCAGTACCCCCACGATCTGCTCTCCGGAAAACCGCTTCTTCTTCACGCACAATCTCCTTTCCGATTGTGCCGAAGACTAACATTTCAACTGGCTCAAAAATCCCGGGGCCGATCAGGATTGTCATCCCGAGCGAAGCGCCCGCGAAGAATTTCTGACCCGCTTCTCTTGCGGGTCGGGCGGACGCGGAGTCGAAGGATCTGCTGTTGCCGCATTTTTCTATGACGTTGGTGAAAATCAGGTCCCTCGACTCGGCCCAGCCAGCGCATCAAGCCAAGGACAGGCTTGATGCGTTCTTGGGCTGGCCCTCGCTCGGGATGACACTCCCATCAGTTACGCTTGCGAATAATCTCCGCTAGACGCTAACCGCTGCCTTCCCTTGCCGCGCGCGCTCGTACACCTTGACGTACTCGCGCGCCGAGTTGGGCCAGGAGTAGTTTTGCGCCATGCCGTTGCGCATCAGAGTTTGCCAGACATTCTGGTTACGATAGGTGGCAAGGGCCGCTCTAACGGTTTCCAGCAGTGCTTCGCCGCTGTACTCCTTGAACTTGAATCCCGTGCCCTTCATGGTCCGGGGATCGACCGGCTCGACGGTGTCGTCGAGGCCGCCCACCGCGCGCACGATGGGAACCGTGCCGTACCGCAGGCTGAAGATCTGGTTCATGCCGCAAGGCTCGTAGTGCGACGGCATGAGGAACATGTCGCTGCCCGCTTCGATCTTGTGAGCAAGGGCGTTGTCATAGGCGACCTTGGCCGCAATCTTCTGGGGATACTGTTTATTGAGCTTGCGAAACATGGTTTCGTAGTCTTTTTCGCCGGAGCCCAGAACAAGCAGAACCATGTCCTCACGCGCCAGGCGATCGCCCACCTGCTGAATGAGGTCGAACCCCTTCTGCGCGACAAAGCGCGACACCATACCCACGACGGGCGATTGCGTGTCCTGCGCCAAGCCAAACGCTTGCAGCAGGTCCCGTTTGCACTCCGCCTTACCGCGGAGATCTTCCGCCGAGTAGCGGGCCGCAATGTGCTCATCGGACTCCGGGTTCCACTCGTCGTAATCCACGCCATTCACGATGCCGGCCAGCGTGCTCCCCCGCGCACGCAGCACACCTTCGAGACCAAATCCGTATTCCGAGGTCTGTATCTCCTGGCTGTATTTCCGGCTTACCGTGGTGACGAAGTCCGACAAGGTGATGGCGCCCTTCAGGAAGTTCACCTTGCCATAGAATTCCAGCTTCGACAGGGTGAACAGGTCCCAGGGCAGCATGAGCAGCGGCAGAATCTCCGGCGGGAAGATTCCCTGATACCCCAGATTATGGATGGTGAAGACGCTTGGAGTATTGGCGAAGGCCGGGTCCTCCTCGTACACCGTCTTCAGCAGGATGGGAATCAGCGCGGTCTGCCAGTCATGGCAGTGGAAGATGTCGGGCGCGCCCAGGAATTTCGCCGCTTCCAGCACGGCGCGGCAGAACAGGGCGAAGCGTTCGGCATTATCGTGATAGTCGCCGAGCGCCGTTCCATAGAGTCCGTCGCGATCGAAGTACGGAGGGTAGTCGATGAAATAGAATTGCACTCCTGCGCGCTTGCCGCCGTCGAGCACCGAGCAGAAGCGGTAACAATCATCGAACGGTACGGTTATGCTGGAGATTACTTTGCGGGGGTTGTCGAGTTTCGTGGCGCGGTAATGCGGCAGGAACACCGTAACTTTGTGACCGAGATGTGCGACCGCAGGTGGCACAGAACCGACGACATCCCCCAAGCCGCCGGTTTTGGAAAAGGGCACACACTCGGATGCCGCAAAGGCGACGTGCATCAGACCTCCAGGCGCGGCGCAGACGCCTCCGCGGAATTGCGCTGTTAAGAGTTGCGTTCGTAGGATGCTGGAATTGATGAAACAGTTGAGTCTAATCGTGGAATCGAAAGAGGGTCAATGTGGCCAAAAGCGCCTCGAAATCCGGGACTAGCAGCGCCGACAAACGGAAGCCGAAACTAGGGCAGAATTTTCTGGTTGACGCGACTGCCGCGCGCCGCATCGTCGAAGCGCTGGGCGATATTTCGCAGCGCACCGTCATTGAGATTGGCCCCGGCCGCGGTGTCCTGACCAACCTGCTGATTCCCCGCGCCCGGCGTGTCATCGGGATCGAACTGGACCGCGTATTGGCGGCGCAGTTGCGCATGGGCTATGCCACCAAGCCCAATGTCGAGATCCTCGAATCCGATTTCGTTACGGTGGAGTTCGCCTCCATGGTGGGACGGCGGCCGGGCCCGCTGCACGATCTTCGCCCCACGCAAGCGGAAACCGTGGACGTGGTGGGCAACCTGCCGTACTACGTCACGTCCGACATCGTGCTGCGGATTCTCGAATTGCATCCGCACATCGAGCGCGCCGTAATCATGGTGCAGAAGGAGGTAGCCGAACGCATCGCGGCGGAGCCTGGCAGCCGCAACTACGGGCTGCTTTCCGCGACGGCGCAGCTGTTCGCGCGTGTGGAAAACCTGTTCACGCTTCCGCCCTCTTCCTTCTCGCCCCCGCCCAAGGTGCATTCCAGCGTACTGCGACTGACCATGGCGCCTCGCCTCGAAGAGTTGCGGGTGGCGGAAGGGCTGTTCATCACGTTCCTGAAACTGGCGTTCGCGCAGAAGCGCAAGACGCTGCTGAATAATCTGCGCGGCAAGTACCCGGAAGCGGATGTGCGTAAGGCGCTGAAGGCGGCTGGTCTGCGCCCCGATGTCCGCGCGGAAGCGGTGCCCCTGGAAAAGTCGGCAGCGCTTTTCCGGGCTTTACAGCAGGAATAAACTTATCCTGGCAACCAGCCGAGGGGGCGGGACTATGCCGACTGCCGTTCGCCAGCCCGCGGTTGCGGGACGCTTCTATCCGGCCAATGCGCAGCATCTGCGCGCGGAGGTGGAAACTTACACCACGCCGCCTGCCAGTACTTCCGCCCAACCCAGGATTCGCGCCCTCGGCTGCGTCGTTCCACACGCCGGTTATGTTTACTCTGGCCAGGTAGCGGGGGCCGTGTTTGGCCTGCTGGAGTTGCCGCGACGCTTCGTGATTCTGTGTCCCAACCACACCGGCATGGGCGAGCCGCTGGCCATCATGAGTGAAGGAGCGTGGCACACGCCTTTGGGCGACGTCGCCATTGACACCGAACTGGCAAAGCAAATGAAAGCGCGACTCAATCTGCTTTCGGAGGACGAGACCGCCCATCGCTTAGAGCACGCGCTGGAGGTACAACTCCCCTTCCTGCAAGTGCTGGCGCCGGGATTTCAGTTTGTGCCGATCACCGTCGGCACCAGCAATTTCGAGGTGCTGAGCGCGCTGGGCGTGGTGCTTGCCGATGCGGCAAAGGAAGCGGGGGAGCGGGTCCTGGTCGTGGCTTCGAGCGACATGAATCACTATGAAAGCGACAGCGTGACCCGGGTCAAAGACCGCCGCGCCATTGATCGGGTCCTGGCGCTCGACCCGCGGGGTCTGTATGACGTGGTCCACCAGGCTGGCATCAGCATGTGCGGCTACGGCCCCGTAGTAGTCATGCTCACCGCGGCCCGCAAGCTGGGCGCTACGCAGGCGGAATTGGTCCGCTACGCCACCTCGGGCGACGTTTCCGGAGAGCACGACATGGTGGTGGGCTATGCGGGGATCGCGGTGTACTGAATCAAAGCAGCAAGAGTAAGGGCGGCCGCAAAGCCGCCCTTTTGCTTCACCTCGTACAGGTTCTACTTATGCGACGCGCTTGAGCCGTGGCTGGTCGTGCTGGCGTGTCCAGCCGACGACGTCGCAGTGGGCGAAACTCCGCCGACTGCCGCCGAGGACGCGCCATAGCCGGGCCCGCCAATCGGCACGCCCGTGCTCAGACCGGCCGCCGGAGGCGGCGCTACAAAGACGTGGCCGGTGTGCGCCGGTTGACGGACCGCTTTGGCTCCGAAGACGTGATCGTTCACCATCCCACTTTGGGCGTTGGCGCCAACGCTGTCATGCGAGATGACATTCGGCGCGGACGAACGGCCTCGTATCACGCTGGCGAAATTGGGCGGAACGCGTCCTCCGGGGATCACTGCGTTTGGAGTTGCCGCTTTGCCCAGGACGACGGTCGGCCCGGGAGTGCCCGCCGATGCAGCGGGAGGACTGGCTGGAGACCATCCGGCTGGCGCTTTAGTTATCTTGGGCGCCGTCTGGAAGTTATTGGCGTACCACTGGTTGCCGTAATTGCCACCCGGTACCCACGCCCATCCCATGCCGCCGATATAGGCCCATGAACCGTAGTGATAGGGCAGCCATCCCCAGGGATATCCCGAAGCGAATGCGTATCCCATGCCCGGATAGAACATCCATGCGCCGTTGCTATACGGATCGAAGCCCGTCATGGAGCCGGCGAATCCGTAGGGCTGCCACACGCTTCCGTATCCGGGAGCGTAAGAGAAGCTCCCGTAATAGTTGAGGTCCTGCAGGCCGTACCCGCTCTTGGGACCGCCCAGGCCTTCGCTCTTCGCGTAGGCTTCACCGTACGCCTGGCGCTCCTTGTTCCAGGCATCCACCGCAATCGTCTCGGTGCCACCCGCCACTTTGTATTGCGAGGGATCGCCGGGATTCAGGGTCAATGTTTCCTTCTTCTTCACCGTCACAATTTGCGGCTGGTTCTCCAACTGGGCTTCGCCCTTGAGGACCGCTACCGTGAGCTGGTCCGGATTAGCGCTCAATCGCAACTGGGTGTCGCGGTGGATGAGAAGGCTGCTTCCGCCAACGCCAACGCGGTAGGTGTCGGCGATCTTGGAGCGGACGTCAAAGTACACGACGCCGTTCACCACTTCGATGTCATTGGTCTTGCCGCCGGCGTCGTTCATCGAGAGCTGGCGGAACCGCACTTCCGAGTTTTCCGTCAGGCGGATGGCAGTTTGATCTTCGAACTCTACCTCCGCCAGGCCGTCCTTGCCGCTAACGATGCTCGCACCCTGCACGACGGGAGCGTTCAACATGGCCCGCTCCAAGCCCTGGCCGGTCGCGCGGTCCATCTGCACCTGGCCGTCGAGATAGCTGACGCGAATGATCCTGGCATGCGTTTCCGCGAAGGCTGCGACCGAGGTTCCGGCCAAGACCAACGCACAAATCAGTGACAGAGCTAACCCCGCGCGCTTTGTCATACCCCTACTCCTTTGGGCCCGTGACATCTTTAGCACCTGACAGACAATCGGCGAGTTTGCCGTGTTATCTGACAGAGACGGGCATCTTCCTCTGCAGCGTCGCCCGCTACTCTTCCCATACTCCATTAAACACCCGTTAGATGCCAAGTTGCAGAAAAACGGGGCCGAGAGTTGTCAAATCTTTGACAACAAGGCAAAGCAGCTACGGCTGTGCTGGAGTCTGGGCGGCAATGGCCGACCCATTGATCGCTTTCAATAACTGCTGAGCGCTTTGCCGGCTGATATGCATCAGGTTCGGATCGTTGGCGATTTTGAGCAGGATGGGCTCGATGGCGCCCAATTCCTCGACGTTGTGATCGGCCTGCAGGCCCACCAGCTCTTTCAAACGCTGGTTCATTCCCAACTTATCGAAGCGGTACTGAAACGCCAGCTTGCGCCCGTAATCCACGGTCGTGGCGATTCCCTGAAACAGGCGCGTCAACTGTTGCACATCATTGTTGGGCGAGTAGTTATAGGTGGTCGTGCCCTGAGTCTGAGCGGACTTGTATTCCAGGGTCTTCCGTCCGGTCAGCGCGATTTTCTTGAGGTGAGAATCGTAGTCGCCGCTGAAGTAATTTAATTTTTTCGCCAAGTCGAAGACCATCTGCCGGTTGGCTTCGGAAAGAGTAAAGTCCTGCTCGAACGGGTCGGTATCGCCGCCCTGCTGATCGGGGGCAGGGGTTCCTTGGAAATGCGCTTTGCCGTCCGCCTGTACCGTAATGGAGTAGGTTTGCCAGGGGATGCCCTCGCTCCACTCAAAGTTGAAGGTCACCGAAGGCTGAGCTGGGGATTCCGCGGCCTGTTGGGCGGCCAGGGGAAGTACCAGCAGAATGGTTGCGAGAGCCAGGCAAAGTCTCATGCTGAACAGAAATTTTATCCGATTTGCCGGCCGAACCCGGTTCAATGGGCGCCGGCCCGCTGCCGCAGCATCGTCCCAGCCGTATGCAGATGGCAGATGGCGATCGCCAAAGCATCGGCCACATCGGGAGGCTCGGGCGGCGCGGGCAGCTCGAGCAAGCGCGCCACCATCATCTGCACCTGCGACTTCTCTGCCCTACCGTATCCCACGACCGCCGACTTGATGGAAAGCGGCGCATAGGCCACCACTTCGAGTCCCGCCTGCGCAGCTACTAGCATCGCGACCCCGCGAACGTGCCCCAACTTCAGCGCCGACTTCACGTTCACCGCGTAGAACACGTCCTCGATGGCCACCTGGTCTGGCGCATAAGCGACGATGATCGCGGTGAGCTCATCGCAGATCTTCTTCAGGCGAAGCTCCAAGGCGTCCTTTGGCGAAAGCCGGATAGCGCCGCTGCACAGGTGATGCAGCGAGCCTTGCCTTTCCTGCTCCACTACCCCGTAGCCGGTGTATTCTCCGCCGCAATCGATGCCCAAGACCCGCATTGCCGCGAGTGTAGCAGGAGAAAGACCGCAGCGGGCGCTCAAACCCGCCGCGCCGGCGCTCAGGAACCAAAAGCAACAAACCTCGATCGCCTATGGGGCGGCTTAGGAATGGCCCTGCCCGTCCGGGGATGCATCCAGGCGGGCCTTGAGCCTCCCGGTGAACATCAGCCCCAGCATCCGGAAGTCGCTGATGAACGACCAAAAGGGATGGCCGAAGGTGGCGGGAACATTCTCCTCGATCAGCAAATGGCCAGTCCAGGCGAAGCCATAGCCGATCGGAAAAAAGAGCAGCGCATACCAGGGGTGGCCGGTGGCAAAGGCGGCGATGGCGACTGCGAATCCGAGCGTGGTGCCGACGGCGTGCATCACGCGGTTGGCCGGATCGCTGTGCTGCTGCAGGTAGAACCCGAAGAATTCGTCGTAAGAGAGGAACGTTGGCGTCTCACTGATAGCAGTTTCCTCTGTCACCCAATTGTCCGATTTGCTTCGATTGACTCGCGAAAGTGTACTCCATCCTGCAGAAATTCCCCGATACCGTTACTATTTTCCTGGAGGCATGCTTCAGCCATGAGGATTGGCATTTTGACGGGTGGCGGCGACTGCCCTGGACTCAACGCCGTGATACGGGCCGTGGTGCGCAAGGGCATCATGCATTACGACGACCAGTTTGTGGGGTTCATGGAGGGATGGCGCGGCGTCTTCGAGAACAAGACCATGATCGTGGATATGGACGCCATCTCCGGCATTCTGCCCCGAGGCGGGACCATCCTGCGCACTTCACGCACCAATCCGGCGAAACACGAGGGCGGGCTGCAGCGTTGCATTGAGAACCTGCGCGCCAACCAGATCGAGGCGCTCATAGCTATCGGTGGGGACGACACCATGAGCGTGGCCCAGCGCATGTTCGAACAGGGCGTGAAAGTGGTCGGAGTTCCCAAGACCATCGACAACGACCTGATGGGCACGGACTTCTGCTTCGGCTTCGACACCGCGGTCAACACCGCGACCGAGGCCATCGACCGCGTGCACACCACGGCCGAAGCGCACCAGCGCGTGATCGTGGTGGAGGTGATGGGACGCGATTCGGGCTGGATCGCGATGTACAGCGGCATCGCCGGGGGAGCAGACGTTATCCTCATTCCCGAGCGGCCTTTTGACATCGAGGAAGTAGCGGAGCGAATTCGCGCCCGCCACGCCCGCGGACGCTATTTCAGCATCGTAGTCGTCGCCGAGGGAGCGAAGTTCTCCACCGATTTAGACGCTCCGCATGGCGCGCCTATCGTCACCAATATGGGCAAAGATGAGTTCGGTCACGTTCGCCTGGGTGGCATCGGGGAGGTGCTGGCGCGTGAGCTCGAACACCGTACCGGGCTGGAGACCCGCAACGTGGTGCTGGGGCACATCCAGCGTGGAGGTTCGCCCAGCGCGTTCGACCGCGTGCTGGCGTCGCGTTACGGAGTGGGCGCGATTGACGAGGTCCACAAAGGGGAATTCGGAATCATGGTCGCGTTGCGCGGGACCGATATCGTTACCATTCCTCTGGTGGATGCCATCCACAAGACGCGCCCGGTCGATCCGGAGCTGGTCGAGGTCGCCATGGGATTGATTGACCCCATTCCTGCCGGCCAAGTGGATAAATAGCACGGAGGCGCTTTGGAAGGTAGCAAGCTTTCTCCCCTAGCCATGGTTCTGCTGCTGGTGGGTACGGCGGCGGGGCAAAGTCCCTTTGCTCCGAAAGTTTCAGGACCGCTCTCCCAGCGGGTGGTGGCGTATCAAATCGATGCGAAGTATGACCCAGCCAAGCATTCACTGGATGCCACCGAGACTCTCACCTATCGCAACCTGACCGGCAAACCGCTCGACCGCTTTCCTTTCCATCTCTATCTGAACGCGTTCCAGCCCAAATCCACCTGGATGCACGAGGGACATCGCGACGGATACTTCCGCTCCAGCGATTTGAGTGAATGGGACGAGAAGGATTTCGGCTTGAACGAGGTGACAGCGTTCGAGGTCGTGGGCATGGGCGATCTCACGAAGCAGATGAAGTTCGTCTCGCCCGACGACGGAAATCCCGATGACAAGACGGTCTTCGAGGTGCATTTACCGCGCCCGGTGGCGCCCGGTCAGAGCGTCACGTTCAAAATCTCCTTCCGCGCAAAATTTCCCGAGCTTGTCGCTCGCACCGGCTATAGCGGCAATTTCTTGCTGGCTGGGCAGTGGTTCCCCAAGGTCGGGGTGTGGTGGCAGGGCGCTTGGAATTGCCACCAGTTCCACGCGATGACCGAGTTCTTCGCCGACTTCGGAACCTATGACGTGACCATCACTCTGCCGAAAAATTTCGTCATCGGTGCTACCGGCGTGCAGACCAGCGACCGTGACAACGGCAATGGCACCAAGACCGTCGCCTTTCATGCAGAAGATGTACACGACTTCGCCTGGACCGCGGATCCCAACTTCAAAGTGATCGACAGCCAGTTCGACGGTAGCGTCGGAGCAGTCAGAATCCGCCTCTTGACCTACACCGATCACGAAAGCTCCTTGCAGCGTTACGTAAATGTGGCCCGGGGTTCCATGCAGCGCTTCGATGAGTGGTACGGTCCGTATCCCTATGCGCAACTCACGGTGGTGGACCCGCCCCACGGGGCCGGCGAAGCCGGGGGCATGGAGTACCCGACCTTCATCACCGGAGGCACGAGTTGGCCGCTGTTGCAGGGCGACTATAACGAGCCGGAAGGGGTCACCGAACATGAGTTCGGTCACCAATACTGGTACGGCATGGTAGCTACGAACGAGTTCGAGAATGCCTGGCTCGACGAGGGCATCAATAGCTACACCGAAATCAAGGTGCTGGACAGTCTCTTCGGACAGCACACCAGCGCCTTCAACCTGTTCGGAGTACAAGAGGGCGCCCGCGGGTCTCTGCGGCGGTCCTACTTGAGGCGGGCGAACATCGATTTCCTCTCCCGCCCCAGCTATACCGACATGAGTGCGAGTTCCTACGGCGCCATCAGCTATGGCAAAGCCGCCACCATGCTGGTGACGCTGGAGGCCGTGGTCGGCGAGCAGACCCTGCGCAAGGCGCTGCACACCTACTTCATGAAGTATCGCTTCGCCCACCCCACGCAGGAAGATTTCCTGCGCACCGTGACCGAGGTCGCCGGCCAGGACCTGAAGTGGTATTGGGACCAGGCGGTCTACGGTACCCAGGTCATGGACTACGAGGTCCTGCGCGCCGATTCCTCGCCGGTGACTTGGTACAAGGACGACGCTGATGACAAGGGCGGCGCTACCTATGAGACCCAAGTCATCCTGCACCGGAAAGGCGATTTCGTGTTTCCGGTTGAGGCCGAGATCAAGTTCGATAACGGCGAGAGGGTCCGGGAGAAGTGGGACGGCAAGGACCGCTGGGTCCGCTATGTCTACCGCAAGAAGGCGCGGATTGTCTCGGCACAGATCGATCCTGATTACCGGGCGACCATGGACGGCAACTACCTCAACAACAGTCGGACCACGTACGACCAGCGCCTGCCGTATCACAAGATCGCAGCCTATTGGATGGCGTTGACGCAGTTCCTGGCACAGGTATTGAGTTGGCTGGTATGAATGAGAACACGATGACCATGGAACGCAAGGGGTTGGTTTCGGCTGGAGCGGCCCTGCTCTGGCGCCGCCGAAGCATCCTGTGGTGGGTGTTCGGCGTGAACTTCGTGCTGGGCTGGCTGGGAACCATGCCGGCGCTGCATGCGCTCAAGGGCGCCTTGGGACACACCTTGGCCGGCGAGCAGATGCTCAAGGGTTTCGACTTTGGCATGTTCCGCGAACTGACCCGGGTGCCGGACGTGGACGTCATGCGCTTCACCGGCACATCGCATCTGTTCGCAGGGCTGTTCGCCCTGTTCATGCTGTTCGCCAGCGGCGGCATTCTGGAAGCCTACCGGCACGACCGCAAGCTGACCACACAGGAATTCTTCTCGGCCTGCGGTGCTTACTTCTGGCCGTTTGTTCGATTGATGCTCCTCTCGGCAATTCCGTTTGTGTTTCTTGGCAGCCTGTACCTGGCGCTGGGGAGACTCGCGGACCGCGCCGGAGACAAGGCCGCCTCCGACCACGTGGCATTCCTGGCCGACACCGCCGGCACCTTCCTTCTCTTCCTGGTCGTGCTGTTCGTCCGGCTGTGGTTCGATGTCGCCAAGTCGCGCGCCGTCGCGCAGAACGAACGACGCATGTGGCGAAACATGTGGAAGGCGCTGGGTATTACCAGCCGCCAGATGGGAACTCTGCTGTGGATGTACTTCCGCATCAGCCTGGTGGCCTGGATGACGCTGCTGATTGGCTTTCTGATCTGGACCAAGCTGCCGCCCACCGCAGTGCCGGCGATCTTTATCCTGCTTGAACTCGTTCTGCTGGTGCAGTTGGCGGCCAGGCTGTGGCAGACGGCGAGCGCGATGGAGTGGTACAAACATCACGCCGAAATGGTGCCCGCCGATGCAGTCGACTACACGACGACGCATCCCGTAGAAGTAATTGAAGCGACGCCGCAGATGACGCTCTACCCGGAGACGGAGACGGAGCCGCCGCCCGCCGACGCTTGAGCAAGGAAACGGGGCGCATCTCGGGCCCCGCCTCAGCGGCAGGAATTTGCCACCTTGGTCGATGACATTGTCCGCAGTATCGAGTCGGGACTATTCCTGCCGCACAGTGGCATCCGCTTTCCCCAGGACCCCTGCACCACCTGTCCGTTCCTCGGGCTCTGCCTCAAGGGGCTGGAACTGGCCAAGCTGGCACGCCACCAGGGTCAGCGCTTCGAAAGTGCAACCTGGTTGCACAGAGCCCGGCAGATGCCCAAGGCGGAGTTCCAGCGGGAAGTAGAGAAGGGGCTGACGGGCAAGGACTGCGAACCCTCGGAGCTGATCTTTTTCAAAGTCTACAAGAGCGAAGTGCCGGTGATCGAGCGGGCCATCGAGACCGCAGCTTTAATGCTCGGCTCGGACAAGTCTCGGGGCTATTGCCTGAAGATGATCTGTGCCGACTTTCTGGCCGGAGCCTCGATCGCCGGCGACAATCCAGAGGCTCTGCTGCAATCCATCTCCCGTTACTACCAGTTCCTGCCCCCGCTCACAGCAGGAAACCTTTTTATCTGAGGTCAACCGGGAAGTCTCATGAGGAAGGTCGGCTCGAAAACCCCGCGACTGAGACTCGATTCAAACTGCTACCGCCAACTGCACCGGCAAGTCCTGGAGCGCGACGGCTGGCGATGCCAAACCTGCGGGAGCATGCAGAACCTGCAGGTGCATCACCTCAAGTTCCGCAGCCAGTCAGGTGGCGACAAGGAACAGAATTTGATCACACTGTGGGTAGAATGCCACCTGGACGTCCATTCAAGAGACTAGTGGGTGGTGGCTGAATCTCGCAGATTCAGCCACTACCGACTAGTGATTGGTATTTGGTATGTGGCCGAAGCGCCGGTTGCGTCAATTGCCAGTTGCCAACTACCAAATACTCTACTAACTACAAATATCGATCTCGCGCCACTGTGTCCTCAATAAGCCGCACCGTTGCGGAAGCTGTGGATCGGGAACTTAGTGGGCGGCTACTGCTTTCTCCGCACCCAGTCCGGTATTGGAGCGCACCAGCAGCTCGTTGAACTTCACTTCAGCCGAGGGCTCCTTGCTGAGGAACGTGCCGAGGATGGCTCCAAGGAAGCCCAGCGGAACGCTTAAGATGCCGGGGTTTTCTAACGGGAACAAGGCTTTTGCCTGGATCAGGTGCCGGGCCGCCCCCGTCACCGTCGGAGGATCGATTGCCGTTATGTTAGGACTGATCACGATCAGAGCCAGCGAAGAAACCAGTCCAACCCCTAACCCCCACACCGCGCCGGAGGTATTAAAGCGCCGCCAGAAGATGGACAGCACGATGACCGGCATGTTGGCGGAGGCAGCAACCGCGAACGTAAGAGCCACTAGGAAAGCCACGTTGGCGGTCGGGCCTAGTTTGATCGCAATGGCCATGGCTATCGCCCCAACCACGAATGCCGCAACCCGCGCCACACGGACTTCCTCGCCCGGCTTGCGCTCGACTCCCTTGTGAATCACGTTCGTCCAGAAGTCGTGGGCGAACGAGGTCGAAGCGCTTATCGTAAGCCCGGCCACCGTGGCAAGAATCGTGGCAAATGCGATTGCCGAGATGAAGGCGAAGAAGATGTTCCCCGCCAAAGCCTGGGCCAGCAGTGGTGCACTCATGTTGGTTCCGCCGTGCCCCTTGATATAGTCCGGCCCCACAATCGCGGCGGCCCCGAACCCGCAGAACGTGGTCAGGATGTAGAAGCTGCCAATCAGCACCATCGCCCAGACCGCGCTGTTACGGGCCGTCTTGGCATCGGGCACCGTATAGTACCTCACCAGGATGTGGGGCAGGCCCGCAGTCCCAAAAATCAGCGCCACGCCAAGCGAGATAAGATCCAATGCCCCGTAAGGAGGCTTGAAACGCAACCCGGGCGTAAGAAAGTCCTTGGTGACCAGCTGCCCGGCTTTGTCGTGGTAGGAGACGGCCCCGATGGCGTTAAAGAAGCTGCCCAAGCTGAAACCGAAATGTGCCAGCACCAAAATGCTGAGCAGGATGGTCCCGGCCATCAGCAGGATGGCCTTGATGATCTGTACCCGGGTGGTCGCCAGCATGCCGCCGAACACCACATAGACGATCATCAGAATTCCGACACCGATCACGGCCGTGGGAAACTTGATTCCAAAATCCTTGAGCAGCAGCGCAACCAGCGTGCCCGCGCCGACCATCTGCGCGATCATGTAGAATGTGCTGATAGTCAACGTACTGAGCGACGCCATCGCCCGTACCGGCCGCGGTTTCAGGCGATACGCCAGCACATCGGCCGTGGTGTACTTGCGGGCGTTGCGCAGCGGCTCTGCCACCACCAGAAGAACGGTGAGATAGGCTACCAGCCAGCCCACGGAGTACAGGAAGCCGTCGTAGCCAAAGAACGCAATCAGACCGGCAATTCCGAGAAAAGACGCGGCGCTCATATAATCGCCGGCTACTGCCACTCCGTTTTGCCAGCCCTTAATCTGGCGACTGGCTGCGAAGTATGCGCTCGCTCCAGTGGACCGTTGGGAGGCCCAGTAGGTGATCCCCAACGTGATCGCGATGAACACCAGGAACATCAATAATGAAGTTGACATGGCTTACTGGCCTTCTTTGGCATATTCGGCCTTCTCGATGATGTCCTTTGCCAGCCGATCAAAATCGTTGGCAGCTTTCACGTAGAGTCCGGCAATCATCCAGGCAACAAAAAACTGAGACAAGGCGAAAAGGCAGGCAATGTTCACCATACCAATCACCTTCGCGGCCATGAAGTTCGGCGCATATCCGACCAGCACCGGCAAAGTGAAGTAATACACAACGAAGAAAATGAAAGCCGGCACGATGAAGATTTTCTTCAGCGCCATCAGCTCCTGAAATTCTTCACTGGCTACGATCCGGTCCCATTCCGACTGGGTCGTTTCGTAGTGTTTAACAGTCCGTGTGTCTGCCATGGGAGTTCCGTTCTCGCGACTGGCGGTGGAAGCACTGTATTGGCTGGCGCCCATCGTGAAGCAGCTTCTGGGCGACTCCATTCCTTATGGGTGGGCCGCAGGCCCATGCGAAACTCTTCCCGCAGCAATGCTGGCCGTCGGCTGCTGGGGTGGCTTGCCGTACCTGCTCGACACCTACTTCCGGAGCTTCGCCAATTTTAAGCGGACGTAGGCACGATTGGGGCTGCGGTTGCATTAATGGTATGGCTCTGCTGGACGGGATTTGCCATGCTGATTCGGGACCGAGCTGAATGCCACCCTCGCCAATCGCACCACAGCCGGGCCCATCGAGGAAAGACCTGAGCCGCCCGTCATCACCAAGCTCGGCATACCGGCCTCGTCACAGAAGCCGGCTCCTCGGTGGGTGCCGCATTTGCACTCGCTGGGGTGGAGACCGAGGCATCTGCTTTTCTCGATTACCCGCCAACAGCAGATGCCTCGCTTCGCTCGTCATAACAACTCTTTAGGCACCTCGTTTGGTTAACGCCTCCAAACCGCTACTGTTCTTCCTGTTGGAGCCGTGCAATCACGCCCAGATCCTCCTGGGTGGTGATGTCGCCCTTGACTTCGCCGCTAGAGGCCAGCTCACGCCAAGTGCCGCATGATTCTGCCGGAGATAGCCAATTTCCACGAGGCTTGCCTCTGAGGTCAGCCCTAATCCACTGATCCAAATGCCTTCAGGTCTTCCGGTCCATCGGTCAGCGCTACCACCTCTTTGCCCTGGACCATTACCCGGACCGATTCCACCACGTCAGGATTGGCCAGGGTGGTGATATCTCCGGTGTTCATGTTATTGGAGAGGGCCGCCAGAATGCGCCGCATGAGTTTGCCGGACCGTGTTTTTGGCATATCCGGAACAATGAGGATCCTTCGCGGTCGGGCAATCTTGCCAATCATGGTTTCAATGACGTGATTGACCTTGGCTAAAATCTCCTGATGCTGAGGCGGCAGGATATCAGGCTGCAGGACGATATAGACCTCGGGCACGCGGCCTTTGATTTCATCCACCACCGGCACCACGGCCGCTTCCGCCACCTCGGGAACCGTCAGGCACGCAGACTCGATTTCCTTGGTACCCAGGCGGTGGCCGGCCACGTTGATGACGTCATCCACGCGTCCCAGGATGCGGAAATACCCGTCCACGGCCTGCACAGCTCCGTCCGCGGCAAAATAGGGCCAGTCCTGCCAGTTCTTGCTGTTGGTGTCCTTGCAGTACTTAGCGTAGTACTGGGTGACGAAGCGATCGCGATCACCCCAAATGGTTTGCATGATCCCCGGCCAGGGATTGCGAATGCAGATGTTCCCTGCCTTCCCCGAACCGGCGTGCACTTCCTCTCCCATTTCGTCGAGGATCGTGGGGTAGATACCCGGCATACCCGGCCCCGCGCTTCCCGGCTTCATGGGATCCAGCGCCGGCTTGGTGGTGCACAGGAACCCTCCGTTTTCGGTTTGCCACCAGGTGTCGACAATTACGGCCTCACCTTTGCCCACCGTTTCGTAATACCAGCGCCAAACCTCGGGCTCAATAGGTTCTCCGACCGTGGTCATGTGCTTGAAATGGTAGTTGTACTTGGTGGGTTCGTCGTGACCGGACTTGCGCAACATGCGAATGGCCGTCGGCGAGGTGTGGAAGATGTTGACATCCAGGCGCTCGGCGATTCTCCATACTCTGCCGGCGTCGGGATAGGTGGGCACACCTTCGTAGATGACGCTGGTGGCGGCTAACGCCAAAGGTCCATAGACAATAAATGAGTGACCGGTAATCCAGCCGATGTCCGCCATGCACCAGTACACGTCTTCAGGGTGGATGTCCTGGATGTACTTGGAGCAGCCTGTCACATAAGCGAGGTAGCCGCCGGTGCGGTGTTGACAGCCCTTGGGTTTTCCAGTGCTACCGCTGGTGTACATAAGAAACAGCGGCGCCTCCGCATCCATGGGAACCGGAGGTACGATTTCACCCGAATAGCGCGGGAGAATCTCGTCCACCCAGAAATCGCGCCCTTCCACAAATGGGGAAGTGGACGCATTCTGGTCGGCGTGACGCCTCCAGAACAGGGCCTTCTCCACGACCGTACCCGCCTGCTTGGCGGTTTCTATCGCTATGTCGGCGGCCGCTTTGTGGTCGAGCAGCTTGCCGTTGCGATAGTAGCCATCCATGGTGATCAGGACCTTGCTGCCTGAATCGGCGGCGCGCAGGCCGCAAGCCTCGCCGCTGAAGCCACCAAACACAACCGAGTGAATCACCCCCAGGCGAGCACACGCCAGCATTGTAACCGGCAACTCGGGGATCATCGGCATATGAATGGTGACGCGATCTCCGCTCTTCAGACCACAGAAATCGCGCAGCAGCGCCGCGAATTCATTCACTCTCACATAGAGTTCGCGGTAGGTGAGAGAGACAGGCGCCTCGGATTCCGGTTCCGGAACAAAGATGATGGCCGCTTTGTTCTTGTACTTGTCGAGGTGCCGGTCCACGCAGTTGTACGAGGCGTTGATCTTGCCGCCCACGAACCACTTCCAGAACGGCGGATCGCTGGTGTCGAGCGTGGTGTCCCAGTACTTGTCCCAGCTCAAGAGATCGGCGTATTCGCGGAAACATTCCGGGAAATTTTTCTCGCTGAAGCGTTCGTTGATGTCGGGATCGCTCAGATTTGACTGGCCGACAAATTTCGCGGAAGGATAATAGTATTCTTCCTCCCGCCAATGGACGGCGATCTGAGCCGCGCTGGTTTCGACCACCGCATTCTGTTTCGGAAGAGTTCGAGCCATATCAATCACTCCTTAAGGTTTCTGAATTTGTGATGCAACCCCGGCGGTTCTTCGCCAGTGTTTCCTAAGTTGACGGAGCTCGCCCTCGCTCCGTTCAAGCCCATACGGTGGAACATTCTGTACGTTACTACAACACCTTTCCTCGTCCTGGAGCCTTACAGGTAGAGCCTCACATGACCCGGCCCGCCATTGTAGCGGGCCGAAAACTTCATGACTGCCTGCTTCACTTGCCCTTCGGAGGCCCCGCTAGTGACGGCTGGTTGTCCAGCGCCGCCCTCATCTGATGCCACGCATGCCTAGCTTCCTCCACCGAGCCTTCGTCTTCGATGGTCGTGATATCGCCGGGGTTCTTCTCCTGGGTCACGGCCTTCAGCACGCGTCGCATGATCTTGCCGCTGCGCGTCTTGGGCAACATGTCCACGAAATTCAATTCCCCTATGACCGCGACCGGCCCCAGCTCATGACGTACCTGGTCGAGCAACTTCTGCTTGAGTTCATCGGAGGCGCTGAAGCCCTGCTTCAGCACCACAAACGCGGAGATGACCTCGCCCCGCAGCTCGTCCGGGCGGCCAATAACGCCCGATTCGGCGACTGCGGGATGGCCCAGCAGAGCGGTCTCAACTTCGATGGTGCCAATGCGATGTCCGGCGATCTTGATGATCTCATCGGCCCGGCCGGCAAACCAAACATAACCGTCCTGATCGATGTGCGCCGAATCTCCGGTGTAATAGACACCAGGAATGATCTGCCAGTAATCGCGGCCATAGCGTTCCTTTTCACCCCACAACTCCGGGGTCAATCCCGGAAAAGGCCGCTTGATGACCATGATGCCTTTTTCGTTTACCGCGCAGGGTGTACCGTCAAGCGACACCACTTCGGCTTCAATGCCCGGCATGGGGATCGTCGAGCAGCCCGGCTTAATGGGCAACATTCCCAACCCGTAAGGATTGCCGAACATGGGGCCGCTGGTTTCCGTCTGCCACATATGATCGATGACCGGAATCCTGTTGTTGAAAACCTTCTTCTGTAGCCACTCCCAGGCGGGCGCGTTCAACACTTCGCCCGCGCAGAACACCCGTTCCAGATACTGATGATCGGTCTTCCCCACGGCATCGCCGTAACGCATCAGCAAGCGCACCGCTGTGGGGGAAGTGAAAATTCCGGTGACCCGGTATTCCTCGATCAGGGTCTTCCAATTCGTTTCCGGGGCCGGATAATCCAGGGCCCCTTCAAAAGCAATTGTGGTGGCACCGGCGATCAAGGGCGCGTACACAATGTAACTGTGACCAACGATCCAGCCGATGTCGGAAGTTGACCACCAAACGTCCGTAGGTTTCAGGCCAAACAGCCACTTACCCATGCTGTCGATATGGACCTGGTAGCCGCCATGCGTGTGGACGGCCAGCTTGGGTGTCGCCGTCGTGCCGGAAGTCGCCAGGATGAAGGCCGGCTCATTGGATTCCATGGTGACATAGTCGCCGCTGTGCCCGGCCGCACGCCCGAGAAAATCTTCCCAGGAGATGTCACGCCCAGCCTTCATCGGAGTTTCTCCCGCTGAACGCTTCAGCACAATCACCGCCTCCACCTTGTCGCCGGCGGTTTGCAGGGCCTCATCGACGATCTCTTTGAGGCGGGTATCTTTGCCCTTGCGATAGGTCACGTCGGCAGTAAACACCAACTTCGAGCCGCTGGCCTGAATTCGGTCACCCAACGCCTTGGCGCCAAAGCCGGCAAACACCACGGAGTGGATCGCGCCAATGCGGACCGTCGCCAACATCAGGATGATCGCCTCCGGGCTAGTCGGCATGTACACGGTGAGACGATCGCCCTTTTTCATGCCCATGCCGCGCAGCGCAGCCGCGGCCCGCTCGACTTCATAGAGCAGGTGGGCGTAGGTGAAGACACGGCGCTCGCCGCGTTCGTTCAGGTAAATCAGCGCAGTGTGCCCGCCCCAGCCGCGCTTAACGTGATAATCCAGCGCGTTGTACGCCAAGTTCGTCTGTGCGCCGACGAACCATTTGAAGGTGGGAGGGTTCCATTCCAGCACCTGGCTCCATTTATGGAACCACGGCAGTTGTTCCGCGGCACGCCCCCAGAAACCTTCCGGATCTCGCTTCGCGTCGTCGATCCACTTTTGCACCACGGGACTGATCAGGTTATGCGGAGTGGTATGAGCGGTGGACTCCCCTCCTCCTCCCTTGGTTACGTCCTGCTCTTCTGCCAATTTCGTTGCAGTAGCCATGGAAAAACTCCTTGCCAACCCACCGAAAAAATTTGGCCGGACGGTTTGTGCCGTCCGGCCACGACCCTATACATGCTTAGGACGGCGAGCCATGAACTCAGACAACAGCGCTACTGCCGCCAGTACACCGGCGGTGTAGAAGGCCATCTGATAGTTGTGGTACTTGTCGTACATCATGCCGCCAAGTTTGGCGCCTGTGTATCCTGCCAATCCCCAGGCGGTAAATAGCATGCCGTAGTTAATGCCGGCGTTCTTGGTACCCCAGAAGTCGGCAGTGGCGGCGCCATTGACCGACAACTGCGTGCCGTAGCACCAGTACACAATGAACACCATGACATACAGCAGGGTCAGGTTGTTGCCGACCAGATAGAGCAACGGCATAGCGAGCATGGAGATGCCAATCATCAAACGCAAGACGTTCAAGCGTCCTATGGCGTCCGACATCCAGCCGGACAAAATGCGGCCGGAAGCGTTGCCTATGGCGCCGGCCACCAGGCCCATGCTGGCCGCCACGGCGCCAGGAATGCCCACGCTCTTGGCAAAAGGTACAAGCTGGCTGATGACCATCAGACCCGCCAGTGTGCCCAGCCAGTAGGCGACCCACATGAAGTAGAACGCCGGCGTGCGCAGGACTTCGCCAGGGGTGAAATCGTAGGTCGTAGCGGCCGATTTCGAAGCCGGAGTCGGCGTCCAGCCCTCGGGTTTATAGCCCTTCGGCGGGTTCTTCAGCAGGAAGGCGCCGAACAGCGTCATCACCAGGAAGATCACCCCAAGGATCTGGAAGGTGGTGTGCACGCCATAAGCAGGGATGAGCTTCAGGTTGGCCCACGGTCCGAAGATGGCGGAGCCGGCGCCGTAGCCGGCCACGGCCAGTCCCACCGCCAAGCCGCGCTTATCGGGGAACCATTTGGCCATTACTGGGATGGGCGTGGCGTAGCCGAAGCCATTGCCCAGGCCTCCAATGATGCCGAAGCAAATGTACAGGTAAGTCAGGCTGGTTGTGTACGCGCATAAGAAAAAGCCGAGGCTGACGAGCACGCCGCCGGTCACCGAAATCCAGAACGGCCCGAACTTGTCCTGCAGCCGGCCGGCGACAATGAAGGTCAGGGCGAATACCACAACCGCGATACCGAATACGGTGGAGGTCTGTGCCCGCTTCCATCCGAATTCTTTTTCCAAAGGGGCAACAAATATGCTCCAGGCATACAAGCTACCCAAGGCAAGGTTCATAGAGAGACCGCCGACGACGCGCCACCAGCGGTTCAAATGCGTGCTTCCAATCTCAATCGAATTATCGTTTGCTATTGTTCCTGTGGCCATCTCACTTTCTCCCTTCCTGCGGTGCAAAGAACGTTACCATTGCGCCCTCATATGAGCAATAAGAACTGCAAGCGTCGAACAACCTCAGGGCGGGATTAGTGCGAGGTATGCGCCGCTGTCCCGGGATACACTCGCCATCGCAAACTCGACCTCCCACTCAAACTCGTGCCGCACCACTGCTGCCTGGTCTGGGCGGAACAGGCCGAGCCAAGAAACCATGGGCGAGAGGCGACATGGGGTAGAGGAGAGTGGTCAAGATGCTTGCATCCTGATGGTGCGTCGCCGCAGGCCGGAACTAGCATTCCGGCCTCCTGAGCGTGAACTTGGGTTCGCCGCTCAGGCCCGACAGGCTGAAGCTCTGCGACCTTCGCCTCTCGCCTTTTTGAGCCGTTGTGGGCGAGATTCTCCTTCGCCCGATGGCCCTGGGTCTGTGACTTGCGATACCCCTCCCTGTGACGTTGGTCACCACACGTTGGGTCGCCGATTTCCAGCCGAAAGTCCGCCCCAAAGTTGCAGAATCGCGCAACAACCGCTTATTCAGCGGCCCTTCCCGGCCAGGCCAACTCCCGGATTTGCGCCTGGAGCCGGTTCTGCGGGGACGGCCGTCCTGCATCCTTCGTGGTACAGGAATAGTTGCTTTCGGGCTGTCGCAAAGTGTTAACATTGTTAGTACAACCACCGGAGGAGAACGTGGGGGCACCATACGGCTTTGAGCTGGTAGAGAATTGTGTCATCTGCAAACTGCGCAGCGACAGCTTTTTCTGCTCGCTTCCCAAAGCGACCCTCGAAGCCTTTGATCGGATTAAGTACACTGCCTCCTATCCTGCCGGTGCGGTGCTTTTCGTGGAAGGTCAGTCGCCCCGCGGAATCTATATGTTGTGCAAAGGCCGGGTAAAGCTCTCCACTACCTCGGCCGAGGGCAAGACCCTGATTCTAAAAATCGCCCAGCCGGGCGAGGTCCTCGGGATGCATGCCACGGTGTCCGGCACGCCCTACGAGATCACTGCCGAAACCGGCCAGCCCTGCCAGCTCAATTTCGTGAAACGCGAGGATTTCCTGAACTTCCTCCAGAAGCACGGCGATGCGTGCTTGAAAGCAGCGCAGCACCTCAGCAAGGATTGCCAGACGGCGTATCAGCAGATCCGCAGCCTGGGCTTATCGCATTCCGCACCAGAACGTCTCGCGCGTTTGCTCCTGGAATGGACAGCCGCCAGTCCGGATCAGCGCGAGCCCAAGGTAAAACTGGCCCTCACGCATGAGGAGATCGCGCAGATTATCGGCACTTCCCGCGAGACCGTCACCCGCGTACTGGCCGACTTCCGCAAGCGGCAGATCGCGGTGCTCAAGGGATCCACGCTGACCATCCGCAACAAGCCAATCCTCGAGAAGCTCGTCGGCGCTTAGCGCTCGCGGCTAATGGTGGCCATTCATGCCGGCGTTTCGGGGCCTTCTGCTTCGAACTTAATCTGCAGCACAGCCAACTCGTTGCCCCCGCTGGTACGCAGCAACGCGTTGCACTGCGAACAATAGCGCGGGAGAACCTGCTGTATCCGTAACGGCACTTTCGCACAGGTCGGGCAAATCTGGTGCACAGGCCTCAGTTCCACTTCGATCGGAACTCCTTCGTCGATACTGTCCCGCACCACAAAGTCCCACCCTGAGCGCACCAACTCAGGGCTTGCTCCCAGCAGTTCGCCTATCGCAACCTTCACTGCCTCGAGGCGTGCCGCCCCGTGCTCGTCGGCATAGGCGCGCGCCACCCGGTAAACCTCTTCGGCAATGGTTATCTCGTTCGTACCAGCCTTTCACTTCTGGTGCCGCTGCGATGATTCTCCACGGCTTCGTTCGCCTGCCGAACCATCTCCGGCAGGTGTTGCCGAACTTCGGGGGAAAGATAATTGCCCAGCTCAAAGGACCCACCCGTCATGCTGATAATCATCGCCGGCGGCGCATCTCCGTACAGTTGCGCGGCGGCCGACAGCAGCGCCGAAGCCGTGAGGTTGTGGCTGAAACCGCCCGGCCCCGGCTCAGGAAAAACCGCCGCCCGCCGGATCGTCCCCGCAGGGCCTCCTTCGGCAGCGTCCAGGAACACCACAAATCCGCACCGCGCGACGTCGTCCGCCATCTCCGGGGTGAGTTGCTGGGAGGCGATGACCTCCACCTCAGGATCACCACGGAAGGTCTCTTCCAGGGCATGCGCGGCATGACAGCCGATGGCGTCATCTCCACGCAACAGGTTTCCGTAGCCAACAATCAGAATCTCAGACACTTTTTCCCCTTGGGCTCGTTTGCTTCCAACGTCGTTGGTTCGACCAGAAACGGATTTTCTTCGACTTACCATGGATAGACCCTCACCCGTCACTTTGGATGTGAGATACCTCACGCTGCAGCGTGATGGGGGGTAGGCTTCAAGGCACATCGTTTCAGCAGATTCGTGGCAACTGCTCCCCGCTCAGCATGTCCAGAATGCGCTCGGTGCCCAATCGGCTCTTCATCGTGACCAGCCCGGCCGGATGCACCCGCACCTCACCGATACATGCCGCGCCCCGGCTCACATCGAATCGCCGCAAGATTTCCAGTCCACGCTCGACGTCGCGCTGGGGGACAAAAGCTAAAAAACGCCCTTCGTTGGCGAGGTACAGCGGTTCCAGTCCCAGGATCTCGCAAGCTCCCATAACTTCTTCGCGCACCGGCACCAGCGATTCTTCGATGGCCATGCGCAATCCGGCGGTTTCGGCAATCTCGATCAAGCCGCTGCTCAATCCGCCACGCGTCAGATCGCGCAGGCAATGAATCTCAACCCCCGCGGCCAACAGCGCTGCCACCGGCTCCCACAGGGGCGCGCAGTCCGATTCGATGGCGCTCTCGAACGACAGGCCCTCGCGCGTGGCCATGATCGCGATGCCATGACGGCCAACGTCTCCGCTGAGGAGAATCGCGTCTCCCGAGCGCACGCTGCGGGGCGAAATCGTCAGCCCGTGAGCGACCACGCCAATTCCGGCGGTGTTGATGAAGATTTCGTCGCCCTTGCCCTTGTCCACGACCTTGGTGTCGCCGGTGACGAGCTGAACTTTGGCGGCCCGGGCCGACACCCGCATCGATTCCACGACCCGCCGCAGGGTCTCCATCGGCATGCCTTCTTCCAGAATGAACGCCGAACTCAGATACAGGGGCCGCGCGCCGCACATCGCCAAGTCATTCACCGTGCCGTTGATGGCCAGCGTGCCGATGTCGCCGCCAGGAAAAAACAATGGCCTGACCACGTAAGAGTCGGTAGTGAAGGCCAGCTTCGCGCCCGCGATGTTGAGCGTGGCGCCGTCGTGCCGTTCGAGCAGCATGTCGTTGCCGAAGCTGGGCAGGAGCAGGTTCTCCAGCAGCTCGTGCATGCGCCGTCCACCGCCACCGTGCGCCAGTTGCACGCGCTCGTTGTCGTTCAGCGGTAGCGGGCATTCCAGGCGAAAGTCCTTCAGGTCAGCCACGGCTGGAACCTCCGGCGACGACAGGCGCATGGGTTCGCAAGCGGCGATAACGGTAATAGGCTGCGCACGCGCCTTCCGAGGACACCATCGGCGCGCCTAGCGGATGGTCTGGCGTGCAGCGCGTACCGTAGGCGGAACATTCTTCCGGCTTGCGAACGCCCTGCATGATCAGGCCGCTGATACACTCGGCGTCTTCCTCCGCCGTGTATGCCGACAAGCCAAAGCGCGCCTCCGCGTCGAATTCGGCATACTGTGCGGTCAATCCTAAACCGCTTTGCGGAATACCGCCCAGGCCGCGCCACTTGCGGTCCACCACGCAAAACACCTTCGCCATCAGGTCCTGCGCAGTCGTGTTTCCTTCCCGCCGGACTGAGCGCGCATACTGGTTCTCGACCTCCGCCCGCCCTTGCTCCAATTGCGACACGCACATGTAAATACCGTGCAGCAAGTCCAGCGGCTCGAATCCGGTGACTACGATGGGCACACGATACTTAGCCGCGATCGGGTAATACTCCACGTACCCCATAACGGTGCAGACGTGGCCGGCCGCCAGAAATCCCTGCACCTGGTTGGTGGGTGAGTTCAGAATGGCTTCCATCGCCGGCGGCACCAGAACGTGGGAAACGAGGACTGAGTAGTTCTTCAGGCCAATCTGCTTGGCCCGATACACCGACATGGCGTTCGCCGGAGCGGTCGTCTCAAATCCCACCGCAAAGAACACCACCTGCTTCGCCGGATTCTGCTTTGCAATCTCAACAGCATCCACGGGCGAATAAACGATGCGCACATCGCCGCCGCGGGCTTTCACGCTGAACAAATCGCCCGTAGTACCGGGCACGCGCAGCATATCGCCGAACGAGCAAAAAATGACGTCGGGCCGCGCCGCAATCTGCCACGCCTTGTCGATCAACTCAACGGGCGTGACACACACCGGACATCCCGGCCCGTGCACCAGCGTGACCGCCTTCGGCAGCAACTCGTCAATGCCGTACTTCACGATGGTGTGCGTCTGCCCGCCGCAGATCTCCATGATGGTCCAGGGGCGGGTCACCGTCCGCACAATCGCTGCGGCATACTCCTGCGCCGCGGCGGCATCGCGATATTCGTCGACGTACTTCATGCTTCTCCGGCCGGCTTCTCCAGGTCGGCCAGCTCGCCCATTTGTTTGAGGATCTCGAAGGTGCGCAACGCCTCATCCTCATCCAGCAGGCTGATGGCGAACCCGACGTGCACAATCACCCAGTCGCTTTCCACCGCTTCGGGAACGTAGGCCAGGCTGACCTCCTTGACAATCCCGCCAAAGCTGACCCGCGCCGTGCGCGCGAAATCTTCCCCTTGTATGCTCAGGATCTTTCCTGGAACCGCCAGGCACATGGGCTGCCTCCTCAACCTTCAGGGTAGGCGAGCGCGTCACACGTGTCTGTGACGTGTGACCGCGTTTGATGTTCGCGTCTCCATAGACCTCGATCTTGGTCCAGATTGGTTACGGTTCTCGCTTTTTCCCAGGCAGGGCGGCCGGGTTTTCATGCGTGCGCTCGCGGAAGCGCGCTTTAATACCGCTGGCCAGCGAGATGGCGCTCTCGCCAAATCTCTCCCTCATTTTGTCGGCGGCCGTCAGCGCCTGGTTCCACTTGTCGTGTGTGGTCTTGCCTTCCAGGCTAAGCTGCTCGCTCTCCTCGTCCCAATGCGCGGCGTGCACGCCCAGCAATCGTACGGCTTCGCCATTCCAATTTGCGCGAAACAGCTCGCGGATAGTCGCCAGCACCTCGGTGTCCACCGAGCTCGGATGCTCCAGCGTCTTGGTGCGAGTGATGGTACGAAAATCCGAAAAGCGCAACTTCAGCTGCAGCGTGCGGGCATGGAGTTTCTGGTCGCGCAAGCGGCGGCACACCATCTCGGAGAGCCGCGCCAGCATGGACTCCAGCGCCTGGCGGTCATTGGTATCAACCGAGAACGTGTGCTCGTGGCTGATGGAACGCGGCCCTTTTTCTTCGCCGACCTCGCTGTCCAACCAGGCGCCCGCATCCAGCCCGCGAGCCTTGCCCGACAGCGCCAACCCCAGCACGCCAAAATTCTTCTCCAGCCAGCGTTCATCGCGCGCCGCTAAATCACCGACTTTGTGCATGCCCTGCTCCTGCAGTCGTTTCTCCATCACCTTGCCGACGCCGGGAATCTTGCGCACGTCGAGCGGCGCCAGGAATTCCGCCTCCGCACCCGGCACAATCCACAGGATGCCGTTCGGCTTGGCCTGGTCGGAACAGATCTTCGCAATCAGCCGCGACGTGCCAATCCCGACGGAGCAGTTCAGGTTAGTCGCAGTTTTTATCGCGACATGCAGCGCGTCTGCGGCGCGCAGTGGCGGCCCGTGCAGGCGCTCGGTGCCGGTCATGTCCACGTAAGCCTCGTCGATGGATACCATCTCCAGCTTGGGCGAGAAGCGGTTCAGCACCTGGTGCACCTTGCCGGAATACTCGCGATAGCGCTCGGGATGCCCGTCCACGAAGATGGCGTGAGGGCACATCTTGGCCGCCGTGCGCAACGGCATGGCCGAATGCACGCCGAACTTGCGCGCCTCGTACGACGCCGCCGACACCACGCCGCGTTCGTTACGCTGCCCTCCGACGACCACCGCCTTGCCTTTCAGCGAGGGGTCGAACAGCTCCTCAACCGACACAAAGAAGGCGTCCATATCGACGTGGAAGATGGTGCGCTGCGCCGCCGGCATAGACGCGATTCTATTCCAATACGGGCACCGGAACACCGCCTTCAAGGAGGCTTCTTAGGCCAAACCGGCCGAAGAAACTCACAGTTTTTCCTTGAAAACCGCCACTTCTGATGGTTGCGGTCTGCGGAATGCGAATGTATCGTCTTTGCCAGACAACGACACTCCGAACCAGGCTTGGAGGAACGCCAACTTTGATGAACCGCATTGCTGGTTTTGTTCTCTCCGTTTTTGTAGCTGCTTCTGCGTTCGCCCAGACCCCGGCCGCTCTCCCCGATGCCTACAAGCCCGTCCTCGACCGGCTGCAGTCGATCACGACAATTCCTCTGTCCAACTGGCAAGTTCATGCCGCCGACCTCGCGCATGGTGAAGATCCCACACTGGCTGCTTCCGACTGGTTTCAGGTGAAAGACTGGGAAGGTTCGCGCTGGCTGCGCCAAACCGTCGAGGTACCGGCGCAGGTGAACGGCTACGATTTGCGCGGTTCACGCATCACGCTCGACCTGAATGTCAGCAGCGACGACGCTATCCAGATGAGCGTGTTCGCCAACGGCTCGATGGTGGCGCGCACCGATGGATACGGCCAAGTGCCAATCACGCTGATCGAGAACGCGCAACCCGGCCAGAAGCTGGTGCTCGCGGTCCTCGTGATCGATACCGGCGGTGGCGGCTGCTGTGGCGGCGACTCGACCCATATTGAGCGCTCCGAGCTGACGATCCAGCCGCCCGCCAATCGTCCCGACCCCGCACTCATGCGTTTGCAAATTCTTTCGGCTAAGCCGCTCATCGTCGCCTACGAGGACGGCAAAGCACGGCGCCAGCAGCAACTCGACGCCGCAGTGAAAGCCATCAGCATCGCCGCTCTCGACAAGGCCGACCAGCAGGCCTTCGACGCCTCGCTGCGCCAAGCGCAAACCAAACTCGAAGTCCTGCGGCCCTATATGAAGCAGTTCCAAATCTCGGCCGTCGGCAACAGCCACATTGATATGGCATGGCTCTGGCCGTGGACCGAGACCGTGGAGGTCGTCCGCAACACCTTCGGCACCGCTGTCGAACTCATGCGTGAGTATCCCGACTTCAAATTCACCGCCAGCGCCGCGCAAGCCTATGAGTGGATCGAAGAAAAATACCCGGCGATGTTCCACGAGATCCAGCAGCGCGTGCGAGAAGGCCGCTGGGAAGTCATCGGCGGCATGTGGATCGAGCCTGACCTCAACATGCCTGACGGCGAATCACTAGTGCGCCAGATCCTATACGGCAAGCGCTACTTCCAGCAGAAGTTCGGCAAGGACATCCATATCGGCTGGAACCCGGACTCGTTCGGCTACAACTGGCAGCTGCCACAAATTTACAAGCGCTCGGGCATCGACTACTTCGTCACCCAGAAGCTGCTATGGGCGTCGGAGTTCACCAAGTTTCCCTACCGCCTGTTCTGGTGGCAGGCGCCCGACGGCAGCCGCCTGCTGACCTACTTCCCCAGCGACTACGCCAATCCGATCGACCCCCAGAAGATGGCGCGCGACGCGGCCACCTACGGCCCGGTGATGTGGCGGTACAACGGCGGGACTAACAAAGCGCCAGATGACGGCCTCGACATGATGTATCTGTACGGCGTCGGCGACCACGGCGGCGGCCCGACGCGCGTGGACCTCGACACCGCCCTCCGCTGGCAGAAGAGCGACCTGGTCTATCCGGAGCTGAACGTCTCCACCGCCACCCAGTATTTTGACGACCTGGAGAAGAGGAAGAGCGAGTTGACGATTCCCACCTGGGACGGCGAACTCTACTTCCAATATCACCGCGGCGTGCAGACTTCGCAGTCGGAGGAGAAGCGGGGCAACCGCGAGAACGAAGAACTAGTGCTGAACGCTGAGAAGGTCGTCTCCATCGATACTCTGTTCGGCGCGGCCTGGCCGCAGCAGAACTTCGACACCGCCTGGAAGGACATCCTGTTCAACCAGTTCCACGACATCCTGCCGGGCTCGGGCATTCACATCAACTACGTTGACGCGGCGCGCCGCTACGCCGTGGCCTCGCGCATTGACCGCGACATGATTAGCGCGGGACTGAACGACATCGCCTCGCGGGTGAAGTCGGACTACCCCAGCGTGCTGGTGTTCAATCCGTTGTCGTGGGCGAGGACGGCAGAAGTCGAGGTGGAAGTACAGCTACCTGTCTCACAAAACGGAGTTGCTGCACTTGACGCCAAAGGTACTCGGGTTCCGCTGGAGGTTGTTAGCTCCGATCCGCAGACCGGGCGTATGCGGCTTCGCCTCATGGCGTCCGGCGTCCCGCCGATGGGCTATCAACTGATCAGCCTGACCCAAGACGCTGCTACAACAGTCAACCCAGTCAGACCCGATTCTCTCTCCGCCACTGACACGTCTCTGGAAAACGAATTCGTCCGCCTGAAGGTTGATCCCAAGACCGGCTGCATCACCAGCCTGTTCGACAAGCGCAGCAACACCGAATCGCTTGCGCTGCCGGTGCAGAGCGAAGGTTCGCCTGCAGCGTCGCCCGACGGTGAACCCTGCGGCAACCTGCTGCAAGCCTTCGTGGACAGGCCCAAGAAGTGGGACGCGTGGAACATCGATGCTGACTTCGTCAAGCAGCACACCGACCTGATGCAGGCCGACGAGGTGAAGCTGGTGGAGAACACGCCGCTGCGTGCCGTCATCCGCGTAAGGCATCGCTTCCAGAAATCAAGCTTCGTGCAGGACATCACCATGTATCCCGGCGTGCCGCGGGTCGACGTCCACATGCAGCCCGACTGGCACGAGCAGCACATCCTGCTGAAGGTCGCCTTCCCGCTCAGCGCTCGCAGCGACAAGGCCACTTACGAGATCCCCTACGGCAGCATCGAACGGCCGACCACGCGCACCACGCCCGCCGAACAAGCGCAGTTCGAGGTGCCGGCCCTGCGCTGGGCCGACATCTCCGACGCGACCCACGGCTTCAGCCTGCTCAACGACAGCAAGTACGGCTACGACGCTCGGGACAACGTGCTGCGGCTGTCGCTGCTGCGTTCGCCCACTTGGCCCGATCCCGAGGCCGATCAGGGGCAGCACGAGTTCACCTACTCGCTGTATCCGCACGGCGGCACCTGGCGTGAGGCGATGACTGTGCGTCAGGGCTACGAGCTGAATTATCCGCTGCTGACGCAGACGACCGCGCAGCACCCCGGACCGCTCCCGCCGGAGAAGTCATTCTTCGCGACGGCGGAGGACAACGTGGTCATTACGGCGGTGAAGCAAGCCGCTGAGGGCGGCGGCCTCATCGTGCGCTTCTACGAGTGGGCGGGGAAGAAGCGCGACATCCACCTGCAACTGCCGCAAGCTGCGAGCGCGGCGTCGGAGACCGACCTGATGGAGGTTGTACAGGCACCGCTGAGGCTGGACCCAACGGGCGCCGCGCTGGCTGTGCCGACAAACCCCTATGAGATCAAGACGGTGAAGGTACAGTTCGGAAAATGAGCTTCACCCTTCTCGACTGGTCGGCCATTGTCGGTTACCTGGCGATCACTCTGGTCGTGGGCCTGTGGTTTCGCCGGCGCTCCAGCCGCAGCATGGACGACTACTTCGTCTCCGGTCGCAACGTGAACTGGTGGCTGGCCGGCACCTCGATGGTGGCCACCACCTTCGCCGCCGACACGCCGCTGGTTGTGACCGGCCTGGTGTACACGCAGGGCATCTCGGGCAACTGGCTGTGGTGGGGCTTCCTGTTGTCGGGCATGATGACGGTCTTCCTCTTCGCCCGGCTGTGGCGCCGCTCCGGCCTGCTGACCGACGTGCAGTTCGCCGAGATCCGCTACTCCGGCAAGCCGGCGGCGTTTTTACGCGGCTTTCGCGCCATCTATCTTGGGCTCTTGATGAACTGCGTCATTCTTGGCTGGGTAACCAAGGCGATGACCAGCATTGTCGGCACCACGCTGGCGGGCACTCCGATGCTGAGCAACATCAGCGGCTTCATGAGTACGCATTTCGGCTCGGTGTGGAGCGGCAACGACGGCGCGGCACTGGCCATCTGCGTCTTCTTCCTGATTCCCTTCACCGGCCTCTACGTCGCACTGGGCGGACTTTGGGGCGTGCTGTGGACTGACCTCTTCCAGTTCGTGCTGAAGATGTCGATCGTGATCGGCGTGGCGTATTTCGCGGTCGTGGCGTGCGGCGGCATGAGTGCCATGCTCGCCACTCTGCGCCGAATACAAGCGAGTGCGGGGCCGATCGCGGCGAATCCGCTTGGCTTCTTCCCCGACTTCTCGCGCGGCCTTACCGGCGAGCCGCCCTGGATGGTCCCGGTGGCGGGCTTCCTGGTCTTCATCGCGATCCAGTGGTGGGCTTTCTGGTATCCGGGCGCGGAACCCGGCGGCGGCGGCTACATCGCGCAGCGAATCTTCAGCGCGCGCGACGAAAAGCAGGGTCTGCTGTCGGTGCTGTGGTTCAACATCGCCCACTATGCCATCCGTCCGTGGCCATGGATCATCACCGGCCTGGCGGTGATCGTGTTGTATCCGGGGCTTCAGCATCCCGAAACCGGTTACATGATGGTACTGAACACGCATTTGCCGCACCATTATCGCGGTCTCGCGATAGCAGGATTTCTGGCGGCATTCATGTCCACCATCGCCACACAACTGAATTGGGGAGCGTCGTACCTGGTGAATGATTTCTACCGTCGCTTTGTGAAGCGGCAGGCGTCAGAGCAGCACTACGTCCTGGTGTCGCGGTTATGTACGGTGCTGTTGGTGATTGTCGCAGCGTGGGTTTCGGTGCAGCTTGGCTCCATTGCGTCGGGATGGCAAGTGGTGATGCAGATTGGCGCCGGCACCGGCGCGGTGTACATCCTGCGTTGGTACTGGTGGCGGATTAACGCCTGGAGCGAGATTTCGGCGATGGCCTGCTCTCTGACCGTGACCGTGTTGCTGACCCGCTGGCAGCCGTTCAGTGGAAACAGCTCGCTGGTGTTCGCCAAGAGCGCCTTAGTGACAACTATCGTGACGAGCATTGCGTGGCTGACGGTCACGCTGCTCACCAGGCCCGAGCCGGACGAAGTGTTGGCGCGCTTTTATCGCAACGTACGGCCGGACATTCGCGGATGGAAGCGAATCGCGGCCCTCGCACCCGAGGTTGCGCCGCATCGCGACCTCGGCAGCAATCTGCGCGCGTGGGCGCTGGGCTGCGCCATGGTTTACCTGTGTCTCTTCGGCCTGGGAAAAGTGATGCTGCAGCAGGCTGCGATGGGAAGTGTGCTGCTGCTGGGAGCTGCACTCTCCGCAATTTGGCTGTATCGCAGTGTGGTTCAGAACTTTAAGGTCGAACCGGAAGCAACGAGCCGCAGCGTCCCGGATTGGGCCGAAACAGTGTCAACGTCGCTGCGTTAGCAAGCGCCAAAGACTAGAATTGTTACGGAATTAAAAAAGGGGGGGCTTCTTGGGCTCCCCGCAGAAGCGACAGAGGCGATATCAATCAATCTGATTCGCGAGCCACACGTTTGGTTGCACAGGAGATGCAAGATCAAAACCCAGGTTCGCCAATTCCCGAGGTTCCGGAGATTGCCCGTATTCCGGGGGCTGAGGAGCGCACCGCAACCATCGAAGGAGTAACCTGGCGCTACTGGTTCGCCGGATCGGGGCCTGCTCTGCTGCTCATCCACGGCTTCATGGGGTATTCATTTTCCTGGCGCTTCAACGTTGCGGGTCTGGCACAGCATTTTTCGGTCTATGCCATTGATTTGCCGGGCTGTGGCTTCTCCCAGCGCACGGACACCCCGGAATGTGCCCTAGTTGGCGACGCGGAAGCCGTGCTTCGCTTCATGGACCATTTGCAGATCGAGCAAGCGGATATTGTCGCCTCATCGCGCGGCGGCGGTCTGACCATGGTTCTGGCCGGCTTGTTAGCGCAACGCAACCTCCCGCACCGCGTTCGGAAAATGGTGCTGGTGTCGCCCATCAACTCCTGGTCGAGTTATGGAAAGTGGTTGACCTCCGTGCTGGGCACAGCAGGCGGCGGCTTCTGCGTGCTGCACGTCCTGCCCCGGCTGCATTTCCTTACAGCTTTATATCTCCGAAAACTGTACGGCGATGCCCGAAGGATTTCTCCTGGAACGGTCGTAGGCTATCGAGCGGGACTGCAGCCGGTTGGCAGCTTCGTTCACCTGCTGCGCGTTGTCCGGTCGTGGAAATGCGACCTCGTTCAAATCGAGAATTCCGTGCCGGCGATCGATGGGATACCTACGCTGCTGCTTTGGGGTTCGCGCGACCGTGCAGTCTATCCATCTTCCGCGCCCGAACTGCATCGCCGGCTAAAGGACAGCACCCTGTTGGTCATGGAAGGCGTCGGTCATCTCCCTTATGAAGAGGTGCCGGCAGAATTCAACGACGCGGTGCTCACCTTCCTGCTGGGCGACGCTCCGTCCAAGCGGATCGAATCTGAGCAAACTTCGCAGGAGCAGCCGGTGCCGGCCGTCGGCGGCCGGTTTGAGAAGTAGCCTTGTTGGGAATAGTAGGCCGGTCGCGGACTTCGGAAAGACAAGTGGCAGCGGACGAGCGTCCGTCGCTTGACACTGGTTCGATGAAGTTACTGCTCTGGCGGACGTCCCGTGTTCATCACGCCGCCCAGGTCCATCTTGTGGTAGTTGAGTGGGACCACGAACAGGCTGGCGCTGGGCTCGCCTTCAATGATGCCCGTCAGTTCCCAAGTGGAGTCTTCGGAGACGGTCTTGATGGGAAAATGCAGCTTCTCGTCGACCCACACGTTCGAAACTTTGCCGTTCTTGTCCGTGATCTGCCAGTGATCGCAAGTGCGCTCATCGACCTGTTCCACCCCGACCTTTTTACAGGTCATGCCGTCCTGGTGCGCGCACGGATTGTTAGGGTCGGCCAGCGGTTTGATGTCCGCCATGCCGGGACCGCCGCGTCCGGGCATAGCGCTGGCCTTATGTTCCATGTACATGCGCTGCTCCGGCATGATGATGTCGGTGGTCTGGGTCTTGAAGTCGGTAATAACGATAGAGCCGCCGCGGGGGCCGCCCTGTATGTCCATACGCATGTGCCCGCTACCGAAGTAGAGCTTGCCCTTTATTTCGCGAGGCATGTTGTCGCTAGCGGCATGAGTAGAGCTAAACTGCATATCGGCCGAGAACGGCACCGGTTGCATCGGCATCTGCGCCGTGGCCAGTTGCTGCAGCAGCAAGATTGTGGCGGTCACCACCAGAACGGTTGAGATTCGCGATTTCACTAAGAGCTCCTTGGTAAGGGTTGCGCAAGCGCAGACTAGTGATTCAACACGGCAAAACAGTGTACGACAGCCAGACTAGGGTTGCGAAACTCTGCGGAATTGAGGGCCGTCGACAAGGATGGTTGTCCGGCGGCACCCGCGAATAAGTGGATACCGCATTGTCCCTTACGCTATATTCTTAAGCAACCCGCTCATTCTGCAATCCCGCGGCGCTGAGGAGGAGAGTCCCTGATGGGTGCTACCGGCATGTGGTTGCGCAAGATGGATGCGTCCTCCACCAACGACCCCATGGTCCTCGTGGTGGTGGAAGGCACCGACCGGCGCACCCTCGTGCTCGATCACTTCCCGTTCACCATCGGCCGCCGTACCGATCGCGACCTGGTCATGGCCGATCCACGGGTGTCGCGCGAGCATGCTCAGTTCGTGCGCGAGACCGATGGAACGTACATCGTCGACCAGGGCAGCCGGCACGGCACCTTTGTCAACGGGGAGCGCGTCAATCGCCGCAAACTGGCGCGCAATGACCGGGTGGAATTCGGGGTACAGGGCTCTGCCTATACCCTGTTCAGCCCGGACCGGTCTCCCTCCAGCGCGGCGCAGCAGTTCTTGAGCCAGTTTTCCACCTGGAAGCCGGCGAGCGGAGCCGGCTCCGACCTCGAGATGCTCAACGTATTCCTGGAGGCGGCACGCAAGCTCAATACCAGCGGCGTTCTGGATGATGTCCTGCATACCTTGCTCGAGGCCGCTTTGCGGTTGACCCACGCGGAACGCGGCTTCGTCTTCCTGCGGCAGCCCGACGGCGAACTCCATCTGGCGGCCGGGCGCGACAAGAACGGCGAGAGGATCGACGACGACAGCAACATCTCCCGATCGGTTCTCCGCGATGCAGCCAACAGCAATTCGGAATTCCTGGTTACCGACACCGACGATACGGGCAAGCTGGCCGGCCGCGAGAGCATCGTCGCCCACAACCTGCACAGCGTCATCTGCATTCCCCTGCGCAAGACCGTCATCCAGGAAAAGGTCAAGGATGAAACCAAGCCAGGAGAACCCAACGTGCAGGGAGTGCTGTACCTCGACGCGCACTTCCTCTCGGGCAAGCTGTCAACGGTAAGCCACGACATCCTGCGCACCATCGCCAATGGCGCGGCGACGCTGGTGGAGAACGCCGCTTTAGTGCAGGCCGAAGACGCCGCCAAACGCTATCGCCAGGAACTGGCCATCGCCGCGGAAATTCAGCAGCGCTTGATGACCGTGACCGTGCCCGATGTGCCTTATGCCAAAGTCAACGCCGTCAGCTATGCCTGCAAGGACATCGGGGGAGATTTCTTCGACCTCGTGTATACCGAAAACGGACTGTCGCTGATCGTTGCCGACGTCTCCGGCAAAGGTGTTTCGGCGGCGGTGGTGGCGTCCATCCTGCAGGGCATGCTCTATTCGCAACTGGCGCGCGACTCGTCAATGCCGGAGATGATTGCCGCCGTCAACCGCTTCCTATGCGAGAAGGTAGGAGGGCAGAAGTACGCTACCCTGGCCATCGCACGCCTGCAGGGCAACGGTGAGCTGGAGCTGATTAATTGCGGCCACGTTCCTCCGTTGCTGGTCTCTGGCAGCACCGTCACCAAGCTTGAGGAAGGCAACCTGCCGGTAGGCTTGGTCCCCGGGGTGGAATTCCAGGTCAACCGCCTGCAACTAAAACCCGGCGACCGGCTGTTGCTGGTGACCGATGGGGTGACGGAAGCCGAGGATGCAGCCGGAGAATTCTTCGGGAACGACCGTCTGGAGGGCTGCTGCCATCGGGGCTTCGCAGCCATCGAAGATGCTGTCACAGCTTTTCGCGGCAATACACCTCTGACCGACGACTGCACCATCACGGAACTTATCTATCGTGGTCCTTCGGAAAGTGTTGCGTAGTCGTTTTTCCCCTCCCTCAGTAGGCTTTAATTAGTTTCCTCTTATCTTGCTGGTGATTTTCTTGCACGGAGTTCCGTGGATTTCGTGTCCAGCCGCCAACATCTGGATTAGCGGATCGGCCATCGCCAGGGAATGCCTATGTCCGCAGCAACAGATGGCATGGAAGAGATCGTCCAAGAGTTCCTGGTCGAGAGCAACGAGTGCCTTGACCTGCTGGATCGGGACCTGGTGGAACTGGAGCGCGATCCGGCATCCCGCACGCTGCTGGACGCGGCGTTCCGTGCCTTACATACCCTCAAGGGCAACAGCGCCGCATTGAGTTTTCCCCGGCTGGAGTCGCTGGCACACGCCGGCGAGAACCTGCTGTGCCGGTTGCGGGACGGCAAGCTGCAGTTGCACCCAGCGCTTACCGGCGCGCTGCTGGCGATGACCGACGCCACGCGCGCCCGGCTGAACGCCATCCAGCGCGACGGCCACGAAGACACCGGCGATTTTTCCTGTGTGTTGCGTCAACTGGAAGCTCTGTGCCACGGCGCCCCTCTGCCTGACGGGGCGGATTCCGGGCCACTCGCGAGTGTAACCACCGGCGAGATCACACGGAAGCTGGCGGAAGCGGCCAAAGGAGGCGGCGCTATCAGCAAGAGCATCTCGGCCGTGGCTGAGGCGGCGCATTCCGGGGCCTCGGGAGTGGTGCAGACCCAGGAGTCGGCGGCGACCGTGCAGCACATGGCGCATCAGCTTCATGAACTGTTGGCGCGTTTCGACTGTCGCAAGCCTGCTGCCGGCCCGCCTCAGACGATGGCGGACGTGAGTTCTTCAGGCATAGTGCGCGCGAGTAGCGTCACTGAACTGCTTCCGCGGCGAGCAAGCACAGGGTCTGTATCCGGCATCCCACTTTCGAGCTAATTCACGCCGCTCAAAGTGCTTGGTTTGAGGGCCGTTTCTGTGTTGTAATGAGTAATTCATAAGGGATACCAACGTCCGTTATGGCTGCGCTATTGTCCCCAATCTCCCGCGCCAATTCGTCGAGTCGCCCTGGGCCTTTTCGACGTCTTTCTGCGCTTTGGCTCAGCGCAGCTTTACTCTTGGTCAGTGCTCCCGCTTTCGGCATCATCCATACTGCGACGAAGGCTCACCGCACCCGTCATTCCACAGCAATTTCCTCTCGTTTCCACTGGCGCCTGAGCAAATGGAACCCCATGTTTCCGGGTTCGCATGATCTGCTGGTGCAGCAAAACCAGGAGCTGAACCGGCAGCAGTTGCCGCGCATCTTTGATGACACGGAACTCATGCGGCTTGAACTCGCTCAGGACTTGGTGCCGGTCAGCGAAACCGACGCGCTCAAGATCGCTGCCGATCTGCAGGACAATCGCCGCTATTGCCGCCCTTGGACCCGCGATTTCCTCGAGGATTTCAGCCAAGCCTTTTACACCCAGTTCCACACGCCAATTCAGGTCAACTCGCTGGTGCGCACAGTCGAGCAGCAGCACCGGCTCAGGCGTCACAACCGCTTCGCCGCTCCGGAATGGGGCGACACAGCTTCCACGCACCTGACCGGCGTCACCTTTGACCTGTCGCGCCGAGGTCTTACCAGCGAGCAGTACGCCTGGATGCAAACCTACCTTCTGCCGCTAAAAGAGTCGGGTCTGGTCGATCCCATCGAGGAGCGCCAGCCGGTCTTGCACGTGGTGGTGTTTGAGAAGTATTCCAGCCGTGCCGACGGAACCATCCAGAGCTGGTCAGAGGCGAATGAGCCAACGGACATGAGCCTGCAAAGCACCGCGGGCGGCAGCCAGCCGTAGAGTCAGTTTCGAGTTTCCAGTCAGAACGGGCTGCACCGCATTGCGTACTCGCCCCGATTCACTCACTTTTCCAAGTCTCAAACCTGGAAGTTGCAACTCGAAACTGGAAACTCGAAACTGCCTTGCTCAGCGCAGCGCCATCACCATTAACTTCCGTTCCGTCATGTCTTCGATGGAGTAGCGCAGCCCTTCACGGCCGAGGCCCGAATCCTTCACGCCGCCGTAAGGCATTTGGTCGACACGGAAGCTCGGAACGTCGCCCACGATCAAGCCGCCGACCTCGAGCTCTTCGAACGCCGTGTGGATAAGCACGGCATCGCGGGTCAGCACTCCGGCTTGCAGTCCATATACGGAGTGGTTGACCTGATGGATCGCCTCGCCAAATTCGTCATACGGCTCAACCGTCACGACGGGGCCGAAAATCTCCGCGTAGTTGACGCGCATTTCCGGCGATGTCCCGGTGAGCACGGTCGGCTCAACCGCTGAGCCATGTCGCTTGCCGCCGCATAGCAATCTGGCGCCTGCCTGCACCGCTTCTTCGATCCATTGCATGACGCGAGTGGCGTCCTGTTCGCGGATGAGCGGTGGGATGTCCGTCCTCTCGTCCATCGGATCGCCGACCTTCAACTTGCGGACGCCCTGCACCAGCAAATCCGAGAACTGGTCGAACACCGGTCGGTGAACCAGGACGCGCTGCACTGAGATACAGGTCTGCCCCGCATAGGAAAACCCGCCAGCCACGCAACGGTGGGCCGCGTAGGTCAGGTCGGCATCACTGTGCACGATCACGGCAGCATTGCCGCCAAGCTCCAACGTGACCCGCTTCTTGCCCGCTTGGCTCTTCAGTTGCCATCCAACCGCGGCGCTTCCGGTAAAGGTCAGCAGCTTGATGCGGTCGTCGGCGACCAGGACTGCAGCGTCGTCGTTGGAGAGCGGCATAACTGCCAATGCGCCTTGCGGCCATTCGGTTTCCTGCACCACTTCGGCCAGCAACAACGACGAAATCGGCGTTTGCGGAGCGGGCTTCAGAATGATTGGACAACCAGCGGCGATGGCTGGGGCGACCTTGTGCGCCACCAGATTCAGCGGGAAATTGAATGGGGTAATGGCGAAGACTGGGCCGAGCGGAAATCGGCGCACCAGGCCCCAGCGCCCGGCAGTCGATTCCAGGGTGTCGAGCGGGAGATACTCACCGTAAATGCGTGTGCTCTCTTCTGCTGCGATCTGGAAGGTATTGATGGCGCGGTCTACCTCGATGCGCGCGGTCTTGATGGGCTTGGCGGCTTCCTGGCAGATGGTACGGGCAAACTCCTCGCGGCGGGCCGTAATGCCTTCGACAATCTTGAGGAGAACGCTGGCTCGCTGCTGCGACGACATCCTACGGGTCACGGCGAACGCACTCACGGCTGACTCGATGGCCGCCTCGACATCGTTTCGGCCAGCCTCGGACAGGACAGCCAGGATTCGGTGGTCATAGGGCGAGATGACCACAGCCTCGCGTCCTCGCACGTGCCATTCTCCATTCAGGAAGAACCCAAAACTACGGGTTGGCGTTGCGGTCGTATGTCCCATATCAACCCCTCGAGACAATTTGATGCCTGGGCCAGTGATTGCGCAACTGGGACTTCAAGTTCAATTCGCGGATACCGTCAACTAGTACTCGATACCCAGTTTGTGCTGCATCTGCTCCAGCGTGACCCCCTTGGTCTCAGGGAAGGTGAACAGCACGACGAAGAACATCAGCGCCATCATTACGGCGAAGAACACGAACGGATAGCCGCCGCCGAACTTCATCGCGAAATAGGGAAAGATTAGCGAGATGATGAAGTTCATGATCCAGTGGGTCGAGCTGCCCAGGCTTTGTCCCTTGGAGCGGACACGGTTGGGAAACACTTCGCTGAGGTACACCCAAATGACCGCGCCCTGCGAGATGGCGAAGAACCCGATGTAGATCACCAGCAGCCACACCAGCAGCTCCTGGTGCTGGTGGGTGAAGAACACTATCGCGACGCCGGACAGGCAGAATGTCATGCCGACCGCGCCGACGAGCAGCAGCGTCTTGCGGCCGAGCTTGTCGATGAGCGACATGCCGAGTAGCGTAGCCAGCAGGTTCATGGCGCCAACGGCGACCGCCTGGATGTCGCCCGAGACCTTGCTGAAGCCCGCCATGGCGAAGATGTAGTTCAGGTAATACAGGATGGCGTTGATCCCGGCGAGCTGGTTGAAGGCGGCAACCGTGAAGGCTAGGTAGATGGGCAGCCAATACCTGCGCTGGAAGAGCGGCTCGGAGTGCGGCGCGTCTTCGACGTGTACCGAAGCGACGATCTCGTCCAACTCGGCCTGCGGAGCGTCCGACCTGAACTTCTCCAGCACCTGGCGCGCTTCCGGTATGCGGTATTGGGTAACCAGCCAGCGCGCGCTGCGCGGAATGCCAAACAGCATGATCAGGAACAGCACGGCAGGCGCGGCCGCGATTCCGAGCTGCCAGCGCCACTCGTTCATGCCAAAGCCGCCGAGACCGATGAGGTAGTTACTGAGATACGCAACCAGGATTCCGACCACGATGTTGATCTGGAACGAGCCGACCAGCAGGCCGCGCCAGCGCGCTGGCGCGATTTCGGCGATATAGACCGGACCAAGAACGGAAGAGCCGCCAATTCCCAGTCCACCGATGAAGCGGAACACCAGCAGCGACGGCCAGTTCCACGCGAAGGCGCAGCCGAGAGCGGAAATGATGTAGCAGCCGGCTAGGATACGCAGGCTTTCGCGTCCGCCAAGCCGGTCGCCAAGAATGCCCGAGCACATCGCGCCGATGATGGTTCCCAGCAACGCGATGGAGACGGTAAAGCCCAACTCCTTGGCGCTGAGGGCAAAGACCTGCGTGAGCTGTTGCGTGGTGCCGGCGATCACGGCGGTGTCGAAGCCGAACAGCAAGCCGCCCAGCGCGCCGACCGCGATGCTGCGGACCAGCAAGGCGTTGAGACGTGTGCTGCCGCCAGGCGATGTGACCGTTTGCGGCGCGGCAATCTGCATTAACTACTCGCTCCAGACTGCCAACTCGTTGCCGTTCGGATCGGCGAAGTGGAAGCGCTTGCCGCCGGGAAACTCGAAGATCTCGCGGACAATTTTGCCGCCGGCTTCTTTTACCTTCCTGGCGGTTTCGTCCAGCGCTTTGGCGTAGAGCACGACCAGGACACCGCGCGTCTTGACGCCATCGGCGCCGGCGGGTTGCGACTCGCTGTTGAATCCGCCGCCAAGTCGGCCGTCGTGGAAGCTGGTGTAACCAGGGCCCCAATCCTGAAAATCCCAGCCGAAGACTTGATGATAGAAGCGCTTGGTCGCCTCGATGTCGGTGGCGGGAAACTCGATGTAATCCATCTGAAAGTTGTGCTCTTGCTGGCTCATGTTTGCCTCTCGAACGTGATGAACAGCGGGATGAGATTAGCACACTGACTTCACCGGGAAATACAAAAGGCGCGGGTCGCGCCGCGCCTTGCTTCTTACAGAAAAATCTCGAACTTATTGCTGGTCGGCCGCGCCTCCCGGATGGGCTCCGCTGTCGACCCCAAGCTCGTGGGGCGAAGGAATATTGGCGGTTTCGGGATTCAGCAGGCCCTTGTGGTCAGGACCGAGACCTAGCTTGATGAGCGCCCGCGAATCCGGCATGATCTTGGTCTGCCAGCCATTGTCGGCCTGGAACTTGGTCAGCGCGTCTTTGGTTTGCTGGTCCCAAAGTCCGGTCGGCTCGCCGGTCAAGTAGTGCTCGCGGATAAGCGCGCTCTGGATCGCTAGCGTGCGCTCGGCGTCGATGCCATGCTGCGCATGCGAATGCGCAACCGTCTTGCTGCTGTGCTTGCTGGAATGCTTCTTGGAGGACGAGTGCGTCGAGGAGGCGTGTTTAACGGTCGATGTCGAGGAAGACTGCTTGGAACTCGAAGTTGTAGTTGCCGATGTCATGTTAACCATCAGCAAAGTGAGACAGAACAAACCCGCGAATTGAAATCGACGATTACCCAAAAGCAATGCCTCAACCAAGTATGAATTCCTGAATAACGCCCCAATTGTAATGAAGCATTCACGGAAGGGAAACAAGAAAACGACGCCACGTTCCCAAAATGAAACAGCAGCGGCGCTTGGAACGTCTATGCACTTCGATCCAAGCGCTGCTGAGAAGTTTGCTTACTTGTTAACTTTTTCGATACCGCCGGAGTACTCTTTTGCTATTCCAGCGAGCCGCCCATGAAGACCGTCGTATTGTCGCGCTGTCCGCGTGGACGCACTAAGAACACCACATCCTGGCCGTTCTTCATCTGCGATTCCAGCTTGCGGAAGTCGGCCTCACTGTTGACCGGCTGCCGGTTGATTTCCAGGATCACATCGCCCCGGCCCAGGCCCACATTGTCGGCAAATCCGCCGGGCTTCACGTCTTGCACGATCACGCCCTTGGTGTCGGGGAACTTGTAACGGTCAGCCAGGTCTTGAGTGATGCCGCGGACGGTCACGCCGAACTTGCTCTCCTGCGGCTTGGCCTCCTGTCCGCCTTCCTCCTGCTCGCCCAGACGGCTGGCAAACAGCTTCGAGCGGTCGGCAATGGTCACGTCGACGGTCATGTTCTTTCCGCCACGGACGTAGCCCAGTTTGGCCGTGGTGCCTGGCTTCAGCGCGGAAATCTCAGCCACCAGTTCGTCACCGGTCTTCACTTCCTTACCGTTGACCGCCGTGATCGTGTCGCCTGTCTTGAGCCCAGCCTTGTCGGCCGGACCATTGGGAGTGACATTGGCGATGGTTACGCCGCTGCTGACGCCGTAAACCCGCTGCACCGCCGGATTCGGAACGGCGTTGAACTCAACTCCGATCGACCCGCGCGAGACCTTGTGCTCCGGCCCGATCAGCTGGTTGTACACCGAGACCACGGTGTTCGACGGCATAGCAAAGCCCACGCCCTGATATCCGCCGCCACTGGTGAAAATCGCGGTATTGATGCCAATCACTTCACCGTTCATGTTGACCAGCGGACCGCCCGAGTTGCCGGGATTGATGGCCGCATCGGTCTGGATGAACGATTCAAACTGACGGCCCGGAACGATGTTTCGGCCCTTGGCCGAAACGATACCCGCGGTAACCGTTTCCTCGAGACCAAATGGGCTGCCGATCGCCAGAACCCAGTCGCCGACGCTCATGCTCTCGGAATTGCCCAGCTTGGCAGCCGGAAGCGGCTTCTTCGCGTCGATCTTAATCACCGCCAGGTCGGTTTCCTTGTCCACACCGATAACGGTGGCGTCGTAGGTCACGGTCGCGGGATCGTTCATCAGCTTCACGCGAATGCGGTCGGCCTTGTCGACGACGTGGTTGTTGGTAACGATATAGCCCTTGGAGTCAACGATGACGCCAGAGCCGAGCGAGCGCTCGCGCATGTCGCCCATACCGCCGTCCGGTCCGCCTTGGCCGCCCTGGCCGGGTTGTCCGCCGAAGAAGCGGTTAAAGAAGTCCTGGAAAGGATTGTCTTCATCGCCTCCGCCCGGACCTTCGTCCGGTCCCGGAGGGCCCATGCGGCGGCCGCCGTGCGGGTTCTTGATCGTCGATTCCGTATTGATGTTCACCACCGACGGCTCGAGTTGGCGAGCAATCTGCGAGAACTGGTTCGACATCTGCACGGGGTTGGGAATGGTGAGCGGCGTGGCGTCGGAAGAGGAGTTCTTCTCCTTGCCTTTCACGCCCGCCGAAACGACGGTGCCAATCAGAATGCCTAGCGTCAATGTCGCCAGGACCACCAAGGTTGAGGCAAAGCGCTTGCTGTTCATACGCTGCCTGAAACCTGAAACTTGCCGATCCATCAAATGTCCTCCGACCCAAAAGCCAAATGGAAATTATACGTTGCCGTAGGTCACGGCTCCAATTGTGAGGGGAATCACTGGGGGTTCTCAGGCCATTAGACGCGCACGCGCGGTGTTTCGTTACCAGCGGCGAATACGAGTGGCCAATTCGCAGCGCAAGCAGCGAGTCTTTTCCGCGGTCGCGCCGTCACCGCTGTTACGCGAGAGCTTTGCGGGTCAGGCATCATCCTGCATTAAGCATGAAGGGCTGGGAATAACGGCGCGCCCCCTTCCCTGCCCCCTCACCGATTCTTTGGAATCAATGGTTTAGAGAGATCTCGCCGGTAAAGTCGCTATGCGCAAGCACTTAACGCATACTCTTGATTATACAAGGTTTGCATCGCAGCAAAGCCCCCACGATCGGCATTCGACGTCTAAGAGAAACCCATGGCGCCTCCGTCGCGATTCTTGTGTACCGCAGTCGGAATTTCAAAGATCTCGCTGCTCGCGTGCGCCGCTTCCTCACTCGGCGGGCGATAGAGACACTGAGCCCTACATCGCCAGTGTAATGATTTCGTCGCGCATGTCAGTGCAGGCCGTCACGTCACCGCGTGACGTGCCTCGTAGGCTGTACTCCTGCGCGACGACTGATTTGGGTCTGCCATCCTGAGCGAAGTGAGGCGGTAGCCGAACGCAGTAGAAGCCCACGAAGGGGCTCGGGTAGATTTGGCCCACGCACCTAGCGCTTCCCTGCCCCAACCCGCGCAAAACGGCGCGGGTCGGGGATCCCGGGTCGCGCTGGCTAACCTGAGCCGTCCCGCTTAACGGGACTGATTCAGAACGGGTCACGGACGTCCGGCAAACCGCGCGGTGCCATCGTGTGTTGATGCACGCACCAGACACAGCCCTTGTCTAACACTGAACATACGCAGCGCCCATTTAAAGCCTACAATTCAATTACATCCTCATTCGCACGTTTCCCGGCCAAGGGGCTGGCTCATTTGCGCATCTCGATGCGGCGTTTTTATGCCCATGGAGCCAGCACTATGAAGCAGCAGCCTTAGCGGAATCGTGTCCTTGCATCCCTGCCTGCGGGGGAAATCAATCGGCTCAGCCCTCACCTCTCACCCATAACGTTGCCTCAGCAGACCACATTGCTGGACGGAAAATCCGATTACGGCTACTTCCTGGAAGAGGGCATCGCCTCGGTGGTGGCGACGGTGAATGACGGGAACACGGTCGAACTCGGCGTGATCGGCATTGATGGCGTAGTCGGCCTTCCCATCCTTACTTGGTGCGGGCCAAGGGCCGGGACGCACCTTCATTCAGATCGCCGGCTCAGGTTTCCGCATCGAGGCAGACATCTTGAAAGAAGAATTTGAGCGCCCTGGCGAGTTACGGCGCGTCCTGCAGAGATACGTGCAGGGCTTCCTAGTACAGACGGCGCAAACAGCCGTCCGCTTGCACAATATTGAAGAGCGGATGGCGCGCTGGCTCTTGACGTGCCGCGACCGGATGGAATCGGACCAGCTCCGCCCGACCCATGATCTTCTCGGGCAGATGATGGGTGCGCCGCGCTCCACCGTGACCCTGGCCGCAGGACTGTTGCAGCGTGCCGGACTCGTCGACTATTCACGCGGCGTGGTCACCATCACGAACCGCGCAGAACTTGAGGCCACGGCCTGCGAATGCTACGGCATCGTGCGCGATGAATTCCGGCGGCTTTCTCTACTCTAAGGTCGGATCGCAAACCGTCAAAGCTGTCATCCTGGGCGACAAGCGAAGCGAGGAGTCGACGGCCCCCAATTCTCGCGATGAGTTATGTGCCGCCGCTCCGCGGCTCGCTTAGTTGCTCCCAGTGACCGCGGGCGTACGCCCACGGCTCAAACAAATGTCGCCCTTCGGGCTTCAACCTCCACCTCTGAGAACCGACAACCGAAAACTGATTTTTGTCATCCTGAGCGAGGAGCCGTTTTTCTCACGCTTGTCATCCTGAGCGACGAGCGTAGCGAGGAGTCGAAGTACCCCTATTGCTTCCCTGAAGCCGGTGCCGCCCCTAAGGGGCTCTGATTTTCAGGGATAGCGTACCCAGGGCTTGCTTCATTCGGAAGCCGCCCTGGGCTAACTGCAATATCGCGCCTGCGGCGCTGGCCTCCTGCAAGGTTTGCAATGGCCGCAAATACAAGCGGAGACAACCACCAGAGGTCCTCGGGGAAAAGCAAGAACCAGCAAGCTCAGAATTTTGGCTCAGGGCGTCTGGTACACGGTTTTCCCGCCGACGACGGTGCGCAGGACGGTCGTCTTCAGAATCTCGGGCGGGGAGACCTTGGTCAGATCGCGGTCGAGCACCACGAAGTCGGCCAGCATGCCTGGGGCCAGCGTACCCTTCTCCTTCTCGGCGAACTGCGCGTAAGCCGAACCCGTGGTGTAAGCGGCGAGCGCCTGCTCGATGGTGAGCTTCTGTTCTGGGAAATAGGACTTAGCGCCCGCCTCATTCTGGCGGGTAACAGCGGCATAGATGCCGCGGAATGGCGTGATGGGCTCGACGGGATAGTCCGTCCCGAAGGCGATGCGCACTCCGTTGTCGAGGAATTCCTTCCATGTGTAAGAGGTCTTGGCGCGCTCTGGCCCGATGCGGCCCATCACCCAATTCATGTCGGTGAGTAAATGGTTGGGCTGCATGGAAGCGATGACGCCCAGCTTGCGGTATTCGTCGATCTGGTGAGGCGCGAGAACCTGGTCGTGTTCGATGCGGAAGCGGAAATCCCGCGCCTTGTCGTTTCCTTTGGCAGCCTGCTCGGCGGCGGCGAAGGCATCGAGCGCCATCTGCACGGCGCGATCACCAATGGCGTGGAATCCGATCTGAAATCCGGCCAGCGCACGCTCGACAGCCATGCGATTCAGCTTGCCTTGCTCGTAACGCGCCAGGCCCGCGTTGCCGGGATCATCGGCATAGGGCGCCAGCAGGGCGGCGGTGCGCGAACCGAGCGAGCCATCCATGAAGCCCTTCAGCATGGCGGTGTGCAGCATGGGGTCGCCGGCCGGATGCTGCGCGCGATGCGCCTCCAGCAGGCTGACGGGATCGTCGAAGTCGAGCCATTCGCTGATGCGCAGGGTCAGCTTGCCTTCGCGCTCCAGGTCTTCGTAGACGAGGAAGGCCCGCCAACTGGAATTGTCCTGGGCCGAGGTGATGCCCCGGCGGCCAGCGTCGGCAATCGCCGACTCGAGCGCGCAGCGTAGGCGCGACGGGGTCGGCGGCGGGATCTTCGTCCACACCAGCGTCTCCGCCGGAGCTTCGCGAATGATTCCGGTCGGCAGCCCGGAGCTGTCATGGTCGATCTTTCCGCCCGGAGGATCGGGGGTCTGGGCGGTGATGCCGGCCGCCTTCAGCGCGACCGTATTGCCGATGGAGATGTGCCCATCCACCCGGCTGAAGAATGCGGGGTGCCCGGCGCTGACCGCGTCGATATCCTGCCGTGCCGGCAGCCTCTGCTCGACCCACAGCGTGTGGTCCCAGCCACCGCCAACCAGCCATTCGCCGGGAAGGGCATTCTTGGCGGCTGCGGCGATGCGCTGTTGCACCTCCTGCAGCGAGCGCACACCGCGCAGATCGACGCTCAACAATTCCAGGCCGGCGTGCTCCAGATGCACGTGGGCATCGTTGAAGCCGGGCATCACGAAGTGGCCGCCGAGATCCACGACCTGCGTGTTGCCGCGTTTCAGCTTGCGGATCTCGTCATTCGTGCCAACGGCGAGGATGCGCCCATAGCGCACCGCCATGGCTTGTGCACGATCCGGTGATGCCTGCGTGTAAATGTCGCCGTTGAGGAGGATGGTGTCGGGTGGCTGAGAAGTGGAAGCTGGATCTTTGGCGAACGAATTTACGCCGAGGGCGATCAAGAACAAAAGCAGGAATATCTTCATTCGTCGGCGACTCCGGCGAGGGTGAGGGTGAGCAGCAGAATGCGCTTCAGGCCGAGGTCGCGTCCGGCCGGGTCATACCATTCGTGAATGGTATGCGCGCCGCCGCCGGTGCCGCCCGCGCCGATGGCGATGGCCTGGCGCCCGAGCGAGAGCGGGATGTTGGCATCGGTAGAAGCCCGCTGGATGCGTGCCGTGTTGCTCAGCTGCGCATCGACCGCGCGAATTGCCTTGAGCAGTTGCGACTCTGCCGGCAAATCGGCCGCTGGACGATTGCCAATGACGCGGACCTCGGCAGTCAGCAGTTCCTGCTTCTTCCGTCCGGTAAGTTCGGGACGGACCGCGTCTACCGCCTCGTGCAGCGCGCGCTCCAACCGGTCAAGCTCCTCTACTGACGCCGAACGCGTGTCGACCCGCATGGTCGCCGACTCGGGAATGGAGTTCACAGAAGTGCCGCCGCTGATGATGCCGATGTTGTAGGTCGTCTTGGGGGTCGCGGGCACCGGGGTGCGCGTGAAGCGATCGATGACCTGCGCCAGCGCGACGATGGGATTGGCGACACCGAAGTCGCTCCACGAATGGCCACCGTGGCCGCGCACCGTGACCTCGAAACGCCGGCTGCCCAGGCCCTCGGCAATAATGGTGTCGGTGCCTGCGCCATCCAGCACGACCAACGAAGCGATGTTGGCCGACCACTTGGGCTGCTGAAAAATGTGCCGCATGCCGCGCAGGTCGCCCTCGCCTTCCTCTCCGACGTCGCCGATCAACACAATCGGCGCGCGGTTGGGCAGGCTGGCGGCCTTCACGGCGCCGGCAATCGCCAGCAGGGCGATGATCCCGGAAGAATTGTCGGAGATACCAGGGCCGTACAGTTTGCCCGCATCGCGACGCACGGTGATGGCCGTGTCCGGTGGAAAGACCGTGTCGATGTGCGCGCTGAGCGCGATATAGGGAGCATCAGGATCAGTCCCCGGCAGCACGCCGAAGACGTTGCCCAGCTCGTCTTGCTGCACATCCGTCAGCGACAGCTCGGCGAAGCGCGCCATCAGCCATTGGCTGCGCGCCGCTTCCCCCCACGGCGGTGCGGCAATCGCCGTCACATGGAGTTGCAACTCTTCCAGCTCGCGCGCGTGCGAGCGGAACCAAGCGAAGGCCTCATGCACGCGCCGCAGCTCGGCGATGCGCGCCACCTGCTGCTGGGCCGAGCGGGTGGACTGGGATTCGCTGGACGAAAATTCTTCCCCGGGAACGGCACGCGCTGGAGGGCCAAAGGGCATGAAGATACACGATGGTAATACGGCGGGCGCGGCAAGCGATAGTTGGCTGAGGGCTGACGACCAGCCTAAGACGCCAGCGAACTCTGCACGCCCTGCTCCGACTTCACGCCGGCCGCGGGCAGAACGCACTCCAGGATCTCGGCATCGGTCAGCATGCGGTCGGAGTTCTTGGCGCGCTGAAAAATGCGGTCCACCAGTTCGTCGGTCGCGGGAATGGCATGACGCTCCAGCCAGAACTGCACACTCGACCTGCCGCTCATGGGGCCGATCTCGATGATCTGCTCCATGCCGAAGTAGTGCGAGGGCACGCCGGAGTAAATGCTGTTGGCCAGCAGCTCATCGTTCGCCGAATGGCCTATTGTTGCTTTTCTTTTTCGTCGCCCGGCTTATTTGCCAACGTCAGGCCAAAGTTGGATGGCTGGCCCAAGCCCGCGACATTCTTGTTGCGCGGTTCGTCCGGGCTCGCCAGGTACAGAGTCTTGCAATGCTCGCAGCGGTAGATTTCGGCCTGATCGCCGAAGGCCTGGCGAACATCGCCGCAGGCCTGCTCCAGCACGTCGGCCAGGTAGAACCAGCGCTTCAGGTGTCCGCCGCACAGCTTTCCCTTGACGTCGGATTCGTTACAGGCGCGCTGAAAGGCTTTCTTGTACTTGACCTTGTGTTTAGGGAGTTGCGGGGCCTCAGTCGGCATGGTTTCCGGCATGACGGCAGTATCGCCTGTCGGAAGGAATATCTCAAGACTGACAAGTTGAAACAGGTCGTACGTGTTTTTGCCATGAGTTCTGATTCAAAGAACTAAGGGCACGGCGGAACCGTGCCCTTCGGTGTCTATCGCTTGTAATGGTGTCGCATGACCCCGTCAAAGCGCCCGGTCGCCATACAACAGTTCGTGAAATCTGCGTCCGGAGCCACATGGGCAGACATCGTTTCTACCCAATTTTTGCAGAGTTCTTTGTCTCCATGCACGACCCTGAAGCCGCGCTTGACCTTGGTTTCAGAGGGGAACCCTTTGCGTCGCTTGCTGCTGGGTTCGTGGAAAAAATTCGCTGTTCACGCGAGTCTCTCCTTCCAGATGGATTTGCCCATCGCATCACGGAAGTGAGCTCTGCGTAATTCTAGCGCATTCTTCGAAAACAGCTTGCTAGATCCTGTTCGAGCGTCGCAAAAGCCCCGCCGACCTTAGTCCGCCCTTCAACTTCGTCGCCCAGCTTCGGGCGAACAGCAGGTCGATGAAGCCGTCCATCTGCTGGCGAAGTTTCTGCCCGTAGCCGAACCACCAGGGTTTGGGAATTCCCGGCAGAAGATCGACTTCCAGATGCTTCACCTGCACCATCTCGTCCATGCCCATCTCGCCGTGGGTGCGGCCGATACCGCTCAGCTTGAAACCACCGTGTGGCGCCTCAGCGATGCCGAAGCAGGAGATGACGTCGTTGACCATGACGGTCCCAGCGTGAACTTGTGCGGCGATAGCTTCGCCTCGTCGGCGGTTGCAGGTCCAGACGCTGGCGGCCAAGCCAAAATCACTGTCGTTGGCCAGGCGGATGGCCTCGTCATCCGAGTCGAAAGGGGCGACCGGCAGCACCGGACCAAACGTCTCCTCGCGCATCAGGGTCATGTCGTGGGTCACGTCGGCCAGCAGCGTGGGGGCATAGAAGCTGGGACCAAGGTCGCTCAGCCGCCTGCCGCCAGCCAGCAGTCGCGCACCCCGGGCGACGGCGTCGTTCACCTGATCTTCGACAATGCGCAACTGCCGTTCGCTGACCAGCGGACCAACCTCCACTTCGGAATCGATGCCATTGCCGACACGCAGCTTGCCGATCTTCCGGCGGCAGGTTTCGAGGAACGGTTCGTAGAGACTGCGGTGCACGTAGCAGCGCTCGACCGACAGGCAGGTCTGCCCAGCATTCATCAGGGCGCCCCAGACGGCGCCGCTGGAGGCGATGTCCAGGTCGGCGTCTTCCAACACGAGCATGGGGTCCTTGCCACCCAGTTCGAGGACAACCGGCAGCAACCGCCGCGCGGCCGCTTCAGCCACGCGCTTCCCCGTGGCCACGCTGCCGGTGAAGATGAGTTTGTCGATGGGCGAGTCGACGAGGGCTGCACCGGTGGGGCCTTCGCCGATAACCACTTGCATCAGGTCGGGATGCAGCCCGGCATCCAGCAGCAGTTTGCTCAACTCGAGCGCGATGAGGGGAGTGAACTCCGATGGCTTCAGCACCACCGCGTTTCCGGTGACCAGCGCGCTCAGAGTCTCGACCGCGGGGATGGAGAACGGATAGTTCCAGGGAGCGATGATCCCGATGACGCCATAGGGTTCGCGGACCAGTTTGCCGCGCTTCATCTTCATCACCGGATTGCCGTGGGGCAGCGGCTGCTCCCGCAGGAACTTGTGGGCGTGGCGTGCACAGAACTCGGCAGCGTCGAGGATAACCAGGATTTCCGTGGTCAAAGCTTCCACCACGGGCTTGCCAGCCTCACGGCAGATGAGCATTGCTAGCTGGTCGCGCCGCTCGCTGAGAATTTTCTGGAATCGCCGCAACAGTGCGACACGATCCCCTACTGAACTCGCCTGCCAGGCAGGCTGTGCAGCCTTCGCGCGGAGCACGGCATTCTGCACTTCAGCCGCGCGGGAACAAGCCAGCTCAGCCAATACCTCACCGGTTGCGGGATTGGTGGTAACGATCGTGCTGTTCCCTACAACTGCTGCTTCCGTTGGCATGACGCTAATATTCAACGCTCACCAGGTAAAGTCCGCAAGCGGGTGCGGTAGGTCCGGCCGCCGAGCGGTTGTGGGTTTCCAGTATCTTCGCCACGTCGTCGGGCTGCAAAGCGCCCTTGCCGACAAGGAGAAACGTTCCCACCAGGTTCCGCACCATGTGGTGGAGGAAGCCGTCACCGCGGACGGTGAACACCAGTTCCTCATTGGTCCGCGTCCACAGCGAGGAATGGATGGTGCGCACATTCGTGATTTCCCGCTCGTTTTCCCACCCAGTGTTCACACCCTCCGCCATTCGCGCGTTGCGTTCCGGGTCAGACGCTGCAAACGAGGTGAAGTCGTGCTTGCCCACGACGTGCTCGGATGAGCGCATGACGGCATCCTCGTCCATCGGATAGGGATCGTGATAGACGTACTTCGCCAGGAACGGGGGACAGACCGCCTTGCGGTAGATGCGATAGCGATAGGTCTTGGCCTTGGCGGAATGTCGCGCGTGGAAGTTTTCGTCCACCTCTTCGACCTGGTTCACGCGAATGGTTGGCGGCAAAACGTCGTTTAGAGCGACGATCAGGTTTTGCTCCGGTATTGGCGATTCCAGGGTTACCGAGGCCACTTGTGCCAGCGCGTGAACCCCTGAATCGGTGCGGCCCGAGCCCTGCGGCAGGACGTCTTCGCCGGTAATTCGCCGAATGCATTCCGCCAGCGTGCCTTGCACGGTCGGCAACCCGGGCTGCACCTGCCATCCGCGGAACCCGAAGCCGTCATAGGCCAGCGTGATTTTGATATTGCGGCTGATAGAGTCTCCGGCGCTCACAGCAGCATCATGTGCTTCTGTTAAGCAGTGTAAATCTGTGTAAAGCGCGCGGTAGTGGCACCGATGTGTCAGCTATACTATGCCATTCCCGCGCGGCTCACGCGGTTGAATCAACTATGTCCTCCCGCAAACGTCAGCCCGGAATCGCTTTCGGGCGACCCTTCCAGCTGCAAAGACTGGTAACAGGGAAGAAACGCAGCAACTGCTTGGCACTCGCAACGTCATTTTTTGGAGAGTAAGAAATGTCTGCTCCTGAGTACGTAAGATCCCGGTTCCCCAGATTGTCCGCGGTGTGCCTGGTTGGTTTTCTGGCAATGGCGAGTCTGGCCCAGAATCCGGCACCGCAAACCACAACTCCTGCAGCGCCGCCGCTCACTCCTTGGCCCCAAGCGCCCATGCCGCAGCGCAATGCTCATTTGTATTCCGACCAGGACTACAGCCGGGGCAAGAGACAGTGGCCCAATCCTTTTGTGGTGTACACGGTACGCGAGGTCGCGCCCTTGAACGTGGCCAACAGCGGGCACATCGACCAGAGGTTGAAGGACGGCAAGCTGTATCTCTCGCTCAACGATGCGGTCGCCATGGCGCTTGAGGACAACCTCGATATCGGTATTCAGCGCTACAACTTGTCGATTGCCGATACCGACATTCTGCGCACCAGTTCCGGCGCGGTCGCGCTCGGCGTGAATGCCGGCCTGGTCTCGGGCACTCCGGGCGGTAACACCGGAACGACCGCGGCGGGCGGCACGGGCACCTCCACCACGGGCTCCACTGGAGGAGGCGCCGGCGGCACAAGCATCGGCGTCGGCGGAGCGGGCACGGGCGTGGGCGGCCTCGTGGCCTCCACCCAGGGCGAAGGCCCGCCGATCGACAACTACGATCCTGTCATCACTGGAACCGGAGGGGTCGAGCGCTCTTACACACCTGAGGCGAACACCATCTTCACCGGGACTAATGTTCTGAACCAGAACCTGACCACGGCCAACTTTCTCTACAGCCAGGGTTTCTCCACCGGCACCCTGATGACGGTGGGCTTTAACAACGGCCGTACTTCTTCTAACTCGGTCTTTAACACGCTGAACCCGACGCTCACGCCCAACTTCCGCTTTGAACTGCGGCAGCACCTGCTGTCCGGCTTCGGTTTCAATCCCAACCTACGCTGGATCCGCATTGCCCGCAACAACCGCGAGATTGCGGACGTGACCTTCCGTCAGCAGATTATCCAGACGGTGTCACAAATCGAGAACATTTACTGGGACCTGGTGAATGCCTATTCCAACGTCACCGTGCAGCAAAGAGCGCTCGGCCTGGCCGAAAAGACCTTGTCGGACAACCAGAAGCAGGTGCAGGCCGGAACCCTGGCGCCTTTGGCCGTCGTGCAGTCGCAGAGCGCAGTGGCCAGCGCCAAGCAGAACCTGGTGAGCGCCGAGGTCAACCTTCAACTTCAGCAATTGCTGATGAAGAACGCCATCACCCGCAACATGGCCGACCCGATACTGGCGGTCGCCCCGGTGATTCCAACCGATACGCTGAATATCAATGAGCAGTACGAAACGCGCCCGGTGGAAGAGTTGATTAGCCAGGCGCTGCAACAGCGCCCCGAGATCATTACCGGACGCCTGACGCTCACCAACAATGAGATTTCGCGGAAGTCGATTCGCAACCAGATGCTGCCCACCGTGGATGTATTTGCGTTCTATGGCGCCTCAGCCCTGGCGGGCCCGGCAAACCCGTTGTGTTCGAATACCGCCTGTCCGCCGCCGAAACCACCGACCACTGGCTACAACGATGCCTTCCAGAATCTCTTCAACGGCAGCGCACCGGACAAAGGCGTTGGCGTCAATGTCAACATTAATCTGCGAAACCGCATGGTCCAGGCCGACCAGGTGCGGTCGGTGCTGGAATACCGCCAGGCGCAGATGAGCTTGCAGCAGACGGAAAATACAATCCGGCTGCAGGTGCGGCAGGCGCAGTTTGCCTTGCAGCAGAACTACGTCGGGCTGCAGGCGGCCATCGCCGCCCGCGACTATGCGGCGCAGAACCTGGACGCCGAGCAGAAGAAACTCCGCATGGGCGCTTCCACCAGCACGCTGGTACTGCAGGCGTCCAGCAACCTGACGCAGGCGGAGTCTAACGTGCTCATCGCTGCGACGAACTACGAGAAATCCAAGGTGCAGCTTGATCTGTCGACCGCGGAGACGCTGACCAGGCTCGGCATCGACATGAACGACGCCGAGGCGGCCAAGGTGCAACATCTGCCCAAGGTACCGGGCGTCTTGCCTGCGAACACCAATGACCTGACGCAGCCGAACCTTACGCCGATACCGGTTCCGGGGGTGAATGTTCCGGCCCAGCCGCAGGAGCAGGCTCCGCCGAAGCCCTGAGCTGTGGCACACCAAACCTCACGCGCTGGCGGAACACCATCTTCGCCGGCGCCGTTTTCTCTTCCCGCCGCACCGCCATGCGATTAGCATGGTTTGCTTGAGCCTATCGGTCGTCATCATCACGCTGAACGAGGAAGCCAACCTCGCGCGCACGCTGCAAAGCGTCGCCTGGGCCGACGAGATTGTCGTTGTGGACTCCGGTTCGACCGATCGCACGCGCGAAATTGCGGAATCATTTCACGCCAAGTTTTTCGTCGAGCCATGGCGAGGCTTCGCCGGGCAGAAAAACTTCGCGCTCGGCAAGGCGAGCGGAGATTGGATCCTCTCCCTCGATGCCGACGAAGAGGTGGAACCTGCGCTGGCCGACGAAATCAGCACGGCGATAAAAACCCCGTCGGCCGCCGGCTTCTACATTCCGCGCAAGAACTTCTTCCTCGGTCGCTGGATTCGCCACGGCGGCTTCTACCCCGATCGCAAGCTGCGGCTCTCCCGCCGCGGGACGGCGCAGTTTGAAGATCGGCTGGTGCATGAGGACCTGCACTTGAACGGCGCGGCCTCCAATCTACGGGGTCATCTATTGCATCGCGCCTATCCAACGCTCGCGAGCTACCTCGACCACATGAACCGCTACTCGTCGCTGGGGGCACAGATGGCTGTCGCGCACGGACCGCGTGGCTTCAGCTTCACGGACATCGTCCTCCGTCCGCGGCTGACGTTCTTCTACAACTATGTTCTGCGCGGCGGCTTCCTCGACGGCCGCGAAGGCCTGCTGCTGCACCTCTACCACACGCAGTATGTGAGCTGGAAATACGCCAAAGCGTGGGAGCGAAGCCGCGCGAGAACAGGCTGAGCACATGGCGAGGCCTACGGCCTCCGCAAGCTGAATGAGGTTCGCAGCCGAAGCTTCGAGCAGGAGTATGTTTCGTTACTGAAGAAATCGGGGGTCGCGTTCGAACTGGATCATCTGTTTTAATCTGCCGCCGGTCAAGCCGCTCGGCTCGACCCGACCGATTTCCCGGCGCTCACGCGCCGGGCTCAAGGCGCTTCCGCCGCTGCGCGGCTAGCTCGTACCCCCGGAATTGAGGCAGAGCGACTCCTTGCGCATCCGCGGATCTGAATTCGAACTCGTACACGTGGAATAACGGACCCCACCCTCCCGCCTTGCTCCCCTTCCCCGCATCTACTAGCATAGACAGTCCATCCGAGTGGGGTAGCTGATGCCGAATAGCCGCAAGTCCAACGGGAAAGCTGTAGCCGAGTCGTTGGTGACCGACCTCTTCGAGAACCTCCGCGAGCCGTCCGACTCCGAGAAGCGGTGGGCGGAGAAGACGCTCGCGCCAACGCTCGAGAAGAATCCCGAGAAGCCCATCGGTGCGCCCACCGGCATCAACCTCGATGAGCACGGCCACGCGCGCTTCACCACGATTTCCGGCATGCCGATTCGCCGGCTCTACACGCCGGCCGATCTCCCCGCCGACTGGAAATACGACGACTACCTGAACTATCCCGGACAGCCACCATACACGCGCGGCATTCACGCCTCGGGCTATCGCGGCAAGATGTGGACCATGCGCCAGTTCTCGGGGTTCGCATCGCCTGAGGAAACCAACCAGCGCTACAAGTACCTGCTGGAGCATGGCGGCCAGGGCCTCTCCGTCGCGTTCGATCTTCCGACATTGATGGGTTATGACAGTGACCATCCGTTCAGCGAGGGCGAGGTCGGCAAATGCGGCGTTGCTATCGATTCGCTGGAAGTCATGGAAATCCTGTTCGACGGCATCGACCTGGAGAAGACCACGGTCTCGATGACCATCAACTCGCCGGCATCGGTGCTGTGGGCGATGTATCTCGCGGTCGCCGAGAAGCAGGGCGCGGACTGGCAGAAGATTTCCGGCACCATCCAGAACGACATCCTGAAGGAATACATCGCGCAAAAGGAATACATCTATCCGCCGGCGCCCTCGATGCGGCTGGTGATTGACACCTTCGAGTTCGGCTCGAAGTTCACGCCGAAGTTCAACACGATCTCGATCTCCGGTTATCACATTCGCGAAGCCGGTTCGACTGCGCTACAGGAGCTGGCGTTCACCATCTACGATGGCGTCGAGTACGTCGAATGGGCGCGGCGTCGCGGCCTCGACGTGGATGAGTTCGGCCCGCGGCTCAGCTTCTTCTTCAACGCGCACAACGATTTCTTCGAGGAGCTTGCCAAGTACCGCGCGTCGCGCAAAATCTGGTATCGCCTGATGAAGGACCGCTTCGGCGCCAAGAACCAGCGCACGCGGCTGATGCGCTTTCACACGCAAACTGCGGGCGTTTCGCTGACCGCGCAGCAGCCGATGAACAACGTGGCGCGCGTCGCGCTACAGGCGCTGGCCGCGGTGTTGGGCGGAACGCAGTCGCTGCACACCGACAGCTACGACGAAGCGCTGGCGCTGCCGACCGAAGAGGCGGTGCGCATCGCGCTGCGCACGCAGCAGATTATCGCCTACGAATCGGGCGTGGCGCAGACCGTCGATCCGCTCGGCGGCTCGTACTTCGTCGAGCGGCTCACGCTCGACATGGAGAAAGGCGCGTTCGATCACTTCGACAAGCTCGACGCCATGGGCGGCATGGTCGCGGCCATCGAGAAGGGTTATCCGCAGAAGGAAATCGCGGAAGCCAGTTACCAGTTCCAGCGCGCCACCGAGGCGAAGGAGAAAATCACGGTCGGCGCAAATGAGTTTGTCGTGGAAGAACCTTCGCCGCACATTCTCTACATCGGCGAAGAGGTGGCGCAGGCGCAGAGCAAGAAGCTCAAGTCACTGCGCGAACGGCGGTCGAACGACGAAATGCGACGCTGCCTCGATGCGCTGAAGAAAGCCGCGGCGCAAGAGCCGAAAGCGGGCGAGAACGGTCAGATCTCGCCGGCGAACACCATGCCTTATATCGTCGCAGCGGTGAAGGCCTATGCCACCGTCGGCGAAATCTGCGAGGCCCTGCGCGAGGTGTACGGCACGTATACAGAGACCTCGTTCGCGTAGAGGAACATCCCCCAACCTCAGGGAGAGCAGCTACCCTCTTTCGACAGCCAACATCGACAGAATTCGATGGAGCGTAAACCTTCCTTGGGGGAGGAGCGCTTCCCAACCTGCGACAAAAAAGCGCTGTGCCGCTTACAGATGGCCGACGAGTTCAGGTTCGCGTTCCTCGGTCGTCGCCGTTGTGCCGGCGAATTCTCCGGAATGGCGCTTTCGACTGGCGATTACCAACAGGGCCACGTAAATCAGTCCAGTCAGTGTGCACGAAACAAGAATGACGGGGCTGAACTGGAAGAGGAAAAACTCCTCCGCGGCGCGCGACAGAAAGAGAGCCGAGACCAGGAGCAGGACGACACGGCCAAGCCGTGATCCCATCAATTCCTTCTGGCAGAAGAAGGACACGAATGCAAAAAAGAATATGAAAAGAACTCCGCCGACATTCAAGGCTTGTAAGAGCCCGCGATACCCCGCGGCCAGTTGGGTCAGATTATGGATTTGATAGCTGAGTACACGATGGAGAAGGAAAAATGGGCTGTTGAGGATGCCGCCGATCACGAGTAACACTTTGGTCATGGAGTCTCCTTTCTCGCGGGATAGTGGGTTGACGGGTGGGAACGAGACAAGGGACGACCACGCGCTCCAGAAATTGCAAGCGCTTCCAGGAATTCCTACTTGAACTTCTCCAGCAAGCTGATGAGCGTGGCAATCGCCGCAGCCGGGAACTTTATCCGCGGGTCCATGTCATCGGCCTCGAAGACACTGATGGTATCTTCTTCCTTGACGAGTTCAAGAATAGGCACCCCTTGGGTGTCGCAAACGGTGCTGATTTGTTTTGCCATAAGCATGAAGTCGCCTTTCTAGAAGCGGCGTGTGCGCCGGCACGGTACCTGGCCATCAAAGACTTGCACATCCAGGAAGAGGAGGGACCTCATACATTCCTCTTCGTCGAGGTTGACCGGGAGCCTCGCAATTTACTAATACATCGCCCGTCGTGCGTCGCCAAGGACTTGGGTCATGTTCGCGTGTGATGCGATACAAGCGAGTGCCTACGGGGTTCTCGCGTTACTTCGGTCCAGGGTTTATCATTTCCTGTTTGGCTGAAAGTTGGCGGATTGGACAAGTCCTTCGGCTCGACTGCGCACGAAGGGCACGGTCGGGCTGAGATGACCGAGCGAGAGAGCAAACAAAAGAGCGTACATGTCACCTGACCGGAAAATTCGTGTTCTGGTTGCCAAGCCGGGCCTCGACGGCCACGACCGCGGCGCCAAAGTCATAGCCCGCGCCCTGCGCGATGCCGGCATGGAAGTCATCTACACCGGCCTGCGCCAGACCCCCGAGATGATCGTCAACGCCTCGCTGCAGGAGGACGTGGACGTGATCGGGCTCAGCATTCTCAGCGGCGCGCACAACGCCATCGTGCCTCGCGTGATGGACCTGCTGAAGCAGAATCAGATGGACGACGTCATCCTGCTGGTGGGCGGAATCATCCCCGATCAGGATGTTGAAGCACTGAAGAAGATTGGCGTGGCCGCAGTGTTTCAGCCGGGTACGCCGATGGATTCCATCATCGAGTTCATTCGGAAGAACGTGAAGCCGCGCGGTGTGACGACGGGCGGTTAGTCCACCACAGAGACACCGAAACACAGAGAAGTATTTTCCCTGGAGGATCTCCCTTTCTTCCGTTTGAAATTAAGAGCTTGTCATCCTGAGCGGAGTGAAGTCGCTCAGCGACCGAACGAAGTGGAAGTACCCCTATATTGAGATCGTCGCAGGCATAGGGGTCCTTCGACTCCTCGCTAGGCTCGTCGCTCAGGACGACAACCTTTGATTCGTGGTTGAAGAGCAGGGAGCCAGCAACGAAAAAACTAAGCGCGAAAAACAGGAAGAGCGACCTGCGCGTCGCACTCAGCTCGGCAGCGCGAAACCGTCAATCCTGCGCGGGTCGGGTCGCAGCGCGCCAACCGTAACTTTTCCCTTCATTACATTTTCAAAGGCTGCCTGGAACTGCTGCATCTCCTCGCGAGTGCCGACGGTGATGCGCGTGCAGGTCGGCATGGCAGGCCAGACACGTCCGATGATGACCTTCTGCTGGGCCATAGCCGTGATCACTTCTCGCGCCGGGCGCCTGGTGTCCACCATGAAGCAGTTGGATTCCGAAGGGATGTAGGAGTATCCATGGCGATCAAGCCAGGCAAAAGTTTCTTCGCGCACCTGGGTGTTAATGCGCTTGCGCTCGGCGACCAGGTTTGCCTCCCGCAGGCTGGCGGTTGCCGCGGCCACGGCGGTGACCGGCATGGGATTGCCGCCCCCGTAGTTCTGGATCTTCTGCACCAGATCCGGACGGCCGATGGCAGCGCCGCAGCGCAGTCCGGCCATCCCGTAGATTTTCGAGAAGGTGCGCAGCACAATCACGTCCTTGCCGGCCTTCACCAGGTCGATGCAGGAAGGGGCGTCGCAAAAATGAATGTAGGCCTCATCCACCAGGACGATGGCGCCTTTGGGCTTGTTCTCCATCAGGTATTCGATATCGGAGTGGCTGGTCAGGGTCCCGGTGGGATTGTTCGGGGTGCAGACGTAGAACACGCCCGCGTCGGGCGCGGCGGCCAGCATGGCTTTCACATCGTGTGCATAGGCCTTGGTGAGCGGCACTCTCACCACGCACGCGCCCGCGTTGCCAGCGGAGTGCACACCGGCCTCGTATCCCGGATCGGCGGTCACGTAACTTGCCTGCGGCGAAGCGAAAGCTGATACGGTGTAGTGCAGCGGCTCGCTCGATCCGGCAAAAACTCCTAGGTACTCGTCCGTAACCCCGAGTTGCTGAGCGAATAACTTCGCAAAATCTTCGGTCAGGCGATCGAGATAGCGCCCGCTCTGTGGTGTGATGGCGACTACCGCTTCGCGGGCGGCAGCGCAGGGGCCCAGTGGGTTCTCGTTGCTGTCGAGCAGCACCGCGCCCTCGGGGACGACCTTGCCCCGCCTGGCCTGGGCCAGCATGGGCTCGGTCAGGATGCGGAACGCCAGCGCCGCCGAGGCGGCGGTGGACAGTTGTAGGAACGACCTGCGGGAGTGCGGCATGGCTAGGCTCCTCGTGCGTGACTAACATACTAATGCTTCTCATGCGCCGGGTGGAGCAGCGCTTAGCGCTGCAATTCAGAAGTGGGATTAGGGCGAGGCTTTAGCCGCTGAGGTAAAGGGTGCTTACCTCAGGCGCTAAAGCGCTTTTCCCTCCACTGCGCATTTCCGCACGCCCGAAGGCGTACTCCAGCCGTTCACGGCCACGCCCGGTTTGCTACCCTAGCTCTCTCGTGAATCGCGTAGGGGAAGAAACACTGTACTCCGTCGAGCAGCACGGTCACGCGGTGGTCTTGCGGCTCGCGTCCGATGATGGCACGAACCGGCTCACCTGCGCGCGAGTGCTGGCGTTGACGGCGGCTATTGAGGAGCTAGTGAAGTATCCGCCGTCGCGACTGGTACTCGCCGGCAACGCGCACTTCTTTTCCGCGGGAGCCGACCTCAACGAAATCGCCGCACTGACCGGGCCGGAGGCATTGCACTTCGCACAGATAGGACAGCGGCTGATGAATGCCGTCGCCGGCTTCCCAGCCCCGACGATTGCCGCCGTGCACGGCTACTGCATGGGAGGAGGCCTCGACCTCGCGTTGGCGTGCCAGCGGCGCATTGCCGGTCCGCACGCCCTGTTCAGGCATCGCGGCGCGGCGTTGGGCCTGATCACCGGATGGGGAGGCACGCAGCGCCTGCCACGGCTCATCGGCCAAGCCCGGGCACTACAGATGTTTCTGGCAGCGGAAAAAGTGCATGCCGAGCGCGCGTTGCAAATCGGGCTTGTGAGTGCGATTGCCGACGACCCGCTGGCCGCGGCACTGGCTTATTGTCATCTGTCATCCTGGGCGAAGTAAGGCCGCGCCGCGGCTGAACGCAGTCGAAGGACCCCTATCGTCACCCAACACTCTGCCTCGGTAGCGGTCCTGCGACTCCTCGCTACGCTCGCCGCTCAGGATGACAGCTTGAATGGCTGCTGTCTTAAGAATTGTGCTCGAAACTCAGGATGACATTCATCGAATCCTCCGTGTTCTCCGTGGCTCTTTGGTGAATTGCTTTCCTGCGTTGCGCACCTCCGCTTCCCTGCTTTATCGTTGACGGTTCGCGCTCATTCTCCTCATGACTGAAAAAAGCAAGCACGCCAGCTCCGCCTTCGACAGCAACGTCAAGCCCGACTCGCCGCGCTTCGAGCGCAACCAGCAAGCCATGGCTGAATTGGTGGCACAGGTCCGCAACCAGGAGGAAGTCATCCAGCAGGGTGGCGGCGAGAAGGCCATCGAGGCGCAGCACAAGAAAGGGCGAATGACCGCGCGCGAACGCATCGCGCAGCTCATCGATGCGGGCACAGAATTCTTCGAGCTGGGTTCTTTTGCCGCTTGGGGCATGTACGGGGAGTGGGGCGGCGCGCCGTCGGCGGGAGTCGTCACCGGGTTGGCACTCGTGCAGGGCCGCCTGGTCATGCTGATCGTGAACGACGCCACGGTGAAGGCGGGCGCGTTCTTCCCCATGACGGCGAAGAAGGTCATCCGCGCGCAGAACCTTGCCATCGACAACCACATTCCCACCATCTATCTGGTGGATTCGGCGGGGGTCTTTCTGCCGTTGCAGGAAGACGTGTTCCCCGATACCGACGACTTCGGCCGCATCTTCCGCAACAACGCGGTGATGTCGTCCATGGGCATTCCGCAGATCGCCGCCATCATGGGCATGTCCGTCGCCGGCGGCGCGTATCTTCCGCTGATGTGCGACCACATCCTGATGACCGAAGGCAGCGGCCTGTTCATCGCCGGCCCGGCGCTTGTGCAATCCGCCATTGGCGCGAAGTACTCCGCCGAAGAACTCGGCGGCGCACAGATGCACTCCCAGATCAGCGGCACGGTGGATTTTCGCGAGCCCGACGATGAAGCGTGCCTCACGCGCATTCGCCTGCTGGTGGACAAGATGGGCAATCGCCAGCTCGGCGTCTTCGACCGCAAGAAGCCGGTGGAGCCGCTGTACCCGGCGGAAGAAATCTACGGCATCTTCGACGGCGACCCGGGGCGGCAGTACGACATGAAGGAGATCATCGCGCGCCTCGTGGACGGCAGCCAGTTTGGCGAATACAAAGCCGAGTATGGTGAGACGGTGCTGTGCGGCTACGCGCGCATTGGCGGCTTCGCCGTCGGTCTGGTCGCCAACCAGAAGACGCACGTGCAGCAGGTGGACCACGCCGGCAACAAGCGCATTGAGTTCGGCGGCGTCATCTATACCGAGTCGGCGGAGAAGGCGGCGCGCTTCATCATGGACTGCAACCAGAACCTGGTGCCGCTGGTCTTTCTGCACGACGTCAACGGCTTCATGGTGGGCCGCGACGCCGAGTGGAGCGGCATCCTCCGCGCCGGCGCGAAGATGGTGAACGCGGTGTCGAACTCGGTGGTGCCGAAGATTACCGTCATCGTGGGTGGCTCGTTCGGCGCCGGACATTACGCCATGTGCGGCAAGGCCTACGATCCGCGCTTCCTCTTCGCGTGGCCCTCGGCGCGATACGCGGTGATGAGCGGCGCCTCGGCGGCGGGAACGCTGGTGGAAATCAAGGTCAAACAACTGGAGCGCGGCGGCAAGAAGCTGAGCGAGGAAGACAAGAAGAAGCTGTTCGACGAAGTGAAAGCGACGTACGACGAGCAGACCGATCCGCGCTACGGCGCGGCGCGGTTGTGGATCGACAAGATCATCGATCCGGCCGAGACGCGCGAGGCGATCATCATGGCGCTGGAGGCGGCCGCGCTGAATCCAGAGGTGCCGAAGTTCAGTGTGGGGGTATTGCAGACGTGAGCCGCGCGGAGCGCGGCTAGCAATCAGCACTCAGCAGTCGGCTTCAGCAAAGACCTTGAGCAGCGCAGCAGCGGCATTTGTTTTAGCCGTGGGCGTAAGCCCGCGGTTGGCGGGGCGACATGAAACTGAGCCGCAGAGCGGCGTCACTTTCCGCGTGTGTACTATGCTCGATTACGGCGCTGAGCTGCGGGGGGGCGAGACCGAATGCGGCACAGCTAGACAAGACTATTAAGCAAGAGCTGCCTATGGGGACACGCCGGGCCGCGGTGGTTGCGTTTCTAGAGCGGCACCATTTGCAGTACCAGGACTCGAGGACGATCAGCCATTACAACGGACCTCCGAAGCTCTGGGGCATTCTCAGCGAGAGCCCCGGCTTTATGGCGACCGATTTCTTGTACACGTTTTGAGTTCGACCAAAACGACATGCTGGTTTCGTACGCGATGACTAAACGTTTGGTTGGACCGTGAAACTTTGCTGCCGCCGCTACGCGGCTCGGACTTCATATTGGACTTCTACCGCGGGCTTACGCCCACGGTAAGGGGAGCTAAATGAAGCTGAGCCGCGGAGCGGCGGCACACGACGTCAAAAAGCAGGTTCCTCCGCTCGGACTAAGGTCCTCGGTCGGGATGACAACCCTGAAGGTTCGCGTATGGTGAAACACTCTGAGGTCAATGCTAGTTGCTAGTTGCTAGTTGCTAATTGCTAGTTGCCAATTGCTAGTTGCTAATGGCCGATCCCATCAAACTCGTCGAATGCCCGCGCGACGCCTGGCAGGGGCTGCCCGGACAGATCCCGACTGCGGTCAAGGTCGAGTACCTAAAGTCGCTGGTGGCCGCGGGATTCAAGCACATTGACGCGGTGTCGTTCGTCTCGCCGAGGGCGGTACCGCAGATGGCCGACTCGGAGACGGTGATCAGCGAGCTCGACCCGTCGGACGATGTCGAGATCATCGGCATCGTGGTCAACGAGCGCGGGGCGGAGCGCGCCATCTCGACCGACGCGGTACGGACGTTGGGGTTTCCCTACTCGCTGTCACCAACGTTCCTGAAGAACAACCAGAACCAGACGCTGGAAGAGAACCTCGATATCCTGGAGAAGGTTAGGACGAAGGCTGATGAGAACGGCCTCGACACCGTGGCTTATATTTCGATGGCCTTCGGCAATCCCTACGGCGATCTGTGGAACGCTGACGAACTGATCGAAGGCATCGGTCTGCTCGCCGACCTGGATTTGCAGGCCATCTCCCTCGCCGATACCGTGGGGCTGGCGACGCCGCAGCTGATCGGCGACCTGCTGGGCCCGGTGCTGGAGAAGTTTGAGGGAGTAGAAATTGGCGTGCATCTGCACAGCCGACCGGATGAGGCGGCGGCCAAGGTGCTGGCGGCGTACGATGTGGGATGCCGGCGCTTCGACTCCGCCATCGGAGGCATGGGTGGCTGCCCTTTCGCCCAGGACGTGCTGGTGGGCAACATTCCGACCGGGAAATTGCTGGAAGCGCTGAAGGGCCGCGGTGTCGAGTTGCCGTTCATGCGGTCGATCACCGAGCCTTTCCGCATGGCGGTGGACATCGCCAGCCGATTCAGCGGGCCGAAGATGTAAGAACAGTTGTCAGTGGCCAGTTGCCCGCCGCCAGTTGCCCGCCGCCAGTTGCCAGTTGGACGGTGCACCACAGAAATACAGCAGCCGCTTACGCAGGAAATTTGCATGGCCAAACAACCTCATTCATACACAACCCTCACCATCGCCCACGACGGCCCGGTGGCTACGATTACCCTGAACCGGCCCGACAAGCGCAATGCCATCAGCTATGAGCTGATCGACGATCTCCTGCTGGCGCTAGAGGAGTTCGAAGAATCGCCGACCCAGCTTCTCATCTTGACCGGGGCGGGCCAGGCATTTTGTTCCGGCATGGACCTCGACAATCTTCGCGCAGTCACAGGCCGTAGCGAAGAAGAGAACTGGGCCGATTCCGAGATGATGGCCCGTCTGTTTCGCACCCTGTACGAGTTCCCCAAGGTCACGATTGCAGCAGTGAACGGCGCGGCGGCGGCCGGAGGCTGCGGGCTGGCCACGTTGTGCGACTTTACCCTGGCCTCCACGGAGGCCAGGTTCGGCTATACCGAGGTGCGGATCGGATTCGTCCCGGCGATCGTCTCGACCTTCCTGCTTCGCCAGGTGGGAGAAAAGCACGCCCGCGACCTGCTGCTGACCGGACGCATCATCACCGCCGAAGAAGCCTTTCGCATGGGCCTGGTGAACGAAATCGTCGCGCCTGACAAGCTTCTCAGTCGGGCGCGCGAGCTCGCCGCCACCCTGCTGCAGAACAGTCCTGCCTCGCTGCTGGCGGCCAAACGGCTGCTCAACCGGTACGCGTCGGCCGAACTGGACCGCCAGATCATTGCCGCGGTAAGCGAGAACGCGCGCATCCGCGCAACGGCTGATTTCCGCGAGGGCGTAAGTTCTTTCCTGGAAAAACGGCAACCGAAGTGGACGGGCAAATAGGCCACCTGTGCGCGGGCAGCGCCGCTTCTACCGCAGGGACGCGGAATTTTCAGCTAGAATAGCGATGCCCCGAACTCACGGCAATCTTGAAACGTAGCGGCCCCACATCAGTCTTGCCACAAAATGTCTCTTCAAGCATCATTCATCGGCGGGACTTGGCAGGCGGAAGGCTGCCACTGCCAGCAGACACATGGTCTTTGTGGCGTTTCCGCAGAGTGCGCAAGGTCCCGGCCGGAGAAGGGCAACCGGCAGAGAACACAGGGAGACAACGAATGATCTGTCGTCCGTGCGCTGTAATTGCGATGTTGCTGCTTTCGATGGAGCTCTTGGCCCAAACCTCAGCCCCCAAGAAGCCATCCCCGGCATCCAGTTCCGCCGCTTCCGCGTCAGCTCCGACTCCCGGTGGTCCGTACCCGGTCATGAGCCCCGCCGCCGAAGCCCGCGGACGCCAGCTCTTCGAAATGTGGAATAACGGACAGTCGGCTGCGTTGTTTGCGACCTTCTCCGAAGGCATGAAGAAGCAAGCCGGCGGCGAAGCCAAGTTTGCCGCCTATGCCAAGAAACTCGAGGAACAGGTTGGCAAGGAAACCAAGAAGGAGCAGGAGTTCATAGCTCCTGGAATGCTGTCGCCTGTCACGGAATATGGACGCCTCTCCCAATACTCCAAGGCCACTGTCAAGGTCATCAGCACGTTTGTGATCGATGAGCGCGGGCAGGTGCAGGCGTTTATGTTCGGTCCTCAACCGAATATTCCTGAGGGGCGCTATGCCGGCTACCAGGACACGGTGAAATTGAGGCTGCCTTTTAACGGCGAGTGGTTTGTCCTGCAAGGCGGACACTCAATTTTTGAGAATGTTTATATGCGGGCAGACGAGGCACGTTTCGCGATTGATTTCGCGTTATTGAAGAATGGACGTGCCTACGCCGGCGACCCTACGAGTAATGAATCGTTCTACTGCTTCGGCCAACCGGTCCTGGCTTCGGGAGATGGAACGGTTGTGAGGGTAGAGAGCGGCTATGTAGACAATCCTCCCGGCAAACCTACGGAGGATTCGCCGCGGGGGAATTTTGTCATCCTCTCCCAAGGCAACAAGGAATTCACTGTTCTGGATCATCTGAAGCAAAACAGCATTCCGGTGAAGAAAGGCGATGCGGTGAAGCAAGGTGACGTGATCGGCGCCTGCGGAAACAGCGGTTCTTCGCCCGCTCCTCACGTGCACTTCCAGATGCAGAATACCGCCGGGCTTCCAACGCCGGATCCATTGCCGGCGCAGTTTCACGACTATATCGCTAATGGCAAGCCAGTGGCGGTGGGCGAACCTGTAAAGACACAGACGGTAAGCAATGCGCCCACGACGGGCGGTAGTTCAACGGCCGGCACCACGCCGCCCAAAAATTAGCCGGTCAAGAAGGAAGGCGGGCATGCATACCACGGCGGGGCATTTCCCTCGCGAGGATGCGCCCGCTACTTCCAACCGGGTGAGCCTTTCCCTTGAGAATCGCAACCAGCCAACCGCGTCGCTCCACCACCGCCCAGCCGGAAGCTTACGAGACCAGTTTCCGCGTGCGCTATGCGGAAACCGACCAGATGGGCGTGGTTTACCACTCCAACCTGATTATCTGGTTTGAAGTGGGGCGGGTGGAGATGATGCGCCAGTTGGGCTTTACCTACCTGGACATGGAGCAAGACGGGACCCATCTGCCGGTAGTGGAGGTCCGCTGCCGCTACAAGTCGCCCGCACGATACGATGACGTCGTGGTAATCAGGACCCGGCTGATCAATGTCCGCGAGTCGCTGCTGCACTTCGGGTATGAGGTCGTACGTCAGGAAGATGGGGCGCTGCTGGCGGAAGGCGAATCCGTGCACATGGTGGTGGATGCGGAGTTCAGGCGCACTTCGCTGTCCAGCAAGTACCTGCCTGCTTTTCTGCGGGCGGCGGGAAAGTCAGGGGCAAGTGGATAGGTGTTAGGGACTAGAGGAGCCGCGGCCTGCGCAGGTGACAGACAGAAATCCCGTACTGACACCTGACAACCGGCAACGACAACTGATTCTCATGAAAGCTCTGCACATCAACGGCAACAATCTGACTCTGGACGAAGTACGCCAGGTCGTCCGTGAGCGCTGCCCGGTGATTCTGGAACCGGAGGCGCGGCTTGCAGTGGAACGCGCCCGCGCGGTGGTGGACGAACTGGTCGAGCATGACCGGGTTGCCTACGCAGTGAACACCGGCGTGGGCAAACTCGCCGACATGCGCATTCCTCCCGACGATATAGGGACGCTCCAGGTCAACCTGCTGCGTTCTCACGCGGCGGGGGTTGGCGAACCGCTGCGGGAAGATGTCGTGCGCGCCATGGTTCTGCTGCGCGCCAACTCGCTGGCCAAAGGATTCTCTGGGGTACGCCCCGCCGTCATCGACACTTTATGCGAGATGTTGAACCGCGGCGTGCACCCGGTTATCCCCTCGCAAGGCAGTGTAGGCGCCAGCGGCGACCTGGCCCCTCTCGCGCATCTTGGATTGGTGCTGATCGGCGAAGGCGAGGTTTTCTATAAGAACAAGCGGATTGCTGCTGCTGACGCCCTCCGGCAGGTCGACATCAAGCCCCTAGTGCTGCAGGCAAAGGAGGCGATCTCGCTGATCAACGGTACCCAGGCCATGCTGGCGATTGGACTGCTGGCCATTTTGGAAGCGGAGATCCTGGCGGACACTGCCGACGTAATCGGAGGCGTCACGGTGGATGCGCTGAAGGGCACCGACGTTGCCTTCGACGAGCGCATACACCGCGCCCGGCCACATCCCGGACAGTTGCTGGTAGCAGAAAACCTGCGCCGCATACTGGAAGGCAGCCTGCTGCGCGAGTCACACCGCGAGTGCCAGGAAGTTCAGGATGCCTATTCGATGCGCTGTATCCCGCAGGTGCACGGGGCCGTACGTGACACCTTGGCGAACTGCCGCGCCGTGTTCGAAATTGAGATGAACTCGGCGGTCGACAATCCCCTGGTTTTTCCGGAAGAGAAGAAAGTCGGGGCACCGAGACGCGGGATCGGAGCCACAGTGCCCGGCGTTATCCTGTCGGGCGGAAATTTCCACGGGCAGCCCTTGGCGTTTGCGCTCGATTTTCTTGCCATCTCGCTGACCGCTTTGGCCGGCATCTCGGAACGCCGGCTAGAGCGGCTGGTGAACCCAGCACTGAATGTTGGCTTGCCGCCCTTCCTGGCGCCAGGTGCGGGACTGAATTCCGGTTTCATGATGCCCCAGGTCACCGCCGCTGCTCTGGTCAGCGAAAACAAGGTGCTGTCGCACCCGGGATCCGTCGACTCCATCACGACTTCGGGGAACAAGGAAGACTACGTTTCCATGGGCATGACGGCAGCCAATAAGCTGCTGCGCGTCCTCGCCAATACGCGCAATGTTCTTGCCATCGAAGCCTTGGCCGCCGCGCAGGCCCTGGACTTCCGGGAGCCCCTACAAACTGGAAAACGCGGACAAGCCGCCCGCGCTGCCATCCGGTCCGTTTCTCCTGCCATCAACGAGGACCGCGTCTTCACTCCGGACATCGAGCGGGTGGCGGCATTGATCGCCAGCGGCAAGCTGGCGGAAACTCTGCGATAGACCGCTACCTTTGCCGAGCTGTCACGATTGGGTGGGCTTCCGACCAGCGCAAAACCTAGCTCATAAGAGGTCTTGAAAGGACACGTCTTCAGCCGTGCCGCAACCGGCCGAGAAAACCACTGGGCTTTAGCCCCTGAGGGGAATTCACCCGGACGCGGCGCCGAAGGGAGCCGCTCTACCGCCCTCACCGGCTTCCTTCGTTGTCCTTGTGGCTGCCCGCCAGTCCCATGCTGCTGACCGTGTCGTTCCCGAAATCGAACTCGATCAGCACAGCCGGTTCCGTCCCCACAACCCAGCCATCGTGTCCCGGCTCAATCACCACCACCTGCGGGGCGTTGAACTCCACGATGCAGCCGTCGGCAAATTCCATATGGATTCGGCCGCGCGCCAGGAAGCCGGCGTGGGCGTGCATGCAAAGATCGGTCCCGACAATCGGCTTGATGTGGGTGGACCAGCGGAATCCCGGTGGGTAGATAACGCGCTTGACGCGGGCATTGCCGGCCCGCCCTACGTCGATCTGCACGCCAGCAATCTGCTGGTGTTCAGCGCCGTCCATTGGCGCAAGGAGAGGATCGAAAGTGCTCATGGTTTTATGTCCTCATGAATGCGCGCACTCCGCAGGTTCACCGGGCACGGGCGAAATCTGGGTACGCGCATCCCAAGAGCATACAGCAGCCCGGCGAATTGCTCCTTCCCTGATCACACGCCAGCGTGACCGGCGTCCTGGCGCTTTGTGACGTGGTGAGATATTCGTTAGGGTCGGGAAGAGGCAGTGCTGTCTCCCGTGGCTGCACCCAGTGTGCTGGCCGGGAAAGATCTTTGACAAGCAGTGGTCAGCAGCCAGTTGCCAGTTGTCAGGAACAGCGATGGATATTTACTAGTTAGTTATATTTCTCTGTCAGCGCTGCAATGTGCCGAGAGGCCCGAAAAGGCAGATTTTCGCTTGTGACTGATTTGCATATAAGACGTTGGATACAACTTATTTCGGCTCAATATTTTGGATTGAGACCGGCAAAGTCTTTGATTCCATTCTGGTTATTAACAAAGTATTCATATGTAAAGACTTACCTCCCAGCAAGTTCCCCGTAAGAAAATTTCGAGGATTTTCGCGATTTGCGCAAATTGGGGGGAGGGGGGATGGTATGTACCATTTTGTTATCATGTTTCTCGCTGTGGAACTGCGACGGGCGGCACTGGTTTCCCCACCTGAGCGCTCGCCTTGCCACCTCGACAGCGTAGCCTTACTCAGTGCTTTACAATAGGGTCTGCTCTGGTAGTCGCCCTTGTCTCTCTTGCCAAGCCGCTGGTGTTCCCATGGCCGAGCTTTTGGGTTAAGTCGCCAGGATGTCGGAGGTTCCGAGGTTCCGAGGATTTTGCCCGGGAAGCGGCATCTTAGATAACGGAAGGCGCCGCTCTGCCGTCTTATCAGTGGCGGCTCCTCTGCGTATTCATCAAAGTGGCAATCAAACTCAAATTACCTGATCGCGTGCGCCCGCCTCGAGGCGCGTCCAAGTCGGGATCCAGGGGCGCCAAGAGCAGGGCGTCGCGACCGTACCACTTTTCCTTCGGCGATCCCCTTGTAAAGCTGTTCGTGGCGGCGTTCCTGGTCGCCGGCATCGTCTTCATGGGAATGTTCGCGTACTTCTACGTGAAATATCAGCGCGTGGTGGAGCGCCGCATGGCGGGACCGATTTTCTCCACTGCGGCGAAGATTTACGCACGACCGCAAGTCATTTCGGCGGGAGAGAAAATTGACGCCGCCGAAGTCGCTGCGGCGCTGTCACACGCCGGCTATACATCGCAGGAGAAGGCGACCGACTCGCCAGTAGGCCATTATGTTCTGACCTCGCATTCCATTCAGATCGTTCCCGGGCCGGAATCGTACCACGCCTCGAGCGGCGCGGTAATTTCTTTCCAGAACGGAAAGTTGAGCGAGATTTCGCAGAGGGACAGCGGCAACGGCAATCTCGACGCCTACGAGCTGGAGCCACAGATGTTGACCGCCCTGTTCGAAGGGGAGGAACGTTCCAAGCGCGAAATCGTGAGGTTCGAGGACATTCCTCAGCCGCTGGTGGACGCTGTTTTGGCGATTGAAGATCGCCGCTTCTTCCAGCATGGCGGAGTGAATTACTTCCGTCTCGTCGAAGCCGCCATCATTGATGTGCGCGAAGGGCGCCACGGTCAGGGCGGCTCGACCTTGACCATGCAGCTCTCGCGAGGCTTCTTCCTTTCGCCGGAGAAGACGGTGAAGCGCAAGCTGGTCGAGATGCTGATCGCCATCGAGTTGGAGCACCGCTTCTCCAAGCAGCGCATCTTTGAGATGTACGCCAACCAGGTGTACATGGGACAGCGCGGATCGTTCACGATCGCAGGCTTTGCCGAAGCCTCGCACGCTTACTTCAACAAGGACATCAAGAACCTCAACCTGCCCGAAGCGGCTCTTTTGGCAGGGATGATCCAGCGTCCCAACTATCTCTCCCCGTACAAGAACCCCAAGCGTGCGTTGGAGCGCCGGAACCTTGTCCTCGACTCGATGGTCGAAACCGGCGCCATCACGCGCCAGCAGGCCGACCAGGCGAAGGCCACTCCGCTGAAGTTGGCGACGCCGAATGTTGAGGCCAGCGATGCTCCCTACTTCGTTGACCTGGTGAAGGACCAGCTCTCCTCTCAGTACAGCGAAAACGACCTGAACGAACATGCTTTGCGGGTTTACACCACCATAGATCCCGACTTGCAGCGTGCCGCCGCTGAAGCCGTAGACGAAGGGATGAAGCTGGTGGACCAGTTGGTGGAAAAGCGGCGCACTCACAAAACCAAAGTGGGCACGGGCAAAGAAGCCACGACTGAAGTGAAGGTCGACCAGGGACCAATGCCGCAAGTGGCACTCGTTGCCCTGGATCCACACACCGGCGAAGTGCTCGCGCTGGTCGGCGGCCGAAACTATGGCATGAGCCAGTTGAACCACGCCATTGCCAAGCGTCCCACGGGCTCCATCTTCAAGCCGTTCGTTTATGCCGCGGCCGTCAACTCGGCGGCCAACGGTGCCACCTTGACGTTCGTGTCCGACACCGAAGGCGGTGCTCCGTCGGGCAGCAACGGTGTGTTCACCCCGGCAACGCTGGTGGATGATTCGCCGGTCAGCATTGCCTACGGCGACCAGGTTTACGAGCCCCACAATTATCACGACACCTACAACGGAGAAGTGACTGCCCGGTTCGCATTGGCTCTTTCGCTGAACAATGCGACGGTAAGGGTTGGGCAGGCTGTCGGCTTCGACAAGGTCGCCGCGCTGGCCAAGGCGGCGGGCATCAGCAGCGTAAGGGCGACCCCCGCCATCGCGCTGGGGGCTTATGACGCCACCCCGATCGAGATGGCGGGCGCGTATACCGTGTTCGCAAATGGCGGCACGCGCATTTCGCCCTGGATGGTGAAGTCCGTACGGAATTCGCGCGGCGGGGTACTGAACAACTATCAGGCTGACAGCAAAGAGGTACTGGATCCGGCGGTGGCGTACGTGCTGACCACCATGATGGAGGCGGTCGTCAACAATGGCACCGGATATCCGGTGCGGGCGCGAGGATTCACACAACCTGCAGCAGGCAAGACCGGGACCTCGCACGATGCGTGGTTTGCCGGCTACACCAGCAATCTCCTCTGTATTGTCTGGGTGGGTAATGATGACTACACCGATTTGAAGCTGGCTGGCGGCGCCACGGCGGCGCCGATCTGGGCAGAGTTTATGAAGCGGGCGGCCAAACTGCCGCAGTATTCCGACATGAAGAATTTCTCTGCGCCGTCGGGTACAGTCGCTGTCACGCTCGACAAGCTGACCAACCGCATCGCCACTCCTTCCTGCCCGCAGGACTACACGGTGGCTTTCCTCGCCGGCACGGAGCCCAAAGAAACTTGCGATGAGGCCTTCACCGATCACCGGGGAATCGTCACCAAGATCTTCGGCTTGGGCTCGCCGCCGGTAGCTCCGCCTCCGCAGACCACAAACGGCGTCGTAGCGTTGCCAGCTAATGCCGCTTCGGCCCAGGTTCCTGAGGGCCAGACGGCCCAGAACCAGCAGCCGACTACCAAAAAGAAGCGGGGCTTCTTCAGCCGGCTCTTCGGCAAAGGTGACAACAATTCCGACCAGCAAAGGAGCGACGGGACAAACACCAGCCAAAATGGGAACAATTCCCCGCGCAAATAGGTCTAATATGGGGCTGTCAGGGTCGCCGGAGGGCAAGGGGATGGTTCGCCTGTCAACGCGGACGGTGCTATTCACATTGCTGATTTCGGGTTGTCTAGCGGCGCAGGAGAACCAGCCGCCTACACAACTGCCGCTGGTTCCCGATCCTAACGCCTCGGCGCAGGCACTCGAGGAGAAGGGTGATATTCTGCGCGCCCAGAAGCACTACCTCGACGCGCTCGACTCTTACAAGGCCGCCATGGCCAAGCAGTCCACAGCCCTGCTCTGGAACAAGGAGGGCATGACCTACTTGTTGATGCAAAGGGTTCCTGAAGCCTCTAAGTGTTTCGACCGCGCCATCAAAATCGACAAGAAGGCGCCTGAGGGCTACAACAACCGCGGTTACATCGAGCAGTACAACAAAAATTACGACAAGGCGATCAAGTATTACCGTAAGGCGCTGTCTCTGCGGTCCGACGACGCAGTGTTTCACTTCAATATGGGGACCTCGTACTTTGGCAAGCAAGACTTTGTCCGTGCCGCTCAGGAGTACCGCGCCGCCTACATGCTTGACCCCAACATCTTCGAGCGGGTATCAAAGACCGGCATCATGGCGCAATCTACTTCGCCGGAGAACCGCGCCGCTTTCTCCTTTATGGTCGCGAAAATGTACGCCCAGGCGGGCGACGTTGACCGGTCTCTCGAGTATCTACGAAAGGCGCTGGAGGAAGGTTATAAGGACATCAAGAAGGTCTACACCGATGCCGAGTTCGCCAGCCTTCGTGAGGACAAGCGATTTACCGAACTGATGGCGCAGAAGCCGCAAGCCATACAGTAGGAATCGCTGGCCAAAGACTTGACCCAATTGTACCCTATTTGGCTCCTATGACATTCCGGCATAAAATGTCATAGAGAGAGACTTTGTCATGGAAGAAACAAAAGTGCGTGTGAATGAAAATGGGCGGGTCGTAATCCCTGCCTCTTTTCGCCAGGCTCTTGGAATTAGGGCAGGAGATGAGCTGGTCTTGCACCTGGGGGTAGACGAGCTACGAATCACCACCATGAAGCACCGTATCGACCAGGCGAAGAAACTTGTCCGGAGGCATGTGAAACCGGGCACCTCGCTGGTTGACGAGCTTATCTCGGAGCGGCGCCGGGCCGCCAAACGTGAGTAGGATAATACTCGACGCTTCCGCGCTGCTTGCCATCCTCAACGACGAGCCGGGCGAGGAGAAGCTAACCTCGCAGCCTGGTTTGCTTAGCGAAGCGGCGATCAGCACAGTCAATCTGGCGGAGGTCCAAAGCAAACTCGTGGAACGTGGAATCGCCCCTGAGGAAGCATGGCAAGCGGCCCTCAGCCCCATTAACCAGGTTTTGGTCTTTACCCGCGAGCATGCAAGACTTGCCGGAGACCTGCTTCCCAAAACTCGCCACTTGGGCCTGTCGTTGGGAGACCGCGCCTGCCTGGCTGTTGGGATGACACTGAAGGCCCCGGTTTATACCGCAGATCGGGATTGGAAAAAGTTGCGGCTGGCGGTCTCAATCCATGTCATCCGGTAGCGAAAACAATCCTTCGTCCTCCGACCGCTTTCCCATCACGATGATTGTTGCTGCCGATGCCAAAGGTCAGCGGCTTGACCAATTTCTGACCAGCCAGATTCCGGACATCAGTCGTGCCCGCGTGCAGCAGTTGCTGGAGGAGAAGAAAGCGCTGGTCAACGGATCGGACTGCAAGCCGTCCCATCGGCTGCGAGGCGGAGAGCAAATCACGATCTTCGGTGATCCCCAGCCGCAACCACTGCGCGCAATTCCGGAAGACATTGCACTGGACATCGTTTACGAGGACGACGATCTCGCCGTCATCAACAAAGCCGCCGGAATGATGGTGCACGCCGGCGCGGGCGCCACCGATGCCGAACGAAATCGCGGCACGCTGGTAAACGCACTGTTGCACCGCTTCGCCACGCTTTCCGAAGTTGGAGGTGAGATACGGCCCGGCATTGTGCATCGGCTCGACAAGGAAACCAGCGGACTCATCATCGTCGCCAAGAACGACGTGAGCCATCGCAAGTTGGCACAGCAGTTCTCCGGCCGGCGGGTGAAGAAACGCTATCTCGCCCTGGTACACGGTTGGCCATCCAAAGAGAAAGGAACGATCAACGCCGCGATCACGCGTGATGCAGTTCGACGTATCCGCATGACAACCCGCGGCAGTGGCGGGCGCCCGGCAGTTTCCCACTACGAGGTGCGTGAGCGAATTTCCTCACCCTATGGAAAGTTCGCCCTGGTAGAGGTGCGCATCGAAACCGGCCGTACCCACCAGATCCGCGTGCACATGGCCTCCATTGGCCATCCAGTAGTGGGCGACGCGCTGTATGGCGCGGCCAAGGAGTTGCGACTGGCCGGGCACGAGCGCAAAGCGAAAGCGCCGGCTGGAGCTCCGTTGTCATTGGACCGTAATTTTCTGCATGCTGCGGCCCTCGAATTTGCTCACCCGCGCACCGGTCAGGAACTTTCTTTCAGCGCGCCATTGCCTGTGGAGTTGACGGAGTTTCTGCTGGCGCTCCGAGGCTGAAGCCCAATCGCAACAGCTATAATGAGACTTCGAATGATATACCGATGCATTCTGGTTGTGCTGGTGGCGCTGTCGTGGGGGCTTGCCGCTCAGAACCCGCCACAGGAGCAGCTTCCCATCGCGCCCTCGGCGTCGAAGTTCCCTCCTCAGCAACCTCCTGCGTCAACTGGCAGCAGCCAGACCAATCCGCCTGTAACAACTCCAGCACCTCCGGCGCCGCCGCCCGGCGCGTCGCAGTCGGTCACCAACAGCGGGACCGCCAAAGCAGGGACGTCTCCAGCACCACCTGACGAAGCCGCTCCCAAGGGTGAAAACGGCGAAGAGATCACTACCATCCGCAAGCGGGTGAACGAGGTGAACGTGGTCTTTACCGTCACCGACAAGCGCGGCCACTTCGTGAAAGACCTTACGCAGAGCGACTTCAAGGTCTTCGACGACAGCAAGCCTGCGGAGAGTATTCGGTCCTTCAGCCGCGAGACCAACCTGCCGCTGCGAGTGGGCCTGCTGATTGACGCCAGCAACTCGGTGCGTGACCGTTTCAAGTTTGAGCAGGAAGCTGCAATCGAGTTCCTGGATCAAATTATTCGTCCCAAGGATGACAAGGCGTTCGTCATTGGCTTCGACACCACACCCGAGGTCACGCAGGACTTCACCGACAGCACAGAGTCGCTCTCCCATGGAGTGCGCATGTTGCGGCCAGGCGGCGGTACCGCCATGTACGACGCCATCTACTTCGCGTGCCGTGACAAGCTGATGAAGGACAAGGCCAGCGGTCCCACGCGGCGCGCCATCATTCTGCTGAGTGATGGCGAAGACAACCAGAGCCGTGTCTCGCGCGAGGAGGCTGTAGAGATGGCGCAGCGTGCTGAGGTCATCATCTACGCCATCTCAACCAATACCAGCGGCCTGAAGCTGCGCGGCGACAAGATCATGGAACACTTCGCCGACGAAACCGGCGGCAAGGCCTTCTTCCCTTTCAAGATTCAGGACGTCTCCGACGCGTTCATGCAGATCCAGGACGAGCTGCGCAGTCAGTACGACGTTTCCTACAAGCCGGCTGATTTCACTACCGACGGCAAGTACCGGAAGATCGAGATCGTCGCCGACAACAAGAAGTACAAGGTGCGCGCCCGGAAGGGATATTACGCGCCACGGCAATGATTTCTCTGTGCCTCTGTACCTTAGTGCTGCACCACTGTTGAAGCCATGGGCCGCATCCACGTACTTTCCGAAAATGTTGCCAACAAGATCGCCGCCGGCGAGATGGTGGAACGCCCTGCGTCCGTGGTCAAGGAATTGCTGGAGAACGCTCTGGATGCCGGTGCTCGACGCATTCGGGTAAATGTTGAGGCTGGCGGCAAGAAGCTGATCCAGGTAACCGACGATGGCTGCGGCATGGTGCGCGACGATGCCATACTGGCTTTCGAGCGCCACGCCACGTCGAAGATCCGCAATACCGACGACCTCCTGAATATCGCAACGCTTGGCTTCCGTGGAGAAGCGCTGCCTTCGATCGCATCCGTAAGCCGGCTACGTTTGGAGACGCGCGCCCCGGAAGATTCTGCAGGAACTGTGATCGAGATTGCCGGCGGCAAGCTGCTGACGGTGGAAGAAGCCGGGTTGCCGCTGGGAACGGCCATCACGGTGCGCGACCTGTTCTTCAATATCCCCGCGCGGCGCAAGTTCCTGAGGGCTGAGTCCACCGAACTGTCGCACATCGCGTCGCTGGTGACGCACTACGCCTTGGCGCATCCCGAGATGCATTGGGAGCTGCACTCGGCGACCAACGCCATGCTGATCGCTCCGCCGGTGGCAGACCATTCGCAGCGCATCTACCAAGTCTTCGGCAAGGAGACTCTCGACCAGCTGGTTCCCTTGAGCGCGTTGTTACCGCTGGCGCATGTCGGCTTGCCGCAACCGCCGCCGTGGCGGCGGGATGAGGACTATGAACCGCCGGTGGCCGGCGAAGTGAAGCTCTCAGGTTTTGTCTCGCGCCCGGAGATCCAGAAGCTCAACCGCAATTCCATCTTTATCTTCGTGAATGGCCGCCTGATTCGCGACCGGCTGGTGCAGCACGCACTCACCGAGGCCTATCGCAATATCATTCCGCCGACAGTCTTTCCCGTCGTGCTGCTCTTCCTCGAGATGCCGTTCACCGAGGTCGACGTTAACGTGCATCCCTCGAAGACCGAGGTGCGCTTCCGGCAATCTTCGCTGCTGCATGACTTCATTCGCGACTCCGTCCGCGCGCTACTGGTGAAGACCCGCCCGGTCCCGGCTTTCATGACCGAGATCCATGCGCAGCCCACGGCATCGCCATCGCTGTCTCCCGGAGGCCGCGACTTCAACGGAAAAACACAGATCACGGAGGCTGATGCTGCCTTCGCATTGCATCCGCCCGAGAGACCGCTGTGGACGGAGCGTCTGCAGTTCGAGGGCAGCGGATTCGCCGTCGAAGGAAATGCCGCTGTTCCCGTCGCGCGGTTTGGGCCGCAGACCTTTGGCGGCCCGGCGGCAGCGGCCCACACGAAAAGGGCCCCTGGAGAGAACGGCTGCTCGACCGTCGTGCCCGAAGACGATGCGCCGGTCGGCTTGGAGTCGCTGGCGACATTGAAGCCGGTCGGCCAGATCCGCGACTCGTTCATCCTCGCCGTCAACCCGCAAGGGCTGTGGATCATCGACCAGCACGTGGCCCACGAGCGCATCCTGTTTGAGAAGATATGCGAACAGCGGTTGGCGGAATCACCGGAGAAACAGCAACTACTGATGCCGCTTATCGTAGAACTGACGCCGGGACAAATGGCGGTCTTTGCGGAAATCTCCGGTGAACTGCATCGCAACGGTTTCGAGATCGAGCCATTTGGCACGCGCACCATCGCAGTAAAGACAACAGCGGCGGGCGTTGCCGCGGGAGACGTCGAGTACCTGCTACACGAGATTCTGGAGCAGTCCGAACACACGGAGCAGTCGCTCAACCTGGAGAAGATTCGCACCAGCATCGCCGCCAGCATCGCGTGCCACGCGGCCATCAAGATCAATACGCCGCTTGAGCAGAACAAGATGGAGTGGTTGCTGCGCGAGCTGGCGCAAACCGACTGCCCCATGAGTTGTCCGCATGGCCGTCCCGTCGTCTTGCGGTATTCTGTTAGAGACATTCAGCGGGCGTTTAAACGGATCTGATTCTGCCTTCGTAAGGACCCATGCAGGAACAGCAACTACAGGAACTGCGCCGCGAGAAGTGGCGGTTGAACGGGCAAGCGACCCGTACGCTGGAAGAGGCGCGCGCGTTCATCGATAGTGTCGGGTTTTGCCTGCTCTATCCGCAGCGGCCGCAAGTACTGGTTCCGACTTTCGTGGGCGCCTACAAGGGCACCGACGAGAAGCTGCCGGCGCCGCAGATGGCATTCGCCGATCCCAGCGCGCGTGAGGCCAAGGACCTGATGGTACGGCTGCTGCGTGCCAAGGCCGCATACGAGGCCAACGTTTTTCCCGACAATAATTTTCTACTGTCGGCATCGGTCTTTCCGTACTTCTACGGGCTGGTCGGTGACCGGAACCCGCGCCAGCCGCCGAAGTCCGGCGCTCGCTCCGAGTATTCGCCGCTGGCGGTAGACACCTTTCATATCGTGCAGAAGGACGGGCCGATTTCCAAGTATCGCCTGCGCGAGTTGCTGGGCGGTGACATTTCGGAGGCGGCTCTGGATCGCGCGCTCGACGAACTGTGGGCCAAGTTGCGCATCACGCGTGTGGACTACAAGCACGATGAAGGCGTCTTCTGGGATGTGCTTTTCCGCTGGTCGCCGGATGCCGTGCGAAAGGGCATCGAAGTCTCGCTTCCGGAAGCAGTCACGGCGCTGGTTTCGAAATATCTCGACTGCGTGGTCGCCGCGGAACAGGAGCAAGTCGAGAGATTTTTCAGCAAGTTGATCAGCCGGGCGCGCGTGCGTGAAGCCATCAACGCTTTGCAAGCCGCCCGCGAGATCCGCTTCCTGCACGTCGGAGGCAAGGTCATGCTGCAAGTGTCATCGCTGGAAGTGGTCCCTGCCCAACGCACCTACAAGCCCAGGCGATTTGAGCCGTTGCCGCCGCGGCCCGGTATGCCGCTGGTGGAACGCCGCCCGCGCCGCATGGCGAAAGCGAAACCGGCTCCGTCCAAACAGGACAGCAGCAAGCCATGAGCGCGCCCCGCAAGCTGGTCATCGCGATTGACGGCCCGGCCGGATCGGGCAAAAGCACCATCGCCGCGCAGCTCGCCAAGCGACTGGGCTACATCAACCTGGAGAGCGGCGCCATGTATCGCGCGGTCGCCCTGAAAGCCCTGGAGCAAAAGGTCCCGTTAGACGATGCTGGGGCCCTTCGTGCCCTCGCAGACGTCACGGTCATCCAGCTTGAGCCTCATGGCGAAGGCAACCGTGTTCTGCTCGACGGACGCGACGTGTCCCAGCGCATTCGCCAGGCTGATGTGACCGCGGCCGCATCGCGGATTTCGATGCATCCGCCAGTGCGGCGGGTACTGGTGGCGCGCCAGCGTGAACTCGGCGCCAATGGTGGCGTCGTGATGGAAGGCCGCGACATCGGCACCGCAGTATTTCCCAACGCGGAAGTGAAGATTTTCCTGGACGCCAACCCCTTCGTGCGCGCTGAGCGGCGCGTCTTGCAAAGCGGAGTCCATTCCCTCGAAGAGACGCAGCGCATTCTGGCGGAAGTGGCCGCGCGCGATGAGCGCGACCGCACCCGTTCCGCCTCGCCGCTGGTGGCCGCTTCCGATGCGGCGATCCTCGACACTACGCACAAGACGATTGCTGAAGTGGTGGGCGAGATCGAGGCAATCGTGAAAAAAGCGGTCAGGAGCTAGATACCCGCCGGGGCAGTTTGCATGATTACGCTGGGAAGGGGTGACTGGCTTTGCTTCGTCGGTGTCAGATCCCACTCGCGGCACTCATCGCTTGCTCGTATTCGCGCTCTGCCCGGGCGGGCAGCAAAACCCACATGCTATAAATCCCGAGCGCCGTTCCGAACGGAATGTTGAACAATGCCAGGAACGAGAGCACGATGGTCAGCATGCGCGCCCACGGTTCGCGTCGCAGCAGTCCCCAGCCGGCAAAAAACCCTAAAGCTGCCTTGGTTAAGATCATGATGCCGATTATCGTAAAGAGTGACCTTAGTAAGCCGGCAGGCATCCCCGGCGGGGCTCCCATCTCGGGTAGATGCGTGAACACGGTGTTGCCAATGATAAACATCACGACACCGGCAACTGCATTGAGTGCCGAAAGAGCCAGCCATAGAATGCCCAGCAGCCGAATGTGTTCCTGCACGCGGTTGGGCAACGGAACGATGGCGACGGCGCCAGAGAATTCCTTACCGCATCGGCCGCAAAAGCGCTGGTCGGGCTGTACAGTGGCACCACATCGATCGCAGAACATACGTTTTCCTTCGCGTTGCCCCTGATATCACCGCGCGCTTCTTCGGTAATCGGCTTACACTGGACCGACCGACTTTATCCCTTCGATATCCGGATGTCGCCGGTGTCGGCGCTGACCTGCAGCTTGCTGGCTCCGTTGCCTACCGTACCGACGGCGCGTGACGAGTCGTTAGTTTGATCGATCTTCAACGTGCCGAAATCCGAAGTGATACTGCCCTTGCGCGTGGTCGCGTCAAGCTGGAATCCGGCATTGGACGGCAGCGTGAGAGTGATGTCGCCGTGCTTGCTGCTGATGGACATCTTGCCCACCGGCAGCTTGCTGGCAGCGGTAACTTCCACATCTCCGTTGCTGTTGTCCACCTGCAGGTCGCCAGTAACGTCTTCCAGGTGAATGTCTTTGGAGCGTGTGGTGACGCGGCTGGGCCCGGTGAGTTGCGTACCGCGAACCGCGTCGCCCGAAATCTCAAGGTCGCCAGGAACAGAAGCGATCTGCATGTCGGAGCGCGACGACTTAAAGCTCACTGTCCCAGTAACCTTACTGAGACGCATGTCCTCAAAGAAGTCGCCGTTGAGGCGGACTGCCCCGGTCACTTCGTCGATGGTCACGTTGTCGATGCGCCCTTCGACGTCAAGATCGCCAGTAGTCTTGGACGCACGGATCGAGCCCTTCTCCAAGCTGATCTTTGCCGAACCGGTCACATAGTCGAGCGACACGTCGCCACGTTGCAGCGTGACCTTCACGTCGGCCTTGCGGTCGTTGATGGTCACATCGCCGCGCTTGCTGGCAGTGTCCAGCGCAGCGTCGCGCGGAACGAAAATTTCCATGTCAGCTTCCACCGAATGGTCGCCTGCCCCGTTGGTGTTGGCATTCAGCAGGACTGAGCTACCGCTCACCGTGATTTGCGGCTTGCTGCCTTCGTTGTACTTGTTGGCCTCATCCTGGCTCTTGGCGTAGAGCTTCTTGTGCACCACTACACGGATGGTATTGTCGTCGGACGGCGTAATGTTCAGGCTGCCGTGGTCGCATACCACGCGCAGGTTGCCCTTCGCGGGGAACGACTGTTGCAAGGTATCGTCGAACGTGTACGCAGTGCCGAAGATACCGCCCAGGTCATCGTCCATCTGGATCTGGTCGCGCATTCCGCCCCAATCAACGTCGGAGCTGTAATGCGCCGATACGCCGACGGCGACAATCACAATCAGGAGCAGAACGGTGCCCGCTCCCAGTCCGCCAGTGCGATAGCCCTGGCGCTGGCCCATGGAGTGCTCGATTAGGCGGATTACGCCAAACAGGATCAGCAGTAGCGGCCACCAGTGGCCAAACCAGTGCCAGAGAGGGATTCGCAGTCCCATGTTCCGCAGCAGGAACACCAAGCCGATGACGATAAGCACCAGCGGCCCGGCGATGGAGCGGCGGTAACGATACGGCTGCGGCGGCGGTAACGGCGGTGGAGATGGCGGCTGTGAGTAAATGTTGCAAGGGCTAGCCATTGCGCACCTCCGGGTTGTTGGGATTGTTCCAAGTCGTACCCTCCGTGATCGACCCAGCCGTAGGAGCGGGAGGGGGCGTCACAACGGGAGGAGGCTGCACCGGATAAGTAGGCGCACCCGGCGGTGGCGGATACACTGGCGCCCCAGGCTGGGGAGGATACCCCGGCGCTCCCTGCTGCATGGCGGTGTACTCGCGGGGAATGTGCCCCGAGGCCGGTGCGCTGTGCTGCAGGAACATCACCAGACCGATCACGATCAACAGCGCCGGCCAAGTGCTGCCGAAGTCGAGCCAGTGGACATGGGTAATCTGGTCGAGGAGGAACAGGACGCCAAGCGTGATCAGGACAGCGGGTCCCATGTACCCGTGAACGCGGCAGCGGCTGCAAGGACAAGCGGGATTGTAACGGTATCTCATGATGACCTCCTTACCAGCCCCTTCTGCGGATCAGCACGCGAATTCCGATAGCGATCAGCACCAGCGGCCAGAAGCGCCAGAGGCTGTGGAAGTGCAACACACCGATTTCGTCAAGCAGAAACAGCACACCCAGTCCGATCAGGATAAACGCACCAACCGGCACGCGAGACGGTGGACAATAGTCCTCCTCCGCAGGCTGTGCCCCGGGAACTCCCGTGGGAGCGCCCGTAGCGGCCGGAACGACTCCCGCAACCACACCAGGTGCCGCCTGAACAGGAGTGCCCCTCGAGCTCGGGCCGGAAAAGAGGTTGTTGAGTCCGAAGGGATCGGGGGCCGGCAGACCCATCTGTCGCGCCTTGGCGGTCTGATAGGCCTCGATCGGCATATAGACGACAAAGGCCGCGATGGCCAGGCCAAACAGGCCGCTCACGTTGTCGCTCATCCAAATGAGGGTGGCGAAGACAACCACGTGAATGAAGCCCTTGGCGTACTCGCCGTTGTACATAGCGCCGACACCGGGAATAAAGCCCAGGATCGCGGCCAGTTTCGGATTGGTGCCGCCGACGGACGGTGGAACACCCGGAGGCACGGCAGTACCGGGTGGCGGCATGGTGCCGCTTAAGTGCGAGGCCAGACACTCCTCGCAGTAGATAACGCCACGGATGTCTCGCGCGCAGCTGCTGCACAGTGGCTTGCCACAGGTACGGCAGTATGCGGTTGCGGGAACATCGACATGATTGGCGCAGTTCATGCGATTCTCCTGTTCAGCCGGGCCTGATAGATCCCTTCATACCTCACTTCAGACTTCACCTGGTCTTTCCCTGCGGGAGAGGCGGCCAGCACGGGCTGGCTGCCTTCGCCGCGGTTGTAGTTCTGATTTCGACGTTCGTTGTCCTGGTTGTTGTCGCTCTTGGGCTGGGCCTTGGGAGCGGGCGTTTCCTGCTTCTCGGCTGGGGTCGCCACGCGGCGCAAGTCCCGAACCCGCGATTCAATCTCATACACCAGGCGGATGTTCTCGTAGTAGCGCACCACGCGCGCCTGGGTGGAATAGTAAGCCTTCACCACGCCCTTCGAGCTCAGGTCCACGTGCCGCAAGTCGCTGGCATGGAAGCCGGCGATCGAGAGCAGCATGGTGATGGAGAAGAAGGCCATGCCGAATGACATGGCGAATCGCGGCGTCACGACCGGAGCAAAGATGGGCGACAACCGGCCCTTCAGCCGCTCCAGCCATCCTTCGCCCCGCACCGGCACCACCTGGTTCTCCGAGGGGAGGGCCCCGATGGTCTGGGCCAGAATGTTGTGCACCAGGTTGCGCGGCGGCTCGGCCTCGTCCAATCCCTTGAGCCAATGCATGCCGGCACGGGCTTCGTCCAGAAGCAAACGGCAGGCCGGACAAGACGCCTGGTGGACCTCGAAGGCCGCCAGGGTCGAGCCGTGCAGGCTGCCGTCCAGCGCTTCGGCCACCAGGGCCTCGAACTCGACGTGCTGCATTGCGGATTGGTTCTGCTCTGCCATTAGCTTACCTGCCTGTAGTTACGTTGCAGGAGCCGCGCAAGTTCCGTTCGTCCCCGATTTATGCGACTTTTCACGGTTCCCTCGGGCACTTTGAGCACTATGGCAATGTCCTTGTAGTCCATGTCCTGCAAATCCCGCAAAATGACGGCCTCCCGGAGCTCTGGAGAGAGCTTTTTCAACCCTTCATGGACCATCTTCTGGGCCTGTTGGCTTTGCACCCTTGCCTCTGGTCCGGCGGATGGGTCTTCGAGCTTCTCGGCCAGAGTCAGGCCCTCTTCCTGCTTACCGGGCGTCGCATCGAGGGAGTCAGTGACCCGGTCGTACTTCCCTTTCCGGAAATGGTCGACCAGCTGGTTTCTGGTTACTGTAGTGACCCACGTCATAAACGAGGCCCGGGACGTGTCGTAGGTGCTCAGGGTCCGGTACATCTTGATGAACACTTCCTGGGTCAGGTCAGCTGCGTCGTCGGGGGATCCGGAAAACCGGTAGCAGATGTTGTAAATCCGGCGATTGTACTGCTGGACAATCTCCTGCCAAGCCGCAGCGTCGCCAGCCACACAGCGGCGGACAAGGGCATTGACAGCCTGAGTATCGTCCAATCAGTGCTCCCAAGGGCGTGACTCCTGGCCCAAATCCTTCTCACTGCTAGAGGCTTTATACGAGAGAAAAGGCCCGGAGTTCGATGGAGTCACCGGGGCCCGGCCCGGCCTGCAAAACCATGATTGCAAACGACCGCCACGGCTCGGCGGCGTTTTCGCCTGAATTGTAGCAGGAGGATACGGGCTATAGTCGGTGTTATCGCCTAAGAAATCAAGTTGGTGTACCGTTTTGGGAATGTACGGATCTAGAAGCTAAATCAAAGTCAGCCTTCGTCGTCGGGCAGTCCGCGCGATTCCACCTCCTCGTAGTAGTCGAAGTTGGTCATGCCCGTGATCGCGGTCTCCGCCAGAGCTTGCGCGCCGAAGAACCTTGCCTCAGGCTCCCCGGCGAAATCCATAACGCGTGGCATTGCCGCAGTCAGGCCCGCCAACCCGGCATCGATCCGGCCGTGCATTTTGTATGGGATGACCGGATACTTGCCGCCGGGATAGTCGGTCAGCATCACGTTCAACGCATTCGCCCCAGCGCAGATCAGGGAACCAAGCGCAGCCCTTTTATTGCGCCTCCAGAACAGCGCTCCGCCCAGCAGGCATGAGCCAATGACGGCATAGTCCAGGAGAGCGTGTGCCCGGGGTTTGACCACCTTGGGCAGCCTGCCAGCGGCAAGCGCAACCCCCTTGTGCAGAAGCGGCATGATAGACCTCGGTTCCGAAATATTTGCCCGTGCGATTGTACGCCGCAAGCAGGCTGAACAGAATACGGCGCCCCCCGCGTGCACAGATGTCATCGGGTATCATCGAGTTGGCGATTCCGGATAGGTTTTAGTTTTGCGGCTTTGCGTGCCCTGCAAATTTTCAGCCGTATATTGTCAATTCATTCAAGTCCGTTTTAGCCAAGACGCTGCTTCCCCGCATCGATGACATCCACCTTCCAATCTAAATCGTTAATTATTACTTACTCCCGGCCGGCCGGAGGCAAGCAAACATGGGGTGTCCGGCCGGCTTATTGCCGAGGTAACGATGAGGTTGGTAATTCTGTTGCTCACGATGGTGTTTCCCGCCGCGCTGATGTTCGGCGGGGAAACCAGCTCCCCTGAGGTTGCTAACCCTGTCTTTGCTCACTTTCCCGAGTTGAAGGCCTCGAACTTGGAAGGGTGCAGCTTCGCGCTGCCGGCCGATTTTGAAGGGGAGCGCAATCTCCTGTTGATTGCCTTCCAGCGTGAGCAGCAACAGCAGATCGATACCTGGCTGAAGGAAATGAAGCGCTTCGAGGGGAGGACCCCGGCCTGCGTTACTACGAGCTGCCGACCATCGAGAAGATGAACCCGCTTACCCGCTGGTTCATCGACAGCGGCATGCGCCGCGGCATCCCCGACCCTAATGCCCGTGCCCGCACCATCACGCTGTACATTGATAAGAAGCCGTTCGAGCAGGCATTGCAGTTGCCGACCGAGAAAACGGTTTATGCGCTTCTGGTGGACCGCTCGGGCAAGGTCTTGTGGCTTGGCGCCTCCATGTCGACGTTGGCAGCCCAAGACAACAAGGACTCCCTATCCGCCATTAACGAGAACAACACGCCGCCCCAAGACACCACCGTCGCCAGCGGCCAGGCGCGGGTCATCCCTCCTCCTCTGACGGGCTAGGAGCGCTGGGACAGTTACATTCACGATACTTTTACTTCGGGGCCTATCTATTACGCGTCATTCGGCGCCGCCTTGGGCGGGCAAGCCAGCAACAGTCCCAAAGAATGGGGAAGAAACTGGGGCGGTTACGGCAAGCGTGCGGGAACCATGTACGCCACCCTTGCCCTCCAGAACTCGATCTATCAAGCGGGATCGGCCGCACTGCACAAGGAAGGGCGCTACGTACCTTGTCAGTGCAGCGGCGGTTGGCATCGGGCCGGCTATGCCATCGAAATGACCTTCCTCACCTACTACAACGGCCACAAGGTGCTCGATGTTCCGCAGTTCCTGGGAGCTTACGGCAGCGGCATGATTCCCGTGCTGTGGTATCCCAAGGGCTAGAGTCCGACGGGCAGGGCTCGCAGAACGGTCACGTGCAGATGGGTTTCGTCGGCGGCATTCGACTGATCCAGGTTCGCCCCGGAACTGAAGCAGTTCTTCGGCAAGTTCAAGCCGTAGGGGACATCCAAAACCACACATCAATGGGCTCGAGGGGGCTACAGCGGTCCTTCGACTGCGTTCGGCTGTCGCCTCACTCCGCTCAGGATGACAACACGTAACAGCAAACAGTAAGAGCGCGATGCGTCGTGCGCTACGCCTTTGTCCTCGCCAGAGCGCGCTTCATGGTTTCGTCCAGGGCGGCTTTGGCTTTGGCGTACTCGTCGGGGCCGATCCTGCCCTGCTGGCGGTCGACCTCGAGCTGAAACAGCTCATCCTTCATCGCCTCCAGCAATAGAGCGCTGCGGTCACGAGGCGGTGCGGCCGGATCTATAGAGTCAGCGAAGTCCGCAGCGGTGCCCGGCGAACCAGCGCCCGCGACCGCGGCGTACCGGGTGGCATTGGATTTCGAAACAACATAAAAGCCGCCCATGACCAACACCAGAGCAAAGGCTCCAAGGATGTAGGCGCGGTAACCATGAAGGGGATCAGGCGCATCAATAGGTGCACCAAGGCCTCCGCCCGGCCGATTGTCATTGACCGCCGCCTGTCCGCCCATCGCGTCACCACCGTCGCCGCCACCCTGAGCGGCTTGACCTTCCTCCTGGAACACGCCCGCTCCGCCCACGCGGAAGCTGAGGTCCTGACCGGGCTTAACATTGGTCGCTACCATCACGATCGAGCCGCTCTTGTCAGGCATGGTCTGGAACTGCTGGGGGTTCTTCGCCGCAAACGTCATGCCCTTTGGCAGCATGACGACGAAGTGTTGCACATCGGTGGACGGCTTTGGCGAGAAGCTGGTTTCGCCGCTGTACGGCATGTGATAGGCGATCTGAAACTGCGTTTCACCGGGACGTAGCGGATAGCTGATGGCGTAATGGTTCTTCGGCGAGGTGGCGGCCGCTTCGACCGCGATGGGCTGGCCCCCAGGCCCCTTGGCCTGCACCGATTCCAACTCAGCGCCTTCGGGCAGTACCAGTTGGAAGGTGCCCTTATCATCGACGACGGTGCGCGGCGGCTGCGATTGGTTGGCAATAGCGTAAAGCACGATGCCCTGAAGTTGCTTGCCGTCGCTCTGCAGGCGGTCAACCTCGACGGTCTGGCTGATGCCGTCGACTTTCTTCGCCGAGTCGTAGACCGTTAGCTCTGCGGTGGTGGTGCCCGGCATCAGCGGCCCGCCCTGCGGAAAGTAGTTCACGCCCTGGTGCGTGGCGCGCACCATGTGCGGGCCTTTATCCGCCGGAGCAGGAAACGAGAAGCGTCCTTGCGCGTCGGTCTTCGTGCTGGAAAGCTCCTGCATGCCTTGCGAGAGCGCCAGCAGCGTGATGGCATCGCCTGCTGCGGGCTTCCCCGTAGTGCCGTTCATCGCGGTGCCTGTGATGGTCTGGGCCGCAGCAAAAGAGGCGAGGAGGGGGAGTATTGCGGTGATTAGAAGTAAACGCCTGAAACTCACGCACGCCCTCCGTTGGGCCTGATACCGGCGGGACGCGCGCCGCGGCGAACCACCGCGCGTGCCTTCTCGATCGCATCCATCTCCGCCAGGATGGCCGCCGCTTCATCCTCTAACGACGCACGCTGAATGGCGTAATCGTGCTCGCTCAACTTGCCGGCCTTGTACTCGAAATTGAGGTCGCGCAAATTCTCATACGTGGCCTCCTTGCGCTCCAGCAGATAACCGAGCCGGGTCTTCTCCTCGGTATGCTCCACTTCGCCGGGCTGATAAAAAACGTAGACAAACAGGAACGCCGCGAACAGCAAGCATCCGAAGAACACGAATGCGACCTCCTGTCCGGCGACTGCGAATGCGATAAGCGAATGCATTAGAATTCTGTCTCCTGGCGGGCTTTCTTGCGAAGCTCGTCGAGTTCAGGGTCGCCGAGTTGGGCGGGGGCCACTGGTTGCGCGACGGCGCGTGACTTCCACAGCCGCACCAGCCAGACTGTCAGCACAAGCGCAGCAGCGAAAACCGCGAACGGCATGATCCATGCCACGCGGTTGAACCCCGTGGTCGTAGGCGCGGACAGCACCGTGTTGCCATACTTCTGCACAAAGCTCTGCAGCACCAGCGAATCGCTGTCGCCGCGCTCCATAGCGGCGGTAAGCTCGTTGCGCATGCGGTCGGAGTAGGCGCAGCCCACGTGGTTGCACTCCAGCAGCACCTGGCCGCAGCCGCACATGCACATCAGCTTGTGGCCCAGCATGTTGAAGTGCGCGTCGTTGTCGGCGCCAATAGAGCCGACAGCCAGCAGAGCGATCAACAGCAGTTGCGCGGCGCGAAGCAGTTTCGAGTTTCGAGTTTCGAGTTTCAAATTTTTCCGCTATCCCCTAATCCCTGCATTCAGTCTCCGCCCACCACGGCCCCGCGCCGTTCCGCCTCTTCCGCTGCCGCCTCGCGCTCTTTCTGCTTCTCGGTCAACTTCTGCGGCTTCATGTTGGGGAACAGCGCAATGATGGTGCCGATCAGCACGATATGCACGCCAATCCAGATCCACGCCACCAGCGGGTTCACATGCGCCTTGATGATGGGCCTGCCCGTGTCTTGATTGCGCCCGGCGTAGACCAGGTAGAGGTCGACGTTCAGCCGCGAGCGATTGGCCACGATCGTCGCTGTCTGCTCGCTCACCTTGTAAAAGCGCCGCTCCGGATACATGGTGTCGATCTGCTTACCGCGCTTGTACACGTCCATGACGGCCCACTCGCTGGAGTAGTTAGGCTTGTCGTCCTGGGTGTACGACTGGCACACCAGCGTGTAGCCCGCGATCTGCATCTTGTCGCCGAAACCCATCTCCTGCTCTTTGTCCTGGTTAAAGGGCAGGCCGGCGAAGCCGATGATGATGAGCACCACGCCGAAGTGCACCAGGTAGCCACCGTAGCGGCGCGTGTTGCGGCGCGTAATCGTCACCATGCCGGAGAAGACGTTGGTTCCGGTCTGGCGCGCGATGACGCGCCCGCCGCGCCAGAACTCGCCGACCAAGGTCGCCGCCACTAAAGCAGCCAGCGAGAGCGCCATCAGCGAGTAGAAGTAGGCGGAATCTTCCCACGGCTTCATGCCGCCGAGCATCAGCGCAATCGCGGTCAACACCGCGACTGCGGTAGGAATGACGAAGTTGCGCTTTACCCGGTCAAACGAAGTCTGCCGCCACGCCAGCAGTGGACCCACGCCGGTTAAGAACAGCAGGAACAGCCCGATGGGCACGTTGACACGATTGAAGAACGGCGGGCCGACCGTGACCTTGGAGCCCGTCACCCACTCCGACAGCACCGGGAACAGTGTGCCCCACAACACCGCGAAACATGCGACCAGCAGCACCAGGTTGTTGAACAGGAAACTCGACTCGCGTGAGACCAGCGATTCCAACCGGTGCTCGCTCTTCAGCGCATTGCGGTTGCGGACGAAGAAGAACACGCAGGTGGCAAACGCGAGCGCCAGGAACCACACGAACCAGATGCCAATGCCCGATTGCGCGAAAGCATGTACCGAACTCACGACGCCGCTGCGCGTGAGGAACGTCCCGAAGATCGCCAGCAGAAACGTGGTGAAGATGAGCCACATGTTCCACATCTTCATCATGCCGCGCTTCTCCTGCATCATGACCGAGTGCAGAAACGCGGTCATGGTCAGCCACGGCAGCAGCGAGGCGTTCTCCACCGGGTCCCATCCCCAGTAACCGCCCCAGCCGAGCACTTCATAAGCCCAGTGGGCGCCGAGAAAGATACCGCAGGTGAGGAAGAGCCACGCCACCATCGTCCAGCGGCGGGTGATGTGGATCCACTTCTCGCCGGGATACTTCATGATGAGCGCGCCCAGCGCGAAGGCGAACGGCACCGTCACGCCGACATAGCCGAGGTAAAGCATCGGCGGGTGGATGACCATTTCGGGATATTGCAATAGCGGGTTAAGCCCGTTGCCGTCGGCTGGAATCTGCCCAGTCACCAGCCCAAAGGGATGCGCCGCGAAGTTCACCAGCAGCAGGAAGAAGACCTGCACGGCGGCGATGATCGCGGAGGCGTAGGCGAACAATTGCGGATCGACCTTGTAGCGCAGGCGCAGCACCAGGGCGTAGCTGGAGAGAAGCCATGCCCAGAACAGCAGCGAGCCTTCCTGGCCAGACCACAACGCGGCGAACTTGTAAGCAATGGGCAGGTCGCGGTTGCTGTGATGCAGGATGTAGGCGACGGAAAAATCGTTGCCGAAGGCGGCGATTACCAGTGCGATGGAAGCGGCCGTGACCGCGGCCCAGCAGGCGATGCCGGCGCGGCGCGCGGTTTCGCCCAGGCGGTCGTCCCTGCGGTACCGTGCCCACGCCCCAGCGAGGAACGAATAGCCCGCCAGCGCCAAGGCGAGCAAAAGCGAGAAACTACCAATTTGTGGCATGAAGAATGATTACCTTAGTAACTCTGCCATCGGACAGTTCAGCCCAAAACGGGAGCGATCCTTGCGCGATTGTTTTCATTTTACTCGCTCAAGAAGGCAAAGTCGGCGATTTGCAGATACAACTTTGCGGGAGCGGAATTCCCCGCCGATCCGTGTCCCTTCCAATCCTGTGACTACAACGCTGGTGGAGGGTTGATGATGTCGAGCATTCCCTGCGTCTGAGCGAAAGGGAGGAAGACTGAGAAGGCGGTGCCGCTCTTGCCCGGCCGCACCCTGCTGGAAACATGGATGGTGCCTTCATGCTTTTCAACGATGCCTCGGCTGACCCAGAGTCCAAGGCCGGTTCCCTTCTCGCCCTTGGTGGTGTAGAACGGGGCAAAAAGGTTCTTCCGTATACCCGGAGGAATACCGGCGCCATTGTCCAGCAAAGTCACGCGCACTCCCTGCCGGGACGGGTCGGACGCGAGGCTCGAATTCCGGACATGCAACAGGAGCTTGCCGCCAGGCGGCGTGGCTTCCAGGGCATTACCCACCAAGTTGGAAAAGACCTGGCGCAGCTCGCCGGGGAAACCGCGCACCGGGCGTGTGGTCTCAAAGCGCTGGTCCACCTCGATGTGGCCCGCCCGGATCTGGGGAGCGAACAGGACCTTCACGCTTTCCAAAACGTCCGTGAGATTGACCTCGACCGGAGTTCGCGCCTCGCGGTGGAACGTCAGCAGCTGTCCAGTGATCTGGGCGATGCGTGCCAGTTCATCGCTGGCCATGTCCAGATACTGCACCGCGGCTTCGGGGAGTTGCTGCTCGTGCTGCAAGAGGTAAACCAGGTTCGACACGGTATCCAGGGGGTTGCGGATTTCGTGTGCGATGGTCGCCGACAGCCGCCCGGCCTGCGCCAGGCGGTCACTGGCGCGTAGGCTCTGCTCGGTCTGGCGGCGCTGCGAGACATCGCGGAGGACGATGACCACTCCGACAAGGTGGCTGTAGTTGTCGACGATGGGAGCCGCCGTCAGCTCGATGGGAAACTCCTGGCCGGAACGGCTGGTCAGTGCCAAATTGTTGGACAGTGTGATGATCGTCTGGGTCTGGCGAACGGTTTGGGTTGGATCGTCGATCTCGGTCCTGGTCTTCTCATCGTTGATCCGCAGGACATCGCGCCAGCGTCTGCCGAGGGCATCGCGATAGTCCCAGCCGGTCAGTTGCTGAGCTACTGGATTGAGGAATGAGACCCTCCCCGCCGCATCCGTAGAGACCACCGCATCTCCGATGCTTTTCAGCGTAATCTGAAAAGCCTCCCGGCTCTGCTGTAATTCTTGCGTTTTCTCGGCTTCCGCCCGCAAGTGCTTCTCGTAGTTCGCCGACAGCTCCCACAATTCGCGGCGCGTCAGGGTGAACAGCAGCACCGCGGTAAGCAACGACAGCCCGGCGGCCGTAGCCGTAACCACTCTGGTCAGCACAGTGGAGCGGTGGTAGCGAAGCTCCTGCAAGCGGTTTTCGGCATCAATAAACTCGCGCTGATGGTCGCGGATCTGGTCCATCAAACCCTTACCGGCAAGATAGTCCTGCGAGGAAAGAGGCTGTCCCTTCGGCTGGAGAAGCATTCGCTCGGCATATGAAGTCCAGTGGCCATCCAAGTCGCCTATCTCCCGGAGGCGCGCTTGCTGTTCAGGATTGTCCCTGATGAGATATTTGAGGAGCGCGAGTTGCTCGGCGACGCGTGGCTTACCGGAATTGTAAGAGTCTAGAAAGACTGCATCGCCGGTTAGGTGGTAGCCGCGAAGCCCAGTTTCCATGTCCAACATGTAGCGCATCAGCTGACGAGAATTGGCGATGACCTGATCGGTATGGTCCACCCAGCGCAGAGACGCAGTGAGCGACAGGATTTCCACCACCAGCGTGACCGCCAGAAGGACCAACAGCACAACTGGTATCAGAACTGTGCGGCGCAACAGTTTCTGGAAGCGGCGTTGGTCCATAAGCACACCAGACGGGGATGGGGGAATGATACCGCAAGTCTGCGTGCACTTGGTGGCGGGCCTAATCCCCCGCTGCCGGGATTCGTTGCACCAAACCGTCGTTGGACTGCGCCGTTAGAAGGTGCGAGAAGCGAGGGACGACACGGATTATGAGCCGGTAGAGCAACAACACGGCGAGCACTGCCGCATAAGTCATAAGGAGTGCGAACGTCTTTCTTGACCAGCCAGAGGTAGTGCACCACGCCCGCCACCGCGGTCACGTAGATCAGGCGATGCAAAACCTGCCAGCTTCTCCCCAGCTTGAGTATGGCCCACTGCGTCGAGGTCAAAGCCAGGGGAATCATGAGCACGAAGGCAGTAAAACCGGCGGTGATGAATGGGCGCTTCAGTACGTCTTTAGAGATACTGTGCAGGTCGAAAAATTTGGTCGAGCCAGAGGTATGTCAGAAAGTGCAGGCATCCGTAAAAGAAGGCGAACAGTCCTAGCATCCGGCGATACTGGATGAGCCAATACAGCTTCGACAATCTCCTCAGCGGGGTAATGCTGAGGGTCACCAGAAGAAAGACCAGGGTCCGCGTCCCTGTCGAGAATGTAATGACTTGAATTGGATTGGCGCCCAGGGCGGCGCGAAACGCCTTCCATGCCAGCCGGGCCACGGGCAGCAGACAGGCCAGGAAGATGGCGGGTTTGAGGTATTTCGGTTTCACAGTTTCGCAACTCAGAAATTTTTCTTCAGGTCCATGCCCGGGTACAGCGACGCCACCTGGTCGCCGTAGCCATTGAACATCAACGTGGGGCGCTTCAGAAATTCGCCAATGCGCCGTTCTTTCGCCTGGCTCCAGCGAGGATGGTCCACATTGGGGTTCACATTGGAATAGAAGCCGTATTCATTCGGCCCTGCTTCCGTCCAGGTGGATACGGGCTGTTGTCCGACCAGCTGGATCTTCACGATGGCCTTGATGCCTTTGAAGCCATACTTCCACGGCACCACCAGCCGGACGGGCGCTCCGTCCTGGTTGGGTAAAACCTCTCCGTACATTCCGACCGCAAGAATGGTTAGCGGATGCATGGCCTCATCCAAACGCAGTCCTTCCACATACGGCCACTGAAGAACATTGCGCTGCTGGCCGGGAAAGCGCTTGGGGTCATGCAGAGCCGTGAACTGTACGTATTTCGCCTTCGTGGTGGGCTGTACCTGGTCCAGGAGCGATTTGAGCGGGAAACCAATCCAGGGGATAACCATCGACCAGCCTTCGACACAGCCATGCGATAGATGCGCTCTTCCAGTGGCATCTTGAGCAGCGCGTCAATGTCGAGGGTCTGAGGTTTATTGACCAAACCTTCCACGCGTACTGTCCAAGGCCGGGGTTGAAGGGTCTTCGCCAGGCTGGCCGGTTCGTACTTGTCAGTGCTGAACTCGTAGTAATTGTTGTAATGCGTGATGTCTTGCAATGGAGAGTGTTCCTCACCCGTGCCGAACGGCCCTTTGCTGTAATTTAGCGAGCCCGCGAGCGCGTGCTCTGAAGGCGAGACGATTTCCGCCATCTCGCCACCCGCGATTTGCCGCACCGGCCAGGACCGCAGCCCCTCTAAGATAATGTTCTGCGGGTCAGGTACCAGCTTTTCGACGTGATTTCTGAAGGACGAATATCCGATGGCTTCTTGATCAGCATCCATAACTCCGTAAACGAACTGGCTGTGATTCGTTGTGATTCGCGAGGGAGAGATTTGATTCATCTCAATTCCATAGGATGTACGCGGAAACGGGCACCGCGGATTTCGGAACCGCTAAGTGTAGAAACGCGATGGGAGTAACAATTCGGGGTCATTCCAACAGATGAAGCGGGTTGTGGCTAACATTCGCCAGCGCCGCCGGAGCCGTCGAACCCAGTGGCTGAGGTTTGTCGGTTTTGGTGGTGACCATTCGGCGCGGCGCGTTGTGGGCAGGCTCAACTGCGGTGGAGCTTCCCCTTTCGCAGGCGAAAACGCTCTCCGCGCCACTCGACTTCCTGTCCGGCGAAACTGACAAGCCAAACCGCCAGGGCGATGAAATCGCGCATTGGCAAGAGCCATAAGGCTCGTATTAGCCGCGGATCTCCCAGGACGCCTCGTCCCAGCCTGACAGCGGCGCTGAACCGCACGGCCGTGGTGAGCACGAGCACCGCTGAGGTCCACCGGGCGAAGGGAGCGGCGATGACTGCAAACACAGCCCAGGCGAGGGCGAAGGTCACGATTAGCCCGATATACTGCATGGGGCGGCGATCCCTGACATTGCGGGCCCAGCGCAGCTGATGCACCCAGAAATCGCCGAACCCGTAATCCGGCAGCGCCGTCTCGACGACCAAATCTGCCAGCTCGACCTGATATCCAGCGCCGGCAGTGCGTGCACCCAGTTCGTAGTCATCGCCCAGATAATCAACCAGTGGTTCCAGTCCGCCGATCTCCCGCAAAACTGTCTTTGTAGTCGCGATGGTGGCTCCCAGTCCGAAGCGGATGCCTTCCAACGCCCGCGCCACCAGCACGCCACCAGCGAAGTCAGTGTTGAGCCCCAGCGCCTCCAGCCTTGAGCCCAGGGTCTTTCCAGCCAGGCCGCGGTAGAGCGTAGTGACCATGCCAACTTTCGGGCTCACCAGCGGTGCGACAACGCGTTGCAGATAGTCGCGCGAAACCAGGATGTCGCTGTCGTTAATCACGATGTATTCGTACTTGGCCTGCGGCAGCATCTGCGCCAGGTTGCTAACTTTGCCGTTCATCCCCAGGACCAGCGGACACTGGACGACGCGCAGTTGGAGCAGGGGAAACTCCTCCTGCAACTTCTGCACCAGCGCCAGCGCGGGTTCATTAGCATCGCTCACTCCGAACAGCACCTCGTATTCGCCGTAATCCAGCAGACAATGGCTACGGAAGGCGAGGTACATATGGGGATCCAGGCCTTTCAGCGAACGCAGAATGCTCACCGGAGGAGCGAACCTTGGGCGCGTCTTGTCCTTCATCTCCCGCTGAAAACCGCTGGCCGCCCACATACTCAACGCAAAGTAGGCTGTGCCCGCCAGCGCGAGTAGCGCGCAAATCGCAGCCACGACGAGAGGGATGGAAGGCATGGAGAGCTGTTTAGATTAGCAGAAGAAAGATATCGGCCTACTCGTAGCGCAGCGCCTCGATGGGGTCGAGCATGGCTGCCTTCCACGCCGGATAGATTCCGAACACAAGCCCAATGACGACCGACACGCCCGTTGCGGTCAGCACCCAGGCGGGCGATAGACTCGCCGGAAGAGCGGGAAAGACCAGCGGAACAATCGCGGTCAAAATCGCGCCCACCAGGATGCCGAGCACGCCGCCGGCCGCGGTCAGGGTCATGGCTTCCAGGGTGAACTGCAACAGGACATCGCGTTTGCGCGCACCAATCGCTTTGCGCACGCCAATCTCACGGGTCCGCTCCGTCACCGAAACCAACATGATGTTCATCACCCCGACTCCGCCCACGATCAGCGCCACGCTTGAGACCGCGAACATGAACACGAAGATGCCGCCGGTAAGCTGGTTCCACGTGTCACTGAGCGCGTCCTGGCTGAAGACAGCGAAGTTGTCGGGCTGGCTGGGCCCCAAATGGCGCCGGCGACGCAACATTGAGCGCATCTCGTCCATGGCAGTATCCATATCGGCGTGCGAGGTCGCTTTGGCCGTGATCCAATATTGTTTCTGTTCGGGATGCAGCTTGTGCAGGGTAGCGATGGGCATGCGCACAATGTTGTCTTCGGGATTGGACCCATTGCCGAATGCTGCTTTGCGTTTGGCCAGCACGCCGATCACCTGGAACAGCTCGCCCTCAATGGAAACTTCCTTGCCGACTGGATCTTCGTTGCCAAAAAGTTTCTCGGCGGTGTCGCTGCCCAGGATGGCCACCGGGCTGCGGTGCTCATTTTCGGTTTCCGTAAACCAGCGGCCGCGCACAATCTTGAGATCATCGGTCCGGATGGTATCCGGGAGGTTGCCGTCGAGGATGGTGTTCTTCGACTTACGGCCTTCGTACTTCACGGCGAACGTGCCCGTACCGAACTGCGGCAGCATGATCCGCAGGCTGGCGGTCACCGCCTTGAGGTGCGGGAGATCGCGCATCGCCAACGCATCCTCCAGCACCAGCTCCTTGCGGGTAAGCATCTCAGTCGTTGGGCGCCCAAAAGTAAAAGGCTCGATGTGAAAGGCGAAGATCATATCGGAGCCCATGTCGTTTAGCATGCCTTCCACGTTGGCATTCAGGCCGCGCACTACCGAGGAGATGACGATGACCATCATTACCCCAATGACGATGCCCAGCACGGTCAGCCCGGAGCGCATCTTGTTGCGGACGATGGTCTCCAGCGCCATGCGCAGGATCTCTTTGTAGTCGCTACGGCGCATAGGCTACAGTTCGAATCTCAAGGCTGCGATGGGATCCAGCTTGGCAGCCCGGAGCGCGGGATAGACCCCGAAGAAAATCCCCACGCTGGCGGAAACCACCAGGCCGGCTACGATGGCCCACACTTTGATCACCGACGGCATGCCGATCAGCAGTGTGACCAGCTTGGCAATGCCGACGCCTCCGGCGACTCCGAACGTGCCACCCACCAGCGCCAGCGTTACCGATTCAATCAGGAACTGCCGCAGCACATCGCGCGGGCGAGCTCCCAGCGCCTTGCGGATACCAATCTCTTGGGTGCGCTCGGTCACCGACACCAGCATAATGTTCATGATGACGATTCCGCCGACAATCAACGAAATGGACGCGATCACGATCATCACGATGAAAAACGTTCCGCTCAGATTGGCCCAGATAGAGAGGAAGCTCTGGTTGGTCTCAATGACGAAGCTGTCTTTCTCGCCCACCCGGTCGTGGCGACGCGAGCGCAGCACCACCCGCATCTGGTCAATAGCCCGTTCGAAGGGTGTCCCTACGTCGAAGGCCTTCGCCCAAATATTGATGCTGTTGTGTGAACCGTAGGCTTTCATCCATGCCGAGATAGGCATGATTACGTAGTTGTCGCGGCTCTGTCCGAGGGTCTTCCCTTCCTTCTTTCCCACGCCGACCACGCGATACTCCCGGCCGTCCACGCGGACGTCTTTGCCCAGCGGGTCAGTGTTGCCCAGCAACTTTTCCCGAATGTCGTCACCGATAATGACGACCGGCGCGGCGCTGTTCTCGTCGTTCTCGTTCAGCATGCGCCCCGACACTACGTCGAGGTCATAAATGCGCGCCATAGTCGGTGTCCAGCCGCGCACCATGGTGTCGGTGCTGTTTTGCGTTCCGTACACCACTTTGCCATTGAAGTTGCGCACCGACGCGCCGACCACGGCGCAAGCGTTGCAGCCTTCCACCGCCGCACGGTACTCATCGAGGGTCAAGTCCTTGCGCTTGTTCCCCTCAATGAACTCATCCACATCGGTAACCACGTTGGGCAGTTTGCTGGTAATGAAGACGTCAGCGCCCAGATTGAAGATCTTTTCGGCGACATACCCATTGATGCCATTTACGAACGTGACCACGGCAATTACCGCCGCGACGCCGATGACCACGCCGAGCAAGGTGAGGATTGAGCGCAATTTGTTCGCCCACAGCGAGAGCAGCGCGATGCGAATGGCTTCGGTAATATTCATGGCGAACGCAAGGGGGGAGGACAGGGACAGTGTAACAAGCGGCGGGCACCCGGCTCAGCAACCCTGCCTGGAAGCCAGCGGGCTATTATGTACGGGAGTTGCTCGCCATCCCAAGTCAAGAGACAACCGATGATCAAGGGTAAACGGGTCGCGGTCGTTATGCCGGCCTACAACGCAGAGCAGACGCTGGAAGCCACGGTACGGGAAATTCCCGACCTGGTGGACATCCGCATCCTGGTAGACGACTACAGCAAAGACCAGACGGTTGCGCTGGCGCGGCGACTGGGGCTGCAGGTCTACGTACATGACAAGAATTATGGCTATGGCCGCAACCAGCAAACCTGTTACCAGGAAGCCCTCGCCGCGGGCGCGGACGTCGTCATCATGGTGCATCCTGACTACCAATACACGCCGCTGCTGATCACCGCCATGGCGAGCATGGTGGCCTACGAGGTCTACGACGTGGTACTGGGCTCGCGCATTATTGGCGGGCAAGCCTTACGCGGCGGAATGCCTCTTTACAAGTACATCTCCAACCGCTTCCTCACCGCTTTCGAGAACCTGTTTCTCCGCGTGAAGCTCTCCGAGTATCACACCGGCTACCGCGCCTTCAGCCGCCAGGTGCTGACCGACCTGCCACTGCTGGAAAATTCCCCCGATTTCGTCTTCGATAACCAGATGCTGGCGCAATGCGTGTATTTCGGCTTCCGCATCGGCGAGGTGTCCTGCCCGACCAAGTACTTCGACGAAGCATCCTCCATTAACTTCCGGCGCAGTGTGAAATACGGTCTGGGGGTATTACTCACCAGCCTCCAGTTTGCTCTAACCAGATGGGGGATGATGCACCCGCCGCGGTTCAGTCCTAAGGGAAAGAAGCTCGATCTGGACCCCAGACTCGCCATCAACTCCCCGTCCGCCGCGGCGGAGTAATTTCACGGAACGCCCTGAAGTCGAGGAATGTAGGGCGCAGGGGAACGCTTTTCGTCCCAGAAACGTAGTAGTGTTCTGATGCGCCGCGTAGAATAGCGTCGCGGGAACGCCGCTATAGTGATGGCCTCGACACCTCAGCCACGAAAACTCTCGCGCGGACATTTTCTGCGCGAACCCACCTTGATCGCGCTGCAAAACCTGCGGGCCCACAAGCTGCGCTCATTCCTCATGTTGCTCGGCATCATCCTGTCGGTGTCCACGCTGATCCTGGTCATCGCGCTGGTCGCCGGCATGAACCAATATTTCGCCGAGCGGGTCGCCAACCTCGGCTCCAACGTATTCCTCGTCGCCAAGATGGGCATCATCACCGACAACGTGGAGTACCTGAAGGCCATGAGGCGTAATCGCGACGTTACTTGGGAGGACTATGAGGCGCTGCGCGACGAGTTGAAGACGCCGATACGGGTGGGAGTGGAAGTCCGGACCAACGGCAAAGTACGCAATGAGCGGCAGAGCTTGGAAGATATCGATATCCGGGGTGTCACCGCGAACATAGGCGAAATGGACATCGAGGAGGTAGCAACCGGCCGCTACGTCAGCGACAGCGATGACCAGCACCACGCCATGGTCGCCTTGATTGGCGCGGAAGTTGCCAAGAAACTGTTTCCCAGCAGCGATCCATTGCAGAAGAGCATTATCATAGACGGCGAGGAATTCACTGTCATCGGCGTCGCCAAACCGGTGGGCACCGCCTTCGGGCAGTCGCAGGACAATTTCGTTTACATTCCCGTCGGGACCTGGCTGAAGATTTACGGACGGAACAAGTCACTGCACATCAACATCCAGGCGCGCGGACCGGAATGGATGGCCCGCACCCGGGAAGAGGCCCGGGTACTCATGCGCTCGCGGCGTCATCTTGCCCCGAACCAGGAAGACAATTTCGGCATCATCGCCAGTGACAGCCTCATGGACCTGTGGGGCAACCTTACCGGCACGCTGGCCTCCGGCATGGTCGGACTGGTGTCCATCTTCCTGGTCATCGGCGGCGTTGTGATCATGAACGTGATGCTGGCCTCGGTGACCGAGCGGACCCGCGAGATCGGCATCCGCAAATCGCTGGGCGCGAAGCGGCGAGACATTCTTTTGCAGTTCCTGGTGGAGTCCACCGTGATGTCGAGTGTCGGAGGATTGGCAGGCGTGTTTGTGGCTTGGGTTCTGGCAGTCACCGTGCGCAATACTACGCCGGTGCCGATGGCTGTTCCTATCGCCGCCGTCGTGCTGGCCATCGGGATTTCATCGGCCGTGGGAATGTTCTTTGGAGTCTATCCGGCGCGCAAGGCGGCCCGGCTGGATCCCATCGAAGCGCTGCGTTTCGAGAATTAGGACTAGAGATGAGGCATCTTCTGTTCGGTGAAAACTCGCGGATGGCGATGCAAACGGTGCGCGAGCACAAAACGCGCTCGTTCCTCACTGTGCTCGGCGTGGTCATCGGCGTAGCGGCCATGATTTTCGTCGCCTCTATCCTGGTCGGCGTGGACAAGAACCTCGCCGACTACCTCAACGACTGGGGAACCAACACGCTGTTCATCTTCAAGTTCGATGTCGGCATCCGCACCGGACGCCTCACCGCCGAGGAACGCGCCCGCAAGCCCCTAACCCTGGACGACGCCAAGGCCATGCTGGAAGAGTGCCCGGCCGTGAAGAACGTCACATCGGAGTTAATACCAGAAGTGACCTTCGGGCCGCCGACCCGGATCTTCAATGCCCGCTACGGCGCGCGCGAAGTAAATGCCATTGATTTCGCCGGCACGACGCCGGCTTGGGTTGAGGTCTACAACGGGCACGTCACACAGGGCCGGTTCTTCACGGAATTCGAAGACGTACACAGTGCCGACGTCGCCGTGATCGGCTACGAAATCAACAAGGCCTTCTTCCCCGCCAAGGATGGAGTGGGTCAGACCATCCTGGTCGATGGCATTCCCTACGTCGTCATCGGCGTGCTGGAGAAGCGCAAGAACGCCTTCCTCGGCGGCGACAACTCTCCCGACAGGCTCATCCGCGTTCCCTACAACACCTATCACAAGCACTATCCGATGGATAACGAGAACTTCCTGGGCGCCGAGGCCTATCCCGGAATGATGGCGCAGGCGGAAGACGAGATTACCGGCCTGTTGCGCCGCCGGCGGCATGACGACTTCAACAAGCCCAACACTTTCGCGATCACCAGTGCACAGGCCATCGCCAATGACTTCCGCCAGATCATGAGCATGGTGGCACTTATGACCATCGTCGTCAGCTCCATCGGCTTGCTGGTCGGCGGCGTCGGGGTGATGAACATCATGCTGATGTCGGTGACGGAGCGCACCCACGAGATTGGCATCCGCAAGGCCATCGGCGCACGGCGCGGTGATGTCATCCGCCAGTTCCTGACCGAGGCGGTTGTGCTCACCGGATTCGGCGGGTTGATCGGGGTGCTCTTAGGCGTAGTCTTCGCCACGGTTGTGGGCTTTGTGTTCCCGTCGCTGCCAACCTCGGTCCCGGTATGGGCCATCTTCGCGGCAGTACTGATGGCGATGAGCGTCGGCTTGTTCTTCGGAATGTACCCCGCGGTGAAGGCTGCCAGGCTCGATCCGGTGGAAGCGCTGAGATATGAGTAATCTCGACCGCTCCTCAACGATTCATCCCCTCGTCAGCATTAAGGGCACAGCTCAACGCTGTGCCCGCTCAACACCGATTCGTCAGACGGCTTAGCCTCCAGCCATTGTGCTTGTTTTCACCGTCCGACAATGTCACCCTTCAGCCCGCTGATGGCAGTCATGACTTCGGCCTGCTCCTTCTGCGGAACCTTGAACTTGTTGAGGGTCTCGGTCAGATGCGCGGCTGAGGCGTTCCAGTCGGCATCGGTGATGTGCAGACCGGTGTGTGCCGTCTTCATGTCCTGACCGGTGTAAATGCACGGGCCACCGGTGGCGACGCAGAGGAAGTCGATCACGTGCGACTCAACCCGCGCCTTCGAGATGTCGTTCAGGCCTATGAAGAACTTGCCCAGCGAGGGGTCGGTAGCCAGGCGGCCGATGAAATCCTTGGTGACAGCGACCAGCGCGTCGTAGCCGCCGAGACGCGTGTAGAGCGACTGGTCGGCGGGAACTCCCGCGGGATTCGCTGCCACCGCCAACGGTGCTGCGGCGGCCAGGACCACAAATAGCATTAACAAGGTTGTCAGGGACTGCTTCATTTTTCTCTCCTGTTTGTAGTTTGCAAACGAAGACCGCGACCGTACTCGCGGAACAGCAGGCGACGTCAACCCTGGGAATCAAGCTCAAAATCCACGACAAGACTTCCTGCCAGTTGTTCGCGGAATCATTTACTGATATGTTCTCGTGGTTCCGTTTGCTACCTCGGTTTACGAGGCCGAACAGCGCGCGGATTTTACACCGGTTCGAAATATCTGGAAACCACTCTTGGCAGCTTTAATCCTGTAGCAATCTGTCAGCCATTTTCGGGCGTATTACTGAATGGAACCGACCGACAAGAGCCCGGCCCGCGGCGATGCCGCAGACGAAATGCGGCTGGTGGCGCGCATCCGTGCGGGTAGTGAGCAGGCTATGTCCGAGCTCTACGACCGGTATTCCAAGGTGGTTTACGCGGTGGCCCTGCGGGTTCTTCAGGACGCGGGGGGCGCGGAGGACGTGTTGCAGGACGTGTTCTTGCAACTGTGGCACAATCCGGACGCGTTCGACGCCAGCCGCGGCAGCCTGGCCGCTTGGCTGGCGGTAATCGCGCGGCACAAGGCGATCGATCGCGTGCGCAAGCGGCGTCCGGAGACCGACATTGAAGACTGCGTGATCGCCAGCGGGCCTGATCTGCGGGACGAAACCGAACGAGCACTGGTGATCGAAAAAGTCCGGGGCGTGCTGGCGGAGATGAGCAGTGACCAGCGCACCGCACTGGAATTAGCATTCTTTCAGGGACTGACCCACACGGAGATTGCCGAAAAAACGGGCGAGCCCCTGGGTACGATCAAGACGCGCATTCGCAGCGGACTGCAACAACTGCGCGCCAGATTTGCAGGATGAAGACACACGAACAATTCGCCGACGATCTGGCGCTCTACGCGCTGGGCGAGCTTGCCGGCAACGACCGCCAGGAGCTGGAGGAGCACCTGCACACGTGTGCCGCTTGCCGTCGAGAGTTGCAGGCGCTGCGTGGCGATCTCGGGCTGCTGGGCTTGTCGAGCAGCGGGCCGCAGCCTCCGGCGCGCAGCAAGGAGCGCCTGATGCGCGCCATCGCTGCCGAGCCGCGACGGGCGTCTTCGCCTTCGCCGGCTGAGCTTCCGAAGCGCGGATGGGGCTGGGCTTGGGCACCCACGCTGGCTGCAGTGGCCCTGCTCGTCGTCGCCATCGGAATGTGGCGCAGCAACCGTGGCCTGAACGACCAACTGGCGGAGCTCAGCAATCGCAACCAGGACCAGAGCGTGCAGCTCGACCGGCTGCGCGGCGAGATGCGGCTGCTGACCGCGCCGGATGCGGTCCACGTTTCGCTGAACCCGCAGCAATCGCCAAAGCATCCGAGCGGGACCGCGATCTTCAGCCCGAACCAGAAGCGCATGATCTTCATGGCCAGCAACCTGCCGGCCGTTCCGGAAGGCAAGGCCTATGAACTGTGGGTCATCCCGATGAATGGCGCGCCCATCGCGGCGGGCGTCTTCAAGCCGGACGAGCACGGCAACGCCATGATGATGGACCACGAAATGCCTCCGGGCGTGCAAGCCAAAGCTTTCGCCATCACGGTGGAGAAGGAAGCAGGCTCCGACAAACCGACTTCGCCGATCGTGATGATGGGCGCAGCAGGTTAAATTGTTTTCAGAGGTTGGCGCGCAGAGAACCTGGCTTGCCCGCCTTGCATCAGGGCATGACTTCAGTCGTGCCGCAAAGAGTCGCTAAGAAACTGCGGCTTTAGCCCCTGCAGACTATTCTCCCTGCTTGCGCCGTGCTTGCATCTCCTGCAACATCTCGCCCTGTGCGCTCTCTGGCAACGCACTGCGGATCGGCGGGAAAATTACTTCCTCCTCCATCTGCAGATGCGCGCCGAAAATTTCGTCCAGCGCTTTGGTGAGCGAGCACATCTCGCTACCGGCGGCGGGCAACGTCTCCGGATTGTTCCTCACCATCACCAGCAGGGGAAGCAGGCGCTCCAATAGCTCATCGATGGCCAGGTGCTGGTCGCTCATGGCGCGTAACGCGTGCTGGACCCGCTCATCGCCGACAGCGTTCAACCGCGGCCGCAAAGTCTGTTCTTCGTCGGCCTCGTGCAGTGGCAGCGAGACCGAGTAGTAGGTCTGGACCGAGCCAGCCGCCTGGCTGACCTCATCTAGTGTGGCACCCTGTGCGTGCGCCAACCTCACGGCGACCCCGGTGAAGTGGCGAATCCGTTGATGGCAGCCGACGAGCAAGTCAACTGCGTCTTCGGTCGCAGGATGTCTGGAAGAGGGACTAATTTGATTGAACATCTGCTCTCATTATCCCCCAGATGGCGCCGATGCCCGGACCGCGGGCTGCTGACTGATTGGTAAATCCTGTGGCACTTGCCTGGCTTTCGACTTACGACTGACCTATTACCGTTTGGTTAATCCCCCTCACCCTCACCCTCCCCTTGGTCCCGGCAGAATGTTGAAAAGCAAGACACGAAAAAATCTCTGGCTGTAATGAATTGAATATAAATGAGTTATATGCTAATCATTTCATAACAAAGGGCTTATCTTGGAAAAATGGCGAGTCTTGGATTTCGCCATCAGGGCTTTGTTTGCACACTGGTAAATCTCAGGTTGTCAAAGAACTCGGGCTCCGGCCGCGAATTTCGCGGGGCGAGTGGGCGTGGTTGTCAAGTTACGAAAGGGAAAGGAAGGTAACTATACTTTCGTGATATGCGGGTGTGAGGTAACCAGGCGGCAACTTCTGCCGGGGTTGGCATTCAGGGGCACGCCCACCCAGCGCTGCGCGCTGGGCTGTCCTGGGCTCGCTGCCTGCTACTTCTGAAACTTCATCTCCACCGTGACCTGAACCGGCACGGGCTGGCCGTTCTTTTCTGCCGGTTTGAATTTCCACTTCTTCACGGTTTCGACGGCACTCTTCTCAAATGCGGGCTCATCGCTGCGCAACACGCGGACGGCTGCGACGTGTCCTTTGGTGTTCACCCCAACAAGCAGCATGACGGTCCCATGCTGCTCGGCGTCCGGCGGTAGCGCGGGAAACTTTGGGTCGGGAGCGTGGGTCGCCTTGGGCGGCCGGATGCCTGAGGTGATGCGCTGGTATTGCGAGAATGTCTGGTCGTCAGAAAAGTCAGCGGGCGAAGTCGAAAGAGTCGAGGATGACTCGGGGCGCTGCATGCCGCTTTGCGGCGAAGCATTCGCAGCAACCGTCAAAAGCGAGGCCACCACTGCGATCAGCGCAAGAACGCGCATTCAGGCCCCTGAGTCGTGCAAACCATACCGTTATCCTAAACCGCCGCAGCGTCTAGTACAGCTTAAACGTCATCTCCATCTCAAACTGTACAGCCAGGGGCCTGCCATCCTTCGTAGCAGGCGCAAATTTCGATTGTTTTACTGCATCCACGGCGTTTTGATCCAATCCGAGCTCCAGCGAGCGAAGCACCTTAACGTCATCGACTTCACCCCTCTCGCTGAGAGCGACGCCGACCACAACCGTTCCCATTATTTTCGTTCCTTGCCGGCTCGGAGTAGTCGGGGTCGACTAGGGACAACGGACGTGCGGCGTGAATTCCAGGCCCGAGCCGGGAGTACTTGCAGGGATCGAATGGCGCCTTCCTACCCGGATCTGTACCCGGAGGCGGGCAGCCAGCATGTGCACGACTGTCCCTCGAGCGGATTCCTGGGCATCCTTGCCGGAACTCTGCTGTCCTATCGCCAGCTTCACTGATAACAATACACACAGGAAAGCAGCAGTAACTCCAAGGCTCGTCATGTCGTGCCTCCCCCATGAAATCCTGAAAGCACCGCGCGTATTGTAAACTGATAGTATCTGTTTCGAACCCCTCCGCCTGGATTGCACGCGGCTTCCCCTGACAGGAAAAGGAAAGCAGTTTTGAGCAAGAGTCTTCGCAATATCGCCATCATCGCGCACGTGGACCACGGCAAGACCACCCTGGTGGACGCCATGTTGAACCAGAGCGGCACGTTCCGCGCCAACGAGGCGCACGTCGAGCGCGTGATGGATTCCAACGAGCTGGAGCGCGAGCGCGGCATCACCATCCTGGCCAAGAACACGGCCATCTTCTACCACGACATCAAGATCAACATCGTGGATACCCCCGGCCACAGCGACTTCGGCGGCGAGGTCGAACGCGCGCTGAAGATGGTGGACGGCGTGATGCTGCTGGTGGACGCCAGCGAAGGCCCGCTGCCGCAGACGCGTTACGTGCTGAGCAAAGCGCTGGAAGCCAAGCTGCCGCCCATCCTGGTCATCAACAAGATTGACCGCCCTGACGCGCGCGCGCAGGAAGTGCTGAACGAGGTCTACGACTTGTTCATCGACCTGGACGCAGCGGAAGACCAGCTCGATTTCCCCGTGCTCTATACCAACGCCAAGCTGGGCACGGCGACGACCGATTTAGCGCAGCCCGGCGAAAATCTGCGCGCCTTGTTCGACGCTATCGTGGAAGCCATTCCGCATCCCCAGGGTGATGCCGACGGTCCGTTGCAAGTGCTGGTCGCCAATCTCGATTACAGCGACTACCTCGGACGGCTGGCGATTGCCCGCGTCTTCAACGGCACGCTACGCACCGGCGAAGACGTGGCCATCGTCAAGCGCGACGGGTCGATAGAGAAAATCAGGATCACGAAACTGTTCTCCTTCTCCGGACTGAAGCGCACCGACATCACGTCCACCGAGTTGGGCGACATTGTCGCGGTCGCCGGCGTGACCGGCATCAACATCGGCGAAACCATTACCGACATCGAGAACCCGGCACCGCTGCCGGTCACCACCATTGACGAGCCGACCATCGCCATCCAGTTCATGGTGAACACTTCGCCATTTGCCGGGCGCGAAGGGCAGTACGTCACCTCGCGCAACCTGCGCGACCGACTGGAAAAAGAACTGCTGACCAACGTCTCGCTGCGCGTGGAAGACACCGACAGCACGGACTCGTTTAAGGTGATGGGACGCGGCGAGCTGCAACTGGCCATCCTGATTGAGATGATGCGCCGCGAAGGCATCGAACTGGCGGTGGGCAAGCCGGAGATCGTCACCAAGCGGGTAGACGGCAAGCTGATGGAGCCGATCGAGCGGCTCACCATCGACGTGCCCGAGTCGTTTGTTGGCGTGGTCATCGAGAAGCTGGGGGCGCGCAAGGCGCAGATGCAGAAAATGCACAATCACGGTTACGGCCGGGTGCGCATGGAGCTCGTCGTGCCCAGTCGCGGACTCATCGGCCTGCGCAGCGAGATGCTGACCGACACGCGCGGCACCATCGTGATGAACTCGCTGTTCGAGGGATACATCGAGTGGCAGGGCGATATCCCACATCGTGTGACAGGCGCCCTGGTTTCCGACCGCGGCGGCCATACCACGGCGTACGCGCTGTGGGGCCTGCAGGAGCGCGGGGAGCTGTTCGTCGGCCCCGGCGTGGAAGTGTATGAAGGCATGGTGGTGGGCGAGAACTCGCGCGACAACGACCTGGTGGTCAACGTCGTGCGCGAGAAGAAGCTGACCAACATGCGTTCGTCTACCGCCGACGACGCCATCCGGCTGGTGCCGTTCAAGAACCTCAACCTGGAGCAGGCGATCGAGTTCATCGCCGACGATGAACTGGTGGAGGTGACCCCGAAGTCGCTGCGCCTGCGCAAGAAAATCCTGCAGGAAAACCGGCGTCCGCGGCGCAATGCGCAACCAGCGGGAGTGGAGGCGTAATAGGCTTTCGACGGACAAGAGTGGCAACCTTTATGACGCCACTACGATTGGGGGCACGGGCAACCCAACCAGTTGTGTGGGTGCGTGCGGCGTGGTGTACGAGGCTACGCCTTAATCGGACCTGCCCGGCCGCATGGAGCGCATGGCATCTGAATCCAGGTGCCATGCGTTGCGCACTTGGGCAACCATACGGGGTCTAGGCCGTAGTCGGAGGCTAGGCTTCTGCAAATCCTACGGCAAATACACAACTTCCATCGGTTTCGGAGACCGTACCGTAAGCCTGAATCCAGCCTGCCTTAGCTCATCCAGAATGTCCGGCCTGGGCTCAATCAATGCTACTTCCGAGGCGTGCTGCTTGAGCTCATCCAAGGTCCAGAACTGTAGGGGATAGTATTGAGCCAGTTTCAGCTCCATGACGTTCTGGATCGTCTGGTCAGTGGGATCTGGTGGAAGCAACAAGAAACAATCGTCGGGATGCCTGGAGTAGTGCGCAATCTCGGCGTGCAGAATACTGCTCGAAAACACCAGAAATCGTTTCCCCTCACCATGCAGGGCAACTTCCAAGCTGAGATAGCGCCTGGTTTTGACTTACTGTCCGTTGGGATCGACCAAGTCCGGGTGCAAGGCCGTCCTCATCTGGTTCGCTGCTCCCCAGGTTGCCAGAATCAGGAAAATTCCAATTGATACGCGACGAGCATCGCGGAGGTGGCGCCATGACCAGCACGAAATGCAACCGCGATGCCGGGCAGTGCGCTGATGAAATAGCGGCTAAGGAAAGCATTGGTTTTCCACTTCGCCAAGACGAACCCAGCCAGCGGTATGCAGAGAAACAACCAGCCCACCGATTCACCGGCGGCATCGGCTCCTCTTGGATGTTCCCGGTTCTGGTCGGCGTCAGCACGATCCAAATCATGACGAGCACGAGCAAGAACAACCCATCGGGAAACAAGTCATAGAACAGCACCCTCAATCCGCTGAAGGAGGGTGTCCAGGGTGTCGCCGAAAAGGCAGCCGAAAACTGTCGCGAATAAGAGAGCATCAGATTCGCCATGAGAGCGACAGACAAAGCTACTCCCAAGAGCCCGGCAATCAGCTTTGACGAAGGACGGCGTCATGGTTTCCAGCGATACAGTTCCCATAGTCCGTAGGGAACCAGGAGCAGAACAGCGTAGTAGTGAATTGCGGCAGACAAGAAAAGCACCGTTCCGAATGCAATCGCGGGCCATCTCCTGTCGTTGGGGGGTACACGTCCATATCCAGAAAGAGATCGCCGGCAACATAAAATAGATTGCGTAGGAGCGCGCCTCATAACCGTAGTAGGGCAGAAACGAACAGCTCAGAACCGCGAGTCCAACCAATCTGTGCAGACCATCGGTGAGCCTTCGGGCACAGTCGAACGTGATTAGCAGACCGGCAGCCATGGCCAGGGCGGAGGTCAGCCGGGCTGCGACCTCGCTGGCGCCGATGAGTCGCTGAACCGCCGTAGCAAGAGTGTAGTAGCCGGGAGGCATACCGTCCGCTCCGTGAGCAAGGGCGTCGAGGATGGTTGCAAGATTGGGTAGCCCCGCTATATGTACGGTGACGATTTCGTGGTACCAGAACAGACGATGGCTGCCAATGTAGATGCTGGTCACCAGATAAAAAGCGGCCAGCATCGCCGCGACAAGAACACTGACGACGCCCGAATTGACAATGGCGTCTTCTGCCTTAGAGGAACGGCTGCCTTGCGATGGGTATTGTGTCAAAGTCCACCGTCGCCTTCGTCCGGTATTTCCCTTGAGATTGTTGCTAGTGCCTGGTCTGCCCTCAATTCCGACGTGATGATCCGACTAGTCCACTTCGAGATGGACCGGCCAGTCACCTGCTATTTCCTCCCGGATACTGCTGGAACATCTTGTCTGCGATCGCGTTGACTTGTTTCATCAGCTTGCTTCTCTGCTCGCTGAGCTTTTCCGTGGCCATGCCGCGCCATGCCAGTTTCTTCTGGCTGGCGTCGATGAGGTCCACCACCAGCTGGCCTTTGTGGACGACCGCCGTCGTCGTCGTGCCGGGCATCGCTCCCCACATCACGAAGCTCTGATCGAAGGGTGGAAAGCCGCCCATGCCGTAGTAGAAATCGGAATAGCTCACCGCCACGTCGGAATCCACCGAGCCGTACATCTGAACGTAGAGGTCGGGATTGCTGTCTACCGGCTGCAGGCCTTGCTTGATCAGGTGCGCCTGGACCGCGCTGGCGATGGCGAGCGCCAACGTGGGCCGCGATACTGCGTCGTGCTTGCCGAAGGCGAAGGTCTTGAACTTGGAGAAGTCGAGGTTCTTGTCGTAGTCCACCTTGATTTTCTGCGCCTGCACTCCCAGAGAAATCAGGCTTGCAAACAGGCAAAGTTGGGCTATCTTACACACGAAGCGGCGGTGGCGTGGCATTGAGGTTCCTTCTTGCTGCAAATTGCTCAATATCTTTGCTAATGACATTAGTTAGAATACAGGCTGCGCTGCCGAGCGGCGAAAGTCGGCAGTCGAAGTGAGCAGGCTATTCCGGGGCTTGTTTCGGAAGCATTTTGCACTCCGTTCAACAGGGTGCCGGCAATTCGCACAACTTTTCCACAGCGCTGTCCAGATTTCGCTGCCCGTGCTCCACTCGTTTCCTGCACACTAGAACAGCATGGCTAACCCGGGTGATTTCGCGTACACCGTCAAGCAGCAGGCGGACATCGTCCGCATTGTGGGCGAGTACGTCACCCTGCGCAAAGCGGGAGCGCAGAACTTCGCCGGGCTTTGTCCCTTTCACCAGGAAAAAACGCCTTCGTTCTCGGTGCACGCCGCGCGGCAATTCTTCCACTGCTTCGGATGCGGCGCCTCCGGCGATGTCTTCAGCTTCGTGCAGAAGGTCGAGAACATCACCTTCCCGGAAGCGGTGCGCCTGATTGCCGAGAAGCTGAAAATTCCGCTGCCCAAGATGATTTTCTCGTCGCCGGAAGAAGCCCGCCAGGCGGGGCTTCGGGGCGGGTTGATCGACATGCACGAGCGCGCCTGCAAGTTCTTCGGGGAGCAGCTGCGCCGGCCCGAGGGGGCCAACGCGCGCGAATATCTCGCCTCGCGCGGGCTGACGCCGGAGACCATCACTGAGTTTCGCATCGGCTTCGCCCCCGATTCCGGCTTCCTGCTGCGCGATGCGCTGCGCGGGCAACATAACGAGGAACAGATGCGCGAGTCGGGACTGTTCTCGTGGAAGGACAAGGGCGATGACTCCGACAAGAGCGCGGCGCTGTATTCCAAGTTTCGCAATCGCGTGATGTTTCCCATCGCGAACGAATCGGGCAAGGTCATTGCATTCACCGGACGAACGCTGGCGACCGACGAGAAGGCCGGTCCGAAGTATCTGAATTCGCCGGAGACTCCGATCTATTCCAAGTCGCGGGTGCTGTTCAATCTTGACAAGGCGAAGGAGGCGATTCGCAAGCTGGAGTACGTCATCCTGGTCGAAGGCCAGATGGACTGCATCTCGGTTTACGCCGCGGGGTTTCACAACGTGCTGGCCAGTTCGGGCACCGCCTTCACCGAACTGCAAGCCCGGCTGCTGGGGCGATTCAGCAAGAACATCGTGGTGAATTTTGATCCTGATACGGCAGGTGCTGCCGCTGCCGAGCGCTCGCTGGCGCTGCTGGTGAGCGAGGATTTCCAGATTAAGGTGCTGACGCTGGAGACTGGCTTCGATCCCGACCTGTATGTCCGACGCAAGGGAGTGGCGGCCTACGGCGAAGCGCTCGCGCACTCGCAGAAGTATTTCGACTACCTCATCGAGCGCGCCAGGACACAGTTCCCCACCCGCACGCCCGAGGCCAAGGTCAAGGCGCTGAACTATCTTCTGCCGCACATTCAGCGGGTGCCCAGCCGCATCGTGCGCGACGAGTTGGCCAACGAGATCTCGCATCGGCTGGGAATCGAGTCGTCCGTGCTCAGGCAGGAGCTGCGGCATGCCGCGGGCGCGCGTTCGGCATCGCAAGTCCATGCACCGAGCGGCATCGGGCTGACCGACGCAGAGCGGGTGCTCATCCGCGCGCTGGCCAGCCGCGAGCTGGCGAACAGCCCGGTGAGCAATCGCGAAGGACAGGATTCGGACTTCGATGCGGCGCGGCAGGCGCACTTCGCTTTGTCAGGCGAGAGGCTGCATGTGGGCTCGGCTGCGGAAAGCCTGATTGACCAGTTGCTGATGGCGCAGGAGCGGGGATTGGATCCGATGTCGTTGCTGCTTGAGGAAGGCCAACGCAACCTCCTGGCGGCCATCCTCATGGACGAGCGCGAAGAACTTACGCCGGAGTTGCTGGAGAGCGCCATCCGCTCGTTGCGCCGGCGGGTACTGCGTCGCCAGCTGGACGACCTGCAACATCAACTGAAGGAAGCCGAGCGACGGCAAGATTCCACTTCCGCGTCCAAGCTGTTGCAGGAGCGGCTGAAGATACGCCGGGCCATGACCGCGATGGGCGACAGTCCTTAGTTAACCGCCCGCCGGAGGCACGAATACGTCAACGGGCAGGTGCATACCCAGGGATTTGACAATTTTTGGTCGCTCCTCAAGCGAACTCTGCGCGGAACATATATGTTCCCCTTCAGCGGAAGTGAGACCGTTTTGTTGGGAAGGATAAGCTACAGGGATTGAGTTTGAGTCACCCGGAAACTGGGGTTAGACTACCGCAGCGAGCGAAGCGAGCGCAGGCAGTCTAACCCGGGCCGGCCGTTGCGGCCGGGGAAGGGTGATGATGAACGACGCAGGGAATCCGCAAGTCCAACCGAAAGGCGCAGCCCGTTCGGCAGAAACCGCACGCCGTCTGATCCGCAAGGCCAAGCGAGCCACGCGTAGGCGCTTCAGTTCCGAAGACAAGATCCGCATCCTGAGGGAAGGCATCCGTGGCGAGGTCGCGGTGTCTGAGTTGTGCCGGCGCGAAGGCATCCATCCGACCGTGTACTACAAGTGGCTGAAGGACTTTATGGAGGCGGGCAAGGGGCGCATGCGCGGTGACGCTCGGCGCGAGGCCAACCGCGACGAGGTGCAGCAGCTGCGGCAGGAGAACGAGCGGCTCAAGCAGTAGGTGGCCGATCTCAGCGTGAGCAACCTGGGGCTGAAAAAACCCGTACTAGGGCTGATCGAGCGGAAGAGGAACTCTCGTATGCCCGCGGGCAAGAAACTTGAAATCGTAACCCTGGTCAACCGTTCGCCGCTGCCGAAGCGGAGGACGCTGCGGGAGTTGGGCATGCCGCGTTCGACGTTCTATGGCGGGCAGAAGCGGCGGCGCGCCGAGGGCGAAGCGGGGCTGGTGGACCGTCGTCCGGATCCGGGAGTGGTGTGGAACCGGTTGCGTCCCTCCGAGCAGGAGTCGATCCTGGCGGAAGCCCTGCGTCCGCCCGATCGGAGCCCGCGCGAGCTGGCGTTCTAGGTCAGCGACCACGCCGGCTTCGCGGTCTGGGAGTCGACGGTTTCCCGCCTCCTGAAACGTCACGGCCTGGTGCGCGAGATCCAGCTGGTGGGTTTCCCGGCCGGTAAGGAGTATCGGGTGAAGACGATGCGCATCAAGGAGCAGTGGCAATCCGACGCCAGCTATTTCTTCGTCGTCGGCTGGGGCGGGTAGTACCTGATCTCGGTGCTGAACGACTTCTGGCGCATGATCCTGGTCTGGAAGCTGATGCTGGAGAGGACGGCAGCCTCGATCAGGGAGGTGGTGGAGGCGGCGGTGGCCCTCACCGGGATGCGCCACGTTCCCCTCCAAGACAAGACGCGGCTGCTCACCGACAACGGGCCGGGTTACCTCGCGCAGGTGCTGGAGGACTATCTGCGCATGCCGTCGATCCGCCACCTCTGCTGCTCGCCACATCATCCCCAGACCAACGGCAAGCTGGAACGCTTTCACCAGACGATCAAGACGAGGTTGAACGTGCTGGTCTATCCCAGCCCGGAGGCGCTGCAAAGGGCGATCGCCGAGTTCCTCGAGTACTACAACCAGACGGGTTATCACGAAGGCATCGGCAACGTGGCCCCTGCCGACGTCTACTACGGCCGCCGAGAAGAAATCCGGCGGCGCAGAGAGGAGCAAAAACAACGCACCCTCGAGGCGCGCCTTCGGTACAATCTGGGGCGCAGCGAACCATCATCAGAGGGCGACTCAGGACTCCAATCCGTAGCTTGCCCCTAGCGGCAAGCTGTCTCATAGGT
>JARLGI010000032.1 GCA_031296115.1 Acidobacteriota bacterium | reverse complement strand
GTATGGGCTGCTGGCAGCCACGTCTTGTGGGCCGAAGAAGCCTTGCGTTGACAAGTCTCCTCCGAACAGGCAAACTGCTCCATCTTGAAGATTCTGCCCCGCCGAGGCCCTTGGGGACCCGTGATCCAGGGCGGACGAGCCATCCTTGATGACTGCGCCACAACGCGTTTCGTACCGCCTGGAGTCCACGCTGGAGAGCGTGAACAAGGCCGAGGAAATGACCGACCAGATTGCAGCACAGATTGGTTTTGACGAGGACACGCGAGGCGGAATCTCCATGGCGGTCCGCGAGGCCATGATTAACGCTGTGCTGCATGGCAACAAGTACGACGCGGCCAAGCGGGTGAACCTGACCTTCGAACAGAAAGGTCGGGAGATGACCGTTATCGTAGCCGACGAGGGAAACGGCTTTGTGCCCGAAGAAGTTCCTAATCCATTGGCTCCGGAGAACCTTTTGAAACAGTCGGGGCGTGGGATATTCTTGATGCGGACATTCATGGATGAGGTCCGCTTTCGCAAAGGCAATTCCGGCACTGAAATCACTTTGATCAAGCGGCTCCAGGGAAATGACCCGGACCGCCAGGAGGCTTCCACGTGAGCATGAAAGCAAGTACCCGGCAGGTTGATGGCATCACCATCGTTGACTTGAGTGGACGTATCACTTTAGGCGAAGGCAGCGTGGTGTTGCGCGATACGGTGAAAGACCTGCTCGGCAAGGGACAGAAGAAAATTCTGCTGAACCTGGGCGATGTCAGCTACATTGACAGCTCTGGAATCGGTGAGCTGGTCAGTGCTTTCACTTCGGTCCGCAACCAGGGCGGCGAATTGAAACTGCTGCACTTGACCAAGAAGGTCCACGATCTGCTGCAAATCACCAAGCTGTACACGGTCTTTGATGTAAAGGACGACGAGGCGGCAGCGATTACGGCTTTCGCCAAAGCGAACCACTAACCGCAGCCTCGTCCGTCACCAATTCCGCGAGCAAGCCCCGATGCCCTTTCGCATTTGAGGAAGGGCATTTGTTCTTGAGAGCAGCGGTCAGCATTCAGTCATCAGCGATTGGCAATTAGTATTTAGCAAGAGATCTGCTGAGCTTTTGCTGATTGCTAGTTGCTAGTTGCTCGCTACTTATCTTCGGTGCGAATCTCATCCCGTAAATCAGCACAGCTGCGGAAAGCGCGACAGCCACGACCATCGACGTCAGTCCCATCTCGAGATTGCTCTTGTCGGAGATGTAACCGATGAGCGTCGGCGAGAACGCGTCGCCCAACAGGTGAATGGTGAAGATGTTCACGGCCAGCGCCGTGGCGCGAATGCGGGCGCTCACCGAGTTCACCAGCGCGGCGTTCAGCGGAGCCGTGTTCAGCAGCAGGAAGAACTCGCCCAGGAAGATCGCCGGATACATCGCGCGTCCGGGGAAATAAATCGCCACCACGATGGCGGGAATTGAAAGCGCCATGCCAATCGCCGAAATGAGTTGATAAGCCGCCGGCGTTCGCTGCAGCAGGCGGTCCCCAAGCCATCCCCCAAGCAGCGTCGCGACCGTTCCCGCGACGACGGTCATTCCCCCGAACACAAGATTGGCGTGATCGAGCGGAACGTGACGGACGCGCGTCAGGAACGTCGGCATCCAGACCTGCAGTCCGCCGATGGCGAAGGTCATCATCGCTGCGCCCAGGCTGATGGTCCAGTAAGCCTTGTTGTGGAACAGGCCAAGTATTGTGCCGCGCTCCACGCTATCGGCCAGGTGATCGCTGGCGCCGCGCCGCGGTTCGCGCAGCGCCAACACACCAAAGGCCAGCAACAAGCCCGGCAACGCGGAGATCATGAATGGAGCGCGCCATCCGTAACGATGGCCGAGCGATCCGCCGACGATGTAACCCAGCGCACTGCCAACCGGCGTCGCCAGATAAAAGAGGCCCATCACGCGGCCGCGAATGTTCTCCGGAAACAGGTCGGCCAGGAATGCCGGCGAGATGGCCACGAACGTTGCCTCGCCAATGCCGACAATCACGTGCCGCAGCAGCAACTCGTCGTAGCTGTGCGTTACCGCCGTCAGCAGCGTGGCCGCGCTCCATACGAACGCGCCTGCAGCCATGATCCACTTGCGCTGGAAGCGGTCGGCCAGCGGCGCTATCAGCGGCGCGGCAACCATGTAGCAGACGAAGAACGCGGAGGTCAGAAAGCCGATCTGCGCGTCGTTGAGCGTGAACTCTTTCTGGATGAGCGGCTGCACCGCGAACAGCACATTGCGGTCAATGTAGTTGAGGAAGTTCAGCGCCGTCAGCAGCAGTAGCGCAGCCCGTGCGTTCGTCCGGTCCGACATGCGTTGGCGGAGGATAACACGAAGTTCTGGAAAAGCACTTCCCATGCTGCCGCTCCCGCGGTAGTCTTTCGGGGAGAAGAAACGGCCCAGTGAGCCCGCGCGGGAATTCGACCCCCGCGCAATCCTTAGCCTGCGCGCTGTTCGGCGGACGGCAAGACACGGCATTTGTCCGCTTCTCGCGTGCCGTAAAGCTCAATTTCTGGAGGATGTGTGAAACGTTTGCTGCTCGTCCTTGCCTTTCTCACACTACCGCTTGCTGTGTTCGCTCAAGAGGCCAAGCCGGCGACCGATGCCAAGCTCGCTGGTGACACGACCCAGGCCGCCGAGCCACAGCCGACGCCGGCCAAGGCTGCGCCCCAGGAGCGTCTGTTCTTCCCCAAGAATTGGTATTGGGGTTGGACACAGTTCGATATCGCTCCGTCACACAATGAAATCGATCCCAATATGTGCGCCGCCGACGCCGGCGCGCCGAAGTACGGCGGCCAGAACGCGCCCTGCAGTGCCTTCGCCCGCTACCAGATTTCGGGCAATGTAGAGATATACCCAATCGGGCGGACCGTCGCACGGCGCCTGATGTTCTTTTACGAGCCAAACTTTCTCTTCGGCAAGAACCTTCCGCAGACACTTTACACATGGTCCTGGAGCGGCATTGGAATGGAGTGGAAGTGGGGCGTCGGGGTGGACCTGCCAAAGCACTTTCAGTTCCGTTTCACCCAGCATCCCACCATTCAGCGCTTCGGGGCGCGCGACCAGCCGCTCGGAGGTGCCTGGCTGGGCTCGAACGGGCCTTGGGGACAATACAACACCATCGGCGTAAGAAAGTACTTCGGGACGCGACACGAAGGAACGGACTGAGCTAACTCTTCGGTCTCGGATAACGCGCAGTCACTACCGTTCCGATGCCTCCACGCGGTCGGAACTCGCCCTTCACTTCCGCCCATTTCGGCTTGGCGGCGCGCACCACGTCCTCGAGCACGCGGTTGACGATGTTCTCCTGGAAGATGCCGAGATTGCGATAGCGGGTGAGATATCCCTTCAGCGACTTCAGTTCCAGGCAGTCCTTGTTGGGCATGTAGCGAATCCAGAGGACCCCGAAATCGGGCAGACCAGTCTTCGGGCACACCGACGTAAACTCCGGAATGTCGATGACGACCTCGTAGTTGGGAAACTGGTTCGGCCAGGTTTCGATCTCCGGAAACTTGGCATCCAGACCCGATTCCGCGTGCTCGGGCGTGTAACGCTTACTTTTGGCCATGTCCGTATTGTAGCGGTGAAAGCGCGCCGTCCAGCCAACTTCCGGCCACTGGAATGGATCGGCCGTCGCCATTGGGATGATAGATCTCGCGCGCAGGTTGAGTCTGGTCTTCCACCCAGCGTCCTCGCGGAGGCTGAGGCATCAGACAGGTAAAAGCGCGACAGCATTGCAGGCGCGATCTTTGCCCTGGCTACAAAGCTATTACACGCGACCAGCGGCGTGGAAGTTGTGCGTTCCGTTATACTTATGGATTGGCGCAGACAATGGCAGTCGCATCCGAGAACGGCCACAGACCGGCGAGTAGAAGACTCACCGGGATCATTCTTATTGGCTTGATCCTGGCCGTCATCGTGTTGGCGGCCTTCGTGTCGATGCGCCGTTCGCAAGTGCCGGTCCGCGTGGGGCATGCCGACCGGGAAACGATTACTTCCAGCATCGCGACCAATGGCCGAATCGAAGCGCTCAATAACTTCGAAGCCCATGCACCTACGGCCACGACGGTCAAGAGTATCTACGTCCAGCAGGGCGACTGGGTGAAGCCTGGAAAGCTGCTTCTGCAACTGGAAGATGCCAATGCGCGTCTGCAGGCTTCCCGCGCCGAGGCCCAAATCAAGGGCGCTGAAGCTGATGTGAACGCCGTGCAAAACGGGGGCACCAAAGAAGAGGTGCTGACCACGCGCAATGCGCTGCTCAAAGCCGAAGCCGATCGGGACGCCGCGCAGCGGAACCTTCAGGCGATGCAGCGGCTCGCGCAAAACGGCGCGGCCTCGCAGGGCGAAGTCCGGGCGGCACAAGACCAGTTTCGCATCGCCGAGGCGAATGTGCACTTGCTGCAGCAGAAGCTCGGCGGACGTTATTCGTCGCAGGAAGTCGGCCACGTTCAGGCCCAGCAGTCCGAGGCCCAAGCCTCGCTGGCGGCAGCGCAACAGCTGCTGAAGGAATCTAATGTCATTGCTCCGCACGAGGGGATGGTTTATTCCCAGCCCGTGCGACAGGGCGCATTCGTGAACCCCGGCGATTTGCTGGTGCAAGTTGCTGACCTGCACAAGGTCCGGTTGCGCGCCTTCGTCGACGAGCCCGAGATCGGCAGGCTGCTGCAAGGACAGCGCGTCGAGGTCACCTGGGACGCCCTTCCCGGACGCGTTTGGGACTGTACGCTCGCATCGTTGCCGACGGCGGTGGTGCAGCGCGGAACCCGAATGGTCGGCGAAGTGACCTGCATCATCGACAACAGTGATCTCAAGCTGCTACCAAACACCAACGTCACGGTAGCGGTGGTGACGGCGCGCCAGGAGAACGCCCTGACAGTCCCGCGCGAAGCTGTACACCTGGACGCGAACGGACAGTATGTGTTTCAAGTCGTGAACGGAGAATTGAAGCGGCGCGACGTGCAGACCTCGGTTTCCAACCTCACGCGGGTAGCAGTGACCAGCGGCCTCAGCGACAATGCCGTGCTGGCCCTGGGCGCTACGAACATGCGTTCCTTGAGCGATGGCATGCTGGTGAAAGTCGTGAATCCATGAGGCCGGGACGGATGAGATTCTGTTTTGTCCTCGCGTTGCTGACCGCGACTACGGTAATGGCCGCGGATCGCACGACCATGGACTTGCTGTCCCTGGGACGGATGAGTGAGGCGATTAACGTTCTGATGACGCGAGACGATGCCGAGTCTCTTAGCCTTCTGTCGCGCGCTTACTATGCAACCGAACGGTGGGATGACGCTGTGAGATGCGGCGAGCGGGCCGTGCTCCTGCAGCCCGAAGTTGCCAGTTATCATCTGTGGCTGGCACGGGAGTACGGAGAAAAAGCTGCATCGTCCAATCCGCTGACCGCGGCTGGCGTGGCCCGCAAGGCAAAGAATGAGTTTGAACGGGCCGTGCAGCTCGATCCTGCCAATGTGCAGGCCCGAGTGGACCTGGCGCAGTACTATACGGAAGCGCCGGCGATTATGGGCGGCGGACTCGACAAAGCTCGCGAACAAGCATCGCGGGTGGCAGCAAACGATCCGGCAGAGTCGCATTTGATGTTGTCGCGGATAGCTGAGAAGGAAAAACAGTACGCCGAGGCAGAAGGCCAGCTTCGCCAGGCAGTCAGCCAGTCCAAGAATCCGGCCAGCTATTGGCTGGAGCTGGCGCAATTCTATCGCCGCCGCGGGCGCCTCGACGACATGCAGAATGCGATACAAACCGCCGTCGCGCTGCCGAATAAGTCGGCCGAGACGTACTTCGATGCCGCCAACGAACTTTATCAGGGAGGTCGCGCCTTTCCCGCCGCGGTGGAGTACTTGCAAAAATACCTAGCTTCCGGCCAGTTGGTGGAAGACGCGCCTGTGTTTCGCGCTCATTACCTCCTGGGCGCGATCTACCAGAAAATGGGCCGCAACGCGGCGGCTGTCACTGAGTACCAGGCATCGCTTTCGCTGGCCTCCGGGTTTGATCGCGCCAGAAAAGCCCTGAACCACCTGCAATAAGAGGACGGGTGCGCGTACCATTTTGCCGGATAAACCACGGATGCAGCCAAAGCCCCATTCCAAGAAGATTCGAGTTGGTTTGTGCGCAAGAGTTCTGGCGCTCGCGGGCACACTCGTTCTAGCCAACAGCAATGGCTGGGCAGCCGACGCTTCCACTGCGGAACCAATTGCCTTTTCCCAAGCGGTCGAGCTCGCGTTGCAGCACAGTGGAGTCATGGGCATCGCCACCATCAATCAATGGCGCGCCCGCAAGAGTTACGAGGAGGTGCGAAACAACTACATTCCTCAGATTACGATTGGCTCCGGTCTGGGCTATTCCTATGGGTTCCCGCTGACCCTGGAAGGCTCCGCTCCATCGGTGGCGAACTTCACTTCCATGCAGTCACTGTTCAACCTCTCCCTGCAGCAATTCATGAAGGCAGCCAAAATTAACTGGAAGGCCACTTCCCTCGACGTACAGGACAAGCGGAACGCAGTCATCCTGGATACGGCGCTGACCTATGCGGAACTGGCCCAACTTGAGGGCAAGCTGAAGACATTGCAGCAGGCCCAGGCCGCGGCCGACAAGGCACAAACCATCTCGCAGGAGCGTTTGCAGGAAGGTGTGGACAGCAAACTCGACCTCACCAAGAGCCAACTGGTGTCAGCCCGAATCCGGCTGAGGGCGGCCGAAGCGCAAGGGCAAGCCGATGTTCTGCGCGAACATCTCAGCAAGCTGCTCGGAGTACCAACCGATACCGTTGCCGTGCAGGCCGAATCGCTCCCGCAATTTCCGGCCATCTCGCAAGATGATGACCTGGCTTCGCGCGCGGTGCAGAACAGCCCAACCGTGAAGCTCGCGCAGCAAAAAGTGGCTTCCGCGGAGGCCACCGCGAAGGGCGAACACAAGGCCATGCTGCCTACAGTTGATGTCGCCACGCAATACGCCTTTCTGGCGCGGTTCAATAACTACGATATCTACTACTCGCATTACCTGGCGAACAACTTCAGCGGCGGCCTGAATCTTCGCTTCCCCATCTTCAACCCGGTCCAGAAGGCCAAGGCGGCGGAAGCCGACGCGGACGCCATGATCGCGCACAAACAAGCCGAGATCACCAGCAACCAGGTCGCCGAGAATACGCTCAAACTACAGCGCTCTCTGCGCCAACTTTCGGCGGCGCGGGACGTGGCCAAGCTGGAATGGCAGGTCGCTCAAGGAGACCTCGAGCTCGTTTCGTCGCGCAACGAGACGGGCAACTCCAATCCCAAGGAGTTGCAAAATGCCCAACTCGAAGTCGATGACAAGTACGCCGCGTATCTCGACACGAGCCTGGCGTTCGAACGGGCCGAACTACAACTTTTGCGGCTTACCGGAGAACTGGAGAATTGGGCCATTCCACCCCGCTAAACCGCCATTCACTGCGAACCACGATTGCATCTAACTTTAAGAGCCACAAGAGGTTCCGCCAGTGCGGAACAAATGGTACGATAGTCTCTACGCTTATGCCTTTGAAGACGCTTTTCCTGAATCCCCCTTCGTTTGAGAACTACGACGGCGGCGCCAGTTCGCGCTGGCCTGCGACCCGTGAGATCGAGTCCTATTGGTACCCGGTTTGGCTCGCTTATCCGGCTGGAATGCTGGAAGGCTCGCGCATGCTCGACGCGCCGCCACATCACGTGAGCGCGGAAGAAACCATTAAGATCGGCAAGGACTACGACTTTCTGGTGCTGTTCACCAGCACGCCCGGTTTCCAGGGCGATATCAGTTTGGCCGCGGCGATGAAGGCCGCGAATCCGCGCCTGAAAATCTGCTTCGTTGGTCCGCATGTGACGACCTTGCCGGAACAGTCGCTAAACGAAGGCACGGCCATCGACTTCATCGTGCGTCGGGAGTTCGACTACGCTACCGTGGAATATGCCAACGGCAAGCCGCTCAACGAGATTCTCGGAATCTCCTATCGCGCAGCCAATGGCAAAATCGTGCACAACGCTGATCGTCCGGCTGTCGCCAATCTCGACGAGATGCCGGACGTGGTGGACGTCTACAAGCGCGACATTGATCCACGGCGCTACAACGTGCCATTCCTGCTGTATCCCTACGTCTCGCTGTATACCACGCGCGGCTGTCCGGCGCAGTGTACCTTCTGCCTGTGGCCGCAGACGCTCAGCGGTCATCCGTGGCGCAAGCGCTCTTCCGATGCGGTTGCCGCGGAAATGAAGAAGGCCATGGAATATTGGCCGTGGGTCAAAGAGTTCTTCTTCGACGACGACACCTTCAACATCCAGAAGGCGCGCACCATCGAGCTATGCTCGAAGCTGAAGCCGCTGAACATGACATGGTCGTGCACGTCGCGCGTCACCACCGATTACGAAACGCTCAAGGCCATGAAGGAAGCCGGTTGCCGACTGCTCATCGTGGGCTATGAATCGGGCGACCAGCAGATTCTGAAGAACATCAAGAAGGGCGCAACCGTGGAACGCGCGCGCCAGTTCACCAAGGACTGCAAGAAGCTCGGCCTGCTCGTTCACGGCGACTTCATCCTCGGCTTGCCGGGCGAAACGAAAGAAACCATTCGCCGCACCATCGACTTCGCCAAGGAACTCGACATCGAAACCATCCAGGTTTCGCTGGCCCATGCGTATCCGGGAACCGAGCTTTACGATTACGCCAAGGCCAACGGCTTCATCCTGAATGAAGGTTCCAAGATGGTGGACGAAGGCGGTCATCAGCTGGCCATGATCGAGTATCCGGGAATCTCCCGCGACTACATCATGGAGATGGTGCATCGCTTCTACGACGAGTACTACTTCCGTCCGAAAGCCATCTTCCGCATCGTGCGCCGGGCGGCCTTCAATTCGACGGACCGCAAGCGCCTGTACAAGGAAGCCAAGGCCTTCCTCACGTTGCGCGCGGCGCGTAATAAAGCCGTGAAGGAGACACGCAAGCAGCAGGGACCTCTCGCGCCTTCTTCGGTAGGCACGCCGACTGGGGGAACGCCTGCAGGCGAAGCCAAGTCGGAAACTGCCGAGCCGGTCAACGCCTAGAAGAGTTGGCGTCTCTCGCAAGTATCAATACTCATCGCCGTCGCGGCCTTCGTTCGCGTGCGGCGATGTTTGGCGTCGCTCACCTTCATCGCCAATGCGCTGGCCGCGCGTCTTCCTGAAGGAGCACGTCGGCCACCGTCGCTGGATGGCCGCGCTGCTCGCACGGTGACGTCGCAGTTGGCAAACTACGCTTGGCTTTTCGCGAAATCAGCAGAGGGCAAAATGAGTGCCAGATTTCGGCTGACAAACCCTGCGACCTTATCGAGGGGCACCAGGCCTGTAAGTCACGCTCAGACGATATAAGGCACCAATGCCGCTACCCGTCGAGCGTAGGCTTCATAGGCCTCGCCGAACTGCGCCCGCATCCATTTCTCCTCAAGCTTTAGTTTCTGCCACAGCGCGATGAAGACAAGGGCCACCGCAAGCAGCCCGCGCCACTCGCCTCGGGCCACGGCGCAACCCACAAAGGCCAGTAGAAGTCCGGTATAGATGGGGTGGCGAACCAGGGCATACGGGCCGCTCGTGATGAGTTCGTGACCTTCCTTTACGGTGACAGCCTGACTCCAGTTTTTCCCCAGGTGACGACGCGCCCAGACAGAAAAAAGCAGGCCACCAGCAGTAATTGCCGCGCCAAGCCAGAAGCACCATGCGCCAGACGGAAGAAATCGCTCGTTCAAGAATGGAAGAGGAACGCTTGAGAGCCAGACAAGCGCGAACGCGCAAACGATCAAAACCAGGCGTACAAGCCGCGAAGTCCCGGACTCGCGGCGCTGGGTTTCTTTGACATTCTTGGAAATCGCCCACCAGTAGAGCGAATAAGCGATCCACATTGCAGGGAAAAGATACTTATATAGGAATGGTATGAGCATGCCTCATTATCCTCTTCAGCTCACTCTAGAGGGCCAGTTCAAGCCGAGCGGCCGAAGGCATCGCTGCGGATGGGAATCGGATCGGCTGGTGGGTGTGTCTGGCCTCGGCGACAAAGTGCCCCACCATTCTGTCGTTATTTTGCGAGAGGGTGAGCGATCAAACCGAAGAGTCTGCCGGCCCTGCCGGGGCTCGGATTCACCATGGGGCGTACTTGCATCCGCCTGGGGTTGATATCGGCCCCGGCCGCTGTCAGGCGTGCAACTACGACCATAGCGCGTCTTCCTCCTGGACGTAAAATTTGCCATTCCTGTGCCGCGAATTATCTGCTTTAGCTTCTGCGCACGACATTTGGAACCAGGGTTGCATCGGCAACCCGCGCGGTCAACCCGGAGCCGCAACCCCTTCCGGGCCACCACAGGCCCCGTTTCTCAAGCCGCCTGACTGGCACAGGGAGGCAACGCTGATCGGAGGTTAAACATGAAAAAGCTAGTTTTGAGCGGCATAATGTTGGGCTTGCTCACCGGCGTGTGCGTGGCGCAGAGCGGGTCACGGCCGTGGAGTGAAAACCAGGACTTCGGGCAGATGGGTCGCTCGAACACCAACAGCCGCGTTGGTATGCCGCCCACGTCGAGCAATCCGAATGGACGGTCCAGCACTCGCGGTAACAAGCGGGTGTCGGCCAAACCCGGATCGAACGCGGTCAACGCGGGCCATCAGGGAGTCGCTCCCGACGTCCTGGGCACCATGCACGCCGGGAAGCGGCGCTAATACGGCCCCGCGACCTGAAGTCATGGTTCAACGCGGGCTGGCCGGGTACACCCCGCCGCCCCAGCGGCGGGCCTGGCGCAAGGCGCAGCCGGGCTTTCGCCGGCGGGATGGTGTACGTGCGAAACCGGGCGACGCTGGGAGGCTCTCGCGGAGGGAGAACTCAGGCGGAGGCCGAATCTGTCCGGCGCCCAGAAAGCAGCAGGCCGATCCAGCAGCTCACCGGCCAGGAGAGCAGCCACGACAACCAGTACCAGTGAGGCCAGCCCTTGCTCCAGTTGGGAATCGTCGCGACGATGCCCATGGCTTCCCCGATGATGAAGAACCACAGCACATGCCGCGCGGCCCGGCCCGGAGCAAAGCGGGCGCACAGCCAGGCACAAAGGATGGAGACGACGACGAACAGCGCCGTGCTGGCCATGAGAGCGGTGTCGGAAGGGACGCGGCCTTTCACGAAATCGCCCGGGAACAGGCGCGAGAGCAGCGGGTCCGTTGCCACGACAAGCACCACCGAGAGCAGATAGCTGCCGATGACTACGGCGATGGATTTGAGCATCGGTTACCCTCCCATGCGGGGCGTGAAATCAGGGTTCCCATTGTATCCGCAGATCCCCGGCTGCGGCGTTTTCTTCCGGCCGCCGCCGCAGCCTCCCGAGTTTCAGGCCGGGATGCGGCGGCTTCGCGCATTGACACGCATAGCCCCCTACGCCTGGTTCTCGCTGGGCGGTGTGCCGAAGCCGCAACGGCCGCGCATGCCTTGGCGGAATTTCTCGCGCTCCTCGGGAGTCATGCGGTCCCAGCGCTCGGCCATGCGACGGCCGGAGTAGGAGCGGTGCATGCCCCGGCCGCTGATGCCGCCGAAGAGGACGCGGCACAGAACCAGCATCCCAAGCGCCTGCCAGAAGGTAATCATGCGCCAGGCGAAGAGCGGCGGCAGCAGCCAGTTCCACAGGGTCATCACCAGCCAGCCGCCGAAGGCGATAAGCACCGCCACGGCCACCATCGCCGCCGGCCCAATGAAAATTATTTTCTTCCATCTCGGTCTCATGTTCAGTTCCTCATGCTTTCGTAAATTCGTCGTAGATACTTTGCAGTCGTTCCCGCAGATGCAGCACGGCATAGCGCTTGCGCGAGAGCAGCGTGTTGACGCTGACGCCGGTCTCGGCGGCCATCTCCTTGAAGCTGCGCCCCTCGATCTCGTGCCCGACGAACACCTCGCGCTGCTCCTCGGGTAGCTCATCAAGCGCGAACTCCAGTTCGTCGAGCAGCACGCTGCGGGCGTACAGCTCGTCCGGGCCGGCGTCGGGCGAAGGCAGCAAGTCTTCCAGGCGCAGCAACTCATCTTCGTCGTTGGCCACGGCGGCATCGCTGAAGCTCTCCGGCTGCTTCTTGCGGAAGAGATCGGTGATGCGGTTGCGCGCCACGCGGAACAGCCAGCCGGTAACGTGCTCGACGGGCATCAGCAGGCGATTGGCTTCTACCAGCTGGTAGAAGACCTCCTGCAGGATGTCTTCGGCATCGCGCGGGTCAGGCACACGCCGGCGAATGAAGTTGCGCAGCCGGGGCTGCTCCCGCTTGACCACCTCGGAGATCCGCTGGTCCTGTTCGAGGCTCATCCGCTCCAGGCTCGCCGCGTCCTTCATCTACGGATGTAGACGAATTGGGAGGCGCGAATATTGTAGGGGTTGGCAAAAAAGAGGGAGCGAAAATGGGGGCTGGGGTCGAAAGACTGGTTCGCTGCGTGCAGATTGTTGGTGAACGGGATCAAAACACCACTCAAGCAAAGGAAGGTTGAGTGGGGCACTCGGCGGTCTTGGTCTTACCTAGCACCAGAACCGCCGGTTACGCCAACACTTAATTTTCTCCATGCATATGAATCGGCATTAGAGTACGCGCCCGATGGCAGATGCGCGGGAGCGAAGTGTAAAGCGGCGGCCCGAATATCAGGGTTTCAACGGTCGGGTCCGTGCTTGTAAGCGGAATCGCAGTTCCGTCCCGCGCCATCCGACCACTCAGCGGCGGCGGATTGTTAGTAAATGTGACACCAGCTAATGGCCCGGTCGCGAACCCTCCATTCACCGGCCCGGACACGATCGTCAACACACCATCATCCGCGACCGCGTACGTGAAGGAGAACGTGGCGTCCAGGGAAGCTGCGAATAATGGAGAAGCCAGGGGATGGACAATCGGGAGTTCTTTAAATGCCGCCGTTCTGTGCCATGGGCATCGAAGTTCATAATGCTCTGTGTGCTGGCGGATTGAACAGTGACGACGCTTCCGGCAACCGGAGTGAGATTAGAATTGAATCCCAACGATGAAGCAAGACACGCTTGCTCGCGATCCCTAAGAACGCCCTGACCATACTGTTGCAGACGGACGCAGGAAAAGACGGAGTCGAGTTGACCAATGAGTGTGTTGCCGCCCATCGCTGCGGCGCAGAGCGGAATGACCCAGCCAGCCTTTTCCATGCAACCGAGGTTCATCTGGGGTCGCCGGCCGAAGTCGACTTGCTTGTTATCGGGGTTTGCCCGATGTGCGGAGCAGACAACGACTGGTTTTGGCTTGTTCGCTCAGCAGACAAGAATCCAAGTGTGGTCCTGTGGGCCGGCGGCAATTGTCTGCAAGTTTTGCGTTCTCGAACGCACGGTCTAAACGATGTGCGCAGCACGTGGTCGAGCGGCGCAGGAACACGCACGACGACCTATCACTTTGATGGGAGTGAGTACAAACGGTGGAAAGAAAAATGGAGCGAGAGCACACCGTAGCCGAAGGTTACTGTTGATAAATCGCCATGCCGTAGGTAATCCCGGCTGAAGGGCCGCCGTTCCGGTTAACCTACGAGATGGGCTGTTCACGCCAACTATCTCGGTCAGTCGGCGTTAAGTCCTCGATCTCTGCACCCGCCAACACGGCGCGAGGGTTACCGAGGGCCTCGGATCGATACGATCCCTTCGTTCCTCGGCGAAGACAAAATGAATCGTGCATCAATGAACACAACAGTCTGCCGCCATTACTTGATAGGTCTGGCACGACCTCCCGCATTCGCCTCCGTCAGTTAGTTCTCCAGCCATTCCAATCGTCGCGGTTTCCACCCGAGAAGCCGCTTCGCCTTCGCATTCGACGCTCCGCTCAGCTTCGTTCCGTAATACACGGCATCTTCCCCTGCAATTGCTCTCACCTCCGCCTCGCTCATATGCGGAGGCACGGGAGCACCCACAAACCTCGCAAATGCGGGCAGCCACACGGCTTGCGGCGAAGGGTCGTCATCCACCACGTTGTACACGCCTGGTTCCGCCGCCAGCGATGCCACCGTCGCAATCGCGGCATCGTTGATATGCACAAACGACGACACGCCCTCACCCCTACCCACCACCGGATTCTGTTGCTGCATCACCATGTTGGCCGCCGCCTCGCTGGGGTGGTACCACGTCTTCGGCCCATAGAAGAATCCATAGCGCAGTGCTACACCTTCAATTGCATCGGAACTAAACAGCCGCGCCTCCAGTTCCGTATACGTACGCGCACTCGCGGCAATGCCGGGGCTCGCGTTTACATCCATGAGAGACAATTCGTCCGCCAGTCTGCCTTCCGCTGCCTTCAAAAAGAAGCCGCTGGACTGCTGTAGATACCGCTGCACGCCGCTCGCAATCGCCGCACGGAACAAATTCCCCCCACCTTCAATCCTTAGTTTCCTGTCCCCAGCCGCATACTTCGGCATATCTCTTTGCTCTTTCGGCAGAGAAGTCAGCTCATCGATCACTAGGTCCGCCTTCGCCCGTCGCAGCGCGGTCTCCACTGCGACTGCATCGAATGCGTCAACAATCACCGCCTCGGCTCCCTGGCGCTCCAGGATCCTCGCCCGCGCCTCGCTCGTTGTCATCCCCACTACAGAGTGTCCCTTCTCCAGCAACTCCGCAGTCAACGGTTCGCCAATCGCTCCGCTCGCCCCTGCCACAAATACACGCATCCTCCGCTCCTCTCCACTCCATGGGTTAACAATCCGGTCGTCTCTGTGAACATGAGACGAGCACGAAGAACTCGCAAGTTGGCTGGTCGCCACATCGGATAGGGTACGGAATGGCCTGTTATCAACAGCTATCGAGAATAATATGGCAAGCAACGTCATTATCTCGTACATTGTTGTGCACCACGGTGCCGAGCTGGTGGGATGCGGGGTACTTCTGTCCCCGTGGAGGTTATAAGGATGGTGCGCAATACGACTCTGAGCACGGTTTGCAGGAATTTACTCGTGGTGATCTTGCCCGTGCTGACGGCTGTGGCGACGTCGGCACAAGCCATACCAGAGAGCAAGCCGCCGATGTCGGCTGAGCTACAGCGAGTTCGTGCCGCGCTGGAGAAGTACCGGGACCCGGTGGTGGCAGTACGTGACGGATACCTTTCGACTCTCGCTTGCATCAACTTCCCGCGTGAACCCCTGCCCGGACACGAGCCGTATCCCAAGGGTGCCATGGGCGTGCACTTTCTGAACGCGCAGCTGGTCGGCCCGGTGCTTGATCCCATGAAACCCCAGATACTGCTTTACGAACCGGACGCCAGCGGTAAGTTGCGACTGACGGGCGCGGAGTGGATGGTTCCGCTGGCAATCGCGAAGGAGCGGCCTAAGCTCTTCAACCAAGATCTTCTGGGGCCAATGGAAGGCCATGAGCCGGTGATGCCGGCCGAGTTAGCACATTACGATCTCCATGTTTGGCTGTTCAAGGACAATCCCGAGGGAATGTTCGCGCCGACCAATCCGGCGGTGAAGTGCACGGGATACTCCTATGCACTCGATCTAGATTCCACGAAGATGGTGAAGGAGGGAATGAAGCACTAAACACCGAGTTAGGATGCGACAAACAGCACCTCGCCCTGGCATCGCTGCTCACCTGCCGATTTCCGGTTACTTGTGATAAGGCCTGATTTTAACAATTAGAATCCCCGCGTCCGCCCGTGAGACTCTTCAAAATCCGTATGATCGCAATTATGGTGTTCCAATTCCGAGTCGTAGCTGGCACGCCGTACAGTTTGTCGATCTGGCCAAGATAGCCGATTGTCTTCATGTGACGACGGTACACTCCGAACACGAACTGCCCTTCGGACGCAATCACCCGCACCAACCACTCCCCGTCTGAGGGAAACGTGACTGGAAGCGACACCCGGACACCCCCGGCTTTCGACAGGATACTCACGAACCGGACAACATCCGGGGGTGATGGCTGAGTTCCAAACGGATTCTCCATCTCCAGTCGCATAAGATCGCGGCCTTCGCACAGCGTAATTTGGGCCTGGAACGGCAGCTTGCGAAGCAATGCAGTACGGAATTTTGCTCGCGATCCAGGTTTACGAACAACGAATGTGCCCGCAGCACCCACGTTCAGGACATCATAGCCGCTCAGTTCTCGTGCGAGGATGCTGGGGCGAAACGTTCTGTGTCCGCCAACATTGACACCCCGGAGGAAGACAACAAGGGCCATACCCCGAATTATGAAGAAAAAAGCTAAGGTGCGCTATTGCAGCTTACGTATGCAACTACCGCATGTTTGAGCCATCGTCTCTGTAGTTGGCGATAATCGCCATCTCACACTTAATGGTGTCAAGCGTCCCGGCACCTTCCGTCAGGCGGGACGAGTAACAGGCAAACGGGAAGTTAGGCCGCCAGAACTGACTCTCAACGCCGCGGGCCCGAAGTCGTCTTCTGGTCCATCACGGTATTCGGGAGATCCTGATGCGGCGCATGTCCCAGAAGAGGGTTTCTGGCCAACATCCAGCGAAAGCGCGCAAAGCGATGGAAAAGGTCGAAGCATTTCTGATTGGACATCAGAATGGGATGAGTGAGTGGCTGGTGGTTCGCTCAGATTCGAGTCTCAAGGTTCAAAATCCAGATTAAGAATCTTTGGTCCCACCCTTTCCCAACCGACGGGAAACGATGGGGCACCCGCACTCTTTCCACTGAAATCAAAACACCCGCAACTAGCCGCCGATCACAAGCCACTAGCCACTTACTGCGCCCGCTCCCACACCAGCACCCGCTTCTGGATATCCGGATTGGAAAGACTACGTGATGCCGTGATGATCAGCCGGTTGCCTTCGAGGCGAAACGGGCGCGGCTGGGTTGAGCCCACGTAGGAGGGCGTCCATGCAACGGAAGGATAGTGCGTTACCGTGGAACGCTCGCCGTCGAGCTTGAACGTGCCGCAGTAGGCGATGAAGGTGTCGTAGTATGCGATCTTCTCAGCGTCGGTGGCATTGGCCGGGTCTTTCCAGGCCGGGCGATCGCCGTTCGCAATGGTGGCGCACATGTGGCCGTCGGGTTCGTACATAATGAAGCCCTGCGGGTGGGGCCCAAATTGAGTGGATGGCTGCACCTTGCCGTCCTTCATGGTGTCTTCGATAGAGACCAGCCGCCAGGTGCCCAGAAGTTGGGCGACTGTGGGAACCGGCGTGGCGGTTTGCGCCAGCGCGCAGATGGCCAGCAGCAGAATTGATAGAAAAACCTTCATTGAAATTCTCCGTTTGAACAATTTTACCGCCAAACGGTCCGGTGAACTGCGCGCGCCTCAAGACAAAATTAGTGAACGCGAGATCGCCATCTCATGTCCCCGAAGAGGGTTTCTAGCCGATGTCGAATCGGCAGACCACAGATCCACAGTCATTGACTTAGCGAACACATCGGCAGCCGTGAAAGTTGCAGGTTACGAGGACTCCCTTTTGGCACGGCAGTGGTGGTCTTCTCCGTGCTCTTTCAGCCGATTCAGGGCGAGCAGGCTTTGAGCCATCTGTTTTAGATCGACAAGTTCAAATCTCAGGTCATCTGTCTCATTCTCGACCAGGCGCATTTGAAGATGGTAAGCAGTAGAGTCCACCCGACTCTGTAATTCCCGTCTAACGTTGCAAGGCATAAGAAAGCCCCGACTGTTTAACGAACTCAAACGACGCCAGATTGTGCAGGGCAATGGCTCGACCTTGCGCATCCGCAACCAAGCGGCTTTGAAAGCGTTTGGCCATGGTCCATAACAAACCTGCTACCTGACTGAAAGCAGCGATCAGTCCTTACGCTCAATCATCACCCTCTGCGACATGAGATCGCCATGGCTATCCCTCCTGTAACGGTCAGCGGATCGGTGACTGCGCTTATCAAACGGGTCAAGTGGACGAGATGACCAGTCCACTCCGCTTCCTATGCGCAGAATGCTGCACCGACAAGACTGGGCTGCCGTCGCAAGACCATCGACAACAGCGCTGCTCACCTGCGGTCCTGGCTGGAGGTGCTCAAGAAAGACCCTCGGCTGGTGCTGGTTGCTGCCGGGCAGGCCCAGAAGGCAACCGACCTCATTCTGAATCAACAAGCCTCAGCATCGGAGCGCTAGGCAGATATCGAATCTGATCTGTGATAGGCCAGACTTAACCTTGCACACCTTGCTGTCGGATCAGGTCAGGCGTGCCAGATGTGCTACCCATGTTGATAACTTCCGGGTTGCCTCGTGACTCGCCCCCAATCGGCGGCAAGCGCCAACTGAGCCTTCCAACTTCACAGAAGCCGGGTTCGGGAGATCGAACGAGTACGGCCCGTCAGGCGGAAATTCTCTGCGGGCGCTGCGCTCAGGATGACGCCTCCACGTTCATGAAACATTCCGCCGAAGGTCCTACTAAGCTACAGCCACTCTGGCGATATACCCGCTCAGCTGTACAGCAGTTCCTTGGCGCGCTGCGAGGCCTTGACTACCGCCTTGATGAGCGTCACACGGAGACCGCCCTCTTCCAGTTCCAGGATGCCATCCACCGTGCACCCGGCAGGAGTTGCGACGGCGTCCTTCAGTAGTGCGGGATGATCGCCGGTTTCCAGCATCATCTTGGCTGAACCCATGACGGTCTGGCCAGCGAGCTTCATGGCGATGTCGCGTGGCAGCCCCATCTTGACACCACCCTCGGCCAGCGATTCCAGGATCATGAAAATGTACGCGGGGCCGCTTGCCGAAAGGCCGGTGACGGCGTCCATGTGCTTCTCGTCAACCCGCACCGTTTCACCCACGGTTTCAAAGAGCGTGCGAACCACCTCCAGATCGCCCGGCTTCACGGCCTTGCCGCAGCAGAAGGCGGTCATGCCAGCACCCACCATGGACGGCGTGTTAGGCATGGCGCGAATCACCGCGATGCCGGCGGGCACGCGCTGCTCGATGTACGAAGTCGGCACGGAAGCCGCGATGGAGATCACGAGTTGCCTGGGACGCAGATCGGGCTCAATCTCCTGCACCACGTCACCCAGGGTCTGCGGCTTGACGCAGAGCAATATGACATCGGCATTGCGAATGGCAGCACGGTTGTCGGTGCTGACTTCGATGCCGTACTTGGAGGAAAGTGAGGCCGCCCTTTCCGCGTGACTTACGGTGGCGGCAATGTTGCCGGGCTGCAGCACGTTCTGACGGCAAAACGCCTGCATCAGAATGCTACCCATTTTGCCGAGTCCAAGAATGGCGACACGGTGCACTCGAGCAGTTTCGGACACGCTTTCACTTCCTGCCTGGTTGGAATTCCGGTGTTCCGGTCTGTGCTCAATTGTAAATTGCTCGACCACCGCGTAAGGCCTGCCGTAGGTAGTGTTGCAAGTTTTCAAATGCAGACAAGTTTGTCGCCGAGCGTCTGTCCTGCGTTCTTAGGCTGCCAAATCGAAAAGGTTGTCGATGAACTGAATCTGCCGACGAAGATCATCTCCTGCCACCCATCGAACCTGCCCCTTCCGGATCAGGTGGACTGCTTCATAGCCTTGAATCGTTCGTCGAGCCGCCTGGAATTCTCGGAAGCCCTGCTGGGCGTTCACTTGACGTTTGATGGCTCTTTGATCCTGTTCGAGAAGGTTATTCAAGTACTGCACAGGTCGGTGTCGACAGCGGTTGCGCAGCGTCCCTT
>JARLGI010000031.1 GCA_031296115.1 Acidobacteriota bacterium | reverse complement strand
GTTTTGGGAGCTGGAGTCCTTCGAACCGCCGGGGGAGTGGCAGTTGGCCAAATGTTGGACGGCACTGGGTCTACTGTCATCCAAGAAGGCGGGCCCACCCGTGGTACGCTTTCCGGAAAGGTAATCTTCAAGTTCGCTTCGGGCACGCTGGCTGCTCTTTCTGTCAAATCCACAGCTAGGCCTATTGGTTTGAATCGGTTTGACTTGGAGTACAGCGATTAAGATCGGCTGCGATGTAACCAGGTCCGGTGCAACGTCAACTCAGGGAGAAACACAATGAAGAAGTCCTGGATGATCCTCCGTGTGCCCGTAGCGGCCTTTGGGCTTATCTTGATTGCTATGCCAGGCACGTTGTCCGGCCCGGCACATGCCCAAACCGCCAAAGACCTGGTGGGGACGTGGCAACACGTGGCGAACGTGAACATAGCAACTGATGGCAAAAAGACCGACACCTTTGGCCCCAATCCAAAAGGCATGGCGATCTTCTCCGCAGATGGCCATTTTATGATTATCAATCTTCGTAGCGATCTCCCCAAGATCGCGGCAAACAGCCGGGTGCAGGGCACCGCTGATGAGAACGCCTCTATCGTTCGCGGCAGCATCGCTTTGTACGGCACGTATTCTGTTCCCGATAAGGCAATCAATCTGAAGATCGAAGCGAGCACCTACCCCAACTGGAGTGGTACGGAGTCTAAGCGAAATATACTGATTTACAATGGCGATGAAATGAAATGGAGTCTGGCTGCGTCAATGGGCGGTCAAAGTCAGAGCGAAGTGACCTGGAAGCGAATGAAATAGGCCGGGCCTGCTTCGTCAACGTGGCTGTCAAACATCCAGGGTTTAAGCTGCCGCATTGGCGGCGGCTTGGGGCCATTCAGGTCATTCCTAGACTGTCCGCGACTTCCGAATGGCACGAACCGGACCAACCGGGCTGACGATGTCCGTTGATCGGGGTAGACCGGAAGTGGTTGGCCCACGTTCAGAACGACGCGATTGACCCTAAGCGGTCAATCGGGGCGATGCGGGGGTCGCTGCGAAGAGGCGCCGCATCCGATGACGTTCGGCAGCGTTACCACCGCGCATCCTGTTGACGGGTCGCTATTGCACCTGTGCTAAGCCGCGTTTGTTGACGCCGGCAACTTCCGTTACGCGCTTGCCAAGGTCGCGCGCGGCTGCGAGTTCCTTTTCGTCAATGCCGGGCGAGTCTGGTCCGGTTGTTGCGCTCGCGCCGAAGCCGAATGTCCCTCCGGCGCTTGTGATGATCATCTTGTTGATGAGCATCGCCTCCAGGATGGCCATCATCGTGATCTCCTTGCCGTTGGAGATCGATCCACCGGTGGCAAACGCACCACCAACTTTATTTCGCATTTTGAACTCGCGGAAGAAATCAAACTTAAGAAGCCAGTTGTCGAAAAATGTTTTGACCTCGCCCGCCATATTCCCGAAATAAACGGGGGATCCGATGATCACGGCATCTGAGGACAACAGATCTTCGGCAGTAACCTCGCCCACCCGCTTTAGAACCACGCTGGTCCCTGATACAGTCTTAGCCCCTTCAGCAACTCCTTGAGCCATCTTCTCCGTGTTACCAGTAACCGAATAATAGGCGATAAGCACATTTATCCCGGCGGCGGGGACCTGTGCCTGAGCACTGCTAACAAGAGATGCCGCGGCCGTTGCGATGCTAACGTCTCTCAGTAACTCTCGCCTATTCATTGTCGTCCTCCAAATGTGAGTCTCGCCCGCTAGGCCAATAAAAAGCCAGCATAAAGGCTACGCCCGACAATGACCGCCGACCAGCGAAATGGGCGACCTTCTTACGTCGGCTCCTGTGAAGGTTTTCGGATGCCGGCCCATGAAGGTGGCGGGGCGCGCACCGGGGCCGGCGTACGCAAACCTCCAAGGGAAGAAACCGCGGGACGTAAAGCAATGCGGGCGCGTCAAACGCTATGGGGATTTCGGCGGTGGCGGTCTGTTGGCAAGTAGCTGAGCGCCTCTGTGGCAAGTGGTGGCAGAGGTGATGAGCTCGGTCGTGGGATTGCGATGGGCAGAAGCGGCGTCTCGCGGTAGAGATTTATAGACGGTTCGGTTGATCTGAGCGGCGCGATGGCGAGCAAAGTCGTTGCTGGTCGAGAGCCGGCGAAGCAGAAATGGTGCACTGGAATGTCGCCTCGAACTGGCTCTGATCATGATGTGTCAATCCTGATCACGGCGGTGGATGCCGCCGGCTGGTAGCGTGGCGAGGAGCCGCGCTGGAATGTCTCGATGATGATCATGCGAGCGCCGCAGCAAGGACACGGGTGCGAGAGCGGCTTGGGCTCACTAGCCTCGGCGCATTTGGTATCCGCGGCCTTGGGCTGTGCGGCCTGCACGTCGAGCAAGCGGCGGGCCCGGGCGATGTTGTCGGCGCGCGTGCCGCTGGCGAGCAGGCCGTAGTGGCGGATGCGGTGGAAGCCAGATGGCAGGACGTGGATCAGGAATCTGCGGATGAACTCGGCGGTGGTGAGTGTCATGACCTTCTGGCGGTCGCGACCTTTGGCACGATAGTCCTTCCATCGGAAGGTGACAGCGGTGCGGCCGCAGGCGATCAGCCGGCTGTTGGCGATGGCGACACGGTGGGTATAGCGGGACAGATAGGCCAGCACGGCCTGCGGCCCGCCGAACGGGCGCTTGGCATAGACGACCCATTCGGCTCGGCGTAGTGGTGCCAGATGGGCCGCGAACGCCTGCGCATCGGCGAGAGTGGCATGATCGCCGAAGAACGCCAGGTGGCCAGCCTTGTGGGCGGCGATCAGCTTCTCCAGAAACAGCCGGCGAAACAGGCGCGAGAGCACGCGCACTGGCAGGAAAAAGCCGGGCCGGCACGCTACCCAACGCTGGCCGTCGAGCGAGATGCCTCCGCCCGGCACGATCATATGGACGTGCGGGTGATGGGTCATGGCCGAGCCCCAGCTGTGCAGCACGGAGGTGATGCCGACGCGGGCGCCGAGGTGTTTTGGGTCGGCGGCGATGGTAGTCAGGGTCTCGGCCGAAGCCTTGAACAGCAGATCGTAGACGACCGCCTTGTTGTGATAGGCGATGTCACCGATCGGCGCCGGCAACGTGAAGACCAAAGTGATAGTATGGCACCGGTAGCAGATCGGCCTCGCGCGCGGCCAGCCAGTCCTTTGCCGCCGCCCCCTGGCACTTCGGGCAATGCCGGTTGCGACAAGAATTGTACGAGATCTGGGTGTGTGCGCACTTCTCGCAGCGCGCGACATGGCCGCCGAGTGCAGCCGTGCGGCAGTTCTCGATCGCTGACATCACCTTCAACTGGCCGAGGCTGACATGGCCGGCATTGGCCCGGCGCCATGCCGGGCCGTGGTCGCGGAAGATATCCGCGACCTCCAGCGATGGACGCGACACGAGGAGCCTCGCGTCAGGCGGGCGGCTCGGCTTGCGTCAGCGTGATGCGGTCGAGTGGGCTGACGACTTGCTGGATCGTCTTGGTTGCGACACGCGTGTAGAGTGCCGTGGTGTCGAGCTTGGCGTGGCCGAGCAGCACCTGGATCACCCTGATATCGATGTTCTGTTCCAACAGATGGGTGGCAAAGCTGTGCCGCAAGGTGTGGAGCGACACGCGCTTGTCGATCCTGGCCCTATCGGCGGCGGCATGGCAGGCGTAATTGAGCTGGCGCGTCGTCATCGGCCGCACGCGGTCGCGCCCGGGAAATAGCCAACCCTGCGGCCGCGCGGCCCGCCACCAGTCGCGCAGCAGATCGAGCAACTGAGGAGACAGCATCACGTAGCGATCTTTGCGGCCTTTACCCTGCTCGACGCGGATCACCATGCGCTTGCTGTCGATGTCACCGACCTTCAGCGAGATTACCTCGGCGGCACGCAATCCCGCGCCATAAGCCACGCTCAGCGCCGCCTTGTACTTGAGCCCCGGCGCGGCATCCAGCAGGCGTGCCACTTCTTCCGGGCTAAGAACGACCGGCAGCTTGCGGGGCTCGTGGACGAACGCGGTATGGTCGATGATATCGGGGCGCCTGAGCGTGATCCTGAAGAAAAACCGCAACGCGGCGACAGTGTGATTGAGGACGGGGATGTGCACGCCGCTGGTCGCCAGATGCAGCTGAAAGCGCCGCACGTCTTCCAGGCTAGCCGTGTCCGGCGATCGATTGAGGAACGCCGCAAAATCCCTGATGATACGGATGTAGCCTTGTTGGGTCTTTGGCGATAATTTGCGGATCGTCATGTCTTCGATCATGCGCCGCCGCAAAGGGCTCATGGCCTCGTCGGTCATGGGGATGCTCCTGTCTTGAGTGAAGGTTGTGAAGAACCCCTCATCTCAAGACAGGACGCCCTGACGCGCTATCCCATTTGCCGTATCGCCCGCCGCTGCACCCTACCGCGCGAGCGGTTTAGTCCCCTGAGTGGAGTCGAGGTGTGACGCGGTAGCTTTAGGTTCGAACATATCTGTTGCCGCCTCTTTCGTCCGGCGGTGCCTCACTGGCTCGACCGTAACTCCGTTTCCACACCTCGCTCATCGAACCGGACGTGCCCGACTAAGGCATCCGGCTCTCGGACAAGACTTCACGCCTTCGCCCACGGCACGTCGTGCCCAAGCCTGCTCAGGCGTACGAGCCCAAAGTGGCCGTAAAGATGCGGGAGTGGATATGTCCCGCCCTTGCGACGCCTGGTTTTGTGCTTGAACTGCAACCACCGGCGCAACCGCATCGCTGTGTAACTGTCAAGTGCCCGATACGCCTTGCTGACGGTGCCTACCTGGAAGTAGTTCGCCCATCCGCGCAGCGTGCGGTTCACTTTGCCCACCAGCTTTGTGGTTTCTTGCCATGTCCCCGTTCGGTCCGTCAGCGCATGGATTTGCTCAACCATGCGCTTGATGCTCTTCTTCGATGGCCGGTAACCCAGGCGCGCCTGGCCGGTTTTCGCAGAATACATTCGTCCGAACGTGTAGCCCAGAAAGTCGAACTCTCCTTCCGGGACCTTGCAGATTCGTGTCTTCTCCTCGTTGACCGTGAGCTTCAGCCTGCCCATGATCTCGCGCAGTCGTTGCAACGCCTCATCGGCTTTGCCCTTCTTGCACAAGATCACAAGATCGTCGGCATAGGTCACGATACGACTGCCGAGGCGTTGCTCCAGTCCGAGCTTCTTCCATCCCAGCACGAACCGGCGCATGTATATGTTCGCCAGCAACGGTGAGATGGGTGAGCCCTGCGGAATGCCGCGTCGGTTGTCCCGGGCTTCGGTCGTGCGTGTCTTCCTTCCTCGATCATCGGTTTCTTCTACGGGGCATTCCAGCCACATCTTGATTAGATGCAGCACGCGCCGATCAACGATCCGGCGCGCTACCGACTGTAATAGCTCGGCATGGGGGATGCTTCCGAAGTAGTCCGCGAGGTCGGCGTCGACGACTTCCGGGTGGTCACGGAACAGCAGCCCTTCCACCTTGACCACCGCCTGTTGGGCATTTCGCCCAGGACGGTACGCGTACTGCTCGGGTGGAAGGTCGGCTTCGAAGATCGGTTCCAGCACCAGCATCGCTGCTGTCATGCAGACCCGATCCCGCACGGTCGAGATGCCCAGCGGCCTGAGTTTGCCGTTGGCCTTCGGGATGAACACTCTTCTGATAGGATCCGGTTGGTAGCTCTCCTCCCGGAGCGCAAGCGCCAGTTCGCCAAGCCATCGCTCGATGCCATACGTCTCAATGTCCGCGAAGTTCTGGCCGTCCACCCCCGGTGCGCCCTCGTTGGAGCGGCACTGGGCAAACGCATGAGCCAGGATGTCCTCACGGCTGATCTTGTCGTACAGCGCGTAGAAGCGATAGCCGGCTTCTGCCTTCGCTTTCGCGTGCAACGCCTTCTGCAGTTTCTGAACAGTTTTCGGAGTTGATAGGTTGCCCAATCTCCAGGTCCTTCACCACGTATTGCGTCTGTCTTGAACTGAGGTCCCTTCCCTCCACCGGAGTTACCCGGCTTCAGCGGTACTGCGAACCTCTCCGCCACCCCAAGGCGCCCAGCCTGTCCCTCGCGGGCTTCCGGTTGATCATTGCTGACCACGCCATGGGGCTTCCCGTGTTGCGTACGCTTTCCCTGTGTACATGCTGTCGCCACTACCCCGGCGCAGCGGCTGGGCGTACTGCTTCGCTCATTCACCCCAGTCGTATCAGCCTTCCCCGAAAACCCTGTCAGGTCGGCCTGCGCATTGT
>JARLGI010000030.1 GCA_031296115.1 Acidobacteriota bacterium | reverse complement strand
GTGCAGTCGCGGTTCGCATCCCGCCCAAACCGGCAAGGTCGCCCCCGATTTCACCGTCTCCGACGGTACCTCCACCGTCCACCTCGCCAGGTACCCCGGCCGCGTGGTGCTGCTCAATTTCTGGGCCTCCTGGTGCATGCCCTGTGTGGTCGAGTTCCCTTCGCTCCTTGAGCTCCACCATGACGATCCCAATCTTGTCATTCTCGCCGTGAGCATCGACGACGACCCCGTCGCTTACGCAGACTTCATCGCCCGGAACCATGTCGACCTCATCACGGTACGCGACCCGACTGAGTCCGCCGCCAAGCTCTTTCACACGGATATGTGGCCAGAAACCTACGTGATCGACCGCAACGGCATCATCCGCAGCAAGTTCGTCGGCCCGCAGGAATGGACCAGCCCGGAGATCCGCGCGTACCTCAAGAGCCTTTGAGCGCCGCCGCGCGCTCTGTTTCTACCAATCCGGCCGTGGTTGAATGATGCTGTCTCGAATCCGTATCCCAAAGGAGGTCAACATGAGACCCCGCATGGTTCCGATCGCCGCCGCCCTCCTGCTTATCGCACTTCCCGCAAATACGCAGAGCGCTCCCCACCAACAACCTCAATCGCCGGCTCCGGCGACGGTGACGGGTGTCTGGCGCGGACAAATCGGAGGACTCCCTGGCGCTACACTTGTCGTTTCCGACGAGGGTGGCAGCCTTGCGGGAGCTCTGCTCTTTTACTTCCAGGAGCGAAAAACGGTGAATGACCCTTGGACCTCAACTCCCGGCCTTCCTGAGCCGATGCTGCGCGTTCACTTCGATGGCAGGGCGCTGACCTTTCAGATCAGCCATCGGCGCGCGCACCCGCCGCGCACACTGTCCGACCCTCCTGTTTCGATTCGTCTGACACTAACCGGACCGGATCAAGCCGAATTGGTGAATGAAAACGAACAAGGCCCAACGCTCCCCATGGTTCGAAGCGATTACTAGCTGATATTCTGGCGATGTGACCACAGTGGAAATCGTCTATCGCTACGCTGCGCCGCCCACGGATCAGGTGGCATTGGCGCTGGCCCGCATGCGCGACGTGTACGGCATCCGGCATCTAAGCTTCGATCACAATGCCCGCAGCCTCCGCGTCGAGTTCGATGCCACGCGCCTCATCGCCGCCACGGTCACCAATCTCGTCCGCGGGGCCGGACTGGAAATCGCCGCAGAGCTGCCGCTGATTCCTGCGCCCAAGGCCGAGCAGGTCGGCGTGCCGAGGGCCTGATGGCCTGCGTTGCGCCGCCGCTGCAACCTTGATATTCTTGGAAAGGTTTCTCTACGGGGCTTCTTCCTGAAGCCACGCGCGTGCGCCCGTAGCTCAGCTGGATAGAGCGACTGACTACGAATCAGTAGGCCGGGAGTTCGAATCTCTCCGGGCGCACCACTTAACCCACAGGCTGACAATCCCTTGCGATCCAGACTCTGCTTTCGCTGTTCTGCGGGCAATCCTGGAGTGTGCCCAATCTTTCCCCCCACCTAAAAGATTACCGAATGCCCTTTCGAGGGCATCGGCGTGAAGGTGGCAGCACCGTTGAGCGGTGGGGATGGAACTGTGCCCCGCAATCCGCGCCAGCGTGAAAGCGTCGCGTCCACTCTCGGCAAGGTTCAGGGCGCGACGATGGGTGCGCAGACCGCAATTCACGGTCGAGGGTGAGCGCTTGGCTTGCCAAGCAAAACCTTGGCCCATCGAGGAAGCAAGAAGCCGGCCAAGAGCTTGACAGCACAGGTTACCCGGTGAGCAGGCCGACGGTATCCTTCATTCCACGACGAGGTTGGTTGCCCGGAATGAGCCGATGACCACATCCACCCGGTGGCCGCGTTTCACCACCAGCGTCGGGTTCGCGAAAGCCATCCAGTAATTCATGCCCGCCTTCGGCGTGCTGCTCTGGCGCAGTGCTCCGACCTTTTCCAACTGGGGGACCGTGAGGACGACTCCGGCCTGCGGGTCGAACAACTTCGGCTCAACCTTCTTATCGTTGAGGGTCGCGGCCTTGGCTGGGTCCAACACCCGATAGTTAAATCGAATCAGTTCGCCCGACTCTGTCGCCTTTACGTGCAAATCGCCAACGCCCCACCCCCCCTGGTAATACATATCCGCCCGGCGCGAAACGCGATTCGCCTGAAAGCCTTGCCAAACCGGTGCTGGCCGCACAGCCGGTGCCCCCGGCTTGGCGGAAGTCACAGATTTAGCTGGCGTGCCAGATGCTGTCGTACCAGGGGATTGGGAACCGGTGTCGTTCGCAGATTGTGCTGAATTGGTTGGCTCTGCCGATACCCCTCCAAGCCAGCCCGCAAGAATCAATGCCGAAATCGCAAATAAGTAAGACGTCTTGCTGAATTTCATGGGAACACTCTCCGTTCACGTGCTCCACACGTGAATTCGCAGCGCTGAAACTTCCGCCGCGAACTTTGCTCTGAGCCGGTAGAGATTTCTTCGCCCGGGGCGGCCGCCGGTTTGCGGCCGCCCCAGGCTGGTGGTTAGTTTGCCGTGAAGTTGGCCTCGGTCTGAGTCGCCGTTCCAGCGGATCCAGCCAGAGTGTCGGTGAGCGTGATATGCGCAGTCGCCGTGGTGGTGCTACCGGTGGGCGGGGTGTAGGTTACGACGACCGTGCACGTTCCAGCGTTCGCGATTGGCGTGCCGACCGCGCAGGTTCCACCGGCGCCAACAGCGAAGGTGCCTCCAGCCCCGCCAACCTTGGTAACAGCAATGCTGGTTGGAGTAATTGCCGCACCACTACTGTTGGTGATGGTGACCGTGCCTGAGTGAGCGGTTGTCGTTCCCGTGACCAGAGATGGCGTCGGTCCCGCGAATCCTACCGTCACAGCGGTACCTGTGCCAGTGAGGGTTACGACGAACGGAGACGCTGCCGTGTTGATCGTGAAGCCCGTGGCCGCAATCGACAGAGTTCTGGGGAAGGTCCCCGCTGCCGCCGGCAAGAACCTCACGCCATAGGTGCAAGAAGCGCCCGCCGCAATGGTTGCCCCGCAGGTGCCGCCCGCTCCTCCAGCCGCCCGTGCGTAGGGTTGTGGCGTGCCGCCGCCGAAGGTAAAGGTTTCAGTCATGGTTACGTTGCCTGTGTTGGTGATCGTCAGGAGCTGCGCAGCACTGGTGCTCCCGGCCACCTGATTGCCAAAGGTCAGCGAGGTCGGTGTCACGGTCGCGGTACGGACCGCTGCGACGCCGGTTCCCGACAGCGAAACTGGCGATCCGGTCACCGTAACGTTCGCGGTGATTGTGGCCGTTCCCGTCGCGGCTCCAGCGGCCGTTGGTGTAAAGGTCACGTTGATCGTGCAAGTGGCCCCGGCTGCCAGCGTCGCGGTGCAGGTCCCACCCGCTCCCCCTGCAGGCCGCGCGAACGGTGCAGTCACGACGATGGCGATTCCGGTTCCCGCTGCCGTCCCGGTGTTGTGCAGCGTAAGAGCCTGCGACGCGCTCGTGGTTCCGACGGCTTGGCTCGTGAATGTGAGCGAAGTCGGCGTCACACTGAGGACTGCCGCCGTCGCCGCCTGGAATTCAACTGCACCTACGTCGAACGCGGTCCCTGTAATGTCCGGCCGCGGATTTCCGAAGAAGTCCGTTGACGGGTGCGTTTGCGCAACCGGTATAACATCGATGGCCGGCGAACCTGCTGCCAGGGTGTAGTTGGCAAACGGTGACCCGCCACCATAGTTCCCATTCGCCCCGCCTGTCACCGAATCATTGCTGGGCGCGACCGGGCCCCAACTGACGTTGATCCAGTTGTTGCCTTCGTCCACCGTCGCCGATGGAGTGAGGCTGAAGACCGGATTCGGAGTCGAGGCGTCAACAATACCCGGAGGCACGCCATATCCACTGGGTCCTCCGCACCCATCCGCTACAGTGCAATTTGGCGGCACCCGCGAACCATTGCAATACTGGCTGACGAAGCTGGGATTGGATCCCAGGTTATTCCCTGTGGAGTAGTCTGCCGGGTCGTCCAGTATCGAATACGTCGGGCTGAGCGAAAACCCAGAGCCGTGGTTGCTCGGCCCCGTGTCGCCGCGGACGCCGATGTCCCAGTAACTGACGCCCGACGTGCATTGGCCGAAAGCCGACTGTACCGGGGCGGCAGTCCCAGTGAAGGCGTCGAACAGCGTGACGAGGTTCTGTTGGTTCACGGTCCCTGTACCCAGGTTGCCCACTCCGATGTAGAACGAGCGGTTCTGCCAGATCACGTTGTTCTTCAGTGACGGGTTCGAGAAGCCCGTGCAGTTTGGCTGGCCCGTGGGGCATGTGATTGGCACGGCGAAGGTCGTGGTCAGCAGCGAAGAATCCTGCATGCTGGCCACGCCGGCCACTTGCGGGCACGACGCCGTGGTCGGGCCAGTGGGACCAGGTTGCACGCAGTTCCCCGCGGGCGAGCTGGACAAAGGTGTGCCAATGCTTTGCGTAAGCACACCCGAGGTGGCAAGTGAATCGTTGCTCGAGATGGTGTTGTTGACGATGGACACGTTCAACGAATCCTGCAAGGAGATTCCCGCGCCATCCCAGCCCGCCACGTTGTTCGTGATGAGGTTGTTGGTGATGGAAACATTGTTCCAGAGTGTCGGCCGCGTGTTGAAGGTTGAAACCTCGGTCCCGTTGACCTGCTGCAGGCGGATGCCGCCACCGCTGCCGCTATCGGCGGAGTTGCCCTGGATCAGGTTGGCGTTGATCACCAGCCCGTGACCCGTGCCGTCGCTGAGTCCCGGCGGGCAATCCGCGTCGGGAATGGCGCCGCAAACCGGATCGGTGTCGGGGGTACCCATCACCTGAATTCCGCCACCGTTTGTGGGGATGGTGGGATTCTGGCTCTGGTTGAAGAGGATCGAGTTGTGCTCGATGTCCCCGTATTGGATTTCTCCGAGGTGGACAAGTCCTCCGCCCTCACCCGTGCTGAGGTTTCCGCACACCCAGTTGTAGTTGAACTTGTAATAGTCGTTGCCGGTGCAGAAGGTGACACCGCCGCCTCCCGCCAGAGTTGCGGAGAACAGCTCATCGCCGAGAGAGCTGTTGCTGGTGACGTAGTTATTGTGAACGTTCACCTCCAGCTGTAAGCAGTACGGCAGATGCTGGTTTGTGGTCCATCCCGTGCCGTTACTGCAGGAGCCGGGAGCAGCGTTGGTCGTGCCTCCCGCAACATATGGACCCGCGAATTCGCCCTGGCCGACACTGATGCCGCCCGTAAGCGTCCCGGAGTTGTTGTAGACGCGGTTGTTGGCAATCTGCAGGTGGTGCGCCCAGCCGTGGGCGAAGATCCCGCCTCCGCCTTGTGAGCTGTTAATCACGGACAACCCATCAATGCTCGAGGGGTTGCACATGAAGTTACTCGGGTACGGGTTGGTCTGGCTGGTGACCGTGACGGTGCCATTGCTGTTGTATCTCACGGTATGGCAGAAATTGTTGGCGTCGCCCACAGCGAGAGCAGTATCCGGACTGGTTGTCACATTACCCGTGCCGGTAAGCAGGGTTGTAACCGGCGGGAACGCTCCATTCTCAGTGCCGTCGCTCCATGGGGCTTGTCCGTGGAATTCCAGTCCCTTCGCCAGAACCGTAATCCCCGCTCCCTCAAAGGCGCCCATCAGCGAGGGTTCTTGCATTTGCTCGGCCAGGTTGCCATTCAGGGCAGCGTCCCAACCTACAACTGATTCCAGCGGCAGACGGTCGATCTGGGGAGAATTGGGTTGGGCGGTGAAGTTATTCCAACCCGCGTCGGGGCAAGTGTATCCCGAGCCCGGTGTCCCATTGTAATTCGGATCGTACGGGCTGGACCCCGGGACATAGGTCGTACCGCTTCCGGTGCTAGTGTACGGCACACCTTGCAGGGTCAAGCCGAAGAAGCAGTTGATATGCCGGCGCCAGGGATTGAGCAGTCTACCCGCCGGGAAGGCATTGGCGTTGATGACGGACGAAGCAGCGCCGACGCCCTGCAGCCGCACTGGCTTCCACATCACGAGCATCTCGGTATGGGCCGCCTGTGAAGCGGTTTGAGTTGGCGTCGTCGCATGAAGCGCAGTGGAGCTGCAGGTAGCGGTCGCCGGACTCGTCCCGGTGGTCGTGCAGGTCGGGTCGACGATGATCAAGTCGCCCGGAGCAGCAGTGTCGATTGCGGTCTGGACCGAAGCGGAGGCGTCAACGTGAGTCGGCGCTTTGCCGCCAATCGTAACCGTGACGGTATCGATCGACTGCTTGCCGTTGCCGGCCGTAATGACCAGCTCCCCGCATTGCGCTGTCGAGCCGGTGTATTGCGTCTGCTGCTGGATCGCGCAGTTGGCCACGCCGGTCGGCACTGTCACTGCGATCTGCGTGTCGGACCAGCTGTTGATGGTTGCCGCTATCCCGCCGATGGTGACCGAGGATACCGCAGTGCAGCTGCCTGAAACGGCTGTGCACCGGGCGCCGAAGCCATAGTGGCGGGTGACGGTCTTCAAATTGAACGGAGCTACGTTCGCCGAGGGACCCGAGTAGGCGTTGTTATTCACCTGCTGATTGCCGAGCGCAGTAATGGTAAGGGTCTTGAGGGCCGCGCTGACCCAAGGACCAATACCGTCGCCGTCCACTTCGGAGACTGCCGGTGTGGCGTCTGGGTAGCTGCAATCGACGTTATTGTAGCCCGCACCTACAAACGCTTGGGTGGGTATAACCGGAGTGTCGTTATAGGTTGTCAGACCCGGCATGAAGGGATTGATGTAGCAGAAATCGCTGTACCCCGAATTGTACAGAGGATCGGTGATCATCTGCCCGTAGGTCGTCGAGGTCGGGTTGGTGTCCAGGATCGGTCCCGGATCGTTCATGCACTGCGTCATCATTGCGGGTGAATACCCGGTGATGTTGGGCGGGTTCACGTCCCAGCTCGAGTAGGTCAGCCCGTCATAGAGTCCCCAGTGATCGGACCAAACGCGCGAGAGTTCGTTTCCAAGATAATCCTTGGTCGAAATCGGCAAGTTGGGCGGCGCGAACTTCTCGCCGAATTGCGGGGAGAACGGATCGAACTCCGACGTGAAGTCGTCGGTGATCACGCCCGTGTACTTGGCTGCGATGTGTGTCGAGGTGAAGATGAAGAACCTCGCGTTCGCCGCCATCTGGTTGGTCAGCGTCACTTCCTTGCGGTCGCACAGAGGCCGAGTCGCTCCGGCAAAGGGCGCCGTTTCCAGATTCTGCGGGAAGAGGCTCAGGTAGTCAGGCACAACGCGCTGCTCACCCACGCACGGCCAGGTGGGATCGGTATAGCCGGGGAAACCGGGGAGTGCCATTTCATTCCCCAGCCCCTCGCCCGTAGTCGAGTTCTGGTAGTTCGTGCCGTTGTATCCCTGGGCGCCTGGTTCGTACATCGAAGCCACGGAGGCCTGGTCGGGCATGATAAAGACGTCCCCGCCCACCCCGCCAAAGTCCTGCGTGACGGGCGCAATGAAGTTGTCGCCGATCAGCAGGTTCTTGTCTTCTTCCTTCTCGACCTCGTAGCCCGGCGGCATGATCGCTTCCACCACGTACTTGCCGGGCGGCAGCATGGGGTTGCCGACGCGATAATTGTCGGTCGAATCGGGATTCGCCACGCAGATCGTGCAGTTGGTCCCATTCATAGACGACGCAACGCCATTGGTGGATCCCTTCGTGGCGAGCAGCTTCCCGGTAGTCGGGTTGATGCCCAGCGAACTGGGGAAGATGTATTTGCCGTCGTAAGGCGCCGGCTGAATCTGGTTCGCGATCTTCATCGCGTCATAGCACTTGAACTGCGAGTTGTACGGGAGCGCGGGCGGCAAAGTCTGCGGAGTGCTGTGGATGCCGTTGTACCAGTTAAGGTAATTTGGCTGGTCAAACAGCGTGAAGTAGAAGACGTCGCTGGAAGCCGTGGCTTGGCCGGGGCAACTTAGATAGGGCCTTTCGCCGGCGCCAGCGCCTGTGCCGGCGGTGCTGTTCGGATAGAACCCTTGCGCCCAGGCATCCCAACTGCTGGTTTTGGTTGTGTCCACCAAGGTCAAGGTTGGCGTTACGCCATCCGCTGCAAAGCCTTCCTGGTAGAGGTTGACCGTGACGTTCGGAACATACGACTGCCAAGGCTGCTGTATCATTTGTGACGCATCATCAAAAGGACGCGTCGATGCATAGACGACCGTTCCGTAGATGCCGCCGTTTTCGCCCACTTGCTTGGTAGTGGACGTAGTGGCTCCCGGAACCTTAGTGGTGACCGTGGTGCAGGCCGGCGGGCAGGATGCATACGGCGCTTTGCCGAAATCAATCCAGTTGCTGTGACCAGTCAAGCCCGCCCAGCCTTCCGACCAAACCCACGGCGGATCGATGCGGCCGGTGGATGCGGTTGGCGAACTGGGGATGGCCGTGCCGGCTAGGAACGAAGCAGCCTCCGCCGAACAATCCGCTGAAGAGCAATAGACAGCGCCGGGTACGGACAAATCGGCGGGCAAAGGAACCGACTCGAAGGTATTCGAGAAGGAATTGTAGGCGGTCGAAGTGCCGCAAGCCCGGGCGCCATTCCCAGTCCCGCAGGAGGGCGAGCCATCGGCAGGGCCACCCGCGTCATAAACGGTGTGAATGCCGGTTGTCTTGTAGCGGGTCGAATCTGCTTCCACCACATACCAGTTAAACAGCGGGAAGGTCTCGTTGAAGGGGGCAACGCCGTTGAAGTCTGTCGTCAGGGAGTTGGCATTGTGCCCATCCCGGTAGTGAACCATCGTATAGATGAGCGGAATCCCGATCTCGCCTGGATCCCAAATTCCATTCTTGTTGTCGTCGATGAAGGTGCGGGTGTAGACGTTCGATTGCCACTGCTGGACACCGATATTGCCCATGTGGAGGGTTTGGCCGCCAGGGCAGGTGGGATTAGTTTGGTTGGGGGCAGTGCTCGTACACCCCACGTTCGCTGGCGTCGACAGACCGTCAATGATCTGGTCGTTCCATTGGTCGCCGATGGCCAGTCTCCAGGTTCCGCCGGGAACATTGGTGAACTTGAAGTTTCCGTTGGCATCGCACTTCGTGAACATGAAGTCTTCGCCGTCGGGGTCGCCAAGGCTGACCCAGCACTGCGTCCAGGCGAAGGCATCGCGCGAACCGCTGGGATAGAGTCTCTCATCCGGGATCCGGCTTAGGCGCTGGACGTCGACTTGTCCGTCGATGGTATTGGTGCAAGGGCCTACCAGACCGGGGCTGCCCACCCCACTGCAAACATCATTGTGCCGGTCGTTGATGATCTTCGGATTGGCAAAACCGATCATCACGTGATACCCGGCCGGTCCGTACTCCTGGAAGTAGCTCGGCCCGCCGATGGCGATGAAGGCATCGTGGGGATGCTGGCCATCCAGCGTGTTGGTCTGGACCCACTCTTCACCGCGCGCGATCCGATCCGCCCCGGGGTACGCCTGGACGCTGAATTTATCCGGCATCAGGTTGGCAATGACCGCCTGGCCGGCCAGTGGGGAGAGAGATTTCCCATCTGACTCAAACTTCGGACAAGTCACGATCATGCCGGTCATAGGCACCGTCTGCGCCGGACCCGCCCCGTTCCCAGTTATCAGCCCTCCTGTTGAATTTCCGTTGGACAGAGTTACAGCGCCCGTCGATGAAAGCGGATTGGGCGTAAGTGGGCAGGCATCAAATCCCGTGGTGGGATCGATGGTCCCGGCCAGGCTGTTCGACAAGGGCTGGTTGAACATGTCGTTCGTATCCTGTCCGGTAAAGTCGCCGAGCCCGCCGAAGGTATCCCACAAAATGAGGTTGAAGCCACCCAGGCCGGGCTCAACGGGTGAGAGCGCGTCGACTCCGCCTCCATTATCCTGCTCGCCGTTGAGCGGGAAGTCATCTTCGAACACGACCACCGAAAGAGAGCCCGTCGGAAGCGGTGAGGGCAGCGCGAGAACGTTGACGGGTTGAGTAAAGGCGGAACTCGTGGTACAAGCATTTGTCCCACCCAGGATGTTGCAGGCCGGCGGGATGGGAGCGCCACTCATGGCGTGGCCGCATGTCGTATCACCCGCTTGTGCTTCTATGCCATTGCAAGCCGCGGGGCTCGCGCCCGAAGGAAACGGATTTGCCGCGTCACCCGGCAGCACCGAGATGTAATAGCGCTTGGAAGGATCGAGATGAACCTCGCTGGGCTTCACCTCGGTAGATCCATTCCCTCCCGTCGGATCGGGCCTGCAGGCGCCGTTGCCAAGGTCGCACACGGCCGAAATGTGCTGACCGAAGGTCGACGACAACGGGTTCGTGTCCAGCATCGTCTGGCCGCCTTCGCACGAGAGCGGGCCAGTGCAGCCCTGGGCAACGAAATCCATAGCGCTGGTATGGAAATTCACGCCAAACGTCGGAATCGTGCTTGTACCCGACGGGCCCACAATGGCCGGGCAGCCCGGCGTCGTAATGCTGCTGTTGGCTGTGCAGTTGGGGTCGACCCAGAAAGTCTTGTCTTCTTCAATGATCCAGCGATAGTCGGTAAACGGCGTCAAGGCACTGATGCAGGCGCTTTTCCCGTTGCAATTGTTATACGCCTGGGCATCCAGTACATTGACCTGCAGATTGCTGGGCGGCGGGAAGACGAGAGTCACGACCGCGGGTCCACTCGCCGTCCCCTGGGAGTTCTGCGCGCGGTAGCTAAAGCTGAAACAATTGGATCCTGTCGGCGCGCCAGTGGGGCAGGCTGTAGTCCCCGCTCCGGTGACGGACGCCGTGAATCCACCTTGCGGGTCCATAAGCAGCGTTCCGCCCGTCAATTTCGGCGCGCTCGCCCCGGAAAGAACAACGGTAAGAGGTAACTCGCTCGGGTCACTATCTACCGAGAGAACGCCCGGCGATGGAATCTTAATGAACGTGGCCATCGTGGACGTGTAGGTGATGGCGTGCGCCACAGGGGCCCCGGTAAGAGTCGACGGGTTCAGGGCTACTGTTGCGCACAGCGATGGAGATGTGCCTGGACTCGGCGGGACGGCGGGCGAGCCGTTGGCGCAATATACAAAGGTGTCTGCGCTCCAGCCCGGAGTGGGTGTATAGGTAAAGGTGCCGTTGGCGCAAATTCCTGAGACCGGGTTCCCTGACACCGCATTGCAAGTCAGCGTGCCGTTGTTGGGAGGAGTCGACAACTCGACGCCATACACATTGATGTCGTTGGCGATTACGCCTTTGGATGGGTCGGTGATGACCAGGGGAGTGCAAGTGAGGGCTGAGACCCCACAGGGGATGACGGAGGCGTAGGTATCCGGGTTGGCCGTCGCGGCTTGACCAACAGGCGTCCCTGTAAAGTTCGGCAGCAGGGCGCCGTTGACACTGATGTACGCCAGCATTCCGGCGTCACGCACCGAGGAATTGGCCGACAGGCTAAGCTCGCGGTCGTAGATCGGTAGCGAGGCAGCCGGAACATTCACCTTCACGTCGTACGTCTTGCCCGCGGCCATAAACAGTTCCGTCTTTACACGGGGAGCTGTCAAGTTCGGGAGCGGGTTGCCATCTTCTGCGATCAAGGTGAATCCCTGAACTGGACCCTGTGTGGATCCCTGACCGCTGGTTGAAGTCCCAGTCCCGGGGTACCCGGTCGTTTGCGAGCCGACGATCGCCGGCACGTGCATGCGCAGGCCGGCATTTACCATGCGCACCAAAACAGTGCCCGAAATTCCAGTCGTCGCTGTCCCGGCCGTAGCCTTGAACAGCGAGGCCCCTGGATTGGTCTTGTTGAACGCGAGGCCGTTGATGAGGTAGTAGAACGGCGTGTAATTTACCGCCGGTGGATAGCACGACTGATAATAAGCGCCTGACGCCGGGTTGCCGCAGCCGGGACCACCCTGCGGGTCGGTCGGCAAACCTGACCACACCCTAAGCTCGCTAAAATTGGGGTTCCGGACAGCCACGTCGACTGCTGTGTTCTGCACCGGGTCGATTTCACTGAACTCGAGTGGGAGCTCTGCGTTGTATTGCACTGCCGGAACCGCCGCCTGAACCGCCGCAGTCTTAGTGTTAGCGGCCACCGCGGGGTAAGCTGTGCCAGGAGCTGTAGCGCTTGTGGGAGGGTTCGTGACCACCAGCATGCCGATCAAGCCCATGGGAACCTGAATCGAAGGATGGGTGCCGGATTCGAGCAGGTATGTCCCCGGTCGCAGGCTGTTCCACGCGAGTGGCTGTGGGGCGCCTGTTCCAGGCGGATTCGCCTCCACTTCCTGGGCCATTGACCACACGCGCCCCTGCCCCTGGACCGGCGGTGAGGCCAAACCTGCGTTGTTGCTGCTTGTGCATGGAGTGCCCGGCGGATTAGCGGCGATAAACCACGTCGGGCATCCTTGTGCGTTGGAGTGGTCGGGACTCGGCAAGTAGGTCTCCGAATTGGTATTGCCGAGACCGCCGCCAACTTGACCAATGATCACGATCGATGTGGGAAAGTTATTCGCCGGCCCGCCCCCCGTGACGGGAAAGGACAGAATGTTGTTCAGGTTGATCGTCAGGCTTGCCCCGCCGGAAACAAAGGGAACCGTGATCACGACCGGGGACCAGGCCGGCGCTGCCGCCGCAGTAGCTCCGCTGCCGCCGCCGAACGTGAGCGTGACCGTAGGAGCTGCTGTGTAGCCAGCTCCGTGATTGGTCACATTGAAGCCAACCACCTGGCCGTTGGTAACAATCGCGGTCGCCACCGCCGGCGTTGTCGGCGTATTCCCAGTGGCCGGAGTAATGGTGACGGTGGGCGCTGAGGTGTAGCCCGATCCGCCATTGAGCACATAAATTCCGCCCAGTGACCCGGTGGCCGCGCCGGAGCTGGATCCGCTTAAGGGCGCGCAGGTCGCACCAGAAGCTACGGCTCCGCAGGTGTAACCCCACATGGGGATCACCGTGCCATCCGGCATGGTTGTCGTTGCCGGCCCCGCCGTCAGGTTCACCTGCTGGCTGAATGCCGCGGCTGCAAAGAGAAGGAACGCACCTACCAGAAATGCGGCCTTCAATGGAGTCTTCGACATGGAATTGCTCATCCGGATCATCGTTTTCGCCTTTCGCTCGCCTTGCGTCATGGGAAGAAAAACCTGGATCTTTTTCGCTGTCCCCCGGCTGGCCGGGGGACGCTCAAACTAACAGCCTTCGGAGACAGGCAATCTGCCTGCCCCTATTGCGATTCGTCAATTGCAAATTCCCGTGAATCCACCAGCATCATCATCAGCATTCCGCCGGGGAAGACGTTGTTGGTCGTGATCTCCCGCTCGTTGTGCGAGTGCCACATAAACGCCCAACCGCGCTCGTTGGCCGGGTTGGCCTGAGTGTTCGAAGGTAATAGGGTTGTGCAATTGGCGTTGGTGGTGGTGTCGCAGGAAGACATCGTCGCACGCAGACTCGCATCCGGACCGAGATACGGCGTGCCGCCGTACCACTGGCCGTTGGTTAACACATTCGGATCAGGCAACGTTGCGGGACCGCCCGACGCCACATCGCCAAATGGAGCCACCTGCACCGGCTTGTTATGATCCTGGCACCACTCGTAATAGTTCAGGGCAGCGGGATTCCCCGTGTTGTAGCCGTTTGCGTCTGGAGTGCACGACAACTCAGAGAAGGGATCGGTGGGGGGAGTCCCGTTTGTGCTGCCGGTGTTGAGAGTTCCGAGAGTTCCCGCCGTTCCGGTGGCGGAGGCCAGACTAGAAGTCGGGTCCGTAAAGGTGAGCGTGCTCGTTGTACCGGAAGTGACAGTGAGCACCGAAAACGACCCGTCGTAGCCATCCGGGGCGTTTGAAATCGTAATGAACCCAGCATTCCCACCGGACGTAGCAGGGGCGAGGTTAGCGGGGAGCGCGCCGGTGACCGTCACCCTTACGGTGTTTCCAGTCTCGCTGAGGGCGGTGATGGGGAACGACGTGTTCCCAGTGCCTGCCGGGTGGTGGCCATAGGGATCCCAGTTCAATCCCCTGCCGCTGAAGTAGAAGATCCCGTCGAACGCCTCGCCCGGAGTGGTATCGGTGTTGAACATCAGACTTCCCGCGAGACTTGTCGCCGGATGGGTCGGGCTGAGAATCAGATCCCCGTCCCGAGCCAGGATGCGCACGTGATTGGCGTGCTCGTGGAAGGGATGTTGCCACCTACCCTGTCCGATGGTTCGTATGAGTGTGATCTCGCCCGGATGCATGTGCGGGTTGCCGTTGTAAGGCTGGTGCGGGTATTCGGATGCGTAGTTGGGATCCATGAGGTCAGGCATGGAGCGTCCGTTGATCAAGAAATAGGCGGGATGGTAGGGCTCGGTCTGTACGTCGAGGCTGCATCCCATCGTGTTAGCCGCGCAGCCCGCCTTGGCCCGAACCTGTGCTTCTGCCTGGTGGTGAATTCTGGAATCCATCTCGGCCCACTGGAAGAGGTATTCCCGGTCGTAACAGCTCTTGGGGTGGTCATAGGCTGCGGTAGACAGGCGGAAGTCCTGCTCAGGAAATCCAGCGATCTTGTTAGCCGTCCCAAAATCCGTCTTACCGTACAGGTTGGTTATGCTCGTGCCGGTGGCGCAATTGGCCGGCGGAGTCTTCGGCAACACAATGACGGCGCCGTAGAGCCCCATCTCGATCTGGAGGTCGCCCTGCGTTCCGCTGTAATAACCGTGCGTGCCCGGCGCTGAGGCGGTGAACGAGTACGTCACCGTTCCGCCAGGCACGGCCTCACAGGTCAACAAGCCCTGCTGCTGACCTGTTCCAGTACAAGTGGTCGTCACGTTGAAGCCGGGAAACAGGATTGAGGTGTTACCGGCGGCCGTGGGTAGATTATTGGTCAGATTAATCGTGACCGTGGCCCCTTCTGTGACGACCATGGTGGGGCCGGGAACCTGCATGGTGTTGCAGGTTGGCGGGAAAGCGAAGGCAGCCGCGGGGACGAACGCCGACGTCGCCGGGTTGCTGACGCAGCCGTATCCCCACGAGTAAACTGCCGCCCCGTCCGGCTGATTCAGGTAAGCATCCTGGGCAGTCAGATTAAACGTTGCAGCCGTGGCCGTCCCAGCCGCAGGGGTGCCGGTGATTCCGGGAGCCGCAGCGAAGGCGGACGGCGTAAGCGTTAGAGCTACGGCCGTCACCAGCGCCAGGAGCAGTTGTGTCATTGACGTCGCATTTTTCATGTTCATCTGCCTCATCGCTGCTCTCCTAGTTGCAGGTATTCCCAAAGGTGTCGCTCGATACGCTGTTGCAGATGTTGACCTCGGTCATCATCCCGCCGAAGTTCTCGGCGTCATTCGACAGCATTTCGAGATTCGAGGAGTAGACATAGAACTTGCTGCCCGCTGGATAAAGCTTTGTGGCGCACCCCGCGCCCAGGTACGCGCTGCAGCCATCGTCACTGGCGTCCAGAATCACGTCCAGAGATTCGCCGCCGCCAAGCGTGATCGAGTTTGTGTAGAACTCGGTGCTGTTGCCATCCTGGTCCCGCAACAACTTGGCGTTGAATCCAACCTCGTGCATGGGAACGCCGAGGCTCTGCAAAGTGAAGTATTCCGCAACCGACAGGTTGACGAGACGCAGGGAAGCCTTTCCGCCGGCCGGAATGTTGATGATGGCGGGCAGCGGCTGCGAGTAGTGCATCTGGCCATCACTCGAAACTGTGGCCTGTGGACCGGCTGCGACCGTGTCGGGATAGCTTCGACCGTTCAGCAGGAAGTACTTGTCATTCATGTCGACAAACATCTCCGGATTGAAGGTCATGCCTACGAAGTGGAAGTTCGGATCGAACCCGTGCATCTGGATTGGGTACGTGACGTCATAACAGGTCGAGCCATCGCCGTCGTTGTAGACATATTCAGGTGTTGTTCCCTCTGTTCCCGAGACGACCGAAGCACCGCTGCAGAGGGTACCGGCCGCCGGCCTGGCGGCGGCTGTGTTAATGGCCGGCATGGATGCGCTGCACAGGATGTCGTTCGCGGGATTGCAAACGGTGCGCAGATCCACGACAGGATTTGTTGCTGGCAGGGAGATCCCATTCTGGTATCCGAGATACGCGTAGAGGATTCCGCCACTAGGCACGCGATCCTGCCGCGGCCGCACATAGAGCTGCCCCACCATGCCCATCTGCAAGTGCTCCGGCGGAGTGATATGGCAGTGCCAGAAGTAGGTTCCGGCATCCGGAGCCAGGTAGTAATAGGTGAAGCTGGCGCCGATGTTAATGGCGACGGACGCGTCGGGCACGCCGTCATAAAACGACGAAGCGTTTGGATATCCGTGGAAGTGGACCGTGTGTTGCTCGAACAGGTCCGGGCGCATGATCATGCCCACGTTGGTCAGGGTGAGAAAGAACTCATCGTCCTCGTCAAACGCGAACAGGGGCGCCGGGATATTACCGTTCATCACGCCGATGTCCATGATGGGGCGGGGATCCACATGCCCGTCGATTGCCGCGGGCGAAGAGGCCGTGGCAGCCACGTCATTGCCGGTATCAGCCGCTAGTCCACTCGTGCTATCGATGTACTGGAAGGCATATCCGGTGAATCCATCCGGAGTTGTGGCGGCCCCGCTAGCCACGCAACTAATTGTCCAAGTGCCTGCATAGCCAGCAGGGGTTGGGGCGAGTCCTTGAACGGCGTTGATGGCGACTTGCGCTCCAACAGGAAGGCCCAAGGGGGCGTCCGTCCAGGCGGTTACTGTAGTGGTGGAAGCGACCGTACAGCCGGGGGCAGTGGTTGCGGGGGTGGTCGCGGGGAAAGGGCCCTCGATGAGATTAGTAACCGTCACGATGTTCGCAATGTCGGGCGTCAGGCCGACAGCGCCGTTCCACGTAAACGCAGTAAAGACCGGTAACGCTGGCCCGCCTGTCCATGGCACGGCGCCGCTGGTCGCGCCGTCGGTCGTGGCCGGGTCGCCGCGCACCAGCGGGGTGCTACCCACGCCGGGATACGGAGTGTTGAAGACATTTGGGAACTGGGTGCCAGGATGGCCGGCCGCGATGTCCGCCAGGCCGGAGAGCGGCCCGAACGAAAACATGAAGATCTGATTGCCGTCCCCCATCGTCGAATAGCCGTCACCACCGGAGATTTGCTGGCACTTGATGGCGCCGTTCACGGTTGTAGCCGTCGGCATGACAAAGTCTCCGCTGGTTCCGCTCGGTAAACCGGCGGTCGCGGCGGTGAATTGGGTCGGTCCGTTGTACGCAGGCTCTGAATTGTTGCACCCCGGTGCAGTCGGGTTCGTGCCGCAATTGCTCACGGTGATCGGGTGCGTAATCGTGGAGGTTGGGCATTGCACTCGGAATGACTGGGCGCTTGCCGCGGCTGTCGCAAGGGCGACGATGAGTACGGTGATCCAAACCTGGTACGGCTTCCTCATGGTTGTGCAGCCTCCTCGCCTTAACCCGCAATCAGCGCCGGCGGCCGACCCTGCTTGCAGGAGCAGCTCTTTCATCGAAAGAGCATTTGTGCTCACTTAACTAAACGCACAACCGGATCGTCCCGGCTGCGCCGCATCTCTGCGGAGAATAGATCCCTATCGCACTTACAATCTCCAGCCCGCCGCGTTCAATTGCCTGGCGTGCATCTGGGGTACTACCGCCCTTTGGAGCCCGGCCCGGGCTCCGCGAGCTATCTCAGATCTCTGCTAAAGCAAAATTGCCGCGCAATGGAGGGGAAGAGAGAGCTATGCAGCGGCGACGTGCAGATTCTGTTACTCAACTTTTAATCCTCGTGCGTTCCGCCGATGTTGGACACCGGCGCTTACCTCGGCTGAGTATCCAAAGAATCGATCAGCGTCATTTTGATGCAGCGCAAAAACCCTTGAAGGGACATATGGCCTGTTGCATCGCTCTGAATGATTGATTTTGGCGAATCTCGACCTCCACGCCGCATGTGAAATTGTGTTTCGGTTTCTCGCAAGACCGGGCTATCTCTGTTTAAACACAGGGACTTGCATGCACTTGATATCAAGTTTCAGCTCCATCTATGACAGTGCTTTGTAAGCTGTAGGAGCCGGCAATGATATTTTAAGAATCGCGCCAATGCTCCAGAAAAAAATATTTGCATTCCCCGTTTTGGCGATGGCGCGCATCGGCAAACTCGCTATTCCCCACCCTTTCCAGGACCTGGAGAAGGACCTTTTCCAGCGGGTACATCGAGAATCAGCATATCGATGACAGGATTTCTTGGAATCCGGCTTGCCGGTTGGGCCTATGCAGCAGCGGCTACATCTGTACCCATGGCAATTCAATGTTGGAATTTGGTTCAAAAATGAGAGCTTGCGAAAGTTTATTTGCTTTTCTGGCCTGGAGATTCAAAATATCATCTCGAATTGGCGTGTTCCCCAGCAAACACGCGAGCTTTTTCGAATACGCGTGAACATTCGGAGACACAAACTCGTTCATATGTCATGAGTTATTCCATTTGATTGGGACAGGAAACAACCAGTCCGAGCATTCCGTCGATCGATTGCTTCTCAAAGAGCAAGCATTCATCGCGCGGCTACTGAACGTATATCCTGCTATGTTTTTGCACTAAATCAACAAGACAAATCCGCAATCCTTAGATATTCGACTCCAGTTAGCGGTCGATGACATACACCGTCATCCGGCCACGAACCTGAATATCGGGAAGTTGGGTCTGCACGTCGCCTTTATGCGGCTTCCCCTATCGATCCACTGTGCGGCAAGATCGATTCAAACCAGATACCTGAATAGCAACCAGGCCTGCAATTGGTCGCAAAGAATGACCAGTCCAGTTCTAACGGTGCAACGGACAGAAAACGACTCCGGCCATTCACGCGAAGAGATTGCCGTGGTAAGTGAAGCGCATTCTCCTGGTCGACCGTGGGATGTTCTGCCAGACTCCTGGTTGGTCACGGACGCCTCTCTTCAACCAGCAAGGGGCTTTGCATGAACAAAAGCAAATTGACAAAACAACTGGCGGTCGCGTTTTGGCTCCTTTTTGCATTTGCTGTGGCGACGCCGACCAAAGCACAAAATGATCCGGCTGCTCCTGCGCAGATCCAGCGAGTGACCCGTCATGTGGCTCGACCGATGCAAGATGCTCGGCCAAAGGACGATCTTGATAGCGTGACATTAACGGACGACCAGAAGGCAAGGATTGACAAGATTCGTCAGGACATGATGGATCGCATGGATTTGGTAATCAAAGACCGATCGTTAAACGAAGATCGGAAAAGGACAATGATTGACGGACTCAGGCGTATGGAGAGCAATCAGATCTTCCAGGTTCTAACCCCGGAGCAACGATCAGAAGTACGCACAAAGATCCTTGAAAGGCGCGCAGCAGCACAGCAGGAAAGCAATGGACAACCAGCACCTCCGCCGAAGTAAGCGTTGTGGAATTGATTGGGAGTGAACAGCCGCAGAGTCAAGTTCTGAATTCTTTCAACAGCAGAAGGATTCAAGGATCCTCTGGTGCCGCCCGAGAAGATCATTATCGAAAAGGTAGCCGTGAATCCAAGACTCGATCCATCGCTTTTCCTGAAGCCGGAGGACGCAAGGGCGTCGAAT
>JARLGI010000029.1 GCA_031296115.1 Acidobacteriota bacterium | reverse complement strand
GGCGATGAGCTCTATTTCATCATCTGCGGACAGCATCCGCAGTGGAATTACGTGGACCAGCCGCCCGTCGCACCACTGCTGGCTCCTGCTTCGCAGGCGTTCGGGCCTTCGCTGGTTTTACTGCGAGCTTGGCCGGCGTTCCTGTGGCAAGTCCACTATGGATACCCTATGCTTGAATTGCTGTGCGTGCTGGCCAGCATGTTAAGAACGTCATCGTAGGGCCGCTGAGCTACGTCGGACAACAACTCTTGATCAGCGGCTTGCTGGCTGGGTTCTGGATCATCGGGTTGGCCTGGCTTTTTCTGCGCCCGGAATTTCGTTTCTTGGCCTATGGCTATGTACTCCTGATTGCCATGATGATTGTGCTGCACGGAAAGCATTACTATCCCGCGAATGTATATCCATACCTCGTCGCAGCGGGATGCATGCAGATTGAAGCTTGGACCAGCAGATTCCGTATGGGACGACCTGTGATTGTAGCGGCCACGATTCTGCTCGGGTTGGTTTTCTTTCCGCTCCCCAATATTTTGCCGCGATTTTTTCGGCCGGTCCTTTGTTTAGACGACTTTGCACATCCGTGGGGGAGGGGGTAACAAACTGGTTAGCTGCGGTGCGAGGCCAGTCACGGCATTTGCGGTGTCTCGCACAATTACCAGTTGACGCGCAACGCCTTTGCAGCGACCATCGGTTCTCGGAGGTTTCATGGGACGCGCTGCTGTTCGCTTTACCGTTATTTTCTTCTGCCTGTTCGCCGTCGTTTCCGCCGGAGCGCAAGTGACAACCAACCCGCTTGCGCCACCGCCACCGCCGCCGACGCCACCACCCGCGAACCAGGCGCCGCCGCCCAAGCCTCCTGACATGGTCTGCTTTGGCTACGGCCCGAATTGGAGCATCCAGTTCGTCTCCTGGGGCGCGCGCTACCTAGGGATCAACCAGCCGGACCAGTACTTCAATGGCCGCTTCTTCTGGGTGCCGGACCAGAAAGTCTGGGCGTGGCAGCGGCAGAACGGCCTGGCTCCCATGAACGGCCAAAACGCCCTCTCGGCCACCATCCGGAAGGAAGCCTGCAACGATCCGGTGCGCAAGGAAACGTTTCCGTACTCGTCGCAGGTCAACTTGCCGACAGGCGACATGGTCAGCGGCTGCTGCCGCAAGTTGAAGGCAGGCGAGGCGCCGGTTGGACCGAACGGTGTGCCGCCGCAGCCGCAAGCACCGGCGCAGTAGCGCCAACGCTGCCAACGGAAATAGAAAAGACCCGCAGCGCGCGGCGCCAGCGGGTCTTTCCGGTTAGCTGTTGGGATTGGCCTGAGGCAGTCCACTCTACGTGGCCCCAGCGGCAGACTCTAGAGTTACGAAGTCTTGCGAGGATTTAGAGCGGAAGCCCTAAGCCTCAGCCACCTCACTTGAGAAACTACATGGACCATCAATTTTCATAGGCGTTGGATCATCCTCCTTTCCAGTGTAGAGGCAACATATCACTGGTGAAGGAAGCCGTCAACGAATGAACTGGTGACTCAATGGCGAAGTTACAACCAGCGCAGGAATTCGTTATTCGTGCCGAGCACGATCTGTTTGGCGACGATCGGCCCGTCCGCCAGCTCAAAGCCCATGACGATGATCTCTTCGCCCTTCTTGATGAGGTGCGCCGCGGCGCCGTTCATGCACATCGCGCCCGAGCCGCGCTTTCCGGGGATCGTGTAGGTCTCCAGCCTGGCACCGCTGGTGTTGCTGACCACCATTACTTTTTCGCCGGGCAGCAATCCCACCATTTCCATCAATTCTTCGTCGATCGTGATACTACCTACGTATCGCAGATCAGCGTCGGTAACTGTGGCCTGATGAATTTTGGAGCGTAACATCCATCGCATTTCCTTGCTTCCTTCCGTGTCCCGCGCCGTCAACGCGGCTGCAGGCACTTAACAACATGTTAACAGTTTCCAGATGCCGAAAGCAGTCTTGAGTTTCGAGTTTCAAGATTCAGGAGCGCGAATCGGCCCCAGGCGATTGTTTTCCCACGCGCGGAACTGCTTGTGCGATCTGGTTGAGGTGTTGAGTCGCGGGTATAGAAGTCTTGAAACTTGAGACTGGAAACTGGAAACTGGTTTGTCATGCCGCATGTCCTGGACAATCTCCGTGTCGTGCTGGTGGCGACCCGAAACCCGCTGAATCTCGGCGCTGCGGCACGCGCCATGAGCAACTTCGGCTTCGCGCACTTACGAGTGGTGAATCCGTATGCGTTGGCCTTCCGCGAGGCGCGCTCGGCAGTCGGCGCCTCAGCAGTTTTGGCGAACGCCGAGGAATACACGAGCGTGGCTGATGCGGTTGCCGACTGCGCGCTGGTGGTAGGAACAACCGCCGTGCGTCACCGTGAATTGCAACATCCGGTGCGGCAACTGAGCACCGGCGCGCGGCTTATCCGCAAACAGCTCGCATCGGGTCGCGTCGCCATTCTGTTCGGCTCGGAGAAGGTCGGCCTCTCGAACCAGGACCTCAGTCACTGCCACTGGTTGATGCGCATTCCCACTTGCGAACGGAACATTTCGATGAATCTGGGCCAGGCGGTGGCAGTCTGTTTGTACGAGCTGGTTCGCGCTGCGGACAAAGCTGTGAAGGCAGAGAGAGTGGCGCGTGCCAAAGCCGGCGAGTTGGAGCGCATAACCGCGCTGCTGCTGGATGCTCTGCAGCTCAGCGGCTACGTGAATCCCATCGCCACAGCGCCTACTGAGGAGAAAGTCCGCCGGATGGTCCGGCGCCTCAACTTGCAGCCCGCCGATGCAGAAGTGCTGCTGGGCATGCTGCGGCAGATCGTGTGGAAGCTGCGGGTGGACGATGCCGGCGAGTAGCCGAGACGGGCTGGGACAAACGCCGAAACCAGCGCCTTACTCAGACTTCCAGTGGTATGCGCCCGGCTGCGGCAGTCCAACGTGCGCCAGGACGCGGTTGACGAACTCGCGCGCGATCTCTTCGGTCGAGACCGGGCGGAAATAGAACGCTGGAATGACTGGGAAAATGGTCGCTCCGGCTTCGGCGGCCAGCGTCATGTTACGCAGATGGATGAGGTTGAAGGGTGTCTCGCGCACGCAGAGAATGAGCGGACAGCGCTCCTTCAGGCAGACGTCGGCGGCGCGCTCGATGAGTTGGATGGCCATGCCATTGGCGATCCGCGCCAGCGTCCCTACGCTGCACGGCAGCACAATCATGGCGTCGGTCTGATACGAACCGCTGGCCACATTGGCCCCAATGTCGGAATTGTTCTGCTGTCTTATTTTCTGCGATTCCCGACCCAGCAGTTTGCGGACCAGTTGATCGCGACCAGAGATCTCAAGTTCCTCGGCCATGACCCGCAATCCGCTGTCCGATAGGATAAGATTGATCGTCGCGACGCGCTCGTCGCGGTCGAGAGCGTCCAGCAGGTGCCTGGCAAAGATGGAGCCGCTGGCGCCGGTGATGGCGACCGTCAGGGTTCGAGTTGCGTTGTCTGGCGCAGGCATCTCAGATTGTCGGTTCCCGACATCTTCTCGGAGGTCCTTCTCATGGTACCAAACTGCGGTCCTCGTCCCCAGTGAAGCTCGAAGCTCGAAACTGATCCAACCATGAATACCGCAGCCATTAAGAAGTTGTTCGACCAGGTGAAGCGAGGGAAGCTCTCGCCCGATGAAGCGGTGCAGCAGTTGCGGCATCTGCCCTTCGAGGACCTCGGCTTCGCCAATGTGGACCATCACCGGACGCTGCGCGTGGGCATGCCGGAAGTGATCTTCGGGCCCGGCAAAGCTGCGCAGCAATTTGCGGAGATATTTGCCCGGCTTGCCCGACGAGGTCACAACGTACTGGCCACGCGGGTTTCGCCGGAGCAGTTTCGGGCGGTCAAGCGCAGGTTTCGTAAGGCCGAGATGCACGAACTGGCAAGAGCCGTGACCCTGACGCGCGACGAAACCGCGTACGGAAAAGGGAAGATCGTCGTCGTGTCAGCTGGAACCAGCGATATTCCCGTCGCAGAAGAAGCGGTGGTCACCGCGCAGGTCATGGGCAACGAAGTACAACATCTTTATGACGTCGGCGTCGCGGGAATTCACCGGCTGCTGGCGCGCCGCGAGGTGTTGACCGAAGCCCGCGTTGTTGTCGTTTGCGCTGGAATGGAAGGAGCGTTGCCTAGCGTTGTCGGCGGACTGGTTGGCGTTCCGGTGATCGCAGTTCCGACCAGCGTCGGCTATGGAGCTTCCTACAAGGGCATTGCGGCGCTGCTGGGGATGTTGAACTCTTGCGCGTCGAACGTTACCGTGGTCAATATCGACAACGGTTTCGGCGCGGGTTACGTCGCCTCCATCATTAACCGGCTGGAGTAGCGCGCTCCTCGCCGAATATCCGCTGAAATATCTTGCCCACATTACGCAGCGGACGCTGCAGGTCGAAGGCATGCTCCAATGTCTGGCGCTTCACCTTCGAGTTGATCTCAGGGTCATTCATAATAAGCTCGCGGAAGTTCATATCTTCCTTCCACGCCTTCATGGCATACAACTGCACTAGCCGATAGGCATCTTCCCTTAGCATACCGGCCTCGACCAGGTCGAGCAGCAATTGTCCGCTGAACACCAAGCCCCCGGTCGACTCCAGGTTCTTGAGCATGCGCTTGGGATAAACCAGCATGGTGTCAATCAGGTTAGTCGTCTTGTGAAGCAGATAGTCCACGAGAGTGGTCGAATCCGGCAAGATGATGCGCTCCGCAGAGGAGTGCGAGACGTCGCGCTCATGCCACAAAGCGACGTTCTCCAGCGCGGCCTGCGCGTTCGAGCGGACTACGCGCGCCAGCCCGCTAATCTGCTCGCAGGTGACGGGATTACGCTTGTGCGGCATGGCCGACGAGCCTTTTTGCTTCTCGCTGAAATATTCTTCGGCTTCGCGCACTTCCGTGCGCTGCAGATGGCGGACCTCGGTGGCGATCTTGTCCAGGGTGGATGCGATGACCGCCAGCGTCACGACGTAGAACGCATGGCGGTCGCGCTGAATCACCTGCGAGGAAACCGCCGCGACATTGAGGCCAAGCCGCTGGCAAATCTTCTCTTCGTATTCGGGCTCCAGGTGCGCGGCGTTGCCCACCGCTCCTGAAAGTTTGCCCACGCGCATCTGCTCTGCGGCCAGTTCGAACCGCGCAATGTCGCGCTGGACCTCGGAGTACCAGTTGGCCAGCTTGAGACCGAAGGTGATGGGCTCGGCGTGAACGCCGTGAGTGCGGCCGATCGCCGGTGTGTCCTTGAATTCCCAGGCCCGGCGTTTCAATACCTCGCTTAGTTTCGTGAGGTCGTCGCGAATGATTGCTGAGGCTTGTTTCAGCAGCACAGCCTGCGCGGTGTCGACGACGTCGTTCGAAGTCAGGCCGTAATGCAACCAGCGCGATTCCGGGCCAACCTTCTCCGCCACCACCGTAGTGAACGCGATGACATCGTGCTTGACCTCGGCCTCAATTTGATTGATGCGCGCAACCTCGATTCCGCCCTTTTCGCGGATCGCCCTGGCCGCCGATTGCGGCACAATGCCGGCTTCTGCGAGGGTTTCCGTGGCGGCGATTTCCACCTCCAGCCACGTCCTGAACTTGTTTTCGTCACTCCAGATGCGGCCCATCTCGGGCCGGGTGTAACGGGTAATCACGCGAACGCTCCTCTAGAAACACTTAACGCCGTCTGAGAACCTTTCATTGTACCTGCTCCAGTAGTTAGCCGAAGTACGACCGCGATCGGCCCGCTCGTCGCATCTCCGTCTCTCTTCTATGGTTGGTAGGCGGTCGACGCGCATGACTCGGCGTCGCCTGCGAGAAGCGCCACGTATCGATCGAACTACCGCTAGCAAAGTACGGTTGAGGAGCTGCTCCTGTTAAACCTCGCTCGGTTGTGCCCTATTTTGCCTGCGCTTCCGACCGCGCCTTCAGGTATACGTCGACGTTGACTTTGTCTACCAGGGAAACGCCAGTATCAACGAAGGCCGGAACCGGGGAAAACGAATCCCAGGAATAGTCCTTCTTTAAATCGAAAGGGTAGTGATGGATGTCATCCAAAGACTTCAATCCGTAGTACGCCATCGTGTAGGGCTTCTGCGCGATGGTGGCGTCAATCATCCCCTCTTTAATCAGATTCAGGGTGGACTCGTCGACGTCCATTGCCACCACCAGGCGATCGGTCGCTTTTTGCCGTCTGATCGCTTCGGCTACGTCCTTTCCGGCCGACGCTTCGAGACAGATGAAAGCATCGATCTTCTCAGCGTCCTTGGCCGCGAGGTAGTGCGTGGTACGATCGAAGGCATTGCCTGCGTCGCCATTGATATTGAAGACTTCCACAATCTTGATGCCCGGGTGGTCAGAGAAGGCGTCTTTATAGCCTTTTAGCCGCTGCTCCAGATTAGGTTGCGGCATGGTGTAGAAAACGACGTTGCCTTTGCCATGAAGCTTAGCGACGACCCGTTGTCCGCCGATCTGTCCGGCCTGCAGATTGTTGGTTCCGATGAAATACAGCCGTTTGCTGTCGGGCGCGTCGGAATCGACGGTGATGACGGGAACTCCGGCGGCAATCGCCTCATCAATCGCCGGCTTCATCAATCCTGCATCAGCGACAGAGACCAGTATCCCCGCAGGCTTCAATGCCAGCGCATTACGAAACTCCTGCACCTCGGCCTGTGGGTCGTAGGTTTCGGGGCCTCGCACGTCCCACTTGACTCCATAGACTGCGGCGGCTTTCTCGAGGCCGGAGCGCGCCGTCTGCCAATACGGTAGCTTGGAGTTGACGGTAACCAGAATGTAGCGCTCGGAAGTGTCGTGACGCGATGAACAGCCCAAAAGAAGAAACAGACTCACCGCGACTGCCGTCAAGAACGCGCATCTCACAAGAATCTTCATGGCCGCCTCGCTGGTAGGAAGATTTGCGTGCAGGATACGGACTGAATGCCGGTGGAATCGGCCCTCCGGACCGCCCTGCCGTGATGAAGCGGGATTGTAACTCCAAGGCAACGCCGAGGGAAGCTGAATGTTCCAGCTTTTGCCAGACCGCTCGAGAATTCCTACGCGCTGGTTTCCAGGGGCCTGCCCCCAGGCTTGACGATAAGTGGCACTGGAGCGATTGCTGGCTCGCCTGGCGATACCGTCAAGACGACAAATGGAGACCGCCATATCGTCGGGGTGGATTTCTGGTCGCTTACTGATAGCGGGTGGGGCGAGGCTACCAACTGGGGACTCATCTCCGATCGTGACAGTGCCTATAACGGCAAGCAAACTGTAGCCGCACCAGGCAAAGACTCTTGGGGATTTCCCATCTGCGGCGAGGACAAGAGTTACTGGAACTATATCGATCAGGCTACGCAAACGAATGTGAATATCATCAGGCAGTTCATCGTCGACAAACTACCCTAGCCGTGCAAGCGCTCAGTTACCAAACCCGGTAGCTGAAAAACGGGTGGCGAGAACCAGGGGACTCGCCGCCCGTACTTCTTATGGCCGGTTCTGGCAAGCCTACGATAGTCCTTTCTCCTTGTAAGCCCCATCGCCAGAGGTGCCCGCTACTTCAGCTCCGCCGCTTCTTCCTGAATGCGGCGCCACGCATTGAGTACGTGCCGCTGTTCCGTGTTGGTCTGGCCTACACAAAAGCGAAGGGTGAAGCGGTCGTTTAACCGCGTGTGTGTGATGTAAAGGGCACCACTTTGATTAAGCCGCTCCATCAACCTCTGATTGCTTTCATCGCCTCCCCGATGCCGGAAGCAAACCAGGTTCAGCGGTACTGGCGCTGCCAATTCGAAGCGGGAATCTTCCTTCACCCACTCCGCGAATTGGTGCGCCATTGCGATATGGCGACGGATGTGATATTGCAGGCCCTCCACCCCGTAGTGGCGGATGACGAACCATAATTTGAGCGACCGAAAACGGCGGCCCAACGGTATGTGCCAATCCCGGTAGTCAAAGACCTCGCCTGATTCGGTTGCGCTGTTACGCAGGTATTCCGGCAGAATGCTCAGAGTATCAGTCAGGGTCTTACGGTTCGCGACATAAAAGCAGTTGCAATCGAAATTAGTGAACATCCATTTGTGGGGATTGAACGTGTAACTGTCAGCCAGTTCAACTCCCTGCTGGACATAGCGGAATTCCGGACATAGCGCTGCCGTGCCCGACATCGCCGCATCCACATGAAACCAGATATCGTGCTGCTGACATGTTCTCCCAATCGATGAGATCGGATCGAGTGCATTGGAAGAAGTAGTTCCCACCGTCGCCGAAACAAAGAAAGGCACGAGCCCAGCCTCCCGATCCTCCTGTATCCGGCGTGCCAGCAAGTCAGGGCGCATTGCGAAGTTTCCATCTACGTCGATAAGCCGAAGGTTATCCAGTCCTATGCCAGAAACCATCGCGGCTTTCTCAATCGAGGAGTGCGCCTGGTTCGAGGTGTAAGCTACCAGTCCGCCGCGGCATCCCTGACGATTGCTGACATAGCGAGTAACGCGCTCACGGGCTGCCAGCATTGCACACAACGATGCACTGGAAGCCGTATCCTGTATGACACCGCCTCCACTGCTGGTGGACAGGAATTTCTCCGGCAACCCCAGCATCGAAACTAGCCAGTCCAGTACATGCGTCTCGACCTCAGTGCACGCCGGACTCGACGCCCACAGCATTCCCTGCACACCCAGCGCTGATGAGAGAAGATCGCCAAGAATGGCCGGACCGGAAGCATTAGCCGGGAAATAGGCAAAGAAGTTCGGCGACTGCCAGTGAGTAATTCCCGGCATGACCTTATCCATGTCCCGCAGAATATCGGCGAACGCTTCCCCTTTCCCAGGGGCTTTCGGAGCGAGGGTCTTGCGGACCTCGCCCGGCTTGACTTGTGACAGAACGGGAAACGTCTCGATTTTTTCGTAGTAGTCAGCAATCCAGTCCACTACGGCACGTCCGTATTGGCGGAATTGCTGCGCAGTCATGTGATAGTTCTTCTCTTCAGGCACACTTCCTCGCTTGGTCGGCTTTCACGCACTCATGAGTGCAAATCTGCCCATTTAATCACTAGGCTATCTAGAAGCCCTGATGTTCCTTTCCCGGAAGCAATTCCACATATGAGACATCACTACCCGTTACTTATGTGCTATAGAAGCCTACCACTTCACGGTTGTTATTCATCATAATGGTCGGTAGTTGCCATTTATTCCAAGATTGCTGTTAAACTATTTCAAGGCGGGAAGCCTGAAAGGAACAGCATGGATATCCACATTATATTAGCCGATCTCAAGAAAGAAGCTGACCGGATTGCCAAGGCAATTAGCGCATTGGAAGGAATCGGCTCCTCTGCACCTCGGAGAGGAAGGCCAGTTGGCAGTAAGTCTGCGCCGAAGCGTCGCCACATGAGCGCTGCCGCCCGTAAGCGCATATCCGAAATGATGAAGCTGCGCTGGGCAGAACGGAAGAAGAAATCGAAGCAGTAATCTGGTTCGATCTGAATACACTTCGTAGTTATGTAGACATGCCACCGGTTTGCCGAGTGGCATTTCTGTTTACCGCACTTAATTTCAACCAACGATTTTCCTGGTCGGTCAACAAGGATTTCCTTGCATTCTTAGAAGCGTGGTACTTGTTTAGCGCCTTGATGCCTCCTCAAGAAAGGTACTTGCGCAGGCGCGGTGACTGGCTAGTCTGGCCGCATGGGGTCGCTCGCACAAGAGAACGCTCGACTGCAGCGACAGGTGGCGGAGTTACAGGCTGCCAACGAACGGCTTGAGCGCCGGGTGGAAGACTTGATGCGGGCACTGGAAGAGGTCCAGCGCGCGGGGACACGTCAGGCCGCACCGTTTTCGCGGCGGGCGCCGAAAGCCCATCCTGCCAGACCCGGGCGGAAAGCAGGGGCCAAGTATGGTCGCCGTTGTCGCCGTCCGATTCCGGAGACCGTCGATCAGACCCTGGACCAGACTCCCAGCCGATGAACCAACCTGAGACGTTCGTTGCGGAACCAGTAGGCATCGCTACCCTTACCAGCTAAACAAATACGAAGCGTGAACAACCTCTGGTCTGTTGCGCATCTTAGTCAACTGCAGAACTGCACCGCGAGGCCTCGCACCGGTAGAGCCTCTCCAACAATAATGGTGAAGACGCCGCGCCCTGACACCTGCACGGCGGCATGCTTGAGGGCGTGTACTTCGCCGACACCAAACGGAAAATTCAGAAGTGCAGCGCTGGCACTGCATCTCTGACCGATTTCCGGTCCGGTGAAATTCCCGATAGCGCTAGACTGATGTCGGCTTGACGCTCCCTAGGATGTTAAGAGGCCATTTGGCGAAGAGCTGCGAAACGTCTGGGACCGCGCTTGCGTACCAGCATGATTCGGATGCGCTCCAACAACTCCATTGGCGCCAATTCGCCTTTCGGGAGCCATCCATCGGCTAGGTGTTCCTCCGTACAAGCATTCACCGACCCAGAAAACAACAATGCTGGAGTATGCGGCGAAATCGCTTTCATCTGGTCAATCAGCTTGGCGCCGCTCATTTTCGGCATCATCAGGTCAGCCAGAACAAGGTCAACCCCGCCCGATCTGATAAACTTTACCGCCTGCTCGGGGTCGGAGGCGGTAAGAACCCGATAGCCTCGGGTCTCCAGCATCACCTTTCGTATAGAAAGTGCGCGTTCGTCATCATCAACGCAAAGAATGGTGCGTTTGGGTTTCATGGACCTTCCTGCAAGGCCTTCTCGGAGCGTGCCGCGCGGGGCAAACCTGGGAGCCAGCGCGTTCGACAGTCACTGAGCGGCTTCTGTTATTTTTTCCGCCAGAGCAATTAGCGTATCCGGATGGTACGACCCTTGGACCTAGCTGCCAAGTATCGCGAAGGTCAAATCGGAAGAAAAATTTCGGGCATCGAAGACGAAATAAATCGCACCACGGCCAGTGCCAGATGGATTGATCAGTCCCTCGAAAACCTCTACTGTCGCCGCTTTTGGACGTGCACAGGATATCCGCACAGAATTCACATCGTAACTTTCCCGTCAATCACCTTCACCACGTTACCTCCGACCCGCACATTGGTGACCACGCCGTCTGCCTTTCCAGCACGAATGTAAAGGAAGCTGGGGCGACGCGTTTCCATTCCCTGTTCGATCAGCCCCTGCTGTTCCGCCGCTAGCACGCCATGCTGCACTGCCCATGCCGCACAGCACCCCGCCGCCGAACCCGTAGCGGGGTCTTCCCCGTTATAGAAGATCATGCGAGCGTGCAAGCTGGCGCCTAGGGCGACGGTCTCGCGGCAAACGAGATAAAAGAACTCCGTGGTACCGCTACTCGCGAAATAAGGAGCCATCTGGTTCCAGCTGACATTCAGCCTCTGCAAGGTGGCCAATGACCGAAATGCCACCATGGTGAACGGCATTCCGGTGGAAACCGTTTGGATCGATAAGTTCTCATCAAGGTCCCTGACGTTAACGCCGAGGACCTTGGCCACTTCAGCAGGCGAGTGCAGGCGACCGAATTTCGGTTCCGCCTGGCGCATCTCGCCAAACAGTTGCCCCTCTCGCTGCGAGAAACGGACGGGAACTTTGCCGGCCTTGAGGTCGAGTACAATCTCGTTTGCGTTGGATTGTTGGTACAGGTGCCATGCCGTGCCCAGCGTCGGGTGGCCAGCGAACGGAAGCTCCTCGCTTACTGTGAATATCCGGACTTTGTGACCTTGCTCGCGCTCCACGGCTTCATCGCGCGGCAGGATGAAGGTGGTTTCGGAGAGATTGGTCTCGCGCGCCAGGCGCTGCATCTCGTCATCGCTCAGTCCGCGGCCGTCGCTGAACACCGCGAGTTGGTTTCCTTCCAGCGGGCGGCTGGTAAACACATCCAGTTGTACAAATGAAAAAATCCGATTCGGCATGTCTAAGCTCCTCGGTCAAGATACCGTGTCAGGCTACCGGAAGTTCGCCTCTAGTCGTACAATTCGTTTGATAGCCGTGGACCCTGTTCCGTTTCGAATTTCGGATCACGGCGCCATCGAACTCTCAGGCCCTTTCGCAACAGCTCCAGCAAAAATTCTTTGGAGCATTGCATGACTGACAGCAAGATTCCGCGCATCAACGAAGTCGCGACCGACTTCGAAGCCAAGACCACGCAGGGCATGTTGAAGTTGAGTGACTTCACGTCCAAAGGAAAATGGGTGGTGCTCTTTTCCCATCCCGCAGATTTCACGCCCGTGTGCACAACTGAGTTCATCGAGTTTGCCAAGCGGCAGGACGATTTCACCAAGCGCAATGTGCAGCTTATCGGTAACTCGGTGGACAGTGTTTATTCGCATATCGCATGGATCCGCAACATCGAACAGAACTTCAACGTGAAGGTGAAGCTCCCGGTGATTGCGGATCTCAACCAGAAGGTCGCACCGGCGTACGGAATGGTCCACGAAACGGTGAGTGACACGGCGGCGGTTCGCGCAGTTTTTGTCATCGATCCCAAGAATGCCATCCGGGCCATGATTTACTACCGGATGTCACTGGGCCGCAACGTAGACGAGATAATGCGCATCGTGGATGCGTTGCAGACGGCCGATGCCAACGCATGCGCCACGCCGGCGAATTGGGAGCCTGGAGACAAAGTGATTGTTCCTGCTCCCGCTACCCAGGCTGACGCCGAGAAGCGGGTGGCAAGCGGCGAGTTCGAAGTCGCCGACTGGTATCTTTCTAAGAAGACCCTGTCGAAAGCAGCGAGCTCTTAGGCACGTCCTTAGCTGGCAGGCCTCCGTGCCAGCCTGTTGCGGAAGCGAAGGGGGTCCGGTGACTCTCCCGGTCTTCAAAACCGGCGATTGGCATCTAGCGATGTCAATGGTGCGTTCGACTCGCACACGCTTCCGCCATTCTTGCACCGGTAGTTTGCGAGCCACCGCCCAGGTGCTTTACCCGCCACGAAGGTGCGCAGCGCTCCTCCGTTTTTTCCCGGTTGAGCACGGGGTTGGCGTCCGGAGCGATAGCCATGCTTCGCCCATGATTGACGACCCAGTTCGTAACTAGGGCTACTTATCTCCGTGAACCTGATCCCGGCAAGCGCGTTAGGTTGCGACCACACCACCATTCCCTTCACGTCAATTGTCGTGATCATGACCTCGACAATCAACTCGGCCCGAAAGTAGGTCGGCAACTGCAAAGCAGCGTTCCCACAACTGCCTTCGCGACGTCCGAAGGTAATCTTGTATTCGATAAGTTTTCTGCAAAAAGTCCGGCGCGGAATGCCCAACTGTTGGGCAGCCAGACTTTGATTACCACCCGCGGCCTCCAGCGCCCGCAGGATGGTACTGCGCTCAACTTCGCTCAGGGTGGGGATGGCTGCTGAAGGGTTCGCGTTCTTTCCGTGCCGAGGTGCTTCCGTACTTCGTCGGCGGTGATTTCGTGATGGACCGCAAAGCCCCCACTCGAGCCTGAATCCGGCGTAAGAATCGGCACCCAACTGGCCGAATGGAAAAGCGCACGCTCAAGGCACGCGCATAGAGCCTGTTGGCGCGATTGAACCCGCATTGAAGGGCGTAGGCCTGCCTACGGATGAGGAATTCCGCTCCCGCTACCCATCGCAGATCAGCGTCGGCCAGGCGCAACGGGTACTGATTGCCATGGCCGTCATGCATTCGTCGTCACTGCTCATCGCGGACAAACCCACCAGAGCTCTCGACGCAGTCACGCAATCCGAAATCCTCAACTTGTTCCTGAAACTCAATCACCAGTTGCGTGTTGCCGTGCTTTACATCTCGCACGATCTGCAATCGGTAGCGTCCATCTGCCACCGCATCGCCATTCTCCATGAGGGGACGATCGTCGAATCGGGAACTACGGACGCGTTATTGACTCATCCCGCCCACCCGTACACCCAGCAACTTCTGGCGTGCGTCCAGTGGCTCCGGCCAGCTTCTCCGCCACTACCAGACTTGTACTTGGTTCCGCCTTGCGTGGACGGCGAACGTCCTGGCCAGAAGAGCCCTGGCGAAATACCGCGAGGCAAACACCAGCTATATCGCTGGAAGAGGCTCACCGGCCACCTCGGCCGCCTCTTCTGTAGCTTGCTGAGAGGGATGGATCATCGCGCAGCCGCGGACTGAATCGCGACTTGCACTCGGCGCTTTCGCTGTCGTAGGGTGCAACCCTGGCGTGGGGTTCAAGCGCCGAGGTTCACCAACCATTCATCCAGACGGGTTTCTGCCAGACAAGGAGACTGCTATGGACAAGAAATGTGGCTACGACATGTGTCAGTGCGCGGGGAGCACGAACGTTGTTGCAGTGACTACTGCAAAGACGCAGCGGGCGAGGAGGAAATAGAAATTCATTGCGACTGCAAGCACCAGGCCAGCGCACTCGATTAAATCAAAACACTTGCGGCTGGTACGCCCAGGCCTCCAGCCGCAACCCCATTCAGTTCAAGACTACACGCGTTTCCGGTGACGCCTGCTGAAGTACCTGATTCAGAGGCATCCTTCTCCCAAGGAAAAGCTCAGCGGCAACAACCAGCGTTGTCGTTGCAGTAAGCTGCCAACTACATCTTCTTTCCCGCCTTGCTATCGAGCAGGGTAACCAATTGCTGCCCAGCGGGCGTCGCCTTAACGTCTTTGCCGCCAACAACCTCGCGTGCGCTGACCGCTTTCCCGTACAGGCGCTGGTTAGCGTCGCTGTCAGGGTCGAGCGAGGCGCCGTTGAGTGACACGCCAGCGAAAACTCCCGAAGTGCGGGAATAGGTCAGAATGTCAGCGGTACCTGTGCTAGCGCTCGCTCCGGGCCCCATGGCTGCAGTCGCGTCTTGGCCAACCTTGACTTTGCCGTCCAGTATCTTGTCCACCGTCGCCGGCGCCATGATCAGGAGGACGTAATCCTTAGCCGTGCCGCCGACCTGAAGACCGGCGCTGGCGCCACCGATGCTGTACATGGCGGGCGGTGACCACTTGCCGGTAAAGTCTTTGCCCTCGCGGCAAGTCATCGGACCACGGCCGCCCGTTCCACCAATGCCAACGGCGAACTTTTTCACGCTGGGCAGAATGATGATGCAATCCGCCTTAGCTATAGTGCTGGCTGGAATGTCCTTGCTGCCGACCATTGCCTGCAACACCGTGGCGGCATTCCTGATGGTTTCTTCGTCTTTGTTTTTGTCAGCGCCCCAGGCGGGCAGGGTCAACACCAGAAGCAGTGATGTGAGCAAACAAGATACAGCTATTTTGGTTCTTGACATGGGCATTCAGCCCCCTTTCTTGAATAGCATAACAGGCAATCAGCAGATGCTAGGCATTCTAACACCTAGAGACGTCGGTTTCTCACATCGATCCAGTTGAGATAGATCTGGGGGGCGCGAACGCTACCGAAACTTCGAGAAGTCCGGTTTGCGTTTTTCGACAAACGCGCTTAGCGCTTCCCTGGTTTCCGGCGAATCCAGCCGCTCGGAGACCACTTTGAGCTCATCACGAATGGCTCGGTCCAGTTCCGCCTTGTGGACCCGCTTGAGTAATTGCTTGCTCGCGACCAGGGCGCCCACTGGCTTTTCTGCCAGCTTCTGGGCAACACCACTCGCCGTGGCTAGCAGGACCTCGGGAGCCACCACGGCATTCACCAGCCCGACCTCATAGGCCCGCTGGGCGGTCAGCGGAGCGCCCAGCATCAGCAGTTCCGCGGCTCGCTGATGTCCGACGAGGGAGGGCAGCAACAGGGTCGAACCGGCCTCGGGCACGATGCCCAAGTCTACGAACGGCATCATCAGCTTCGCGCCCTCCGCGGCATAGACCAGGTCGCAGTGCAGCAGGATCGTCACTCCGATGCCTACCGCCAGCCCTTGCACGGCCGCGACGATGGGCTTGCTCGCGGTGGCCATCGCCAGAATGAACCGCACCGCCGGCGGCGTCTGCTGTCCTGCCCACGGCTTCTGCAGAAAATCAACCAGATCATTGCCGGCGGTAAAAGCGTCGCCCACTGCGTGCAACAGCAGAACGCGCACCGACGAATCGCCCTCGGCGCCCTCTACTGCGGCGGCCAGTGCACTATACATCTCCGCCGTCAGTGCGTTCTTCTTCTCCGGACGATTGATGGCGATGCGCAGTACCGCGCCGTCGCGCTCAACTTGAATATGGCTCATGATGTCTTCTCGGTTGTATGAAGGTTGTCGTAACAGGGTATTGTACGGGAACGAAGCGGGGCTGCCCTCTGGATATGACTATTTCCGCTGGCCCCGGAATTCTCGCTTTTTGCCATGAGCTATCATCGAAAGGCCGTGCCCTCCAAGATACGCAAGCCGAAACCGTTTCGCGCTACCTCCGCGGTGAAGGCTGCGGCCCGCGAAGCGATCGGCACACCGCCGCCCACGCGGACTGCTCCCTCCGACAAGAAGCGGAAGGGCAAAACGGAGAAGCACAAGCCGACGCTTGGGAAGCTGCTTCGGGAAAATGAAAACTAGAGCACAAATAGTAGGAGCACCCTGGCGGCGCTCATGACCTGTGGCTCTCCTTCAGCTTGCGCGACTTGGCCTCGACGCCCTTCGCCAGCTTCTCTTTGTGCGCGTCGAGTTTCTTCGCAACTTCCTCTTCGTACAGACCGATCATCTGTGCCGCGAGAATTCCGGCGTTCGTCGCGCCCGGTTTGCCTATGGCAACCGTCGCGACAGGAATTCCCGCCGGCATCTGCACCATCGCCAGCAGGGAGTCGAGTCCGAGCAGCGCGGTCGAAGGAATCGGCACGGCGATCACCGGCAGCGTTGTTTCTGCGGCGATGACCCCCGCCAGGTGCGCCGCCCCGCCCGCGCCTGCGATGACAACCTTCACGCCGCGTCCCTTCAATGCGCGCGAGTATTCGCTGGTGCGTGCCGGTGAACGGTGCGCCGACGTGATGTCGATTTCGTAGGGAATGCCGAACTCGGCCAGCGCCTTGGCGGCCTCATTCATGATCTCGAGGTCGGAGTCGCTGCCCATCACAATGGAAACCAATGGATGCTTGTTCATGAATTCAGTCCTGAAATGCGCCTGGAAGTTATTTCCCTGCCCGCAAATGTTTCAGCCCGCGGGCAGCAATATCCTTGCGGTAATGCATACCGTCGAAGCGGACCTTCATTACGGCGTCGTAGGCGCGTTCCACCGCGTCAGGCAGATCTTTCCCTCGCGCGGTGACGCCCAGCACTCGCCCGCCCGAGGTGTAATACGAGCCATCGCGCCGGTTCGTCCCAGCGTGAAAGACCTTGACTCCCTGGACACGGTCGGCCTCCTCAATCCCGGCGATGAGTTTGCCGGCCTCGAACGCCCCGGGATAGCCGCCGGATGCCATCACCACGCACACTGCCGGATCGGGCGCCCAGCGAAAATCGCCGTCACTCACCCTGCCCTGAATGGAAGCCTCGATGGCCTCCAGCAGGTCGCTCTCCAGCCGCATCAGGATGGGTTGGGTTTCCGGATCGCCAAAGCGGCAGTTGAATTCCAGCACCATGGGCCCGCGCGCGGTCATCATGATGCCGCAATACAGAATACCCTTGTAAGCAGCGCCCTCGGCGCGCATGCCGTCAATGACCGGCCGTGCGACGTGCGTCACCAGCCAGTCGCGCATCTGCCCATCTACAACTTGGTCAGTCGAATAGGCCCCCATGCCGCCGGTGTTCGGCCCCTGGTCGTCGTCGAAAACGCGCTTGTGGTCCTGCGACGCCACCAGCGGCGCCACGCGCTCGCCGTCGCTGATCACCAAAAAGGAAAGCTCTTCCCCTTCAAGGCACTCTTCCAGCACAACCCGCGATCCGGCTCCGCCCAGCACCTTGCCACTCAGCATCTCTTCGGCGGTGCGCTGCGCTTCGTCCTTGGATTGCGCGATGACGACGCCCTTGCCCGCCGCCAGCCCGTCGGCCTTCACCACCATCGGCGGGTGGAAGAGCTTCAGCGCTTCCTGAAGTTCTTCCTTGCTGTTGCAAACCGAATATTTTGCAGTGGGAATGCGATGGCGCTGCATGAACTCTTTGGCGAAGCTCTTGCTCGACTCCAACTGCGCCGCCGCGCGCGTGGGCCCGAAGACGGGCCAGCCGCGCCGCTGGAACTCGTCCACCACGCCAAGCGTCAGCGGAAGCTCAGGGCCAACCAACGTCACCGCAGGATTGAGCCGGCTGGCGAGCTGCACCAGCGAGTCGAGGCTCTTGAGATCGGCGGCCACGCACTCGGCATCCTGGGCTATGCCGCCGTTCCCCGGAGCGCAATACAGCTTCTTCACCCGCGGCGACTGCCGCAGCTTCCACACCAGCGCGTGCTCGCGACCACCGCTACCGAGGACCAGTACCTTCATAAGCAGAGTTCCGCGCCCAATCCTGTTGGAAGCAGAGCGAAAAGCAAGAGTAGGGTCGCAGCGCCGGCAATGTCAAACAGCCCCCAGGTCAGGCTGATAACGCCAAGAGAGGGTCTGAAGCTCCGGCCCGTCGGGGCAAGGACCATCAGGATTTCTTGCGCTTGTTTCCCTTACCGTGCCCTTATACTTTGGCTGAGGATGTGGATTGTCCGGCGAGCAATTGCGCCGCTGTTTGTTGTTTGGTGCCGCTTTGAACACGAAACCCCAGCCATTGCGCAATCCGGATGAAAGCGGGGACGCAGCCCACGTGTCTTTGGAGGGCATGCACAGCTCTGTCGAAGTGCCCCACCATGGGGCCGGATTCTGGCAGCAGTGGCGGGCTTTCGTCGGGCCGGCGATTCTGGTCAGCGTCGGCTACATGGATCCCGGCAACTGGGGCACGGACCTGCAAGGCGGCGCCCAGTTCAAGTACGGCCTTTTGTGGGTGGTCGGACTGGCCAGCTTGATGGCCATCTTCATGCAGGTAATTTCCGCCCGCCTCGGCGTGGTGACCAGCAAGGACCTCGCGCAATGCTGCCGCGACTGGTATCCGGGCTGGGCCCGCTGGCCCAACTGGCTGATGAGCGAAGTGGCCATTGGCGCCTGCGACCTGGCGGAGGTGCTGGGCAGTGCGGTCGCTCTCAACCTGCTGTTCCATATCCCGCTGCTCTGGGCGGTCATCATTACCGGTTTGGACGTGCTGCTGCTCCTGGGCCTGCAGCGCTTCGGCATGCGCACCATCGAGGCCGTCGTCGTTCTGCTGATCGCCACCATCGGGGTGTGCTACTTCATTGAGATTTTCGTTCTCCCCCAGACCCAGCCCAGCTTTCTGGAAATGGGGCGGGCGCTGATTTCTCCCCATGTTCGTCAGGCGGGGATGTTGTATATCGCGGTCGGCATCATCGGCGCGACCGTGATGCCCCACAACCTGTACCTGCACTCGGCCCTGGTGCAGAGCCGCCAGTTGCAGAAGGACGAACCCTCCATCCGCAAGGCAATCCGCTTCAACAGCATCGACTCCGTTGTCGCTCTCAGCATCGCTTTCTTCGTCAACGCGGCGATTCTGGTGCTGGCGGCGATGGTGTTCTTCGGCAAGGAGAGCACGACCCTGGCCGGCGGCCAAGTGGTAAGGTTCGCGGCCGACAGTGACTGGATTCGTCTGGCTTATTTGACGCTGGCGCCGTTGTTGGGAGCCACGGCCGCCAGCACGCTGTTTGCGGTAGCGCTGCTGGCCAGCGGCCAGAGCAGCACCATCACCGGCACGCTCGCCGGACAGGTCGTGATGGAAGGCTTCATGCGCTGGCGGATCAAGCCCTGGGTGCGGCGTCTCATCACCCGCACCCTGGCCATCCTGCCGGCGGTCCTGGTGATTGGGCTACGGGGCGACAGCAGCGTCACCGATCTGCTGGTGCTCAGCCAGGTGGTGCTGGCGTTGCAGCTTCCCTTTGCCATGTTCCCGCTGCTGCAGTTCACCAGTTCCCGCAAGCGAATGGGCACGTGGCGGAACGGCTGGTTCCTGCTGATTGCTGGGTGGGGCAGTGCTATTCTGATCACCGCGATGGATGTTTTCGGCCTGCCGGAATCGCTCAAAGCCGCGTGGCACGTCATCGTGGGTGGGTAGTATTTCGGCAGTTGAAGGTTTCGTTGGAGCTCCGCTTCAGCGGTGCAAATTGGAGTTTAATGAAAAGCCGGCTTTAGCCGCTGCGGGGATAGAGAGAAATCTTACCCCAGGCGCTAAAGCACATTTTGAAGGGGTGCTCCTGAAGGAGTGCTCCGCCCGTTATTTTTCCAGCAGTCTGAACCTGTTTCGCAATACAGGATGTAATCCCATGTACGACACCATTCTCGTTACCGTGGACGGCACGCCAACCGACCGCGCGATCATCGATCACGTCAAGCAGCTCGCGAAACTCGCGCACAGCCGTCTGGTGTTGCTGCATGTGGCCGATGGCTGGGCAGCTCGCACCTACGGGCCGGACGCGGTCAGTCCCGAAATCGCAGAAGATACTGCGTACTTGCAAAAGCTCCAGATGGAATTTCAGGCAGCGGGCATTCACGCAGAAGCGGAGTTGGCCTATGGCGAACCGGTGGACGAAATCATCAAGTGGGTCCGGCAGAAGGGTTGCGACCTGGTGGCCATGAGCACCCACGGCCACCGCTTCCTGGCCGACCTGTTCCTCGGCACCACCGCCACCCGCGTCCAGCACAGCATCAGCGTGCCGGTCCTGTTGCTCCGGGCGAAATAGAGCTATCCCAGCCTTCGGTCGCCGCGGAGCACGCGTAAGAAATTCTTCACCCATTGCCGACGGAACCAGAAATTGAAACTGGAAAATTGAAACTGTTCTAAGATAGTAAGTTCCGCTTTACTGGAATCCGCGCCCTAATCCAGCTCCTCAATATAGATAGAAGGGACTCATTCATGAACAGCTTTGGCAGTCGCTCCGTCCTCCGCGTCGGTACTCGCGAGTTTGAAATCTACCGTCTTGACGCCGTGGAAAAACACGGGTGCTCCATCCAGCACCTGCCCTACTCGCTCCGCATTCTGCTGGAGAACCTGCTGCGCCGCGAAGACGGCAAATCGGTGAAGGCCGACGACGTTCGCGCCCTTACCTCCTGGACCGGCAAGAGCGTGCCGGTGCAGGAAATCGCGTTCATGCCCAGCCGCGTGCTGTTGCAGGACTTCACCGGCGTGCCCGCGGTGGTGGACCTCGCCGCCATGCGCGACGCCATGAAGTCGCTGGGCGGCGATCCCACCCTGATTAACCCCCTGCAGCCCGCCGAGCTGGTCATCGACCACTCCGTGCAGGTGGACGAGTTCGGCACACCGCAGGCGTTCCAACTCAACGCCGAGCTGGAGTTCTCGCGCAACAAGGAGCGCTACGCCTTCCTGCGCTGGGGACAGACCGCGTTCAAGAACTTCGCCATCGTGCCACCCGACACCGGCATCGTGCACCAGATCAACCTCGAGTTCCTGGCGCGCGTGGTCTTCGTTGGCACCAACGGCGAGACCGGTAAGCCGCTCGCCTATCCCGACACGCTGGTCGGCACCGACTCGCACACCACCATGATTAACGGCCTCGGCGTGCTGGGCTGGGGAGTCGGCGGCATCGAGGCCGAGGCCGCCATGCTCGGACAGCCTGTGTCCATGCTGATCCCGCAGGTGGTCGGCGTGCGCCTGAAGAACCGCCTGCGCGAAGGCTCGACCGCCACCGACCTGGTGCTCACCGTAACCGAGATGCTGCGCAAGAAAGGCGTGGTCGGCAAGTTCGTCGAGTACTTCGGCCACGGCCTGCAAAATCTTCCGCTCGCCGATCGCGCTACCATCGCCAACATGGGCCCCGAGTACGGCGCGACCTGCGGTATCTTCCCCGTGGACAAGGAGACGCTCAACTACCTGCGCCTCAGCGGCCGTAGCGACGAGCAGATCGCCTTGGTCGAGGCTTACTGCAAGGAGCAGGGACTGTTCCACACCGCCGACACGCCGGAAGCCGAATACACCGACGTGCTCGAACTCGACCTCGCCACCGTCGAGCCCTGCATCGCCGGCCCGAAGCGCCCGCAGGACCGCGTGTTGCTCTCGGCCGCGGCAAAGTCATTCGAGCAGGTGCTGCCCAGCTTGCTGAAGCCGGGCCAGACCGTACCGTCCAAGCAGGAAGCGCGCTGGGAAGGTGAAGGTGGACATCCCGCCGGCATCGACTTGCAGCAGGACGTCGTCGAAGAGCACGTTGTGCTGGACAAAGCATTGACGCACGGCAGCGTGGTCATCGCCGCCATCACCAGTTGCACCAACACCTCGAACCCCTACGTGCTGGTCGCCGCCGGATTGGTAGCGAAAAAAGCGGTCGAGAAAGGTCTGAAGGTCCCGTCGTGGGTGAAGACGTCGCTCGCGCCCGGCTCCATGGTGGTGACCGAATACCTCACGCGCTCCGGCCTGACGCCCTACCTGGAGAAGCTGAAGTTCCACCTCGTCGGGTACGGATGTACCACCTGCATCGGTAACTCCGGCCCGCTGCCGCAGGAAGTGTCGAACGTCATCATCGAGAAGGACCTGGTCGTCGCCTCGGTGCTCAGCGGCAACCGCAACTTCGAGGGCCGCATTAACTCCGAGGTGCGCGCCAACTACCTGATGTCGCCGCCGCTGGTGGTGGCCTATGCACTCGCCGGCCGCGCCGACATCGACATGTACAACGAGCCGCTGGGCTTCACCGGCAACGGCAAGCGCGAGCCGGTGTTCCTCAAGGACATCTGGCCGACCACCAAGGAAGTGGACGACGTCGTCCGCCAGTACATTACCGGCGACCTCTTCCAGAAGAGCTACAAGGACGTCTTTGCCGGCGACGAGCGTTGGCGCGGGCTCTCCGTACCCGAAGGCGAAACCTTCGCCTGGGACGCCGACTCGACCTACGTCAAGCACCCGCCCTACTTCGAGAACATGCCCAGGACGCCCGCGGCGGTGAAGGACATCTCCGGGGCCCGCGTGCTCTGCTTCCTCGGGCATAGCGTTACCACCGACCACATCTCGCCCGCCGGCTCCATCAAGCCCAACAGCCCGGCAGGACAGTACCTCATCGCCCACGGCGTGAAGCCGGTGGACTTCAACTCCTACGGCTCGCGCCGCGGCAACCACGAAGTCATGATGCGCGGCACCTTCGCCAACGTGCGCCTGCGCAACAAGCTGGTGCCCGAGCGCGAGGGCCCGCACACCCGCCACCTGCCCGACGATCAGGAGATGTTCATCTTCGAGGCCGCGGAAAAGTACCGCGCCGAGGGCGTGCCGCTGATGGTGCTCGCCGGCAAGGAATACGGCTCTGGCTCGTCGCGCGATTGGGCGGCGAAAGGGCCTCGGTTGCTGGGCGTGCGCGCCGTGCTGGCCGAAAGCTTCGAGCGCATCCATCGCTCGAACCTGGTTGGCATGGGCATCCTGCCCCTGCAGTTCCTCGACGGCGAGACCGCCGAAACCCACGGTCTCACCGGCGAGGAGACGTTCGACATCGTCGGCCTGACCGACGTGCTCCAGAACTTCGCGCCGGGCAAGAAGGTGCAGGTGCGCGTCAGCAAGCCCGACGGCACGGCAGCGGGGAACTTGCACGCCACCGTCCGCATCGACACCCCGCAGGAGGTCCAGTACTACCAGCACGGCGGGATCTTGCAGTATGTGCTAAGACAGTTGCTGAAGTAGGGCACCTATCAGCCAGTTGGGATTTTCGGTTGTGTGACACAATCGACGGCCTCCCTCTCCGGCTCTCAGCTGTGTTACAGTCGCACCCATGAGCAGTAACGATAGACCAAATAGCGCCTCGGAACCGGACCATTACGCTGACCCCAGAGGAAATCATCAGCCGTCGCGCCCCATTTGGTGAAACTAAAAGGCCACTGCATCAGTGACCTCTTAGAAAATAGGACGGTCCATCAAGATTTAGTCGAAGTATTGGACTGGCTTCCTTCAGAGTTCGCAGACCTCATATTCTTGGATCCGCCTTACAACCTGACAAAGCAGTTCAACGGGACTTTTTTCGAGAGAAGCCGTTTCTGGAATATGTCGATTGGCTGGAAGCCTGGTTTCCCGAGGTCGTTAGGACCCTTAAGTTGAGCGGTTCTATGTATATCTGTGCAGACTGGCGGTCTTCATCTGCCGTACATTTGGTTGCTCAGAAATATCTCAAGATACAAAATCGGATTACCTTGGAAAGAGAAAAAGGACGGGGGCGTCGAAAAACTGGAAGAACTGTCATGAAGATATTTGGTTTTGCACTAGGTCTGACGACTACAAATTCAATGTCGAATCGGTGAAGCTAAAGAGAAGGGTTATTGCTCCTTACACTTGCGACGACGGCGCTCCCAAAGACTGGGATCGCACGGAAAACGGGAACTACCGATTAACGCATCCGGCGAATTTGTGGACCGACTTGACGATCCCCTTCTGGTCGATGCCCGAAAACACGGACCATCCCACCCAGAAGCCGGAAAAACTGCTCGCAAAGATTATTTTGGCTAGCTCTGTTGAAGGTGACGTTGTCTTTGACCCGTTTTTGGGTTCGGGCACAACATCGGTCGGCACAAAGAAGTTAGGACGCAAATACTCGGGCACAGAAGTGGACGAGGCCTACTGCTGCCTTGCCGAGAGCGTTTAGAAATGGCGGACAACGACCCATCAGTTCAAGGGTACACAGAAGGGGTATTCTGGGAGCCAAATTCGTTTCCAAACCAGCGAAATGTCGGGAGCCGATCGAGTTCAGAATGCTTGGGGCTTGCTTTTGAGGATTCGAGTGAGAACCCATGAAGCGTAGCCAGATCTTTTGCAGCGAACAGTGCAAGCTCTCGAAGCAGCAATAATAAGCCTTCGTAATTCTCAGCCAGATTTCATGACGACGAGGACAGCCGCCAGCACGAGAGCCGCGGGTGATGCCATTCAGGACATCATTTGTGGTGGATTTCGGGCTATCTTGGGAGGTTTAACCAGCGAATACTCTTCCGAATTTGCTCGTCGTGCCATGGCTGACTTAGCGTTCAAGGATCGAAACGGTTTTTATTATGTCGTAGACGTGAAGACGCATCGGATCGGTACGGCTTTCAACATGCCAAACCTCAGGTCGGATCGAACGTCTTGCCAGATTTTATGAAGACGACAGCAACTACTTCCTCCTTCTGCTGGTCAAGTACGTCATCGCAGGTACACCCAACTACGCTGATTACCCAAATACCCGAGCACCATATGGTTACTAAAGTTTTTCTCCGGGGCATTTTCCTTGAGGCCACGCGCCGGAAAGGTACAAATCCGTCCCAAATCGGGAAAAACACTCCCCGGCAAGTGTTCCACGTGAAACATTGTTGCAAACCACAATGCCCGCCCGGAAATGCGCAGGCACAGAGAGTACCCGAGGTCCCCGGAGTCTCTGTGCCCGCTGGCGGTCTCCCCCGAAACCGCCCCCTGGCCGCCTAGTGCTGGCGATTGGCGTTGTGCTTGTCGCGATAAATGGCGTTGGAGGTACGATTGAGCTGGTGGTTCACCTGTACCCGCTCCGCCTGGGTCAGTTTGCCACCGTTGGCTTTGCGGTCGGCGGCGACTTCATGATTGATGGCCGCTTCCCGGTTTTCCAGGTTAGCGGTCTCGCCGGCCGTCAGTTGCCCGCTCTTTACGCCTTGCGCGATGCGGTCCTGCTGATTTTCGCGGCGCTGGTTGATATTCGGTTGCGGTGCCGTCGCGTTGGGTGGGGTCTGATTTTGGGCCGCTGCAGGCAACAGCATCCCCGCTAATGCGGCGCGAAAACATGCAAACTTCAAGATTGTCTTCGTTGTGTTTTCCTTGCTGGTGTTTTTTGTGAGCGCTCGCTGAGTTTGAACACAACGACTTATCTGCAGTTGCGAACCTGCCGCGAAATATAAATCTGCATTCGCCCCGCAATACATTTGCGTCTGCCGTGTTGAACCTTCGAATGTCTGCTGAATTTGTTGCGAGTTACTTGTCTTCCACCAGGCTCTCGACGATGCGATCGATGGTGTCGAGCGTCTTTTTGGTCGGCATGTTGCCGTTGTTGGTCATGATGGCAAATGCGAGGTGCTCGCCCTTCTGCGTGGTCGCGTATCCGGAAAGCGAATACACGTGCGAAAGCGAGCCGGTCTTGGCGCGCACCTTGCCTGCCGCCGGCGTGTTGCGGAAACGCTCGGCCAGGGAGCCGTCAACGGCCGCAACGGGCAGCGTGTCTTCGTACTGCTTGCCCCAAGGTTGCTGACGACAGTAACGCAGCAGCGTAACGATCGCTTCCGGTGTGACGAGGTCCTCGCGCGAAAGCCCCGAGCCATCGAAGAAGACGAACTGGTCAGGCTTGATACCCGCGGTGACGAGAAAGCCGCGCAGCACTTCCAGTCCGCCGGCGATCGACCCCGAGGTTCCTTTCTCTTTGCCGAGCAAGCGCAACATCAGTTCGGCGTGCAGGTTCTGGCTCACCTTATTGATTACGCGCAGGTCCTGCGCCACGGGCTGCGATTCGTAGCTGGCCAGCACCAGCGGGCCGGGAATCGCGGGACGCGTGGACGAACCGCCGCCGGACGCAATCGAGGTCACGCTGAACGTTTGTGTCGAAGCCAACTCCGTGTGATGCGTGCGCGTGCGTCCGTAGATCGTCACGCCGCGTTCTTCCAGAAGCTGGCGAAACAGGCGCGCGGTGAAATCTGCCGGGTCCTCGATGGCCAGCGCCTCGCTGAATCCCGAATCGTCCTGCGGAATGTTGCCCCAGAACGTAAGCTGGTTCGAACCCGGCTCGCGGTTGATGCTGACGGTCCGCGGTCCGGTGCCTTGCGGCGTAGTCATCACCCGGTTGTCAACCTTGTAGTACTCCGCAAAGGGCGTGATGCTTAGGAACGCGCGTTCGCCCGGATGATCGGCCGGCATGAGGTTGACGAAGATGACGTTATCGTTGACCGTGAGCGCCGAAACGGGAGCGCCCCATTCGCGCGCCAGGTCGTCCTGCGACCAGCCTTCGCCGTAGCGCTCGAACACGAAGAAACTGTCGTCGGCCACGATGTCACCGTCCACGTACTTCAGGCCATGCAGCATCAGTTGATCGGCTAGTTGCTGCAGCACCTGGATCGATGGTGCACGACGCTCGGTGTGCAGGTTGTAAGGCAACGTGCGCCCGGAAAGATTGGGATCGCCGCGTCCGACTACGACCAGGTCCGCCCCGAGGCGCCCGTGCTTGTCGAGCGTGCCCACGGTTTCGACCGTGGTCTTGAAGCGGTAATCCGGCCCGATAAGAGCGAAGACAGCAGCGGTGGTGAAAAGCTTGGCGTCGGAGGCGGGGGTGAAGAGCTTGTCCTGATTGAGGCGGAAGATTGGCTTGCCACTGTCGAGCGAGACCGCGTAGATTCCCCAGAATCCCCGCGCGGCCTCGGGATCGCTGAGCACCTGCTCAATGTCGTGATCCAGCTTCCTTGGACCCTCGGGCTTGCTGGCGATCTTCTTGTGGCTGGCGGCAAACGCCGGCGAAAGCAGCACGAAGACGAGCCAAACGCCAGCGTAATAGCGAAACCGACACATAAGACTACTAGCGGGATTTTAGCACTGCGGCGCAAGACGCCTTTGCCCGCCATGAACCACTCGTGAGCGCCACCACAGTACAATCAGCACATGCGCCCCCGCCATAACTGGCAGTTGCGAAGCCGGACGCTCGAACTCGGACAGCGAACGCTCATCATGGGGATCGTCAACGTCACCCCCGATTCGTTCTCCGATGGCGGCAAGTTCCTGGCTGCTGAGTTCGCTGTGCGACAGGCTCTGCAGTTGCTGGACGAAGGCGCCGACATCGTCGATATCGGCGGCGAATCCACCCGGCCCGGCGCGGCCGTCGCGGCCGAGGGCGCAGAACTCGCAGCCGCCACCAATCCCGTCGTCAGCGAAGCGGAAGAGTTGCGCCGCGTGCTTCCGGTTGTGAAAGCTGTACTGCGCGCGCGACCCGGGGCGGTCCTCTCTGTGGACACGTACAAGTCGGCTGTGGCGCGGGCCGTCGTGGCCGCGGGGGCGGAGATTGTCAATGACGTAAGCGCCTTCCAGTGGGACAAAGAGATGGCGCGAACCTGCGCCGAGACGGAATGCGGCGTGGTGTTGATGCATACGCGTGGCCGTCCGGAACAGTGGCGGAACCTCCCGCACGAGTCTGACATCCTCTCGCTACTGGAACACGACCTTGCAAACCGCGTGCAGGTAGCTTTTGAGCGTGGCGTACGGCGCGAGCGCATCGTGCTCGACCCGGGTTTCGGCTTTGGCAAGAACTTCGAGGAGAATTACCCGCTACTGGCGCACTTTGATCGCTTGCATCGCATGGGATTTCCGCTACTGGCCGGAACGTCGCGGAAATCTTTCGTTGGGCGCACCGCTGGTGCTCGTGCTGGGAAGGACCTTCCGCCAGATGAGCGTCTCCACGGCTCGCTCGCCGCGATGGTAGCCACCATTCTGCGTGGCGCCCACATTGTGCGCGTGCATGATGTGAAGCCGGCCGTGGAAGCGGCGGCAGTGGCCGATGAGATTCTCGCCGCTGCGGCATGAGCCGGCTTTTTACGGGCGATGAAAAACCGGGCCCACAGCAGTGCTCTATGCAAAGCCCCGCATGATTGTCGCCACCTGAAACTTCCGGCCTGCATCTACACACTTTATAGTTGAGAAGCTGCATGACCAAGCTGGAACGGCTTTCCTCTGATCCTCGCGTCACCGTTCGTCGCGCTGTCGCGTCCCACATCGGCGGACGTTGCGTGGTGTACTGGATGCAACGTGCCCAGCGCGCGTTGGACAATCCCGCGCTCGATGTAGCCGTCGAGGCTGCCAACGCCTTGCAACAGCCAATCGTGATCTTTTTCGCGCCGGTGCCGTTCTACCCGCATGCCAATGTGCGGCACTATGCCTTCCTGGCGCAAGGCATTCCTGAAACTGCCCAGCGCGCCCGCAAACGGGGTATTGGCTATGTGCTGCGCCGCTATCCCGAGCACTCGCTGGTGAAGTTCTGCGAAGAGGTAAAGGCTTCGCTGGTCATCGGCGACGAGAACCCCATGCGCGAGCCCCGCCATTGGCGCGAACTGGCGGCGAAGAAGCTCAGCGTGCCCCTGTGGACGGTGGATGCCGATGTAGTAGTGCCCTCGAGACTGTTGGAGAAAGAACAGTATGCGGCACGAATCATCCGGCCGCGGTTGCAGCAGCGGCTGCAAGAGTTCCTGGCGGCGCCGCGTAATCCGGGAGCGAAAGTTGAATGGGCGAAGCCACGCGGCCTACGAACGCTACCTGACAACGGCTCCGTCGACATCACCGAAGACTGGAAGGACCTCGACCGCTCCGTGCAGCCGGTGGATTCATTTCGCGGTGGGACCGGCGAAGCGCTTAAGAACTTGCATGAGTTCGTCACCCACAAGTTGGCTCATTATGCTGAGCGCCACGGCAAGCCGGAGTTGGACGGCACCAGCCGCCTGTCACCATATCTGCATTTCGGGCAGATCGGTCCGCACACCGTGGCGCTGGCAGTTGAACGGGCCGAGGCATCGCGGGCCGCGAAGGACGACTTCCTCGATCAGCTCATCACCTGGCGAGAGCTGTCCATCAATTTCGTGCACTTTAATCCGCTGTACGACTCTATCGAGAGCGCCCCTGATTGGGCGCATCGCACCCTGGCCGAGCACGCGCCCGACCGTCGCCCGTTGACCTATTCCCGCCAGCAGTTGGAACACGCCGAAACCCACGACCCGCTGTGGAATGCAGCCCAGCTCCAGATGCTGCACGCCGGATGGATGCACAACTACATGCGTATGTACTGGGCCAAGAAGATCCTGGAATGGAGTCCATCGCCGGCGCTTGCCTATCAAACTGCCGTCGATCTCAACGACAAGTACTTGCTCGACGGCCGCGATCCCAACGGCTACGCCGGGATTGCATGGTCCATTACCGGCAAGTTCGACCGTCCGTGGTTCGAACGTCCTATCTTCGGCACCATCCGCTATATGTCGGGAAATGCCGGGGCAAAGAAGTTCGACGCGGAAAAGTATATCGAGCAGATGGCAGAGTTGGCAGGCGAAGGTCGGCAGTCTGAGCTTTTCAAATAGGAGGCCGAAGCGAGTGGGTAGCCTCGCGCGGGCACAGAAATCACGGTGCAATCTTTAGGCTGAGCAGGAAGGTGCTACCCCACACCACAAATCCCGCCAGGCCCACATAAATATAAAGCCGCCGCTCACGAGCATTGTGCAGAGTCGGGAGTGGCAATGGAGTGCCCAGCGCGCGGTGAAACGAGGCCACCAGCAAGCCGCCAAATCCGATTACCGCCATGCCTCCGCCGAAGGAAAGCCCGGCCAGGATCAGGACGAAACTAAGACTGAACACAGCAACATCCTCACTGTTGCCCAACAGGCTAGACCTTCCCCCCAGGTTCTGCAACCGGGCCTAGCTTACGTTTGTGGAGCTTGTTCCGTGATTGCGGCCTCGCCGCCTTCTGGCCCGTAGAAGAACACCCATGTTGCAAAGTCATCGCTGAAATCGATAAAGCGGTGCTCCTTGCCCGCGGGAACGAACAGTACGTCGCCCGGTCCAAAGGAAAACTCGTCGTTCTCGCGCCGGAATTTGCCCGTCCCGCTGACCACGACGTAGATTTCGTCGCGCTTGTGCGGGTGTTGCGGATCTGTCACGCGCGGTGCATAGAGTTCCACGGCGAGTGTACCGTGACGAAACAACTCGATGTATCGTTCGCCGTTTGGACCGGGCAATTGATCGAGCCCTCTAAGGGCCTTCAGATATCCCGGAACGATCTTGCCTTCGATCTTCATCTTGCTACCGCCACGAGGGCCTTGGGTTTCCATACGCCGAGGATGATGCCCATGAGGATGCACCCGACGAAGGGATATCCCGCGGCAATCATGATGAACGATCCCGGGCGCACTTCGAAGACCATCTCTGTAACCATGGCAACCGCCGTCGCCAGGCCAATCAGTATCCCGACGCTGATCCCGCCGAACAGGCTGTGGGATTCCGCCTTTCCCAGCATTCGGGCGATCACGTAAGCCAGCAGGAAACTGCAGATCAGGGCTATGAGGTACGGCCAGAAGTTGGGATGGGACTTGTACGCCTGAATTTCTTCCGGTGCCATACGCAGACCAGCCGTCCAAGCCTTGGCAAACACCGTGAACCACACCGCCCCAAGAATCCAATCGACTACTGCCGACACCAGGATCGCCAGCCAGTTCAACCGCATTGTCGCAGCTCCTTTCACCCCGGCGAGGACAATACCTCGTTCCACAAAATTGCGCAATTGGATCACTGCGAAACGCAGAGATCCGTTACCTGCTGCGGCGTAAGCCCCTTCTGGCGCAGGGCACGCAGGCTGAGCGCATCATGACGCTTGGCCAGTCGCACCCCGGTTTCGTCGCGTACCAGGTCGCAGTGAAAGTAGGCAGGAGCCGGCAGACCGAGGGCCCGAATCATCAGCAACTGGCGTGCCGTGGACTTCAGTAGGTCGGCGCCGCGCACCACTTCCGTGATCTGCATGGCAGCATCGTCGGCCACAACCGCCAGCTGATAAGCCGGAACATCGTCGCGCCGCCACACCACGAAGTCGCCGAAATCTTCGCCCGCCACGAATTGTTGGGGTCCCTGCCGCAGATCAGCGAAAACAATTGCTTCGCCGTCGGGCACGCGAAATCGCCAGTTCACCCCTGCAGGTGATTGGTGGCATATCGCCTCGCCGATCTTCTCGCGACAACGGCCAGAGTACAGCGGCTCATCATCGCCTTCATTGGGCGCGGCCGCCGAGGTCGCCAAGTCTTTGCGGGAGCAGGTGCACGGATAGATGAATCCACCATCGCGCAGCTTGCTCCATGCCGCCAGATAAAACTCCCGCCGGGCGCTCTGCTCATAAGGGCCGAACGGTCCGCCCACATCAGGGCCCTCCTGCCACCGAAGACCGAGCCATTTCAGGTCCTCCATCATGGCCGACGCGAACTTGGGCTTGGAGCGTTGCGGGTCGAGATCCTCGTTGCGGAAGACCAGAGTTCCGTTCTGCGCGAGCGCCCGTTGGTAGGCCGTCCAGAAAGTGCACGCGTGCCCAATGTGCAGTGGCCCGCTGGGGGACGGGGCAAGGCGTCCGCGATAGGACAGCTGTGTGCTCGTCGGCACTTCCATGGGTCGATTCTAAGGGTGACACGGATAACCGCGCCTCAGGCATAACCCCGGTCAGCTCGGGTTCGGCCGGCGCCTCCACTGGCAACTCGGTCCGCGCTCGTTCCTTGCGGCCTGGTGTGTGGGGATGCAAGTCGCGCGCGTTGCGCACTAAGAAGAGCAGCGGAACCATGCAGAGGAAGATGATGCCCATCACCCAGAACGCCTCGACAAAGGACAGCATGGCCGCCTGCTGCTGCACCATGCCATATACCGCGCCCAGCGCCTTCTTCCCGGCATCCACCGAGTTGTAGCCATGCAGCCGGAACCAGCCCTGCACTCCGCGCAGCGTCATCTGAGTGCGCAGGTCGTACTGCGTAATGTGGCTCACCAGTTGGTCTTGGTGCACCTGGTTGCGACGCGCCAGGAACGTTGTCATGGTGGCGATGCCGAAGCTGCCGCCGATATTGCGCATCAGGTTGTAGATGCTGGTGGCGTTACCCATCTTCTCCTTCGCAATACCTGACATGCTGACCGCCATCAACGGAACGAACAGGAACGCCATGGCGCCGCCCTGGATCACCTGGGGCCAGAAGATGTCCCAATAGCCGGCATTCAAGTTCAGATGCGACAGGCTGAACATGGTGTAAGCGCCGACCACCAGCCCGGCCGCGATCAGCTTGCGAGGATCGAAGCGGTTGGTGAGCTGTCCGGCGACCGGCATCATTAGCATAGAACCCAGTCCGCGAGGCGAGAGTGCCAGGCCCGCCTGCAATGCCGGGTAGCCCAGCAGCGTTTGCAGGAAAATCGGCAGCAGCATCAGGCTCGCATACAAGACGAAGCCGAGCATGGTCATCAGGAAGACGCCAGCGCTGAAGGTCTGGTCCTTGAGCACGCGGAGGTCGACGATGGGATGGCGCGCTTTCAACTCCCGGACAACCATGGCGACCAGGCCGAAGACGCACAGTGCGGTCCACGCTCGAATCTGGCTGCTGCCGAACCAGTCTTTGCGCTGTCCGGTATCCAGCACGACTTGCAGCATTCCGAATCCCAGCGCGAGAAATCCGATGCCCCAGAGGTCGACCCCGCCGGTCCGCTGCTTCCGGATGTAGTCGGGATCGTGCACGAAGGCGCTGATCATGATGACCGACAGCGCGCCCACGGGCAGATTGAGGTAAAAAATCCAGCGCCAGGTGTAGTTGTCGGTGATCCATCCGCCAAGCGTGGGACCGAGAATGGGCGCCAGAATGATGCCCAGTCCGAACGCCGCCATTGCCGTTCCATGCTTCTTGGGAGGAAACGTCTCTAGCAGGACCGCCTGCGCCAGGGGCTGCAATCCGCCCCCGGTCAGCCCTTGCAGCACGCGGAAGAAGATCAGCCATTCCAATGATGTGGCCATGCCACAGAGCAGCGACGTCAGAGTGAATCCGGTGACACAAGTGACCAAAATACGGCGGCGGCCAAAGCGGTTTGCCAGCCACCCGGCCATGGGAAGGATGATGGCGTTCGACACCAGGTACGACGTAACGACCCACGTACCTTCCTCCACCGTTGCACCCAGGTTTCCCGCAATATGCGGGACCGCCACGTTGACCACCGTCGTGTCCAGGATTTCCATGAACGTCGCCAGCATGACGGCGGCAGTCACGATCCAGGGATTGACCCGAATTGGCTGGTGGTCAGGCATTTCTGCTGGAACAAAAGATTGTAGAAAGCGAGGGCCGGGCGTGGCGGTGACGGCGCGCACAGGCGTGAGGTCGGAACGGGCTTTTCCCCGCGGGCAAAGACGCACGCCTGCTTGTGATTCAGGTCACATGGCCGGTGACGCGGAATGCTACGATAGTGGTTTATGTCCGCTCCCGATTCCCTCTTTATAAGGGCTTGCCGACGTCTTCCGGTCGACACCACTCCGGTTTGGTTCATGCGACAGGCCGGCCGCTACATGCAGGAATACCGCGATGTCCGCAAGCACCATTCGCTGGTCGAGATCTGCAAGAAACCCCAACTCGCGGCGGAAGTGACCATTACCGCTGCCGAGTTCCTGAAGGTGGACGCGGCCATCATCTTCGCTGACCTGCTCCTGCCTCTGGAAGTCATGGGCCTGCCCTTCCATTTCGAGGGCGGCGAGGGGCCGGTCATCGAGAAGCCCCTGCGCACCGCCGAAGACGTCAAGCTGCTGCGCACTGACCGAGCTGCCGATCTGGGCTACGTGGCTGACGCAGTGTCGCTGGTGGTGAAGCATTTCGGCGCCAAGCTGCCGGTCATCGGTTTCTGCGGCGCGCCCTTCACCCTCGCCAGCTACATGGTTGAGGGCGGCGGCTCGCGTCACTACCTTGAGGTCAAGAAGCTGATGTACAACTCACCCGAATTGTGGGACGAGTTGGTCAGCAAGCTGGTGGACGTGCTGGTGGAGTACGCCGCACAGCAGGTACGCTCTGGCGCCGATGTCCTGCAGATCTTCGATAGTTGGGTCGGATGCCTCAGCGTCGAGGACTACCGTCGCTACGCGCTTATGCCGACCACGCAACTCATCCAGCGGCTGCAGAAGGAAACCAAGGTGCCCATCATCTACTTCGGCACCGACAGCGCAACCTTACTACCTTCGATGGCCGAAACGGGCGCGGAGGTCATCGGGCTCGATTGGCGCATTCCCCTCGACGAAGGCTGGCGGACCGTATGCCACGACCATGCGGTGCAGGGCAACCTCGACCCCGTGACGTTGTTCGCGCCGTGGCGGGAGTTGAAGCAGCGCGCCGAACACATCCTCCGCCTCGCCGATGCGCGTCCGGGACACATCTTCAACCTCGGTCACGGCATTCTTCCCAACACGCCGGTGGACAACGTGAAGAACCTCGCCGAGTTTGTGCACGAATTCAGCTCGTCGGCCACGAGAACGGCATGAGCAAAGACGCAGTGCTGCTCATCGCCCACGGCAGTCCGGAGCGGGTCGAGGACATTCCCGAATTCCTGCGAAACATCTCGCGCGGGCGCCCCATGCCGGAAGCGGTTGTGCGCGAGGTGCAGCGCCGCTACTCGCTGATTGGCAGCTCGCCCCTCACTCGGATCACCCGCCATCAGGCCGACGGCGTCGCTCGCGAGCTTGGTCTGCCGGCGTACGTCGGCATGCGCAACTGGCATCCCTTCATCGCCGACACCCTGAAGCAAATGGCTGCGGATGGGGTCGAGCGCGCGGTCGCCATCTGTCTTGCGCCACACAATTCCCAAACTAGCGTCGGGCTCTACAAAGCTGTCCTGTTCGGAGCTCCAGCGCCTTTCGTCATCGACTTCGTCTCGGAGTGGCACGACCACCCGCTGCTGATCCAAGCTCTTGCCGAGAAGCTGCGCACGAGTTGGACGCAGGCATGCGCTCAGCATGGCTCGCAACTGCCGGTGCTGTTCACCGCCCATAGCGTCCCGCAACGAACCATCGTCGAGCGCGATCCGTACGAAGCGCAGACGCGCGAGACCGCGGCGCTGGTGGCTGCAACGGTTCCCGAAATAGGGGGATGGCGCTTCGCGTTTCAGAGCCAGGGGATGTCGGGCGGCGAGTGGCTAGGGCCGACCGTCGAAGACACCATCACCAGCTTGCGCGACGCCGGTCACACGGGCGTGTTCGTCCAGCCGATCGGCTTCGTCTGCGACCACGTCGAGATCCTCTTCGACATTGACATCCTGTTTCGGCAGTATGCTGGGGAGCGCGGCATGAAACTGTATCGCGCCGAGTCTTTGAATGACTCTCCCCTGTTCATTCACGCCGTTGCGGATTTGGCACAAACCCGGCTGAATGGGTTGGCCTCGAATTGCAAAATCTCCATTACGGCTGAGAAAATTTCCTAAAGCATGAAGCGGATAGCCATCATTGGCGGCGGAATCTCCGGACTGAGCGCCGCCTTCTACCTGGAGAAAGCCCGGGTGGCCGGCGCTGAACTGGAATACACGCTCTTTGAAAGCGGTCAGCGCCTCGGCGGATCCATGTGTTCGGACTGGGTAGACGGCTGTCTCGTGGAAGCCGGCCCCGACTCTTTTCTCACCGAAAAACCGTGGGCGGCCTCGCTGTGCAAGGAACTCGGCATCGCCAACCAGCTTATCGGCTCCAACGACGCCCAGCGTAAGACCTACATCCTGGTCAATGGCAAGCTGGTCGTGATGCCCGACGGGCTGATGTTCATGGTGCCGACCCGCCTGGTGCCGACCGCTCTGTCACCGCTTTTTTCCTGGGCCACAAAAGTACGCATGGCGCGCGAGTTGTTGCATCCCCCGCGTCCTATGCAGGACGACGAAAGCATTGCCGAACTGGTCCAGCGCCACTTTGGAGCGGAAGTGGTGGACCGCCTGGCCGATCCCCTGCTCTCCGGCGTGTACGGCGGTGATGCTGCGAAGCTGAGCGCCCGCGCCGTGCTGCCGCGCTTTGTGGAGATGGAGGAGAAGTATGGCAGCCTCAGCCTCGCCATGCTGGCCGCGCACAAGAAAATGGCGCAAGCAGCCCACAAGCAGCCCCCGCGTCCGCTGTTTACCTCTCTGAAGGACGGCATGCAACAGATGGTGGACGCCATTGTCGCCCGCCTGGAGCCCGATTCCATCCGTCTGCGAAGTCACGTTCTCCGCATCTATCCCGAGAGTAGTGGCTGGCGGGTCGCGATCGAGATGAATGGCGATGAGCGCTACGATGCCGTCATTCTTGCCACTCCTGCCAACGCCGCCGGCACGCTCCTCGACGGCGTCAATCGCGGCCTGGCGCGCGACTTGCTCGATATCACCTACAGTTCGTCGGTCACGGTCGCGCTTGGCTACTACCAAGATCAAATCGAGAAATTGCCGGCGGGCTTTGGTTTTCTCGTGCCGCGCAGCGAAGGCACGCGCATGCTGGCCTGCACCTTCGTGCACAACAAGTTTCCCCATCGCGCTCCCAAAGGCAAAGGAATTCTCCGCTGTTTCCTCGGCGGTGCCCGGGACGAGGCCATCCTCGGATTCACCGACGATGAAATCCTGGAGACGGTCCATCGCGAGCTTAAGGACATTCTCAAGCTCGACGCCCGGCCCATCTTCTCGCGCGTGTACCGCTGGCGCGGCGCCATGGCGCAGTACGAACCGGGACACATCGCCCGGGTCCAACGGATCGAACAGCGCGTGGCGGAGATTCCCGGCCTCGCTCTCGCCGGGAATGCCTATCACGGGATCGGCGTGCCAGACTGCATCCGCTCCGGCATGGATGCGGCCAATGCTATGCTGGAAACCCCGGCTGAATCGTTGTCGCCGCAACAGCGGTAATAACCCCAGCTTGGCAAGGAGTCTCCCATGGCAGATGTGCGCAGCGGATTGATTATCGTGAACACCGGCCCGGGCAAGGGCAAGACCACCGCCGCCATGGGTACCGCCCTGCGCGCGGTCGGCAACGGTATGCGCGTCCTGATGCTGCAGTTTCTCAAGGGCTCCTGGCACTACGGCGAACTCGACGCGGTCAAAGCGTTCGGCGACAACTTCATCATCAAGCAGATGGGCCGTGGCTTCGTAAAGGTCGGCGGCGCCGAGACCGATCCGGAGGACGTTCGCCTGGTCGAGGAAGCCTGGGCTGAAGCCGAGCGCGAGATCCTCTCCGACAAGTGGGACCTAGTGGTACTCGACGAGATTAATTACGCCATCACCTACAAGATGCTCGACCCCCAGAAGGTTGTCGCGACCCTCAAGAAGAAGCCGGAAATGGTGCACGTCATCCTCACCGGCCGCAACGCGCATCCCGACATCGTGGAAATCGCCGACACCGTCACCGAGATGCGTGAGGTGAAACATGCCTACACCAAGGGCATCGAGGCGCAGCGCGGAATCGAGTACTAGCAGTCTTTTCTAATCGAAGAATGAGGCTGAAGAGAGAAGGTGCAGGCGGTGAGGAAGACTCCTTTGGGGATAGGTTTTGGAAAAATAGATAGCAGTAGCCGGGCGGTGGGAATGTGGGAATCGCGCCGCGATTCCCAGGTT
>JARLGI010000028.1 GCA_031296115.1 Acidobacteriota bacterium | reverse complement strand
GCCTGCTTGATGGCGTCGGCCAGCCGGCGCTGATGCGGCGTGCAAACGCCGGTCAGGCGGCGCGGCACGATCTTGCCGGCTTCCGCTACAAACTGCGAAAGCAGCCGCACATCCTTGTAGTTGATACTGTCGATCTTTTCGACGCAGAACTTGCACACCTTCTTGCGCCGGAAAAATTTTCGTCCGCCTTCACGCGGCCCGCCGGGCCCACCGCCCGGACGGCCCGCACCACGCGGACCACGAGGTCCATCCGGACGCGAACCGCCTTCGGGACGTTGTCCGCCTTCCGGACGCTGACCGCCTTCGGGACGAGGCGCGGGCGCTTCACTGGCCGCCGGTTGCGGCGGTGTAGTAGTCGTTTCGTCTGCCATGATTCTCCTTGAGCGCGATACTCGCGCAGTTACCGGTCATAGGTGACCAGTTGTCAGTTCCTACGCTCCAGTGGGCGCTTCTGTCGTCTCGGGAACAGACGCGGGTGTGAGAGGTTCCGGCGCGACCGCAGCTTCCGCCGCAATCGCTGCGGCCCGAGTTCCCTTGCCGCGGACCTTGGTGTCGCGAATGGCCTTGATCTTCGCCATGCGCTTCTGCTCTTCGTCGACGCGGACCGTAAGGAACTTGATCACAGGTTCGTTCACACGCAACCGGCGCTCGATTTCCTTCACCATGCCGCCTTCGCCTTCCAACGTCAGCAACACATAGATACCGTCCTGGAAGTTGCGGACGACGTATGCCAGCCGGCGTTTGCCCATCCGCTCAACGCTCTTCACCGCGCCACCGGCAGCCTGAATCTGGTTTTCCAGGGTCGAGACCAACTTGTCCTGGTCTTCCTCCACCATGTCGGGCCGCAAAATGAACATCAACTCATAAGTACGCATTGTTTTCTCCCGGCAGCGAGTGACGAGCTGCGAGCTCCGAGTCTTAACCTCAGTTGCACGCTTCCAGTCGTACTGCCAAAACCTGCACTTCCGAATTTCCCAAAATTCTTTTTGGCTCGAAGCTAGGTGCTCGAAGCCTCTTCTTTTTCTTTCCGGTTAAAGCGGTTCATCGCCGCCTGCACACCGTCTTTCAGGATCACCCGCGCGGCTTCAGCGGCCGATTCGAGCACCTGATCGAGCACCGGATACTGCGCCTTCTTGAACTGCGACAGCACATACCGCGCGCCGTCACCCACCGGATGATCGGGCCCAACTCCCAGCCGGATGCGCATGATCTCCTGCGTCCCCAGCGTCCCGATCACCGACGCGATTCCGTTATGTCCCGCCGAGCTACCTCGCGGGCGAATCCGAATGCTGCCGAATGGCAAATCCAGCTCGTCGTAGATGACGATTAGGTCCTGCTCCGGCTGCACCTCGTATTCGCGAACCAACTCGCGAACCGAGGCCCCACTCAGGTTCATGTAGGTTTCCGGCTTGGCGAGCACTACATCCTGCCCCGCCAAAACTGCGCGCCCGGTCTGCGAGCGGCAGTTGCGGTTGTTGACCCGGATGCCGATTTGTTCGGCAATGCGGTCCACCGCAAGGAAACCCATGTTGTGCGGTGTGAACTGGTACTCGATGCCCGGATTGCCGAGCCCGACGATCAGTTTCACAACGCTTACTTCTTCTTCTCGGCCTTCTCGGCCTTCGCGCCGCCCTCGGCCGGAGCTTCGCCTTCGGTTTCCTGCTTGCCCCTCTTGATGACTTCGGGCTCAGCAGTGGTGGCCGCGACCTCAGTACCCTCAGCAGGCGTGGCAGCGACGATTTCCTTCACCGCCGTTACGTGGGCAACTGCCTGGTTCTCGTCGGTGATGAACTTGATCTTGTCGCTGTGCGGCAGATCGGCAACGCGCAGCGTCTGCCCGAACACCATTTGGCTGACATCGGCGTCGATGTGTCCCGGAATGGCTGCCGGCAGGCACTCGATCTCGACCTCGCGCAACATCTGCTCCAGAACGCCGCCCTGCAACTTCACACCCGGCGCCTCACCCTTCATCACGATGGGCACGCTCACCTGCAGCAGCTTGTCCATGGCGATGCGCTTCAGGTCGACGTGCAGCAGTGCGCCCTTAATCGGCTCATGTTGCCAGTCAACGATCATCACCTTGCCGGAGTCGCCGCCCGCCGCCATGTCGAAGATGGTGTTGTGGCCCTGCTCCGAGCGCAGGATGCGGCTGATCTGCTTGGGATCAACGGCGAGGTTTAGCGGTTCTAGGCCCGCGCCATACAGCACGGCGGGAATCAGGCCGCTCTTGCGCAAGCGGCGGGCATCATTCTTGCCGCCGCTTTGCCGCGGCTTGGCTTCTACGTTCTTGTCAATCTTTTCTGCGGTTGCTGTAGCCATGCTTCATTCCTTTATAAGAACAGTCTGCTGACGGAGGTCTCTTCGTGTATCGACTGGATCGCCCTGCCCACCAGCCCGCCGATTTTCAATTGCTTGATCTTCGGCTCGGCGTTGGCTGCCTCCGTTAGCGGTATGGTGTTGGTCACTACACACTGGACCAACCCCGATTTCGCAATTCGCTCGATCGCCGGGCCCGAAAGCACGGCATGAGTAGCGCACGCATATACTTGGCGGGCGCCCGCATCGAGCAGCGCCTGGCAGGTCTTCACCAGCGTGCCGGCGGTGTCGATGATGTCGTCGAGGATGAGACAGGTGCGATCGTGCACATCGCCAATGACGTGCATCACCTCGGTCACATCCATCTCCACGCGGCGCTTGTCGACGATAGCCAGCGCCGAATCCATTTTCTTGGCGAAGAAGCGCGCGCGCTCCACGCCGCCAGCATCCGGCGAAACCACCGTCAGGTCCGGAAGCTGCAACTCCTTGAAATGCCCAACCAGCACCGGCGACGCAAACAGGTGATCCACAGGAATATTGAAGAACCCCTGGATTTGCGGCGCGTGCATGTCGACTACCAGAGCCCGGTCCGCGCCGGCCGTGGTCAGCAGATCGGCCACCAGCTTCGACGAAATCGGAACCCGCGGCTTGTCCTTGCGGTCCTGCCGGGCGTAGCCGAAATACGGAATCACCACCGTGATGCGCCGGGCTGACGCCCGCTTCAGTGCATCGATCAACAGCAGCAACTGCATCAGGTGCTCATTCACCGGATCGCACGTCGGCTGCACCAGGAAAACATCCGCGCCGCGAACGTTCTCCATGATCTGCACGTAGGTCTCGCCATCGGAGAACTTGTCGATGTGCGCCTGCCCCAGCGGAAGGCCGAGGTATTCGCAAATCTCTCTTGCCAATCCGTCATTCGCCGTGCCAGAGAAAATCTTCCACTTATCGTCGTGGCGCGCTCGAACCGGCTTCTTCTCGCCCTTCGGCTCGCTGCTCTGGGTTGACGACTTCTTCTCAGGCGCCATCGCCGAAGTTGCCGCTTCGGCCGTAATCACCGGAGAACCCGTGCTGGTCTTCGCTGCTGTTTCCATTTTCAAATACCCCGCAATACCTGGTTGAGTAACCGCTGGGTGTTTGTTTAAGCCGTCAGCTTTCAGCCGTCAGCCCTCAGTTCGAAGCTGCCAGCTACCTGCCGCCAGCTCCCGGTACAAAGCATGATCCCTTACAGTCTTGTCATCGCGAGTCCGCCGCGGCGGACGAGGGATCTGCTCTTGTTCGCGCGCGCGATGCATCACTTTGGCAGTTGTCAGTTCTCAGTTGCATTATCTGACAACTGACAACCGACCACAGCCAACTGAACTCTGGCTGGGCGGCTAGGTTTCGAACCTAGACAAAGTGCTCCAAACGCACTTGACCTACCAATTGTCGACCGCCCAGTGCTTGAGCTGCCAGCCATCAGCCGTCAGCTTTCAGCTAACACCCTATAGCCCTTGTCTTCCTGAGCGAAGCGAAGGACCTGCTGTTCTTAACCCGCCAGCTCTGTCCAGTAAGCTTCCCTAGTCAACGTCTCCGTCG
>JARLGI010000027.1 GCA_031296115.1 Acidobacteriota bacterium | reverse complement strand
TAGTTCCTCCAGCATGATCTGGCGTAGATGGGTCACAGAGACGCCTCCTTCTCTGCGACACAACCTAGCTCAACTCACCTGTAACGCTGTCGGATCGACAACCCATGCGCACGCGTCCGCCGCAAAGCGGCTTCGTTCAAGCCCGCTTCTAGGAAGTGTCGGATTACGGTTCCGTCTGAATGGTCGGGCTGCCCGGAAACTGACTCTCCGCAAGCCCTTTCCGCCCACAGCCTCGAACCCCTGTATGTGATGCGCATCACAAGGTTGTTAGTACACCCATCACAGCCCGTTTGTCAGGCTCCCGTTATGGTGGATAGTACGAGCTCCTGAAGAGGGACAGACAGGGCACTCATCCGGTTTGGGGACGAACGACGTGACAACAACCGAATACGCAACCGGGCCGGCCGCCACCCTTTCTACGGATTCATCGGCCGGCCAAGCCGATGTGCGGACCTCTTCCCAAGCCGAAGGGTCAGCTGGAGGGAAAATGCCGAGAAACAAAGTAACGCTGGACGGCAATGAAGCCGTCGCTCACGTGGCCTACCACGTCAGCGAAGTTGCCGCGATTTATCCCATTACGCCCTCCTCGCCCATGGGCGAGTCCTCGGACGCCTGGGCCGCTGTGGGCGACAAGAACATCTGGGGCGCGGTGCCTACGGTCATCGAGATGCAGAGTGAAGGCGGAGCGGCCGGCGCCCTTCACGGTGCGTTGCAGGCAGGCGCTCTGGGGACAACGTTTACCTCGGCGCAGGGCCTGCTGCTGATGATCCCCAACATGTACAAGATCGCCGGTGAGCTGACCAGCACCGTGATCCATGTGGCGGCGCGTTCCATCGCCACGCACGCGCTCTCCATCTTCGGCGACCACCAGGACGCCATGGCTTGCCGTGCCACCGGTTTCGCGCTGTTGTCCTCCAATTCCGTTCAGGAGGCGATGGACCTGGCCTTGATTGCGCACGCCGCCACGCTGGAATCTCGCATTCCGTTCCTGCATTTCTTCGACGGCTTCCGCACTTCGCACGAAGTTTCCAAGATTGAAGAGCTCAGCCTCGACGACATGCGCGCCATGATCGACGACGAACTGGTACACGGGCATCGCGCCCGGGCGCTTTCGCCCGACCATCCCGTGCTGCGTGGCTCGGCCCAGAACCCTGACGTTTATTTCCAGGCCCGCGAGACGGTAAATCCTTACTACCTGGCCTGTCCCACGATTGTGCAGAACGTGATGGACAAGTTCGCGCAGCTTGTCGGCCGCCAATACAAGCTGTTCCAGTATGACGGCGCTGCCGATGCCGAGCGCGTGATTATTGTCATGGGCTCCGGTGCGGAGGCGGTCCAGGAAACCGTCGATTACCTGACCGAAAAGGGCGAGAAGGTCGGCGTGCTGAAAGTCCGCCTAATGCGGCCGTTCTCCGTCGAGCACTTCCTGCAGGCTTTGCCGGCAACGGTGAAAAGCATTGCTGTGCTCGACCGGACAAAAGAGCCGGGCGCGATTGGAGAGCCACTCTACCAAGATGTCGTCACCGCGCTGACGGAGGGCTTCACTGCCGGTAAGGCGCCTATGGCGACCTTCCCCAAAGTCGTGGGCGGGCGGTATGGGCTGTCGTCCAAGGAATTCACCCCGGCGATGGTGAACAGCATCTTCGAGGAACTCAAGAAGCCCGCTCCACAGAGCCACTTCACGATCGGCATCAATGACGACGTAACCCACACCAGCCTGAATTACGATCCGAGGTTCTCCACGGAAGACGCCCGCACGGTGCGCGCCATGTTCTACGGGTTGGGCGCTGACGGTACGGTGGGCGCCAACAAGAACAGCATCAAGATCATCGGCGAAGAAACCGACCTCAACGTGCAGGGCTACTTCGTCTATGACTCGAAGAAGTCGGGCGCGGTCACCATCTCGCACCTGCGCTTCAGCAAGAAGCCGATTCACTCGACGTACTTGATTTCGCGCGCCAATTTCGTGGGCTGCCACCAGTTCAGCTTCATGGAGCGGCTGGATGTGCTCAAGGCTGCTGATCCCGGCGCGGTCTTTCTGCTCAATAGCCCCTTTGGTCCGGATGAGGTCTGGGACAACCTGCCGCGCTCGGCGCAGGAAACCATCATCAAGAAGAAGCTGAAGTTCTACGTGATTGACGCCGTCGAAGTCGCGCGCGCCGCCGGCATGGGCGGGCGCATTAACACCGTCATGCAGACCTGCTTCTTCGCCATCAGCGGCGTGCTGCCGCGCGACGAAGCTATCGCCGCCATCAAGCACTCCATCGAGAAGACCTACGGCAAGCGCGGTGAATCCATCGTATGGAAGAACTTCGCAGCCGTGGATTCGGCCCTTGAGCATCTCTACGAAGTGAAAGTCCCGACGACGATCACCTCGAAGTTCGATGTTCGCCTGCCGGTTCCCGCTAATGCGCCTGATTTCGTGCGCAACGTCGAAGCCCTGATGATCACCGGCGACGGAGACCAGATCCCAGTCAGCGCGCTGCCTGTTGACGGCACCTTTCCCACGGCGACCACGCAGTGGGAGAAGCGCAACATCGCGCTGGAGATTCCGGTTTGGGACGAGGAACTGTGCATTCAGTGCGGCAAGTGCGTCATGGTCTGCCCGCACTCAGTTATCCGCGCCAAGATTTACGATGATAAGGCGGTCAACCATGCGCCGGAAGGCTTCCAGACAGCCGTACCGAAATGGCGAGAATTCAGTGAGTTGAAGTACACCCTTCAAGTCGCGCCTGAAGACTGCACCGGTTGCGGACTCTGCGTTGCCGTCTGCCCGGCCAAGAGCAAGAGCGAAGCCAAGCACCGCGCCATCAACATGGAGCCACAGCCTGCGTTGCGCGAGCGCTACAACGAGTACTGGGACTACTTCTTGAAGATCCCCGAATTCGCGCGCGAGAAGCTGTCACATGGGCAGGTGAAAGACCAGCAACTGCTGGAACCTCTGTTTGAGTTCTCTGGCGCCTGCGCCGGTTGCGGCGAGACGCCGTACATCTCGCTGATGACCCGGCTGTTTGGCGACCGGGCGGTCATCGGCAACGCCACTGGCTGCTCTTCGATCTACGGCGGCAACCTGCCCACCACGCCTTACAGCGTGAACGCCGCAGGTCGCGGTCCGGCGTGGTCGAACTCGCTGTTCGAGGACAATGCCGAGTTCGGCATGGGCATCCGGCTGGCCATCGACAAGCAATGCGACTACGCCAAGGAGCTTGTGCAGCGGATGGCATCCACCATAGGTGATCAGCTCGCGGTGGAGATTCTCTCGGCCGACCAGTCCGCCGAAGAAGGCATCTTCGCCCAGCGCGATCGGGTGAAGGCGCTGAAGGAGAAGCTGGCGAAAGATAAGTCACCAATAGCCCGCGATCTGCTGGCGGTGGCTGACACCCTGGTGAAGAAGAGTGTATGGATCATCGGTGGCGATGGCTGGGGCTACGACATCGGCTACGGTGGGCTTGACCACGTGCTGGCGTCCACCGCCAACGTCAACATCCTGCTGCTCGATACCGAGGTGTACTCCAACACGGGTGGCCAGATGTCGAAGGCGACTCCCATGGGCGCGGTGGCGAAGTTCGCCGCCGCCGGCAAGCGCACTCCCAAGAAGGACATCGCCATGATGGGCATGAACTATGGCCGGGCTTACGTGGCGCACATCGCCATGGGGGGCAGCGACACCCAGACCATGAAGGCGTTCCTCGAGGCCGAAGCCTACGACGGACCGTCCATCCTCATCGCCTACAGCCACTGCATCGCGCACGGCTATGACATGGTTTACGGCATCGACCAGCAGAAGGCCGCGGTCAACTCCGGACACTGGCCGCTGTTCCGCCATAACCCGGCGCTGGCCAGGGAAGGGAAGAATCCCTTCGTGCTGGATTCGCGCGCGCCCAGCATCCCGCTGGAGAAGTACATCTACAACGAGACGCGGTACACCATGCTGGTGAACAGCGATCCCGACGAAGCCATGAAGCTGCTGAAGCAGGCGCAGGAAAACGTCAACGAGCGGTGGAAGCTGTACCAACATATGGCGTCGATGAACTTTGAGAAGAAATAGGAGCGAGACGCGATCATGGCCGACAATGCAGAAGTGGAACTTGAGGTTCCGTACGCACGAATGTGGCCCAGAGAGGTGTTCTACCGCCGGCTGCCCAAACCAAGAGCTGTAGTGGGCTCGAAGAAGAACCCGCCAGCACGCACACAATGGCTATACAAGACAATTGACATGCTCGCGCAATCTGGCGTTTACGTGCTTTATCGAGACGACGTGCCCTACTATGTGGGCCAGGCAGGGATTCTTCGGTCGAGACTTGCGGCCCATGCCCGTGTTCCACAATCTCGTTACTTCAACCATTGGAACTACTTCTCTGCTTTTGTCGTTGACAAGAAGGATCTAGACAGAATCGAGACGATCCTCATTGCGGGGATGCCGACGGCTAACGGTAGAAAGCCATTGAAGAAAGAACCCTTCCCTAAAGAGCTGACCGAGATGGTTAACGAGATCCATCACGCGAAGGCGAACCCAGAATCTGTCACGAAAGCGCTGTCCGATAAAGAAGAAATCGACGAGGACGAATCATGATTGACCTATCCACCAATTATCTGGGACTGAAACTGAAGAACCCGGTCGTAGTCTCAGCCTCGCCCCTCACGGAGAAGCTGGAGAACTTCGCCCGCTTGGAAGACGCCGGCGCCGCCGCCATCGTGATGTACTCGCTCTTCGAGGAGCAGATCGAGGCGGAGAGCGAGAACATCGACAGCGCGCTGGAATACGGCACCAACAGCTACGGCGAGGCGACAAGCTACCTCCCCGACATGCCCAAGTACCATGTCGGCCCCGAGCGATACCTTGACCTGCTGCATAAGGGCAAGGCCTCGGTCAGCATCCCGGTCATCGGCAGCCTGAACGGCAGCTCGCCCGGCGGATGGGTGCGCTACTCCGAGTACATGCAGGAGGCCGGGGCCGACGCCATCGAGTTGAACATCTTCGACGTGCCCACCGATCCCAACATGACGGCTGAGCAGTTGGAGACCCGCTACTGCAACCTGGTGCGCGCCATTCGGAAGAGCATCAAGCTGCCGATCGCGGTAAAGCTCGGGCCGTACTTCACCTCGTGCGCGAACTTCGCCCGCAAGCTGTCAGAAGCGGGCGCCGACGGCGTCGTCATCTTCAATCGCTTCTACCAGCCCGATTTCGACCTGGAGGAGATGGAGGTAGTGCCGAACCTGGTGCTCAGCAGCCCGCATGAGCTGCGCCTGCGGCTGCACTGGGCCGCCATTCTCTATCACCAGGTCGAGACCTACATCGCCATCACCGGCGGGGTGCACGACGCCAGCGACGTGCTCAAGTCCATGATGGCGGGCGCGCATGTCGCCATGATGACCTCAGCGCTGCTCAAGTACGGCGTCGAGCATATCGGCGTGGTACTGTCCGGCATGGAAGCCTGGATGACCGAGCACGAGTATGTCTCGGTGAAGCAGATGCGCGGCTCGATGAGCATGGTCAACATCGAGAACCCGAACTCTTTTCTTCGTGGCAACTATCTGAAGATGCTCGGGTCCTACACCTGGCGCGACTCGGGCTCGGCGCTATCGACGTTCTAAGAGCGTTATTGAGGGTGATCTCCTCCAAGCAACTGAGGCCGGCATTCATACGGATGCCGGCCTTGGCTGTTTCGGCTGTCTAGACTTGTCCAAGAAGGCCGGTTGTTGGTGTCACTGTTGGGTCTTATTCAGTACGATGACCAGCACGCGCCCGTCCGACTTGATGGTTCCACCGGTCGCGGTTTTGGTCTCCGTGAGGGGGTTGGGTCGCGTCATGTACTCCATCGCCTGCACCCATCCCGCCTGCTGCAAGGTAGCGGCGATGAAGTCGCGCTCCTTGTCCACCTCCTGGTCGATCTTGTGGGTAATGGCGTTGGCCGAGCGCTGATCTTTCTCAATGCCGATGTCGTGGGTCCCGGCACCGGCCCACAGCATCTGTTGCGGCGTGCTGAAGGGTGCGTCCCAGATGCGGAAATGATGGCGCTGCGCCGCCACCAGCACCGGGTCGGTGCGTTCGAAGCCGAAATCCTGCGGGCGGCCGAAGAGATAGAGGATACTCATCGGCACCGTCATGTAGGGATCTTTCTGCAAGGTCGCGAGCAGCGCGCTGACCACCGCGTCTTTGTTGGTCTTGTCGGCCTGCAACCAGCCGGCAGACTTAAATGCTTTTGTCACCTGCTCTTGCGTGCCCACCAGCACGAAGTTGACTAGGTCTCCTGGATTGCCGTTCTCCGGTTTGTCGGAAATCCGATAGGGCAGTTTCTGATTGAGTTCGGCGAACAGCGGCTGGAAGTTGTACTTGGCCTGGCTGCCCGCAGCCGAGGTGGCGACAACGCGGTCGATGTGCACCTCGTATTTGCCGTCGGGAGCTTGCGTCACGTCCTGATTGATGCCGAGATACAGGCGTCCAGCAACCGGCGCTGTTACCGAGCCATCGGCGCCGACAACGAACGGAGTAGCGGCGTCGCTGTTGCCGATGCGGCCCACCAGCGCGCCGCGCCCCGCACTGGGCACCATTAACGGCCGCAACGTGTCGACCCAGCCGCGCGGCGCGCCCGCCGGAGTGATAGCGGCGTTCTGGCCCATGGTGACCGTGCCTTTGGCGGTGATGTGCAGCTTGTCGCCGGCGTTCACGTCCATGCCGGTGTCAAACCACTTCTGGTTGCCGGGAACGCTGACATTGGCGCTCTTCGTGGTCGCGGCGCTCTCGGCGACGGCCGAATGTGCGCGCTCGGCGTGCCAGAAAGGGCTGCTTAGAACGGCTGCGATGAACATCCAGCGTGCGTATTTCATCGAAGTCATTGTGCCCCCGACCATTATAGCCAGCCTGCAGGCGGAAGTCGGCGAAGAGCGAGCAGGCCCCGCCGAACGCTAGAACTTTCCGCGAAACAGGTAAACCAGCTCGATGACCAGGATGATGACCACCATCACCTCGAGGACGAAGCCGCGGCTCTGGTGAAATTCGTCGATCAGGAAGCGATATAGGCCCTCGGCGATCTTGAGCTTCTCGTTGACTAGGTTCTTATATTCGGGGACGCCGACTTTCGCCGCCGCCAGCCGGTATAACCGCGCAGAGAACATGTCGCTGACAAACTTGATGGCGGTGTCGGAACGCTCCACCAACTCGGTAACCTCGACGGTGACGCTGTTCAGCCGCGACGCCTCACCCCGCATGTGCCAACGGCGCAAGGGGCCACCGCGCTGCTTGAGAGACGCATACACGCCAGCCAGCTCACGGGTCAGTAACTCGTCGTAGTGACGAAACTCCAACAGCTGCGAATTCGCATATTCCAGGATCTGGACCGATGTTTCCGCGCCGGCAGCCGTGTCATAGAGCAGCGCTGCATTCCATCCCACAACGGCCAGGTCATTGGGATAGTAAGAAAGGCTCGCCTGCACTACTTCTTCATTCTCAGGTCGCGCCAAGGGCGTGAGCTCGCCTCGTAAAATCTGGGCAATCTTCGGGCCGTGCTGCGCCAGAAGATCCTCTCCGCAGGGCTTCCCGGGAACGTCCTTGAGGAGGAAGATGTAATAGTCTTCGCTGAGCCAGTCCTGATAGGGACGGACGACCGCGGGTGCAATGCGGGTGAGTCGTCCGCGGATGATTTGTTGTGCCTGGCGCTCCAGTTCCGGACTCGGTACCCAGTGAGCGGCCAGATCCACCAGTGCATCCCAATCCGCATCGAACGGCAATTCGAGTAGTGCGCTCACTACCCCGTAGTCGTAGTACTTAATCTGCGGGCTGACCTGCTGGCCATTGCTCAACACAACCGGTTCCAGTTGTTCCACCACGGGCGGCTTGTCGAAGCGGACGTACTCCGGCGTTGCGTGTTTGAAGCTGCGCTCCACCCGGCGGGCACCCAGGATGTCGCGCAGCTCCTCCAGCTTGATCTCCTCGCAGATGTCGTGGAGGATGACTCCCAGTACGGAACCTTTCATGGCGGAAGACGTCATGTGGTTGGCCATGCTGACCTATGCTGGAAATTGTACGTGAACCAGACGAAGTGGAACGGCGCACAGTATAGAAAAGCCCGCTCGCGCGGGCTTGGATGTAGCGCTAGCTGCCTGTCTTAGCGATTCGGTGCCGCGGCGGTGTCGCCTTGCTGGGCCGTCAAGCGGGCATTGTTTCGCTGCGCGATGACGTGCTTCGCGTTTTCCGCCAACTGCTTCGCCTGCGGCAGAAGGTCCAGTGCTTTCTGGACCTCGGGATCGGTTTCAGCGTGGACCCGCATGCCTTCCTGCTGGCCGAATTCGTTGATGAACAGCTCCGCCTTGATGTTGCCGCGAATCCAGTCGTTGTTCTCGACCAGATCAGCCTCGGCGAAGGTAACCTTCTGTTCGTCGAGGAACTTGCGGAATTCCTGCATCACGGCATCGTCCACCTCGAACTGTCTGCCGACCTTGTGGTCGATGACGTAGTGCTTGGCAAAGTTGAAGAAAGCGTACTTTTCCAGCAAGGTATCCTGGAATTTGTTGGTCTTGATGGAGGCAATCTTCACGTCAGGAGTGATGCCTCCGCCGCCGTACACGGTGCGTCCGCTGTCGGTCATCTTGACTTCATGGGCGGCGGTTCCGGCATTGCCTTCGCGGTCGTTGTAATAGTAGTCGTACAGCGAAATGTTGCTGTAATCGCGCTGAATCAACCGGCCACTCGGGGTGTAGTACTTGGCCGTCGTGAGCGCCAGCCCGGTATTTTCCGACAGGGGATAAACCGTCTGGACCAGGCCCTTGCCGAAGGTGGTTTCACCGGCGATCAGCCCGCGATCGTGGTCCTGGATGGCGCCGGCGACAATCTCTGCCGCAGAGGCCGTACCGCGATTCACCAGCACAACCAGGGGATAATCCTTGCCGCCATTTCCTTTGCTCGCCTTATACACCTTCTCGGCAGAAGCGCGCCCATGGTGGGAAACAATGACCTGTCCCTTCTTCAGGAACTGGTCGGCCACGCCCACACCTTCACTCAACAGGCCGCCGGGATTCTGCCGCAGGTCGAGGATCAACCCGTGGATATCGCCAAGCTGGTCCAGCGCGTCGCGGACTTCGTGCTCCGTCGTCTCCTGGAAACCGGAGACGTGGATGTAGCCGATTCCCGGACGAATCAGGAAATGTACGTCAACGCTGTAGCGGGGAATCTCGTCCCGCACCACGGTGAAATCAAGAGGCTTGTCGGAGCCTTCGCGCAAAACGGTGATCTTTACGGACGTGCCTTTGGGTCCCTTGAGCAATTCAGCGACATCGCTGGTGCTCATGTTATCGGTCGGCTTGCCATCCACCGCGATAATCACGTCGCCCGGCCGAATGCCTGCGCGGTAGGCCGGGGCGCCGGCAAAGGGAGCGATCACGATGACCTTATTGTTCCGCGGTCCAACCTGCATGCCCACGCCGTAGTACTTGCCGCGTTGCTCCTCGCGCAGGGCCGCGTAGGACTTGGGATCGAAGAAGTTGGAGTGCGGATCGAGCACGCGAAGCATGCCGGGAATCGCGCCGTTGTAAATGGCCTTGTCCGGATTCACCGGTTCTGCGTAGTTCTGCTGTACAACGTCGTAGACCTGGCTGAAGCTACGTAGGCTGTCGCGCACGTCGCTGTCGCCCGAGGGGGAAGTGGTGGCGGTGAGGCGCTGTCCGAAGAGCATGCCAACACAGCCGCATGCCAAAATGACAACCAGGACAAGAAGAGCAGAGCGACGCGAGCTACGAGCCATTTATATTTCCTTCGGCTGGCCGGGAAGGCATTTGTGGAGCGCACAAGTGCGACAATAGCCGCATTATACCATGCGTTCCAGTCCAGCCCGAGCGATGTATGGGCTACTGTTTTGGATGCTGGTTCCCTGGTACGAGGTGCGAAATCCGTTTGGTTCCCGCCTGCGTAACAGACGGTAGAGACGTGAGTTGGTGAGCGTGAACTTCAGTTTGGCGCGGAAGTGACCGCATTGCTGCCCCGTTCACGTGGGCATTATGATAAAGGGATGAATCTCGGCATGCCAGAGATGATCTTCATCTTCCTGCTGGCCCTGGTGGTGGTGGGGCCTAAGCGACTGCCCGGACTTGCCCGGCAGTTGGGCAAGTTTATGGCTGAGTTCAAGCGGGCCAGCAATGAGTTCAAGAACCAGCTTGAGACCGAGATGATGAACATCGAACTTGAGGAGCGGGCCAAGAAGCAGGAGGAGCCCCCCAAGATCCTCCCGCCGGAGAGTAGCTGGCAGCCGCCGGCCGCACCCGTTCCGGGCATTGTCGGCCGCGGTACTTCCGACCAGATTTCCAGGCCCGAGACCGGATTGGCGGTGAGCACAGACCCACCGCCGCCGCCGCCGCACGACGAGACCCCTGTGCCTGCAAAGCCAGCGAGCCCCGATGCCTAGCCCCCTGGTGGAAACCGCCCAAAAACGCGGTTCGGAAGAGATGACGGGAATGAGCTTCCTCGATCACCTTGAGGAACTCCGCCGCCGCATCATCTATAGCGCCCTTTTCATTGTGGGCGGTTTCGGGGCGTGCTGGTGGTACCACGAGCAGATTTTCGGGCTCATGCAGAAGCCCATCATGCAGGCGCTGGCGAATCATCATCTGGAACAAAAGCTGGTCTATCTGAATCCCACCGATCCCTTCAACATGTACTTGAAGGTTTCCCTGCTGGCCGGGGTGTTCGTGGCATCGCCCTTCGTGCTCTATCAGGTCTGGGCTTTCATCTCACCTGGCCTTTACCGGCATGAACGGCGGTATGTATTGCCCTTCATGTTCAGCACCGTTGGGCTGTTCCTGGCGGGCGGGTACTTCGGCTTCAAGATGGTGTATCCCGCGGCGCTTGATTTCCTGATCACCTTCAGTGGCCAGTTCACCCCGATGATCACCATCGGCGAGTACACGGACCTGTTTCTGACCATCATCGCGGGCCTGGGCATCGTGTTCGAACTGCCCATCTTGGTGTTCTTTCTGTCGCTGATGGGCATCCTTACGGCCGGCTGGATGTGGCGAAATTTCCGGTACTCGATCTTGGTCATCTTTATCATCGCCGCCATTATCACGCCGACCACAGACATCATGAACATGTGCATTTTCGCCGCGCCCATGATTGTGTTGTACCTGTTCAGTATCGGGATTGCCTGGTTTGTCCATCCGGCGCAGCGCCGGAAACGCGAGGAAGCGGCTGTAAAGTAACGAGCCCGCTCAAATCAGCAAGTGAAGCGACGACACTTGGGCTGCGCGTTCCACAGCCCCACACCGTATAATCAAGACTTCCTTCCATGAGTTACCAGGTTCTCGCGCGCAAATACCGGCCACAGAAATTTTCCGACGTCATCGGGCAGGACCACGTGACCCGGACGCTGAAGAATGCCATCGAGCGGCAGCGCATCGGGCATGGCTACATCTTCAGCGGGCATCGTGGCATCGGCAAGACGACCATCGCGCGCATCCTGGCGATGGCGCTGAATTGCCAGTCGCAGGACCATCCTGTGCCCGAGCCTTGCGGGGTGTGCGATTCCTGCCTCGAGATACGCGCCGGCAATGCGGTAGACGTCATCGAGATCGACGCGGCAACGAATCGTGGCATTGACGAAATTCGCGAGTTGCGCGAGGCGGCGCGCTATCGGCCGGCCCGCGACCGCTACAAGATTTACATTCTCGACGAGGCGCACCAGATCACCGACGCGGCCTTCAACGCGCTGCTCAAGACGCTGGAGGAGCCGCCGGGCCACATCATCTTCATGATGGCGACCACGCAGCCCGAGGACATTCCTCAGACCATCCGCTCGCGCTGCCAGAACTTCAGTTTCCACGCCGTGCGCTTCGACGACATCGTGCAGCAGTTGCGTGACATCGCCAAACAGGAAGGCATTGAGGCCGACGACAACGCGCTGGCACTGCTGGCCGAGTCCGGTGATGGCTCGATGCGCGACGCACTCAGCATCATGGACCAGGCCATTGCTTCATGCGGCACGACGCTGGGCGCGGAGATCGTCCGGGGCCTGGTGGGGTCGGTGCCGTCCGAAGTGTTGGAAGACATGATGGACGCGGTGGCGCGCAACTCCAGCGAGGACGTGCTGCGCCTGGTGGACCGCCTGCTGGTGGAAGGTCAGAGTGCGCAGCACTTCGCCAAGCAGATGCTGCGCTTCCTGCGCAATGCGATGGTGTCGAAGGTCGCAGGCGCTGATTCGCCGGTGCTACAAATCTCATCCGATGAGCGCGCGCGGGTGGCGCGCGTTGCCGAGCGCTTCAGCGAAGAGGAGCTGGCGCGCTTCATGCAGATCATGCTCCGCACCCATGGCGAGCTGGGTTACAAGCAGGAGCAGCGCTTCCTGCTGGAGTTGGGACTGCTGAAGCTGGTACACGCAAAGCGTCTGCTCCCGCTGGAAGAGCTGCTGAGTGGGGAAGCGGGCAAGGGAAGTGGTGCGGGATCGCGGTCGTCGGTTCCCGCACGGAGCGCCGTACCGTCACGAGCGACAACGGAAGCCGAGGCACCGTCGTCACGCGCGCCGGCGGCATCACCGTTCAGTAGGCCTTCGCTCTTTGAAGCGGACCGCAATCGTAAGAGCGAGCCGAAAGCCGAATCGCTGCCGAGTGTCGGCGATGGTGCGCCGGCAAAGATGGCCAGTAGCGCGTTGGAAACGGCACCGGCGAGGGCGATGACGACCGGGACCGCGACGGCGGTGGCGGTTGAGCCGGAACCGGTAAGTGAGCCTGCAACTAAGGAACCTAGCGTGGAAGCGGCGCGAACCGCCGTGCTCGGCGCACTGGAAGACGCTGGTCAGCAGGTCTTGGCGCACAACCTGGAAGAGGGTGAGTGGTCGGTGCGCGGCGTCGAGGTGTCGGTGAAGGTCGCCGTCTCACAGGTGATGATTGATGTGGCGCTGGGCGCGGAACCGAAGCGAATTATCCAGGCTGCTTTGAACAAGGCTGGCGGGAGACCGCTGCGCTTCAAGATGGTCAGTGGAACGCCGGCGGTTTCCGCCCAGAGCGCGCCGCGTCCGGCGAATGGCGCGGGAGCGCGTAGCCGCGCTATACAGGACCCCATCGTAAAACGCATGCAGGAAAAGTTTGGTGCCGAAATCCGTACGGTCATCGATTTGAAGGACCGCGGCTGACGCGCAGGCAGGTACGGGTAGAGCAGCCCTTCAGGCCTGCGCTAAAGCAATCTTTGTTGTGCTGGGCTTTAGCCCCCGAGGTCTCTTATGGGCGGTTTCAATTTGCAGGATATGCTGGCGCAGGCGCGACAGCAGGCCGAGAAGCTGCAAGAGAAGATGCAGCAGATCACCATCGAGGCCTCCTCCGGCGGGGGCAGCGTCACCGTGCGCATGAGCGGGCAAAAACAGCTGCAGAGCATCGCCATCGACCCTGGGGTCGTGAAATCAGGTGACATCGAAATGCTGCAGGACCTGGTGATCGCCGCCGTGAACGAAGCGTCGCGCAAAGTAGATGATGCCCTCAAGTCCAGCCTGGGCGGCATGCTTGGCGGCATGGGCCTGCCGGGAATGTAAGCAATGGAAGAACGGGCCTTCAGGCCCGCGTGACCGGGATTTTCTATTGGTATGGGGCTTTAGCCCCCGGGGTCGTATGTCACGATTTGCCGAACCGATGGTTCGACTGATTGATGAGCTGAAGAAGCTGCCCGGCGTGGGCGGCAAGACAGCGCAGCGCTTTGCCTTTCACATCCTGCGGGCCAGCGACGAAGACGCCGAGCTACTATCGGCTGCAATCCGCGAGGTGAAGGCCAGCCTGCGCCTGTGCTCGATCTGCAACAACATCACCGACGTCGATCCCTGTACGTATTGCACGAGCGCCACCCGCAACCAGCGACTGGTGTGCGTGGTGGAAGAGCCGACCAACATCGCAGCGGTCGAGAAAACCCGCCACTACAACGGCGTCTATCACGTGCTGCATGGAACGTTGTCGCCGCTGCACGGGGTCGGTCCTGACCAGTTACGCATTGCCAACCTGGCGCGGCGCGTGGAATCGGGCGGCGTGGATGAGTTGATCCTGGCCACCAATCCGACGGTGGAAGGCGAGGCCACCGCGACCTATCTGTTGCGGCTGTTCAAGTCGGCGGCTATCAAGATAACGCGGATTGCTACAGGTGTGCCAGTCGGCAGCGACATCGAATACGCCGACGAAGTGACCATGCAGAAAGCCATGGAAGGGCGGCGGGAGCTGTAGATCGGCGCGGACAGGCCGTTCCTACTTGAGTGAGCTTTAGCAGCCGATCTTTCGCCGGCTGAAGCCGGCTCGGGATGGAAAAGCGAAGGTCTTACGAAGCGCCGGAAGGTGCGCCCCTTCAAAAATACAGCGCTTGCAGATTTTTTTGCTGCTTTAACGTCAACGTCGTTACTTATTGCTCAGCGCTTCCACTCCCGGCAACTTCTTGCCTTCCAGGAACTCCAGCGACGCGCCGCCGCCGGTCGAGATGTGGGTAATCTTGTCGGCCACTCCAGCATCCTTGACCGCCGCCACGCTGTCGCCGCCGCCAACGATGGAAGTTGCCGCGCCGTTGTCGGCCACGGCCTGGGCGATCTTCCGGGTGCCTTTGGCGAACGCCGGAATCTCGAAGACGCCCATAGGGCCGTTCCACACAATGGTGCGGGCGGTGCCGATCTCATTGGAGAACAATTCGATCGACTTCGGCCCAATGTCGAGCGCCATCATGTCGCGCGGGATCGGCTTGCCCGCGGCGATGTTCTGAATGCGAGCATCGGCCGCGACCTTGTCGGCCACAACGTGGTCCACAGGCAACAGAAACTGCAGGTTGTGAGCTTTCGCCTCGGCCATGGTCTGGGCTGCGAGTTCAACCTTGTCGGCTTCCAGCATGGATTTGCCGACCTCGTGGCCCTGCGCCTTGAGGAAGGTATACGCCATGCCGCCCCCGACGATGATGGTGTCCACTTTGGACATCAGGTGCTTGATGACGCCGATCTTGTCGCTGACCTTGGCGCCGCCGAGAATTGCAACGAACGGTTTCTGCGGATGTGCGAGCGCCTTGCCCAGGTATTCGAGTTCCTTCTCCATCAACAGGCCGGCGGCACTCTTTTCGACGAAGTGCGTGATGCCTTCGGTGGAAGCGTGCGCGCGATGCGCCGATCCGAAGGCGTCGTTCACGTAGTAGTCGCAAAGCTTGCCCAACTGTTGCGCAAAGTGGGGATCGTTGGCCTCCTCTTCGGGATGGAAGCGCAGGTTTTCCAGCAGCAGCGACTGCCCGCGCTCCAGTTTGTCGGCCATCTCCTCGGTTTGCGTGCCTATGCAGTCGGGAGAAAATCCCACGTTCTCGCCGCGGCGCAGCACATCGTCGATCAGGATGCGCAGCCGCTCGGCGACCGGCTTCATGCTCATCTTGGGATTAGGCTTGCCCTTTGGCCGTCCCAGGTGCGAGGCGAGAATGAGCCGCGCGCCATGGCGCAGGGCGTACTCGATGGTGGGCAGAGTTTCGCGGATGCGGGTATCGTCCATCACCCGGCCGTCCTCGAGCGGGACGTTGAAATCCACCCGCATGAAGACGCGTTTGTTGTTCAGCGGTAGATCACGAATCGATAGTTTCGACATTGGACCAGCCTTAATAAACCAGTTGTCAGCAGCCAGATGTCAGTGGCTAGAACCTATCAGTAATCCAGTCCGGCCGTCCCCCCGAGCCACTGTGTCCGAAGCGCCGTTTCAAAAGAGGGATGCTTAACTAATCACCGACAACTGACACCTGGCTTTCGCTTACAGGCCTTTCTTCGCCATGTAATGAATCAGGTCGCGGACACGACAGGAATAGCCCCACTCGTTGTCGTACCACGAAATCACCTTCACGCAGTTACCGGCCACGACACGCGTCATGGGAGCGTCCACGATGGAGGAACGGTCGTCGCCGCGGTAATCGATCGAGACCAGTTCGGCGGTCTCGTAGCCGAGGTACCCTTTCAGCGGGCCTGCCTCGGACGCGGCCTTCAACGCAGCGTTGACTTCCTCAACCGTGGTTTTCTACTCGACGAAAACGACCAGGTCCACAACCGAGACGTTGGGTGTGGGCACGCGCATGGCGAAGCCGTCGAGTTTGCCCTTTAAGTCGGGGATGGCAAGATAGACCGCTTTGGCGGCGCCAGTCGAAGTGGGAATCATTGACAACGCGGCTGCACGAGCGCGGCGGAGGTCCTTGTGCGGAAAGTCGAGGATGACCTGATCGTTGGTGTAGGAGTGGATGGTCGTCATCGTTCCGCAGACAATTTTGAAGTTGTCATTGATGACCTTGGCGATGGGCGCCAGGCAATTGGTCGTGCAGGACGCGTTGGAGATGACGTGGTGCTTCGCTGCGTCGTACTTGTCTTCATTGACGCCCAACACGATGGTGATGTCTTCACCGCTGGCCGGCGCCGTGATGATGACCTTCTTCACCGGTCCCCGGAGATGCTGCTTGGCCAGTTCTGCCTTGGTGAACTTGCCGGTGGACTCGATGACCACCTGGGCACCGACCGAGGCCCAATCCAGCTTGGAGGGGTCTTTCTCGGCGAAGACGTGGATCGTCTTCCCGTCGACGGTGATGGAGTCGGCGGTGGCGGAAATGTCGTTTTTCAGGTTACCGAGGATGGAGTCGTACTTGAGAAGGTGCGCCAGCGTCTTGGGATTGGTCAGGTCGTTGACAGCGACGAATTCCAGGTCCGGGTCTTTCAGAGCTGTGCGGAGAATGTTGCGGCCGATGCGGCCAAAGCCGTTGATACCTACTTTGATTGCCATTTTGCCTCGCTAGGAAAAGCTCTTGAGATTGAACACAGTAATTTCATGCGCCGCACGAGAGCGTCACAAGAATGCGGCCAAACGGAAAGCCTAGCACCTGGAGTGAAGCGCGTAAATGACGAACATCACGTGTCACCCTTCGGACGTGAATGGCACGTAAACGCCATCCCGATTGCTCCAGCCTAGTCAAGCGTGTTACAAGTGCATCATGCGCAGATGGATGCGCGACCGCGGCAAGCGGCGCAAACAGCAACCCGAAAAGCCAGGCCAGGAGCCCCCCGCGCCTCTGCAGCCGAAATTTCCCGAACCGACGTCCGACAACGACAACCTCGGAAACGAGGCCGACTACGAGGCTCCGCTGCAGGAGTCCGAGGACCAGCCGGAATCCAACGAACCACGACCCGGGGCTCAGGTCGGTGGCGCCGGTGAGCCTCCGTCGCAGCCACAGCGGCGCGATCGCTCGCGCCGGAGAGGCCGCCGCGGGGGGGGTGGCCGGCCGCAGACACCTGGCCAGGCTCCAACGCTACCCAGACCCGGCGGACCGACCGGCGAAGCGGCGGAAGCGGCCGAACCAGGAGAACTGGCGGAACCAGCCGCGGCGTCCGGGCAGCCTTCAGCAGCGCCAGCGGCCACGTCCCGAAAGTCCAAAGGTGCGGTGGTCCTGTCTATCGGCCTACCCGGCTCAGGCAAGAGCACGTGGTTCAAACGGCACAACATTCTGCCTCTTTCCAGCGACATGGTTCGGATTCTGCTGTTCGACGACGTTACCGAGCAGCGCTATCAGGACTTGGTGTTTTCTACCCTGCGCTCCATGCTGCGCGCACGGCTTCTCGCCCGGCGCCCGTGGAACTATGTGGATGCTACCAACCTTTCGGCGCATGAGCGCCGCAGCTGGATCAAACTGGCGCACGACTTTGGCTACGAGGCCCACGCAGTCTTCTTCGACGTGCCGCCCGAGGTCTGCATCGAGCGCAATCGGCGGCGCGACCGCAACGTCCCTGAAGACGTTATGCAGCGCATGGCGGGCAAGCTGCGTCCGCCTAAGTTCGAAGAGGGGTTTGCGAAGATCACGGTCGTCCGGCTGAAGAGGAAGGATGGCGCGGAAGGGCCGGTCGACGAGCCGCGGCTGGAGTTCGGAATCGAGCCCGACGAGGGTGAGCCACCGGACTTGGACAATTCCGAAGATTAAAATTTGGCAAAAGTTAAAAGGTGAAAGCGGCCTGCGGGCCGCTTTTTTCGCAGTGTTCATACCCCCGCCACCCTGCAACGATGTGCTAACATCCTCGCGGCTCGCAGGAGTCTCTTCAGCTTGCGGGTACTCATTTTTTCCGGGAGGAAGCTGGCTTATGCAGACGAAGATGGATGCATTGGTGACGATGGGCTGGAACGGGCTGATCGCACTTGGCATATCGGTGCTGGAAGCGATTGCGCTCTGGATTGTCGGGCGTTGGCTGATCGCGTTTGCCTTGCGCTTGATCGGCCGCGGCATGACCAGGCAGAAGATTGATCCCACCCTCATCCGCTACATGCAGAACGCGGTCGGGGCCATTCTCAACATCGTTCTTGTCATCGCTATCCTAGGCTTCTTTGGAGTGCAGACGACCAGCCTGGCGGCCCTCATCGCCGCCGGCGGCGTGGCCATTGGTCTGGCGTGGAGCGGCTTGCTGGCCAACTTTGCTGCGGGCGTCTTTCTGGTGATTCTCCAACCCTTTAAGGTTGGCGACTTTGTCACCGCCGGCGGGATTATGGGGACGGTGCATGAGATCGGGTTGTTCGTGACCTATATCGACACACTGGACAATGTGCGCCACATCGTGGGGAACGGAAAGATCTTTGGCGACGTCATCCAGAACTACTCCACCAATGCTTACCGCAGGGTGGACCTGACGGCCCAGCTGGCGCATGGCGTCGATGTTCACTCTGCCATGGCGCTGCTGAAGAAGGCACTGGCCGGCATTCCGAATGTGATGACGGATCCCGCTCCCGATGTCGAGATATTGACCTTCAACCTGGCAGGACCGGTGCTTGCCGTACGCCCCTATTGCAACAACAAGGACTATTGGCAGGTGTACTTTGACACTAACAAGCTGATCAAGGACTCGTTTACCAGCGCTGGTTTCGCGGTTCCCGAGCAGCACTACATGGTTCGAACCGCGGCCGCAGGCGTCGCCATGGGGCAGTCCGCCTAAAGGACCTGCCGTCCTTCGGAGGGAGGGCACGTAAGTTGCGCCCCCCCATCACTTGGCGCCGCGTTCGGGTGCCTTACTTGCAAACTGGCAGTAAGGTTACGTTAGAGTTGCATTACTGTCGAATCCGGCACACAATGGTCTCCAGCGTAACGCGCACTCGTGCACTGGCCGATGGAGATCACGGAATGAAACTGCGATGGTCGGTCGCTGTGCTGTTCGTGTTCGTCACGACGGGGATTGCAGGGGCACAGGTTACAAGCAGGAGCGCCGGGGATGCACTCGGGGCCACGTCGCAGCCGCTTAAGAACGCTCCTTTTTCCGCAGTTGTGATTACCCAATACGACCGAGCTCTCGATAACGGTGGCCGCATTCACCGCGAGACCCAGGGCCGGGTTTATCGCGACAGCCAAGGCCGCATGCGCACAGAGTCGGAAATGCCCTCCGCCCAGCCGACAGCGGAAAAACACGAACACATAACAATCAACGATCCGGTGCAGCACATGGTCATCAACCTGAATCCCAAGAGCAGGACGGCCACCATCTATCACTTTGGGGAAGATGTTGGACCGAACGTACCAGGCAGCCTGAACGCTAAGACACAGTCTTCGCAATCAAACGAAAGGTCTTCAACCCCCCCGCATTCCACGATTCAGATTGGCTCTAAAGCCCCGTCGCCAATTGCAGCGGGAGCCATTAACAATGCGCCGCCGGCGGACCGCTCCAGAACCGGGACAAGTAAGCACAAGGTGGACCCGGTCCAGACCTCGCCCTCCGACACGACAACAGTTTCCCTTGGGAGCCGGAACATTGAAGGCGTTACTGCCATTGGGACCCGGACAACCCGCACTTTGGATGCTGACCTGATGGGCAGAGAAAAGCCAGTGGTCACCGCCAGCGAAACCTGGTTTTCGCCGGAACTGGGAACAACGGTTTTGACGATAACCGACGACGGCCAGTCGGGACATAGTACGATGAAGTTGGTTAATATCATGCGCACCGAACCGGAGGCGCACTTGTTCCGTATTCCGGCCGATTATGCGGTGAGGGATAGCGTTCCGGCATCCGCCAGCAACCGGCACTGAGGAGCAGTAGCAACTGAATGCCTGATCTCGATCTGTCACCGCCGGAAGGGCTCACGGTTTCCCTGTGGCGTTCGCTCGTCCTCAACTTCATCGACCAGGTTTCTCCGGAGCGATTGCCTCCGCTGGAGCTGACCTCGAAACCGGTGGATACCGGCATCTCGGCGGGCGATATGCTGGCGTTGCCGTGGTACCGCACCATTTTCGGGAATCTCGCCGATGTGCTCTCGCCGGAGACTCTACCGCCCCTGCAACTCGAGTCCCGGCCGGTAGATGTCGGCGAGCTCATCGGAGATGATCTGGACCGTGGCTGGTGGCATTCTCTGCTCAGAAATCTGCGCGACCGGCTCGCGCCGGAACGGCTGCCTGCTCTGCAACTAAGCTCGCAACCGGTAGCAGCGTTCGGGGCCGACGCCAGCCTCATGATTCTTGATTGGTCCAGTTTACTCTCTACGCCGAAGGTGTTTCTGAAGGACGCGCCCCGTGCAGCAGCGGGGGTCGGTTCGCCAGCGCTGTCTCCGCCGGCAGTTGCGGAAGCCACGCCGGTGATTGATCCTGTACTGCTGGCGGTGCGCATGCAGTTGGCACGCGATTTGGGTCGGACACGCTTCCGCCGCAGAATCTGGATTGGACTGGCGGCGGCAGAGGCGGTATTTCTCCTGCTAGCTATGTTTAAGTTTCAGTAACCGGGAGGTTTATGACGCTCAAGACCAGTACGCGGCTGCGAGATAACGTTGTGATTGTGGACATCGTGGGCGAACTGCGGCTGGGCGACGGTACCGGCGTGCTCCGCGACGTGGTGCGCGATACGGTGGCGCAGGGATACAAGAACCTGCTGCTCAACCTGGGCAGCGTTCGTCATATCGACAGCGCCGGCGTGGGCGAGTTGATGAGCTGCTTTACCTCAGTGCGCAATCAGGGTGGCCATCTCAAACTGATGAACCTCAACAAGAACGTGCACAATCTGCTGCAAATCACCAAGCTCTACACCATCTTCGAAGTGCCGGAAGACGAAGAGTCGGCCATCAGGTCCTACCCGTAGCCTCCGTTCAATCCCCATTCAATTGTCGCCAAGTGCGGAGCTGCGTCGCCAGGCTGCGGCTTCTGGGCACCCCGCCAGTAACCACAATTTCAGGAACGATTTTGCAGTGGCCGACGTCCAATAAGCAGGGCATCTGGGTCGATGGGAAACAACTGGAAGACATTGGCGATAGGCTTTACCCTGGCAGCGGCGCTTCTTTTGGTCGCCCAGCACAAATCTGCCATTCCCGAGCCCGACGTTTACCGCGAAGTCCTCGATCTCACGCACCCGCTCAATGACCAGTCTCCTAACTGGGAGGGCACGGAGGATTCGCCCTTCCAGGCGAAGGAACTGGGAAACATCGAGCATGACGGCTATTACTCGCGCGTGTTTACCACCCAGGAGCATTACGGCACCCATCTTGATGCGCCTGCGCACTTCGCCAAGGGCATGTGGGCGTTGGACCAGATACCGCCGGAGCGGCTGGTTCGTCCGCTGGCGGTGCTCGATGTTCGCGCCGCGGCGAAGGTCAATGCGGACCATGAAGTCAGTATGCAGGATGTCGCCGACTGGGAGGCCTCGCATGGCCAGATACCCACCGGGGCGGTCGTGATGGCCTACACCGGCTGGGACTCACGCTGGAATTCCCAGCAAGAGTTCCGCAATGTTGGCAGCGATAACTTGCTGCATTTTCCAGGGTTTGCATTGGAAACGGTAAAGTTTTTAGTGAAGACAAGGGGTGTCGTGGGGCTGGGAATTGACACGATGAGCGTTGACATTGGCGTCAGCACGACGTACCCCGTCCATCAGTTCACGTCCAAAGAGAGTGTCTATCACCTGGAGGACGTCGCCAACCTCGCGCAGGTTCCGGCGGAGGGGGCTACCGTCGTCGTCGCTCCCATTAAGCTGGAAAACGGTTCGGGCGGCCCAGTGCGGGTGTTGGTCCTGGTGAAGTGAGCCTCGGCATTTGTCCTGCGCTACCTAACGTGCGCCCGGTACAGCATGTAACTGAAACTTTCCCGCAGGGCTGCCAACCAGCGCCCCGTGAGCGTCTTGGGGATGGACGCCGGGCGGGGCGAAAGATAGACCTGCATTCCTTCCCGCATCATCATTTTCTTGGCCCGATAGAGGTGGTAGGCATCGCTGACCAGCAAGGCAGTGTGCAGGCCGTTGGTGCGCATGATGGCCGCGACGCGCTGGGTGGATTCGTCGGTATTGTCGGCCTGGGTTTCGGCGATGAGATTAGCGTCGGGCACGCCCCGGGATTCGAGATAGTCGCGACCTACCTGGCCTTCGCTAAACCTGGGGTCGTTGGCAGCGCCGCCCGTGGTTATAATGACGGGCGCCAGCCCGCGTTCGAACAATTCGTATCCATGATCGAGGCGGGCACGATACACCGGCGATGGATGCCCGGCGTATTCCGCCGCGCCAAACACGACAATGGCATCGGCAGGATGTTCCTGGTCCTCACCCGCCTCGCGCATGATCCGCACGCTGTTGTACAGCAGGACCCCCAAGGCGACGATCAGGGCCACAATGACGATCCAGCCCGAAAAACTCAGCTTTGGTTTCTGTGCCGCCGTGGCGACTACTCCCGACCCAGCAATTCGACGATCTGTTCTTCCGGAATCGCGCCGTGCCGCAGCAGGCGCCAGGTACCGTCCTCGCTGGTCAGATCAATGATCGTGGACGGAAGAGCGCGGGGCGACGGGCCACCATCCACGATCAGCGAGAGACAGTCGCCGAGCTGATCGCGCACCTGTATCGCCGTCGTGCACTCCGACTCGCCATGAAGGTTGGCGGAGGTCGCAGTGATGGGAAGTGCGGCGGCGCGGATGATGGCCAACGGAACTTCGGCCGCAGGCACGCGCAGAGCAACGTTGCCGGTATTGGCTGTGACCTTGAGCGGCAACTTGGGATCAGCTTTGACGATGATGGTCAGCGGGCCCGGCCAGAAGCGCCGCGCCAGCAGGTAGAAGGTCTCGGGAACCGGCCATGCCAGGTCGGCGGCCTGGTCGACTGATCCGATAAGCAGGGACAGGGGTTTGTGCCGGGAACGGGTCTTAATCTCGTACACCCGGTCTACGGCGTGCAGATTGAAGGGATCGACCGCGAGTCCGTAAAACGTATCGGTTGGCATTCCCATCACCTCGCCGGCGCGGATTTTCTCCGCCACATAGGTGACGAGTGAGGCTTCCGGTTCAGTACTGTCGATTTTGACGATTTCGGGACGCAACCCTACCTCTTTTTTTTCCTATGAGGAGCTTGCGGAGCGAACCGTAACATATCGCTCCCTGCCACAGCAAAGGAGCAGATTATCACGACCGAGCCCTGCCGCGCGGTGACTCGTCCATCCGGTGTACGATGGACGGCGGCTTTAGCCGCCGTTGGATGCCCGGCCACTTCCAGTCCGAGGATCGTTTTCGCCGCGTCAGCAGTCGCCAGAACGCGCAGGTGAAAGAGCTGCGCCGCCTGTTCGGCGAGGCCATGCCCAGCCAGGAAGGCGAGATCGCCATCGAAGGGATGCACCTGGTCGAAGAGGCGATCCGCAGCGGCCTGAAGCTGAGTACAGTCTTTTTCAGCGAGTCAGCGCGTGAGCGCGCTCACAAGCTGTTGCCACAGCTAGCGGCACACACCGAAGCCCTCTTACTTCCTGACGACGTTTTTGCCAGCGCGGTGCCCAGCGAAACCCCGCAGGGCATTGCAGCGCTCGTACGAGTAAAAGTTTTCGCGTTCGACGACCTGTTTGCTCCTTCTCCGCCTTTGCTGGTCGCCACGACAGGCCTGCAGGATCCGGGGAATCTAGGCACAATCGCGCGATCGGCGGAGGCGTTTGACGTGACCGGCTTGCTGCTGGGAGAGCGCACCGTGAGTCCGTGGAACTGGAAGGCGGTACGGGCGTCGGCAGGATCGCTGTTTCGGGTGCCGATGCTGAAGGTGGGACTGGCAAAGGCGTTAAGTGAAATCAAGGCCCGCGGCGCACGCGTGCTGGCGACTTCCTCGCACAAAGGAATATCCATTGCTGAAGCAGACTTGCGCGGGCCGGTCGCAGTTGTTATTGGAAGCGAAGGGGCAGGCGTGCCCAAGGATGTGCTGGCCCTTGCGGACGGTGTCGTTGCCATCCCGCAATCCGCGCGGGTTGAATCGCTGAACGCCGCTATAGCCGCTTCGATCCTGCTGTACGAGGCTGCCCGGCAAAGAGCTTGAACCGCTGCGCCGCAGGTTATGATCCCTTTGTGCCTCCCTGGTGAATGCCATTGAGCCTGTTTCAGCAAATACCGCAGGACGACTCCGTCGATAAGTCCCGCCCGCTAGCTGACCGCATGCGCCCGCGAACGCTGGACGAGTTCGTCGGCCAGGAGCATATCCTCGGGCCGGGCAAATCGCTGCGCGTGCAGATTGAGCGCGACGACAGCGGCTCGCTCATCTTCTGGGGCCCGCCGGGCGTAGGAAAGACCACGCTGGCCAAGATCATCGCCCGCATGACCCACGCCGACTTCATCGAGTTCTCGGCTGTGCTGACGGGCATCAAGGAAATCAAGCAGGTCATGGCGGACGCCGAAAGGACGCGGCAATACGGCACGCGAACCATCGTCTTTGTGGATGAAGTCCACCGTTTCAACAAGGCACAGCAAGATGCCTTTCTCCCCTACGTGGAGAAGGGAAGCATCCGCCTGATCGGCGCCACCACCGAGAACCCGTCCTTCGAAGTCATCTCGGCGTTGTTGTCGCGCTGCCGGGTGTACGTACTAAAGGAACTTAGTGAGGAGCAGATTGTCGAACTGTTGCACCGTGCATTGAAGGACGCAGAGCGCGGATTGGGCGACCTGCACCTGGAGGCCGAAGATGACGCGCTGCGCAAGATTGCGACGTACTCAAGCGGCGACGCGCGCAGCGCCTATAACGTGCTGGAGATCGCGGCCACGTTGGCGCAGGAGCAGCAAGGAAAAGACAAAGCGCCACGCATCACTGGCGTTATCGTCGGCGATGCCCTGCAGAAGCGCGTGTTGCGTTACGACAAGGCCGGCGAAGAGCACTACAACCTGATCTCGGCGCTGCACAAGAGCGTGCGCAACAGCGATCCCGACGCCGCGCTCTACTGGCTGGCCCGCATGCTCGAAGCCGGTGAGGACCGGCTATATGTCGGGCGCCGCGTGGTGCGCATGGCCGTCGAAGACATCGGGCTCGCCGATCCCAACGCGCTGGGCATCACGCTGGCAGCCCGCGATGCTTTCGACTTCCTCGGCATGCCAGAAGGCGACCTGGCCCTGGCGCAGGCGGTCGTGTACTTGTGCGCAGCTCCCAAGTCAAACGCGGTCTATGTGGCTTATGGCGCGGTACAGGAGGACGTGGAACGCACGGCGCAGGAACCGGTGCCGCTACATCTGCGCAATGCGCCCACTGGATTGATGAAGGCGTTGGAGTACGGCAAGGGATATCAGTACGCGCACGAGTTGGAAGCGAAGGTGGCAGACATGCAGTGTCTGCCCGACAGCCTGAAGAACCGCGTGTACTACCATCCGACAGAAGAGGGCATCGAAAAGCGCATCAAGGCGCGGCTGGAAGAACTGAAGCGGGCAAGGGCGGGTTCACAGCAACGGCACGGAAAAGAATAGGACTCTATGCATCCCCACGAGTCAAGAACTTAACGTCTCTTCCGGTGCTCTTTCAGAATGCACCGGTCCATGACCAAGAAGATGCCTGCCTGTCGCGCCTTTTCGGCGGCTTCCTCGTGGACCACGCCCTCCTGTAGCCAGACCACAGGCGCCTTGATCTGGATGGCATGCTCCACTACGTCGGGTACGGCGTCGGGGCGGCGAAATACATCCACGATGTCGATCTTTTCCGGAACCTCCAGCAGGGAAGGATAGGCTTTCTCGCCCATCCACTCAGTGATATTGGGGTTCACGGGAATAATGCGGTATCCCTGCAACAGCATGTAATGCGAAACGCCGTAGCTGGGCCGCATGGGTGTGTTGGTCAGTCCCACGACAGCAATCGTCTTAGCGGTTTCCAGCACCTGGGTAATGCGGTCGGCATCGGTCTGCTTCACGTTCAGCTCCCTCTGAAACGGGCGATTGTCGCGCGCCTTCTCGTGTAGCGCTCCGATCTAGCGCTTGTCTTTCAGCTTGGACGTAAGCCTGCGATGCGGGCGATTCGACGCGCCCAGCAACCCGGACAGGTGCTCGACCTCGGTAACCACCCGGTCGAGATCGTCGAGCAGCGGTTTCAGAAGATGGGTAACGCCGCCGGCGCGGTACTCGGTGACAAGCGAGCGGTAGTACCAGATGATCCTCGCCTTGGGAGCGGAGAAGCGCGCAAACGCCGCATCTCCGTTGTAGCGCAGGTCGCGCAGGACGGCGCGCACGTTATATAGCTTGTCGGCCGCTGAAACGAACCGAGTCTCCGCATCTTCGCGGCGCACGCGGCGCAGATAGCGAAACTTGCGGCGCTCCCAGCCTTCCTTCTGCGTGGGGTTTTCGACGTAGGAATCGGTGCAGCCATCCACAATCTTCGCCACCCGCGGCCCGAAAATCTGCTGAATGACCCTCAACATCGGCCGTCCGCCATGGTCCTCGACCGCATCGTGCAACAGGGCCGCAATGGCCATCTCCTCATCGCCGCCGTAGTCGAGCACGATGGAGGCCACCCCCAACAGGTGCGACAGATACGGGATGCCGCTCTTCTTGCGGTCTTGGTTGCGATGTACTTGGGCAGTGAAGAGCAGCGCGTGGTCAAAACGGGTGGAGAGCGGAAGGAACTGGCGGTCAAAGGAACGCGGCGTTCTGGCCATGTCTCAGCATAGCAACGGAGTCTCATCTTGGAACAGTGGAAAACCGCGATCCAATCAGGTCGGCCTGGCTTCTCCAATTCTCCCTACCACGGAGCCCACGGAACTTCCGGAGAAGAAGTTGCTTATTTCTTTGTATTCTCTGTGCTCTCAGTGTGCTCCGTGGTGGGCAACTTCGTTTTACTGGCAGTCCTCGCATCTCTCGCCGCGCAGGCCCTGCATCCCCTCGCGCGCGATGATCGGCGTCATCACCAGGGCAGCCGCCGGATCCGCCCACCACCAACCTAGCAGCGCGTGTAGCAGCAATCCTACGAGCAGAATCGCGGAGAGATACGCGCAGAAATCGGCTTGGCGCGAGTCGGCACGAAGGGCGCCGCTAGCTAGTTGCCGAGCTAGGTTCCGCTTGGCCCGTCCGAGCAGCGGCATCACGATCACCGCGGCGATAGCGATGAGAATTCCCGGCAGACTGCGCTCAGGCTGTGCCTTGATCCACAGCGCGCGGAGGGATTCAACGGCGACATAGGCAGCCAGAAACAGAAAACAGACTCCGACGAACCGGCGCGCAGTGTGCTCGCGGCGCTCCCCATCATGGCCGGCGCGAAGGCGCCACAGCAGTATGCTGGCGGAGGCAGTCTCGATCACGGAATCGAGTCCGAACCCCACGAGTGCCACGCTGCCGGCCAGTAGGCCGGAAATCAGCGCCACCGCAGCCTCGAACGCGTTCCACGCGATGGTCAGGTATTCCAGCCTGCGGCCGCGCAGAATGAGAGCCGCACGATCCTCGCGGACACTTACGATTGGTGTGCCGGCGTTCATGCCGGAAGAAGTATATGCGGAAGAGGCCACAACGCGGGAAGGCTTATCACCAGCTACTGCTTCCTCAGTCGAGCCTGACCAGAAATACCCCGCCTTCCTTCACATGCGTCTTGCTGGCGACTTCTTCAGCCCGGCGCTTGTCATCGCCTTCGGGACGCAAGCGTACCCACTCGCCGGTCGGTCCGGTAAACTGAACCACGTTGGCGTTGGCGTAGCGGTCCTGCAGCTTCTCTTTCAGCTTGCGGGCTTCGTGCTCACTCTGGAAGGCGCCAATCTGCACGCACCATCGCCCCCCCTCGGCGATGGGCAGGGGAGCGGACAACACTTCAAGCTTTACTTGAGCTGTACCCTGCCGCCAAACATCAACCGCCTTGGCCGCGCTGAGCGACAGGTCGATGATGCGGTCCTCGATGAACGGTCCCCTATCAGTGATGCGGACCACGACCGACTGCTTGTTCTCAATGTTGGTAACCCGGACAACCGAATTCATCGGCAGCGTGCGATGCGCGGCGGTCAGAGCGTTCTGGTCATAGACCTCGCCGTTGGCGCCCTTGTGATGGTGATAAGGAGGGCCGTACCAACTCGCCAGGCCAGTCTCAACGTAGATGGGCTTGGCGTTGTGCTGCGAACCGGGTGCGGTTTTGGCTTCGGTGCTGGTTGACGGAGCTGGCTTGGACTCGGCCGGAGCAATGGTTGGCGGCGGCGGAACCGGCTGGCTGCGCGACGTCTTATGGCCACCGCAAGCCGAAAGCAGCAGCAGGGAAACAGCGATGGGGGCAAGTCGCAGCCAGACTCTGGCAGTGGGAGGCAGCATTGCAGGCCAGCTTTGAAAGGGCACGCCTTCAGGCGTGCCGCAAGCAACCACCCCAGAGTTGGGCTTCAGCCCCTGAGGGAACTCGCTCTGGAACGCAGGTGGCAGACGTATCACCCTTTTTTCGGCTTGCCCGCATCCATCAGGTCGGCGGCCTGGTTCAGCTTCTCGCTGGCAATCCGCAGCGCCCTGGTCGAGTGGGCGCGGATGGCCGGCACCAGCTCGTCGTTGATGTACTTGATGAGCGTCAGTGTCTCTTCCTCGATGCGCTTGGATGCATCGCCCAAAACGTCGTCCAGCCGCTCGCCAGCCGTGGAGAAAGGACGGCGAGTCTTCTTGCTCTGTTTCTTCATGGCGAGCCACCTTGTGAGCCGCGGAATTCGTCAGGCACAAAGATTATGGGATGGTCGCCACTGTGGGTCAATTGGCGAGAGTGGTGCCAGGGCGATTGCTGTTAGAATTTTTACATTCCTATGCCCACGCGCAAGCTATCCGGTTCCGAAGTCCGGTTCATGTTCCTGCGCTATTTCGAGCAACACGGCCACAAAGTCGTGCATTCGTCGTCGCTGGTGCCGGCCAACGACCCCACGTTGCTGTTCACCAACGCCGGGATGAACCAGTTCAAGGACGTTTTCCTGGGCATCGAGAAGCGCGACTACGTGCGCGCCACCTCGTCGCAGAAGTGCGTGCGCGCCGGCGGCAAGCACAACGACCTGGAGAACGTCGGCTTCACCAATCGCCACCACACCTTCTTCGAGATGCTGGGCAATTTCAGCTTCGGCGACTACTTCAAGAAGGAAGCCATCGCCTACGCATGGGAGCTGGTGACCTCGCCGGATTGGTTCGGCATTCCCAAAGAAAAGCTGTACGTCACTTTTTTTGAGGGTACTGGCCCGCCCGACGTTGTACCGCGCGACCGAGAGGCGGAGCAGCTGTGGACGACTATTTTCAAGGACGAAGATCTGCCCTTGGACCGCATTCACGCCTTAGGTATGAAGGACAACTTCTGGGCTATGGGCGATACGGGCCCTTGTGGACCGTGCAGCGAGATCCACTACGACATGGGACCGGCCGCAAGCGACGCCGGACACACCGACTGTAAGTTTGGCTGCGAGTGTGGGCGCTACGTCGAGCTCTGGAACCTGGTCTTCATGGAATACAACCGCGATAGCGACGGGAAGCTACACCTCCTGCCGAAACCGTCGATTGACACCGGCGCGGGCCTGGAGCGCGTGACGGCGGTGCTGCAGGGAGTGATCTCGAATTACGACACCGATTTGTTTGTGCCGCTGATTAAAAGTGCCGCCGAGCTGACGGGCGTCTCGCTCGATGAGGAGATGAAGCGCGAAGACGAAGAAGAGCGGCACCATCAAGCGGCGTCGCTGCGGGTGGTTGCCGACCACGCCCGCGCGTCAACATTCCTCATCTCGGATGGCGTGCTGCCGTCCAATGAAGGCCGCGGCTCCGTGCTGCGGAGAATCATCCGACGCGGAATCTGGCATGGAAGGCTCTTGGGTGTAAGGAAACCGTTCCTCTGCGAGATGGTTTCTGCGGTTTGCGACTTGATGAAGGATGCCTATCCGGAACTGATTGGCAGTAGCTCCCGCGTTACGGGAGCTGTCGAGGCTGAGGAGAGGCGGTTTGAGCGCGTCCTAGACATGGGCTCGCGGCACTTGCAGGACATGTTAGACGAGAACGAATTTAGGATTGTTACGGAGGTGCTACAAGACTACGAGGATCGGCTGACGAACTATTCCCGCACCACCGACGCTCAAATGTCTGAGTATTCAATGTATGAGTTGTTGGTGGCTACCCGAGAAGCGTGGAAACAAACACGAACCACCGACGACTACGAGCGTCTAATTCTGCAGTTTTTCGGCCCCGTCAAGGTTGAGGAATTCAAGAAAAAACTAAGAGAAGTTTCATCACGTGAGCGGAAATTAAGTGGCCCGGATGCTTTCTACTTATATGAAACGTTCGGGCTGCCGCGGGATTTTATTGAAGACGCCTGCCGAGACCGCGACGTTCACTTTGACGCCACCGGTTTCGATGCGTCTATGGAAGAGGAACGCGAGCGTGCTCGCGCTTCCTGGAAGGGCGGCTCGAAAGCCAGCGCCAGTCCTGCCTATCAGGCGCTGCCGGCGACCGTCTTCGAGGGCTATCGCCAGTCGCTCTCCACCGGATGCGAGGTGCTGGCCATCATCAAGCCGCACAACGGCACCGGCGTTGGCGCGCAGGAACTGAAGCCCGGCGAGCGTGGCGAGATCGTGCTCGACCACACGCCGTTCTACGCCGAGGCAGGTGGACAGGTCGGCGACGTCGGCTGGATCTACGCCGACGACCATAACACGCTGGTCGCCGAGGTCGAAGGCGTGACCTATCCCGTGCAGGGCGTGCGCGCACATCGCGTGCTTGCCAAGCAGACCATCCACGTCGGCGACAAAGTTGACGCCATGGTCAACGACGAAGTCCGCCGCGCCACCATGCGCAACCACACTGGAACGCACCTGCTGCATGCCGCGCTGCGCGAGGTGCTGGGCAAGCACGTGAAGCAGGCTGGGTCGCTGGTTGACCCCACGCATCTGCGCTTCGACTTCTCGCACTTCGCATCGCTGGCCGACGAGGAGTTGCAGGACATTGAGGACCTGGCCAACCGGGAAGTGCTGCGCAACGATCGCGTCGAGGTCATCGAGGACGTGCCTATTGACCAGGCGGTGAACGGGTATAACGCGATGGCCCTCTTCGGCGAGAAGTACGGTGACCGGGTGCGCGTCATCCGCATCGGCGAGTTTTCCACCGAGCTGTGCGGCGGAACGCACACCGGCGCCACCGGCGAGATCGGCCTGATCAAAGTTCTGAAGGAGGGAAGCGTCTCGAGCGGCGTGCGCCGCCTGGAGGCGGTGACCGGGGAAGGCTCACTTCGCCACTTCCGCAAGGACCACGAGTTGGAGAATGTCGTTTCGACGCTGACTCGCGGCGGCGACGACCAATCCCCAGCCGAGGCGCTACGGAACGAACTGGAGCGTCGCGAGGAAGAACTGAAGAAGCTGCGCAAGGAGCTGGAACAGGTGCGCATGAAGTCGGCGTCCACTTCGGTACAGTCTGCGGCGACAGAGAACGTGCGCGAGGTCAGGGGTGTGAAAGTGCTGGCCACGCGCGCCGACAACCTGGAGCGCGGACAACTCCGCGTGCTCATCGACAACCTGCGCAACAAGCTGGGCTCGGGCGTGGTGGTGCTCGGCTCCGTCGCCGACGGCAAGGTCGCGCTCATTGTCGGCGTCACCAAGGACCTGACCTCGCGGGTGCAGGCGGGCAAGGTCATCGCCGAGGTCGCCAAGAAGGTTGGCGGATCGGGCGGCGGGCGTCCCGACATGGCCGAGGCTGGAGGCAAAGATCCGGCTGCGCTGGATTCCGCGCTCGCCGAGAGCTACGCCGTGGTGGAACGCTTAATGTCCTAAGATGTCGTCGCTTAACGGCCGGAAAGGGGCTCGTATGAACAAGCTAGTCACGCTCGGGTGGGTGCTTCTGGTCTTTGCTATCGGAGTGCAAGCGCAGTCCGGGAATACGGCGGCGGACGCTGGCAAGACAGCCAGCAAAGCTGCCAATCTGATGACGATTACGGGATGTCTACAGACGCCGGCGGGGCAGTACACCCTGATCGAAGACAATGGCACGCCGCACCAGCTTTCGGGCGGCGCCCGCAAGCTCAAGCCCCACGTCGGGCATGAGGTTGAGATCACCGGCAAACCAGGCATTCGGACTTACGACACAACCCAACCGGGCGCTGCCTCGAGCGCAGTAGAGGAAAAAGTGTTTGAGGTGCAGAGCGTCAAGCACATTGCCGACACCTGCAAGTCGGCCGGGCTGTGACTCCGCTCCCCGGAAGCGGGTGTGAATTTCGCTTTGGCCGCAAGAAGCGGAACGACCCCAGCCCAGCTGCATATTTAGAGTGTCCATAGCCGGGTGAGGGTCATCAAAAACAGTGTATCCCGGGCTTGAATATAACCTTCTAACTGATATAAGGTGGTTAGCCATGGCGATTGGTGAGACGGTTTACGTCAACAGCGTACGCGAACAGTTGCTGGCGGGCCGCGCACGGCTGTCGGATGTGCTGGCCGAGAGCGAGAGCGAACACGTGCTGCGCCTGCTCGATGAAGTGGACAGCGCGTTGCATCGCATTGAGCACGGCAAGTTCGGCGTGTGCGAGGTTTGCGTGGGCGTGGTGCCGAGCGAACAACTGGCGGAGAACCCTCTCCTCAGGGTCTGCCTGGATTGCCTGACGCCCAAGCAGCAGCGCGCGCTGGAATACGACCTGGAACTGGCGGCGCAAATCCAGAAGGGCCTGTTGCCGCCGCAGGAGATGGCGTTTCCGGGTTGGGAGATTTCCTACCATTACCAGCCCGCTGGCATGGTGAGCGGCGATTACTGCGACGTCATGAAGGACGACGGCCACCTGAACTTCATCCTGGCCGACGTTTCCGGCAAAGGTGTCGCAGCGGCCATGCTGGCCTCGAACTTGCGCGCCGTCTTCCGTTCGCTGATCCCGCTCCGGCTGTCCATTGAAGACCTGATGGTGCGCGCCAACCGGCTTTTTCACGAGAGCGCTTTGCCCAACCAGTACGCCACGCTGGTCTTCGGCCGGGCCTCCAACGACGGTCAGCTGGAACTGGCCAATGCCGGCCACCTGCCGGCATTGCTGGCCGGTAAGTCGGGGGTGACGATTTTCGAAAGCAACTGCAAGCCGTTGGGATTCTTCTCCGACGACAGCGTGCACGTCGTGCGCGCCAGGATGTCGCCCGGCGATACCGTGGTGCTGTACACCGACGGCGTCAGCGAGGCGAGCAATCCCGATGGCGAAGAATACGGAATTGAAGGGCTGCGTAGACTTATCGCAGAGCAGCATCCGTCTTGCTGCCCGGCAAGGTTGGTAGATGCCTGCAAACAGCGTCTGGCGGCCTTCCGCGGCACCATGGAGCGCGCCGACGACGAGACGCTGCTGGCTCTTCAGTATTCGCCAGGGACGTCAGCTGCGATTGTTTAAGGCAAGGCTGCGGAAGATAGACTCAAAACTAAGCTGTTTGCGGGCGTCTAAGCCTGTAGGCGAAATTCTGATCGCAGCGACGGGATTGGGCAGAAAAGTTGGTGCCGAAGAAGGGACTCGAACCCCCACACCCTTGCGGGTACATGGACCTGAACCATGCGCGTCTGCCAATTCCGCCACTTCGGCACTTGTGGAAGCGAGCCTGGACTGCCACTCGCTGTTCGGGAAGCACTCTTATTTTACAGCCTGAGCAGGCCGTGTCAAATATGCGGGCGCGACGTCGCGCGCGGTCCGGGGGTTACGCCGCCGTGTTGCGCAGAGTAAAATGAGTGGTTAAGCGTCCCATTCGATCGCGCCCCGCAGCAGGAGAACACAATGTCAGAGAACAATGGCAACAATAGCAGTCTGCGTCTGAAGACCGGACTCGCCGAAATGCTCAAGGGCGGCGTCATTATGGACGTCATGAGCGTTGCGCAGGCCGAGGTCGCTGAAAAGGCTGGCGCCGCGGCGGTGATGGCGTTGGAGCGCGTGCCGGCCATCATCCGCGCCGAGGGCGGCGTGTCACGCATGGCCAGCCCCAAACTGATTCGCGAGATCATGAGCGTGGTCTCCATTCCGGTGATGGCCAAGTGCCGCATCGGGCACTTTGCCGAGGCGCAGGTGCTGCAGGAAATCGGCGTGGACTACATTGACGAGTCCGAGGTTCTGACTCCTGCCGATGAGGAGCACCACGTGGACAAGCACGCGTTCAAAACGCCGTTTGTCTGCGGCGCGCGCAACCTGGGCGAAGCGCTGCGGCGTATTGTCGAAGGCGCAGCCATGATCCGCACCAAGGGCGAGGCGGGCACGGGTGACGTCATTCATGCGGTCAAACACATGCGGCAGATTGTGAAAGAAATGAAGCAGCTCACCGTGATGAGCGACCAGGAGCTGTTCGCCGCGGCCAAGAACCATCAGGCACCATACGAACTGGTGCGCATGGTCGCCAAGGCAGGGAAGTTGCCGGTGCCGAATTTCTCCGCCGGCGGAATTGCCACGCCAGCCGACGCGTCGCTGATGATGCAGCTCGGCGCGGAAGCGGTCTTCGTCGGCTCGGGAATCTTCATGAAGGGGGGCGCGACGCCGCTCGACCTGAGCGTGCCGAAAGAGCGTGAGGAAGCCGAATCCCGCGCCCGCGCCATCGTGATCGCAACCACGCATTACGACGACGCCAAAATCATGGCCGAGGTCAGCGAGCAGATGACGGGCGCGATGAAGGGCCTGGCCGTCGGCGCCATCGAAGAAAAAGACCTGCTGCAGACCAGGGGATGGTAAGGAAGGCAGTTGGCAGCTGTCGGTTGTCAGTTCGGTCCGGCGCGGCGAGATCCGCGTCTCTTGTTATGGTTCCGCATCTCCTAAGAATAGCCTTGTTTGTTGCGACGTAACTGACAACTGACAACCGGCAACTGAGAACTGACTTATGAGAATCGGTGTCCTTGCGCTACAGGGTGATTTCGATGCGCACCGTCGCCGCTTGGAAGAGCTGAGCGCGGAAGTCGTCTTGGTACGCAAGCCCGGGCAGTTCGATGAGATTGACGGGCTGGTCATCCCCGGAGGCGAGTCCAGCACATTTCTGAAACTGTTGGGTGAGAGCACGTTTCAGGCGCTCAACAAATTCGTGCACACCAAGCCCACGTTTGGGACCTGTGCTGGCGCGATCCTGCTGGCCAAGCAGGTGGAGAATCCGCATCAGCCGGGTCTGGACGTCCTGGATATCACGATTCGTCGCAACGCCTATGGGCGCCAGATTGACTCCGCCATCCTTGAAGCTGCCAGCTCCTTCGGCGATGAGCCGCTCGAGATGGTGTTCATTCGCGCCCCGCGAATCGAACGCGTTGGCGAAGGGGTCGAGGTGCTGGCCAAGCGCGGGGACCATCCCGTTCTAGTGCGAAAGGGAAGAGTGATGGCCGCGACCTTCCATCCTGAGTTGTCGCCGGACCCGCGTGTGCACGGCGCATTTCTGGAGCTGGTTAAGAATGGCACAAAATAACTATCAACGATGCGCCGCTAGCGATTCCGATTCCTGCTCCCCACCTGTCATAATCTAAGAATCACATTCATCTAAGAGGAACGAGAGCAATCTTTCATGGCCGAATCTCCTATTACTGCTCGCAGTCAGGATTTTGCAACCTGGTACCAGGACGTCGTTCTGCAAGGCGACATGGCGGAGCCCGCTGAAATCGTAAAGGGCTGCATGGTCATCAAGGCCAACGGTTACGCCGTCTGGGAGCTTTTGCAGCGTAAGCTCGACGACCGCTTTAAGGCCACCGGCCACCAGAATATGTATTTCCCTCTGCTCATCCCGCAGAGTTTTCTGCAGAAGGAAGCGGAGCACGTCGAGGGCTTTTCGCCGGAGCTGGCGGTGGTCACGGTCGCCGGTGGCAAGCAACTAGAAGAGCCGTATGTAATCCGCCCCACGTCGGAGACCATCATTGGCCACTTTTTCGCCAAGTGGATCAAGAGCTGGCGCGACCTGCCGCTGCTGCTCAACCAGTGGGCGAACATCGTGCGCTGGGAGCTGCGTACCCGCATGTTCCTGCGCACCACGGAATTCCTCTGGCAGGAGGGCCATACCGCGCACGCCACCCATGAAGAGGCGCAGGCGGAAGTGCTGCGCATGCTCGACGTGTATGCCGATGTGGCCGAGAACGTGATGGCTATGCCGGTCATCAAGGGCCTGAAGACGCAGGCGGAGCGATTCGCCGGCGCACTGCGTACCTACTCCATCGAGGCCATGATGCAGAACGGATTTGCTCTTCAGTCCGGTACCAGCCACGACCTGGGGCAGAACTTCGGCAAGGCCTTCGACGTGCAGTTCCAGAACAAAGAAGGCCAACTCGACTACGTGTGGCAGACAAGTTGGGGCGTGAGTACCCGGCTAATCGGCGGGCTCATCATGAGCCATTCCGACGACAAGGGGTTAGTACTGCCGCCGAAACTGGCGCCGACCAAAGCAGTGCTGGTACCCATCTTCCGCAAGGACGAGGAGAAGGAAAAGGTTCTGGAGGCGGCGCATCGCATCGCCAAGGAAGTCGGCGCCAAGGTGGACGACCGCGAAGCGCAAAGCCCGGGCGCAAAGTTCTTCCACTGGGAGCGCCGCGGAGTGCCGGTGGTGCTGGAACTCGGGCCTCGCGACCTGGCGTCCGGCAACATCGTGCTGAAACGGCGAGATACCGGGACCAAGGATCCAGTGCCTCAGGCTGAGCTCGCGGCAAGGCTGCCGGCCGTGCTGGCGGAAATGCAGCAATCAATGTACGACACTGCTAAGCAGCGCCTGAAGGCCAACACGGTGCTGGCGAATTCCATCGAGGAGGTCGAGTCCCTGCTGAAGGACGTGACCGCGGAAAAGGGCGGCGGAAAGTTCGTCATGGCGCACGTAAAGGACGCCGCGGAAAGCGATTTGCGCATGAAGGAGTTCAAGGCCACGGTGCGCTGCATCCCGCTGGTGGACGAGTACGACGGGCCAGGCAAGTGCATCGTCACCGGGGAGACCGTGGATCGCCGCGTGGTGGTTGCGAAAGCGTATTAACCACAGAGGCACGGAGAATTTTCACCACAGAGGGCACCGCGCTCAGGAGAAAAAAGATAGTCATGATATTCAGTGTTCTCCGTGTTCTCGGTGGTGAAAAGACTGAAGGAGACAAGAAGGAATGGGCCTGTACGATCTTTCCGCCAAGCTGAACAACGGCCGCAACAAGAAGCTCGCCGATTACAAAGGCAAGGTCCTGCTCATCGTGAATACCGCCAGCAAATGCGGGTTCACGCCGCAATATGAGGGCCTGCAATCGCTGTACGCGAAATACAAAGACCGTGGCTTCGAAGTGTTGGGCTTTCCCTGCGACCAGTTCGGCCACCAGGAGCCTGGGGCTGATGCCGAAATCAAATCGTTCTGCCAGCTCAACTACGGCGTGAGCTTCCCGTTGTTTTCCAAGATCGAGGTCAATGGCGACGACGCGCACCCGATCTTCAAGTTTCTGAAGAGCAAGAAGGGTGGGCTGCTAGGCGACAGCATCAAGTGGAACTTCACCAAGTTCCTGGTGGACAAGAAGGGCAAAGTAGTCGATCGCTACGCTCCCACCACTCCGCCGGCCGCCATCGAGCCACAAATCGAGAAGCTACTGGGGAAGTAGCTGTCAGCACTCAGCATTCAGCTGCGAAGGGCTGAAGAAGAATCGTTTTAATATGACAGCGCACACCTGTGATGAAACGTCGAGACCTGCGCCCTGTGAACAATTACTGAATGCTGGCTGCTGAGCGCTGATTGCTGACTTTCCCGCGATATACTGATTGCTGCAGAGAGTGGTTGTGAGTTCCCAGCAAAAGACGTTCTACATCGAAACCTTCGGGTGCCAGATGAACTTTCACGACTCCGAAAAAGTCGTGGGCACGCTCATCTCCGAGGGTTACGCGCAGGTCGAACGCGAAGAAGAAGCCGACCTCATCCTCTACAACACCTGTTCCATCCGCGATAAGGCGGAGCAGAAAGTCTTCCACCGGCTCAACGACTTTAAGAAGCTGCACAAGGAAGGGAAGCGCTTCGCCGTTCTGGGCTGTGTTGCCCAACAGGAGGGCGAGAAGATCTTTGAGCGCGCCCCCTACGTGTCGCTAGTGGCCGGTTCGGCGTCGTACCGCAATCTGCCGGAGATGCTGGTTCAAATCGGAGCAGGCGCCACCCGCGTCACCGGTCTCGATGACCGCGAGACCGACCAGACCTTCGCGACCGAGTTCACCGCCCGCACCAATCCTCATCGCGGCTACATCACCATCATTGAAGGCTGCGACAAGTTCTGCGCCTACTGCGTGGTGCCGTACACGCGCGGGAAAGAGCGCAGCCGGACTTCGGAGTCGGTCTTAAACGAAGCCCGCTGTATGGCCGACGCCGGTTTCACAGAGATACAGCTACTCGGCCAGAACGTAAATTCCTACCGCGATCCAGCAGGGAAGAAGAGCTTCGCGGAACTGCTAGCCGCCGTTGGTGAAGTGCCGGGCATTCGCCGGGTGAGGTTTACGACATCACATCCCCGCGACTTTACTAAAGATATCGTGGACGCCATCGACGCCGTTCCGACGCTCTGCGACCACGTGCATCTGCCAGTGCAGAGCGGCTCGTCCCGTGTACTGGAATCCATGTTCCGCGAGTACAGCCGCGAGCAGTATCTCGAGCGCATCGCCTGGATGAAGTCAACGCGCAACCGCGAACTCAGCATCACGACCGACGTGATTGCCGGGTTTCCTAGCGAGACCGAGGCAGAATTCAGCGAATCGCTCAGCTTGCTCGATGAAGTTGGCTACGACGGAGTTTTTGCGTTCAAATATTCGCCGCGGCCTAACACTCCGGCACTGCAGTATGCCGACTCGATTCCCGAGGAAGAGAAATCGCGGCGACTACAGGTTTTGCTGGAACATCAACGCGAACTCCAACGCCTGAGCTATCGCAGGCACGTAGGCCAGATCCTTGAAGTGATGGTGGAAGGGAAGAACCCAGCCAAAGGGCAGCTCGTGGGGCGCACTTCGCAGAACAAGACGCTGAACTTCGTGCTCAACGGCCAGCCGGAGCCGGGCATCGGTGAGTATTCATGCGTGTTAGTCACACAGGCGTTCCCTAACAGCCTTTTGGGCGAATTGGCCGTCTAATCCACAAACCGGTTGCGCTGCGTACTACAAGAAGAGTATTAAAAGGCAAGCACCCAGGGGAGGCACGATGGAAGTCGAAATGAAAATTCGCGGGCTCATGATCGATCCCGTGACCAACATGCCGATCGTCCTCCTCAAAGACCAGGGCACGGAGGCAGTACTGCCGATCTGGGTCGGCGTCTACGAGGCCAACGCCATCGCGCTGGAGATCGAGAAAGTTACCACGCCGCGGCCGATGACCCATGACCTGCTCAAGAACCTGCTGATTGGGCTGGAGACCACGGTCCGCAAGGTAGTCGTCACCGAGCTACGGGACGATACGTTCTTCGCCGTAATCTGGCTGGAGCGCGGCGGCGAGATGATCAGCATCGATTCGCGGCCGTCGGACGCCCTAGCCCTTGCGTTGCGTATGGATTGCCCCATCTTCGTCGAAGACGAGGTGCTGAAGAACAGCAAGCAAGCTACCAACGTGAGCGACCGGGTCTCGAGCGACGATCTGCGAAAGTACCTGGAGAGCCTGGGCGAAGACGACCTCGGTCGCTACAAGATGTAGGCGGAACAATCCGCGGCCGCGCAAGAATAATGGGTTCGGGTAGAGCGGGCCTTCAGACCCGCGTCGAGACGCCCTCAAGGAAAATGAACCGGCCTTTAGGCCGGTGACACTCATCCGGGAAAATTCTCCCCATGCCCGATCCTGCCGAACAACTACAACGCATCTACCTGGCGGGATTCGAACTCCGGACCTTCGAGCGCTATCCGCGGGCAGTGGGCGTCGTCCGCGACGGCTGCATCGCCTTGCTGCAGTCCACCCCGACGGGTATGCAGATGATTGGCACTCCCGGATGGCGTATGGGGGAAGCCCTGGGCGTGCTTGTGGAGAAAGGCGGCCGCCAGGTCTTCCAGGCGAAGTCTGAGATCGTGGAAGCCACTCCGGAGAGGTTAGAGGCCCTGCGGCGCTTCCGCGGGGAACTGGCGGAGTTGCTAACCCCGACGGCCTAGAGGCCCCAACTCGAAAGGCTCGATTTATGGGCTGCGCATCTTGCTTAACATAATATCTGTTATCGGACATTGCGCAGTTGTCTAGACACCGCCCGGCCTGGAGACTCGCTATCGAGCGCCAGGATTACCTTTCCCTGTTCAAGAGCTTTGGACTGATTGCAAGGGTGCACCGACGCCCGAAAAAGTCAGTAAGGAGATCCGGAGACACAAAACTGTCACATGGCCGGGAAACGAGGATGTGCGCGCGGCGGTCTTGAAGCGGCCGCTTAACGGTTCCTCAATGTGGAATCGATCCCTCGGAGGCGACCAGCCGGGGATTGAACCTTTGGATAGAGCACGTTCTGCCAAACAACCCCGTCGACGGATGGTTTCAGGTCTTCACCCACGAACACATGAGACGATGAAGCATCTCCTTGCCAACCTGCTTCCGCTGTCCCAGGAAATGAATCAGAGTCTTGGTAATGGTTTATATGAGGAAAAAGGCTTGTTTATTCTGAAGATTCAAGCTTTAAGGCTGCGCGGAAGTTCGCGGAGAAATATTCTGAGTGGACCCTACAAGCCTGTGAGGCTCGGTCGGAAGAGATTGCCTCATGGGTGATCGAGCATTGGCCTTATTAATATCTCCGGCTATAGCAGCACGACCTTGGGATGGAACAGCGTTCCCGCAACCCGGCTGGCGAGGCAGATTAGCTCGGCTTGGCCGGCGAATACCTTGACCCAGGGCGATTGCGACATCTCCGGCAGGTTTACGGTGCGGCCGTGGCGGATTCTGCCAATCGCCTCGTTGTCAGCGGTGACCGACGGGATGGCCGGTAAGACGCATCGAGGGTGCACCATTAGCTCGTCGAGGCGGCCTTGAGCGGCGGTTTCTGCGATAGCCTCTAGTGTGTGGCTCTGTTCGATGGAAAACTCCGCCGCCGCAGTGCGCCTGAGGGACGCCAGGTGCGCCCCACAGCCCAGCCTTTGTCCCAGTTCGTGCGCCAGGCTGCGAACGTAGCTTCCTGACGACACACGGGTCTGAAACCGAACCAGGTCGTCTTCCATTCCCAACACCGAGAACTGCTTCACCTCGACTTCGACCGGCTTAAGCTCGACCTCCTGCCCCTTGCGGGCCAGCTTATAGGCGGGTAGGCCTTTGATCTTCTTGGCTGAAAACGGCGGCGGAACCTGCTGAATATGCCCCACAAATGAGGTAGTCAGTGCGGTAAGCTCTTCAAGTGTTACATGAGCTTCCTGGGGCGATCCTGATGGCTCACCGTCAGCATCATAGGTGTCGGTCGCCCAGCCCAGCTGAATCGTGCCTTCGTAAGCCTTCTCGGCTGAGCTGTAAAACTGGCAGAGGCGCGTCATCCTGCCCAACACCAGCGGCAGGACACCGGTCGCCATGGGGTCCAAGGTGCCGAGGTGTCCGATGGAGCGCTCGCCTGTCATGCGCCTCATGCGCGCCACCACATCGTGCGAGGTCCAAACGGCCGGCTTGTCCACTACCAGTACACCGTTGATGGGCATCCTTCTGCTATCGTGGAGGTTCGACGATTGTTTGGTCAACTGGCCTGCCGCCAATCGCCGGGAGATTTTCCAGGGAACTGGCTTCCCTGCCGCATCTGTAAGACACATCCATGATCCCCCTGAAGGACGACGCACCTCGAGTCAGTACGCCCTACGTGAACTACACGCTGGTGGCGCTGAACACCGTCATCTTTCTGTACGAGTGGGTGCTCTCGCAGCAAAGCGCGCGGGCAGCCAACCAGTTGCTCTTCCAGTTGGGAGTAGTTCCGGCACGGCTGACTGTCGTGCTGTTCAATCATGGCTATGTGCCTTGGGACCTGGTGTCGCAGCTCGGCACGCGCTACGTGCCGACCATAGGCGCGGTGCTGCCGATTTTCACCTCCATGTTCCTCCACGGCTCGTGGCTGCACCTCATCTTCAACATGTGGGCGCTATGGATTTTCGGCGACAACGTGGAGGACCGTCTTGGCCACGGCATGTACCTGCTCTTTTACCTCATCTGCGGAGTGGCCGCGGCACTGTTCCATACCGTGTTGAATGCGGGTTCAACTATACCCACCGTCGGCGCCAGCGGGGCCATCGCAGGTGTCATGGGCGCCTACTTCCTGCTGTATCCACGAGCGCGCGTGCTGACGCTGGTGCCGCTTTTCTTCGTGTTCTTCGTATGGCTGCCGGCGTGGATCGTGCTAGGCTACTGGTTTGTGGCCCAGTTCATCAGCGGGGCCGCCACGTCCATCGCTACGCACAGCGGCAGCTCCGGTGGCATCGCCTTCTGGGCCCACGTTGGCGGCTTCCTCGCAGGCATGCTACTGATAAAGCTCTTCCCTGCCAGCGCGCGACGCTATCACTACGGGATGTAGAGAAAGCAACTAGCAACTAGTGGCCAGCAAGTAGCAAACCCATTCAGCCGGTGGGCAATTCTAAACCCGCTAAACGGTGGCTCTCACGCAACTCGATTGGCGCGATGAATGTAATTCCCTGCTGGACGGTTGCCTGATTGCTAGCTGCCAGTCGCTTCCTACAACGCTCCCCCCGTGGGCGTCGGCACCAGTTCTGACAGGTTCGCGCCCGGCGGCAGCAATGCGGCGTAGAGCACTGCTTGCGCGACGCTGAACACATCGATCATGCGTTCACGCGGAGCATCCGGCCAGAACTGCTGCCACAGATCGGTGTCGGTAGCGCCGGGCATCAAGGCGACTATGCGAATGGCGCGCGGCATCAGTTCTTCGCGCAGCGAAAGGGTGAATCCAAGCGCACCGTGCTTCAAGGTGTTATACGCAGCGAAATTGGGGAACACGGTCTTCGCGGCGACCGACAGATTGTTCACGACGGTTGCTCCGGCCTTCATCAGCGGCAGAGCCGCACGGCTGCAGAGGAACAACCCGGTAAGATTGGTATCCATCAACCCGCGCCACAACTCGATGCTGGTCTGCTCGATGGCACCCAGTGGCTGTGCGGTCCCGGCGTTGTTGACCAGCACATCCACCTTGCCGAGGCGTTTCTTTACGTCAGGTCCCCAACCAACTCGGGATCGCGCACATCGCAGACGAGGGGAACAATCTGCGACTGACCTCTGGTTCCCACCGACTTGGCCATCTGCGCGGCACTTTGATTGAGCATTGCCGCAGGGCGACCGGTAATCACGACATTACAGCCTTCAGCGGCCAACGCACGAGCAATCGCATAGCCGATCCCGCGACTACCGCCGGTCACGACTGCAACTTGCCCCCGCAAGCGCAAGCCTGACTTTGATTTCTTGGAGGGCAACTACGTCTTCTTCGCAGCCATGGCCTAGATACCGTTGCTGTTCTCGTGATTGATAAGACTGAGGAATTCCTGCCGCGTCTGCTGCGCGCGGAACGCGCCCAGCATGGACGACGTGACCGTAGCGGAGTGCTGCTTCTCGACCCCGCGCATCATCATGCATAGATGGCGGGCTTCGATCACTACGCCCACCCCCAGCGGCTGGATGGTGTTCTGGATAGTCTCCGCAATCTGCACCGTCAGCCGCTCCTGCACCTGCAGCCGGCGGGCAAACACCTCTACCAGCCGTGCGGTCTTACTAAGCCCAATGACCCTGCCCTTGGGGATGTAGGCAACGTGCACCTTACCAAAAAACGGCAGAACGTGGTGCTCGCAAAGCGAGAACATCTCGATGTCCTTCACGATCACCATTTCGTCGTAATCCACCGTAAACAGTGCGCCCTTCAGGATCTCTTCCGGGTCTTCGTTATAGCCCTTCGTGAGGTATTTCAGGGCCTTGGTGTAGCGCTCCGGGGTACTGATTAGCCCTTCGCGGCTGGGCTGCTCGCCCAGGCGAACGAGCATTTCGCGCGCCAGTTCTTCAAAACTGGCGCTGGTTAGAGTCGGAATTTCGATAAGATCTTTCATGGTTATCAAGTACTAAACTCGCAACTCCGTGCCGCCCGCATACTCGAAGCTGTTCATCATAGTCTCTTCCAGCCGCACCTTCTCAAGATGAGCCGCCTTGAAGCTTTGCTTCAGAATCCGGAAGATGACCTCGTTGAGGTTTTCCGTAGTTGGCACGATAGCCTCAAATTCTGGACGCACATTCAAATTGTCATGATCGAAGCGCTCGATAATCTCGCGTTGCACCGCGTCATCCAGGTCCAAGAGGTTGCAGATCATCCCCGTTTGCTGGTTCACATGCCCGCTGACGGTGACCTCCAGCGCGTAGTTGTGGCCATGTCCATGCGGATTATTGCACTTGCCATAGGTAGCGCGGTTCTCGGCCTCCGACAGCGCCTCGCTATGCAAACGGTGCGAAGCTGAAAAAATGTAGCGCCGCGTCAGGTGTGCCTTCATGTTTCACCGTAGAAATCGACGAACAGGTCTGGCAGTTCGTACACGCGCACACGATGCAGCTTTGCAACGTTCAACTTACTTTCCAACCGCTGCCAGATGGCGATTGCCAGGTTCTCGGTTGTCGGAATGCGCGTGGCGAACTCGGGCACTTCCTTGTTGAGATGACGATGATCGAGCGCCTCGATCACCTCGCGGTTCAACGTTTCCTTTAACTCCTTCAAGTCCACAACGAAGCCGGTCTGCGGATCTATTTCGCCTTTCACCGTGACTTCCAGCGTGTAGTTGTGCCCGTGACCGTTGAGGTTGGCACACTTGCCGAATACGCGCTGGTTCTCCTCCGGCGTGAACCCTGGATTGTGGTAATAGTGCGACGCGGAAAACTCACACTTCCGAGTTAGATAGACCATGTTCTCCTGGTACGGCTAGTTTTCCTTGTTGATTATCGTATGTGCTGTCATCTGGAGCGTAGGCCGGCATTTCCGTCGCTCGATCCGGTCTTTGCACCGGGGGAGTACTCCCGACCCTTCCAGCGCACCGACCCTCGTCTATGTGAGATGTCGGAATTCAGCAAAAGAACCGCGAAAAGCGGCAATCCGAAAATGGCCAGCGCGTTTGACACCCAATCAAAATGTGCTCGGCGAATGCGCCGCAGGAAGAACAACCACGTGCTGCCTGCCACCGCCGTGGCAGCAGCAGCCATCGACGGCTTGCGTTCGAGCCCTGCAGTCAGTGCCGCCAGGGCACCGCCAGTGATCAGTGCGAACTCGGCCGTCCTCAGCATGGCCAGGGAAGGAGCATGCGGAAACAGCAGCGCCAGGTTCTTCGTCCAGCCTTCCAGCATCTGCGGGACGCTGCGATACATGCGGGTCGTTACCGCGTCGGACACACGGAATCGCAGCTTATAGCCGGCGCGCTTTACCAGCTTCGCCAATGCAACGTCTTCCAGGATGGTCATTGCCACCGCCGCATGTCCGCCGACGGTGTCGTACACCTCGCGCTTGATCAGCAGATATTGCCCATTGGCTGCCGCCACAGGGGACTTAGGATCGGAGACCGCCTTAGGCGGGTACTGCGTAGCCAGCTCAGCAAAAATCACAGGCATCAGGGCACGCTCTGCGAAGCTGGCAACCTCCTGCTTTGGCGAATAGGACAGCATGTCGGCGCCGTACTCCTGCGCTTCCCGCAATGCTCGCGCAATCGAATCGCCCGAGTGTCTTGTGTCGGCGTCGGTGAACAGCAGCCACTTCCCTTTCGCGACCTTCGCGCCGCTCAACGCGGCATTGCATTTGCCGCTCCAGCCCGGAGGCAGAACATCGGCAGTGATGACCCGCACCGCGGGATAAGAGGACCCGGGCACATTACTGGTGTGTATCTCTTGCGAAAGGTTCGGAGCTGAAAAACTCTCCGCGATTGCCCGCGTCCCGTCCGTCGAATGGTCGTCAACGACGATGACTTCGTAGCTGGCGCCCGGTTGCCCCACCAGCGACCGCAGGCAATCGGCAAGGCAATCCGCCTCGTTCCGCGCCGGAACGATGACCGAAACCTCGGGAGTGGGCGTCGCGGCGTTCATTGTGACACCAGACTGAGCGCGAACACTCGGCAATCAGCGCTCGGCATTCAGGCGTGCTGCCTTCGCAGCGCCGTAGGCGCGAAAGAGCTTAGCCCAGCGCTTCACCGCTGGGTGAATGTTGATGACGCCTACGAGTCCCGTGGGGACGGCAGAGTCCTTGCTGTCTCAATTATTATAGATTCGTGAACCGCTCTTTATCCTTCATCGCCATCCTCGCTCTCTTCCTCCCCGCTGCCTGCAACAGCGCTCACCCACCGCGCATCGGCAATGCCGCTCCCGATTTCACCATCCCCGATGGCTCGAAGACGGTTGCTCTGAGCCAGTTTCGCGGCAAGCCCGTGCTGCTCAACTTCTGGGCTACATGGTGCCCGCCCTGCATCCAGGAGATGCCCTCGCTGGTGGCGTTGCAGAAACAGCTCGGCGACAAGGTTACCATCCTGGCCGTCAGTGAGGATGACGACGATGCCGCCTATAAGCAGTTCGTCAAGGACCACAACGTCGATCTGTTGACCGTCCGCGACACCAAGCGCAGCAACGAGCTCTACGGGACGTTCAAGTTTCCCGAGACCTTCGTGATCGACCGCGATGGCAAGATCGTGCGGAAGTTTATCGGAGCCCAGGAGTGGACCAGCCCGGAGGTTGTGGAGTACCTGCAGAAGCTGTGAAGCAGGCAGTCGACAGTCACACACTCCCGCGACGCAAGGTGCGAGACGGCTGTTACAACTTCGCCCTTCTCAGCCTTAGCGCGTTGCTGATAACCGACACCGAGCTGAAGCTCATGGCGGCGGCGGCGATGGTCGGGCTCAGGAGAATCCCGAACTTGGGATAAAGAATTCCCGCCGCGATAGGCACGCCGACCGAGTTGTAGATGAAGGCGAAGAACAGGTTCTGCTTGATGTTGCGCATGACGGCGCGGCTGAGCCGGCGGGCGCCTACCAAAGCCGCCAGGTCGCCTTTGAGCAGCGTGATGCCGGCGCTCTCCATGGCGACGTCAGTGCCCGTACCCATGGCGATGCCCACGTTAGCCTGGGCCAGTGCGGGCGCGTCGTTAATGCCGTCGCCGGCCATGGCCACCAAGTGCCTACCGTGCTGCAATTTCTTGATCGCGTCGGCCTTGCTCTCGGGCAACACTCCGGCCTCGAAGTCGCGAATACCAAGCTGGCGCGCCACGGCTTGCGCCGTCGTTGCGCTGTCGCCGGTGAGCATCACGACGCGCAGACCTTCGCGCTGAAGATCACGCATCGCCTGCGGAGCATCCGGCTTCGCCGGGTCCGCGATTCCCAGCAGTCCGGCGGCGCGCCCGTCCACTGCTAAGAATACGACTGTCTGGCCGTCGGCACGCATGGTTTCGGCCCTGGCCTTCATTTCGGCTGAATCAATTTGCATTTCCTCCAGCAGAAGCTCATTGCCGGCGGCGACTTCGTGCCCGCCAACTGTGCCTACAACGCCACGTCCGGTAAGCGAGCGGAACGACTCAGACGGAATGAGCGGGATGCGGTTGACCTGCGCTGCCTCCACGATCGCGGCGGCGAGCGGATGCTCGCTTCCCCGCTCCAGGCTTGCAACCAGGCGCACCACACGGTCCTCGGTCTCACCGCCGAAGGCGACCACTTCCAGCAACTCCGGCTTGCCCTGGGTCAAGGTACCCGTCTTATCGAGCGCAAGCGTGTCGACCTTGTGCAGTGTCTCCAGCGCCTCGGCATTCTTGATGAGCACGCCGGCGCGAGCGCCGCGTCCCGTGCCGACCATGATGGCCATCGGCGTCGCCAAGCCAAGCGCGCAAGGACACGCGATGATGAGCACGGCGACGGCGTTCACGATGGCATTGGCCAGCCGCGGCTCAGGCCCGACGATCAGCCAGACGACGAAGGTGATGACGGCAATTGCCAGCACGGCCGGCACGAACCACGCAGCCACCTTGTCGGCCAGCCGCTGGATGGGCGCTCGGCTGCGCTGCGCCTGGCTCACCATCTGCACAATCTGCGCCAGCATGGTCTCGCTGCCCACGCATTCGGCACGCATCAGCAGCCAGCCCGTGCCGTTGACCGTGGCGCCAATGACCCTGTCGCCCGAGTGCTTCTCGATGGGGATCGACTCGCCCGTTACCATCGACTCGTCCACGGAACTGAGACCGTCCACCACGACGCCATCGGTCGGGATCTTCTCGCCGGGACGCACGCGCAATTTGTCGCCGACCTGCACCTGCTCGAGCGGCACGTCATACTCGCTGCCGTCGTCGCGCATGATGCGCGCCAATTTTGGCGAGAGATCCAGCAAGGCGCGAATGGCGCTTGAGGTGCGGCTGCGCGCCTTCAACTCCAGCACCTGCCCCAGCAGCACGAGTGCGATGATCGCGCCCGCAGCTTCGAAATACACCTCAGGCTGGCCGTGCATGCCGCGCAGCGATGGCGGGAAAAGCAGCGGCACAATGGTCGCAACAGCGCTGTACACATACGCCACGCCCACGCCCATCGCGATCAGGGTGAACATGTTCGGGCTGCGGAACTTGACCGACGCCCAACCGCGCTGCAAAAAAGGCCATCCGCACCACAGCACGATGGGCGTGGCCAGCGCGAACTCAATCCAGTTGCCGAGCCGCGGCGAGACCAGATGGGCGAGCGATCCCATGCGCAACATGGCGAACGCCACCAGCGGAACGCCGAGCACCACGCTGGTCCAGAAGCGGCGCGTCATGTTGCGCAATTCGGGATTATCTCCCTGTGCGGCCGTGACGGTCTTGGGTTCCAGCGCCATGCCGCAAATCGGACACGCTCCCGGCTCGTCGCGGACGATCTCGGGATGCATCGGGCAAGTCCATTGCGTGGTAGCGGCGATTGGCGTCTCAGGCTCCAGTACCATGCCGCACTTCGGACATGCGCCAGGATGCGACTGGCGCACCTCGGGGTCCATCGGGCAGATGTAGGCGCTTTCGGGTCTTTGCGCGGCAGATGGACGCGCGGGCGGAGCGCCCTCATCAGCGAAGGTAATGCTCGGAGGCTGTGCGGCGACATCGGCGACAAGCGCAATCTTGACCGGCGTAACTCCAAGTTGGACCATTGCGGCCATCCCTGCCGCCTTGTAATTCGGCGACAGATATTTCTGCGGATCGTTCTTGAATCTTTCAGCGCAGCCCTTGCAGCAGAAATGGTAGAGCCTGTGCTCATATTCGACCGAAGATGCCGCCTTCGAGAGATCCACTGTCATACCGCACACCGGATCGCGATCGGCCTTGCGAATATCGGCAACAGGCGCTGGCGAATTCTCCAGGTGCAACGGGCGGCTTCCCAAGTATTTTGTGGGAGACGAAACGAACTTATGCATGCAGGCTGGCGAACAGAAGGAGTAGCTGTGGCCCTCGTACTGTGCCTTGCCTCGGGCCTGTGCCGGGTCGACTGCCATCCCGCAGACTGGGTCTTGCACCGATATGTCCACGATTCGGTTTGGCTGACTTTCTTCGGGCGTCATGGTCTCCTCGTTCGCTTCAATTCTCCATCCTATTCATTGAGCACGGCGATGCACTATATTGAAGGCGGACTCTCGCAGCCAGAAGTTTTGAGGCGGCGCAAACAGGCTACGCTTGCCCATAGCGATTGAGATCCCGGAATTATTATCATTGCACGTTTGCTGAGAGGTGGTTGGATGACCGCAGTCGAAGTTTTGTTTCGTTACGGGATACCCCCGACCGAGTCGGCAATGAGCGCGTTAGCTCAACTGAGTGATGTCTACGGGATCCGCCAGATGCGCATCCACGAAACCGAGCGCGCGGTTCGCGTGGAATATGACGCTACGAGACTGAATGAGTCAACGGTGGAAAAGCTGTTGCGGAGCGCTGGCTTCGACATCCAAGAGCGCATGGCGCTAGTCTAACGCGCCCGACTTGGCAAAATACGAAAGGCGAAACGCCGTCTCGTCGGCACTTCGCCTTTCGTCCTTTCACGCATCGTCTGGGATCACACAATCCCGACGTAGGGGGAGGACTCAACAACCTGAACTTAGAGGGCCACTCGGAAGAGGAACTCTGGCCGAAATTCCTGTCCGGGTGGCCCTTATTGCGCCACTTCGTCTGGTATATGTGGAAGCATCCCGTGTGCCAAAGCCTCTATACTGAAAACAAACGACTTAAAGGGAAAGGTTAGCGACATACACGGTAGAATTTCCAGTGTCCGAGCAAACTTTACTGTTGGCACTAAAGTTTTACACCGCAAAGGCCGACTTGGGACTTAGGCGACGTGCCTAAGTGACACACTGGAACTCCGGGTGGCAAGTCGTTTTCGCTCGTCGAAGGCTCAACAGAAGGTACCAGTGCCCTGGGCGCGATGACCTGACTCGAAGCGATGGCTCGTGCTGGCTGGGCAGAAATGGGAGTCCACCGGGAGCTACGACAACCCAGCCCCCGACGCAACCGAGACACGTTAAGTGTCGATTCTGCTGCGGCAGCGCGATTCTGCGCGGGCCGTTACCTCTCAAACGTTTGGTATAATCTGTTGCTGCGCATCACGCGCCCTTAGCTCAGCTGGATAGAGCGTCTGGCTACGAACCAGAAGGTCGGGAGTTCGAATCTCTCAGGGCGCGCCATTTACCTCTCCAATCGCAGTACTTACACCAACTCCTCACGTCGGGTCTGTTTTCTCTGCTGTCAATCCGAACCTACGAGGTCACGGCGCCTTGTGCCGAGGGTCACTGCCCATTTGTGGACAGAGTCGGATAATGAAGGTTGGCCGTATGGTCACGAGCCGCAAACGCAGTCAGAACCGCGAGGGGAGGGATGATGAACACCAAACATCTGGGTATCAACAGCAAGCTGATCCATGCCGGACACACCGAGGATGCGACCGGCGCGGTGAACGTTCCCATTTATCAAACCTCCACCTTTGCATTTCGGAACGCAGCACATGGCGCCGCGCTGTTTGCGGCCAAGGGAGATGGCTACATTTACACCCGCATTGGCAATCCGACCATCCACGCCCTGGAGGAAAGCGTGGCGGAGTTGGAGCATAGCTGTGGGGGCATAGCCACCAGTTCGGGAATGGGTGCCATCTGCACGGTGTACCTGGCCCTCCTTGAGGGCGGCGCGCACATGGTGAGTACCGCATCGGTCTACGGTCCCAGCCGCGGTTTGATGGAGAAAGACTTCTCGCGGTTCGGTGTCCAGTCCACTTACGTTGATACAACGGATTTGACCCAAGTCAAGAAAGCCCTGCGGCCTAACACCCGGCTCGTCTATGTGGAAACACCCTCCAACCCAACCATGCAAGTCACTGACATAAAACAGGTTGCAGCGATTGCCCATGCGCATGGCTGCCTGGTGGTGGTCGACAACACCTTCGCCAGCCCGTATTTGCAGCAACCGCTCGATCTTGGAGCCGATGTCGTCCTTCATTCCGTGACCAAGTTCATCAATGGCCATGCGGACGTTGTGGGTGGAATCATCGTCGCCAAGGACATGGACATTTACAAGCGCCTGCGCAAGGCAATGGTGAATTCCGGATGCAATATGGATCCGCACCAGGCGTTCCTGGTGCTGCGCGGCCTCAAGACGCTTGGGATCCGGATTGAGCGGGCCCAGCAGAGTGCGATGGAAATCGCCGCATGGCTGGAGAAACAGCCTGAGGTCAGTGCCGTCCATTACATCGGCCTGGAGTCACACCCACAGCACGAGTTGGCCAAACAGCAGATGAGCGGTTTCGGTTCGATGATCAGCTTTGAACTCACAGGCGGGATGAAAGCTGGGCGCCTGTTGATGGATCACGTACGAGTAGCTACACTGGCTGTCTCGCTGGGTGGGGTGGAGACGCTTGTCGAACACCCGGCGTCAATGACCCACGCCAGCATGTCTGCGCAAGCCAGGCGCGATGCGGGATTCACCGACGGCTTGGTTCGCTACTCTGTGGGGATTGAAGATGCAGAAGACCTTATCGCGGACCTGCGTCAGGCCCTGGATGCCGTGTCAGTTGAATCACTCGGACGCACGTTGGAGAGTGCGATAAGCGTGCCGCCAGAACCAACCCTGGTTTAGTCGAACAACCTCAAAAAAGGGGTTGCCGTTTAGCTTCGGAAGCAATGGCAAACGAGAACCTCAATGCGCCCACGGAGGACCACAGTACACTTCCCTGCTTTGGCAAAAACCATTCCTGTTTTGGCACTGATGAACGGTATAATTACAATGCTGTGCTTAAGTACTCCATCGTCGTACCGTTCCACAACGAGGAAGAGAATGTCACCGAGCTCTATGACCGCCTGAAGGCGGTGATGGAGACGACCGGCGAGTCGTTTGAGTTAGTGTTTGTGGACGATGGCAGCAACGACACCACCTTCTGGATGTTGCAGCAGATTGCCGCAGTGGACCGCCGTGTGGTCGTAGTCAAGCTGCGCCGCAACTTCGGGCAAACCTCGGCGCTGGCCGCCGGTTTCGACCACTGCGAGGGCGAGTACGTTATCGCCATGGATGGCGACTTGCAGCACGACCCGCACGATATCCCGGTGTTCCTGCAGAAACTGCGCGAGGGCTACGACATCGTCAGCGGCTGGCGGAAGCAACGCATCGACAATTTTGTCATGCGGCGCATTCCCTCCAAGATTGCCAATTGGCTCATGGCCAAGCTGAGCGGAGTTGAACTGCATGACTTCGGCACCACTTTCAAGGCCTATCGCCGGCAAGTGATCCAGGAAGTTCCTCTCTATGGCGAGCTGCACCGGTTTATCCCGGCGCTGGCCTCGGCATACGGTGCGAGCATCTGCGAGGTGCCCATCCGTAACGTGAACCGTGAACGCGGCGAATCACATTACGGTATCTCGCGTACCTTTCGGGTGTTCTTCGATCTCATTACCATTCGCTTCCTTTTGAAGTACATGTCTCGGCCGCTGCATTTCTTTGGCACCTTCGGCACCGTGAGCTCCGTCGGCGGCGGACTGCTGGCGCTGTACATGATCTTCGAGAAATTCGTCCGCCACGTCGACGTTATGGAAGAGCACGGACCGCTGCTGGTGTTCGCTGCAGTGCTGATTGTCGCTGGTGTTCAGTTGGTTGCGTTGGGGCTGCTGGGCGAATTGTCGGTGCGGCATTTCCACGAGCCGACCAAGCGCGCACCATATACTGTCGCCAAGGTCGTGCGCTCTTCGCACAGCGAATCGCTTGCTGACTGAAACAGTGGATAGTTGCCAGTAATTGGTTCGGTCTTCGGACGTTCCACTAACCATTTACGCCCTATTGTGGATCCCTCCGTCGAGCTCGACTCAACCAAACCTCATCCCGCTCGCGGCTACCTGTTCATTGCCGCGGCGACGTTCTTCTGGGGACTCTCGGCCGCGATGGGCCGCGCGGTGTTCACCGGCAAACTGTTCACGGGTGCGCAAGCGCTGCGTCCCATCGATCCGGTCATCCTGGCCCAGAGCCGCACCACGATCTCTGTTCTGCTGCTGGTTCCCCTTCTGCTGCTCGCCCGGCGGCCGTTGCGCGTACGCGCCGCGCACTTGGCACAGTTCTTTCTGCTGGGGATTCTCGGCCTGGCGGCGTCTAATTTTTTCTATTACTACGCGATCGAGAAGACAACTGTGGCGACCGCCATTATTCTGCAATATGTGGCGCCGGTCTGGGTGCTGTTCTACATGGTGGCGCGCCGGCTGCAACAGCCGACCATGCGTCGCATCGGCGGTGTATTACTGGCAGTCATTGGTTGCGGACTGGCGGTTGGAGGCATTGCTGCGCAGCACAACTTTCCCTGGCTGGCGATTTCCGGGCCGCGTTTCAACACACTTGGCATCGCGGCCGCCGAAATGGCCGCCGTCTCGTTCGCCTTCTACAACGTGTACGGCCAACACCTCCTGCAGGTCTACAACCGTTGGACGGTGCTGTTCTATTCTCTGCTCGGCGCCGCAGTTTTCTGGCTAGTGGTCAACCCACCGTGGAAGATCGTTGCCCAGCCCTACAGCGGCGGCCAATGGCTATTTCTGGTCGCCTTTGCCGTCACCTCGATGCTGGTTCCCTTCTCGGTCTACTTCACGGCCTTGCAGCACCTTGATCCGACGCGGGCCATTGTGATCGCCTGCCTCGAGCCGGTGTGGGCGATCCTGTTGACCGCGCTCATCCTGGGGGAGTGGGTGTCGCCGCTGCAGATCACAGGAATCGTGGTCGTGCTGCTGGCCACTATCCTGGTGCAACGCCCCGACTCCAAGGACCGCGGCGCCCCGCCGATTGTGGTCGAGCCCATCGAATGAGAACTCGGTCAACGGGGCTTCGCGGGCTAAAACGGTCGGCGTACTAGCTTGGGGAAAAAGTTACGGCGAGGTCTGATTCCATATGAAAAAAACGAAGCCAGCCAGTCGCGGTTCGGTTCTGAAGAACAAGGGCGTACCCAAGGACGTGGACGGATATCTGGCATGCGTCCCGCAGCCGGCGCGCAAGGCCTTGCAAAACCTCCGCGCAACGATTCGTTCGGTGGTGCCCGCGGAGACGACGGAGGTCATCAGTTACGGTATTCCGATGTTCAAGTACAAGGGATACCTGGTGGGTTACGCCGCCTTTTCCAACCACTGCAGCCTGTTCCCCATGGGCTCATCCGTAATCAAGCTGTTCAAGAAGGAACTCGAAGGCTTCCCGACATCGAAAGGCACCATTCGTTTTACGGTGGAAAAGCCGCTACCCACGTCGCTGGTAAGGAAATTGGTAAAGGCCCGTATCGCGCAGAACGAACACAAGAAGTAGCGAATCGGACCCCAGCCTTTCTTAATCACGCAAGACGGAGTTAATTCACCGCGTGGCCGGTAGCCCGCGCACGGGCCGCCGTCGCGTCAGCGTAAAGCCCGTCAATTTCCTTCTTGTAACGCGCTTCCAGATGGCGGCGGCGCAGTTTCATGCTCGGGGTGAGCGTGCCGTCGGCGATGCTGAGCTCCTCGGGGATGACCAGCACCTTTTTCAGCTTCTCGTACTGCGCCAGGTTGCGGTTCAGTTCTTCCACGATGCCCTCGTAGAGCGCCTGCACGTGCGGCGACTTCACCAGCTCTTTGCGCGAGGAAAACTTCACGCCGTGGTGCTGCGCCCAGTCCTCCAGCTCCTGAAAATTAGGGACGATGAGCACGGCCGGAAACTTGCGCTTGTCGCCCAGCAACGCGGCTTCGCCGACCAGCATGTTGGCCTTCAGCGAATTTTCGATGGGCTGGGGCGCGATGAATTTTCCGCCGGAGGTCTTGATCAAGTCTTTCTTACGGTCGGTAATGGAAAGATACCCGTCGGCATCGATCGCGCCGACGTCTCCGGTCTTGAACCAGCCATCCTCGAAGGCGCTGGCGGTTTCCTCCGGCATGTTCCAATAGCCTTTGAAGATCGAAGGCCCCTTGACCAGGATCTCGCCATCCGCCGCGATCCGCACTTCAACATTCGACAGCGGTTTTCCGACCGCGCCCAGGCGATGATAGATGGGGTTATTGAGGGCGATTACCGGCGAGGTCTCGGTCAGGCCGTACCCTTCGTGGATGCGGATGCCGATGTCTGCGTACCAGGTGGCAATTTCGCGGCCCAGAGGGGCTCCGCCGGAGACGAACACCCGGGCGCGGCCGCCCAAACCTTCCCGCACCTTGGAAAACACCAGTTTGTTGGCCAGCCTCCAGGAGAACGCTGTGGGCGTCTCACCTCGCAGAATCGCTTCGCGGTTCGCCGCGCCCACGGACAGCGCCCACTTGAAGAGCGCGCCTTTCACACCGTGCATCTTATGTTGCACCGAGTTGTAGACCTTCTCGTACACTCGCGGCACAGCCACAATGATGGTCGGTTTCACCTCCCGCATGGCACGAGCCAGGTCGTCGATGTTGGGGCAATAAGCGATGGTGATGTGGTGGTAGACCAGCGCGTAGTCCACATGGCGCGCCGTAATATGCGACAGCGGCAGGTACGAAATGCTGAGGTCGTCCTTTCCCACCTCGACCATGTCCAGCGAAACGCTAACGTTGGAGGCGATGTTTCCGTGGGTTAGCATAACGCCCTTCGGTGTCCCGGTCGTGCCGGAGGTATAGATGAGCGTGGCCAGGTCGTCCGGCTCGACGGCGGAGCCAATAGCATCCAGCTCGGCGTCAGAACCAGCATGGTCGTCACGCAGGAACGAACGCATATGAATGGCGCTGGCCAACTCCGGAGCGTCGTCCATCACGACGACGTATTCCAGGCTGCTCTGCTCGCGTAGCGGCGCGAGCTTTTCATACTGCTGCCGGGTAGAGACGAAAGCGACCCGGGCTTGGGAATTTTGCAGGACGTACAGCACCTGGTCAGCGGTCTGGGTGGCGTAGATGGGCACCACCACCGCGCCCAGCAGCAACGTGGCGTAATCGGCAACGGCCCACTCCGGACGGTTTTCGCTGAGGATTACGATACGATCGCCCTTGGCTATGCCCCAGGACTGCAGCTGTTGCGCGGTGGAATAAACGCGACTGCGCAGCCGCGTTGATGAAATGGGGTTCCAGGTTTCGTTCTCACGCGTGAGCATGACGTGCGGATTGTCGCGGTCCACCACGGTGAAGAAAACGTCATTGAGGGTCCGAATGCTCATTTCTTTCGAAGCTACGGCGTTGCAAGACTGTGATGCGGCAGCAATCTGCCGTTGGAAGTAATGCGTTCTTTAGACCGGGCGACGATACACCTGCAACGCAACAATACTAGCCCTACTGTGACCGGCACGCTGTGACCGATGACCGCCCTGGCTGTGTCACTTCGCTGCATTGCACAACGCGGCCTACTTTACGGTGTCCGGGCGACCCGCATCCCGTTCAAGAAAATGTCCACCACAGCATCGGCCATTCCGGACAGGCGATATTCATGTTCGCTTAGCACCCAGGAGGTCACCATCTCATCGAGCGCGCCGAAGAAACAGTTGGCCACGACCTTGTCCGACATCTCGCGGCGAAAGAACCCGCTGGCCTGCCCGTCGCCGATGGCGGTGCGGACCAGCCTCAGATACTCAATCATGTGGTGGTGAGAGAACTCCGATAGGAAACGCGTACTCTGCCGCAGCTCCATCTGAAATACCACGGCCAGGTTGCGGTTCGAGCCCAGCGCATCGAGATGCAGAAACGCCAGCCGTCGCAGCCGGTCGGCAGGATCGGCCAGCTTCTCCAATTGAGTTCGCGCCTGCCGCATGAAGCCGTCAAACGCTGTGTTGATGGCGGTCTTGAGTATCTCGTCCTTGTTCTTGAAGTAGAGATAAACGGTGCCATCGGCGACATCGGCGCGGTCGGCGATGTCCGAGACGCGCGAGTTAAAAAAACCCTTCTCCGCAAACACCGAAACCGCAGCGTCGAGAATGCGCTGGTATTTATCGGCATTCCGCGGCACGGCCAGAACGCTGTCGCCATTCGGCTTGACTGGAATTTGGGGGTCGTCCTTCATGGTAACCTTGATCGTTCTGCTCTAGGAGACTCGGCGCGCGGGCGTCAACCGCCCGTCGTTCAGTCCACCGAATGAGCATTCATTCAGTTGTACCAATGTAATGGGCAGGCTCGATTTGTGCAACGAAAAGGGCTATTCCCATAATGGGAAGCAGAGCCTCGCTTAACCGCATTGGTAGATTGCCCCAAGTTAATGGGACAATGCCGACGCTGAGGCCACACGGCCCTGTGAGCGATAGGAGAGAGTCCATGAAGCAGATTTTCCTGGCACTGCTGCTGGCGGCCACCCTGGCGCCGGCGACCTATGCCGCCGAAGAAACCCCCGCGCCGAAGATCAAGGTCGGCGATATGGCACCCGACTTCACTTTGCAGGACCAGAACGGCAACAAAGTTTCCCTGCGCGATTTCAAGGGCAAGAAGAACGTCGCCCTGGCCTTCTACATCTTCGCCTTCACCGGTGGTTGAAGCAAGCAGATGCAGGCTTTCCAGCAGAATTTGTCGAAGCTGGAAGCTGCGGATACCCAGGTCCTGGGTGTAAGCATGGATTCTCCCTTCTCCAATAAAGCGTGGGCGGAAAAGATCGGCGTCACCTTCCCCTTGCTCAGCGACTGGGGCGGCGACGTGACCAAGGAGTATGGACTGTTCAACCCAAAATACAGGGCTGCGCGCCGGGTGAACTACCTGATCGACAAGGACGGCAAGGTCATCGAGATGCAGCTCGATTCGGCGGCCATTGACCCGAGCAAGGTAGTGCAGGCGTGCGAGGCGCGGAAGCTGGGGCGGTAGCTGGCAGTGTTTAGTGCCGTCAGGATTCTGTCGTGAGCAAGAGTATTGCACAACCGTTTGCGGAGGAATCCACCGGCGAAGCTCCGGTGCGCGGGTTCCTTCATCGCGCTACGAGTCCGTCCGGGGATTTCCTGGTCCTCGCGCACGGGGCTGGCGGCAATTGCAACACCCCGTTGCTAGTGGCGCTCGCGGAACGTCTGGCTGAGTCGGGCTTGAACGTTCTGCGCTGCGATTTGCCGTATCGCCAGCGTCGTCCAACCGGTCCGCCCTCGCCGTCCGACGCCAAGCACGACCAGGAAGGACTGCGTCGGGCCGTCACGCTGATGAAGAAACAGTTCGCCGGACATGCCTTTCTCGGCGGTTCGTCGTATGGCGGGCGCCAGGCCAGCATGCTAGCGGCAGCGGAACCGGCGCTGGTGGAAGGATTGCTGCTGCTCTCCTACCCGCTGCATCCTCCCGGGCGGCCGGCGCAATTGCGGACAACCCACTTTCCTCAGCTAAGAATTCCCTGCCTGTTCATCAGCGGCACGCGAGACGCTTTCGGCTCGATCGGAGAGCTGCAAGCGGCGCTCAAGTTGATCCTGGGGAAAACTAAACTAGCGGCGATTGAGGGAGCAGCTCACGGTCTGTGGCAGAAGTCGAACCGTGACACCCTGCCAGATGAGATTTCGGAACAATTTCACTCATTCTTTTTCTAGTCCTTTTGTGTTGTCACCCTGAGCGAGCGGCCGAGTTTGCCGCGAGTCGAAGGGCCCCTATAGAGTTCGGAATCCGAAAGGGGTGCTTCGACTCGCGCGGCCACTTGCTACCGCACTCGCTCAGCATGACAGAGACTAGGCCATGGCTTGCAAGCAATGCAGCATACGCTTGACTCCCTCGGTGAGAACCTCACACGTGGTGATTAGGCTGATGATTACGTATCCCTCGGCGGCGAAATCGTAGAAGTGTCCCGGCTGCACCAGTACGCCGGTGCGCTGCAGCACCCGGATGGCGAAGTCCTCGTCGCTGCCCGTAGCGGGAACGTGCAGGACGGCATACCATCCGCCCTCGACGGCAAGGCGCTGACACAATTTCTGCAAGGAGAGCTGCGCATCCAGTTCTGCGAGGTTAGTCCTGACCCGCGTCATGAGTTGCCGCTGAATATTGTGGCGCTGCTCTACCATCGTCGGCACCGCAAGTTGCCCCGGTGCGTTCATGGAGAGAAACGTATCGGCGATGACCTCCAGCCGCCGCAGCGCGTCAGCTTTCAACGCTGTGGGGCCGCCGGTGGCCAGCCATGCAACTTTCATCTGCGGCAGCGCCGAAACTTTCGATAGGCCGCTCAAGGTGAAGGTCAACACGAAGCGGTTCGAGGAGAACGTCAGGGGCTTCTGTTGGGTGAGAGAATAGTCGAGGAAGACCTCGTCGGCGATGAGCGCCATCTGGTTCGCCGCGCAAATGCGGTTCAACTCCTGCAGTTCGTGCGCTTTCACGTAGGAGCCGGTCGGGTTGTTGGGATGCACCACCATCACGGCGCGGCAAACTATGCTCTCATCGCTCAGCTTCTTCAGCGCTACATCCAGCGAGTGGAAATCGATCTGCCATCCGTGGTCGTATACCAACTCGTAGTGGGCGAGCTTGACGTCCTGAAGATCGGCGAGAAAGTCGAACAGCGGATAGCTGGGCGAAGGCACCAGCACCGCGTCCCCGGGATTACACAACAGCCGAAACACAAACGAATAGGCTTCACTGGTACTGGTGGTCAGAATCAGGTCGTCCGGCGAGACCGCGCTTTCCTTCTCCACGTAATACCCGGCAATCGCCTGTCGCGCGCTGAGCAGCCCTTTCGGCTGCGGATCGTAGACCAGCGATTCGCGATGCGACAGCGACGCCAGCAGCTCGTCTCCGCGGTATTGCAGCCCGACCGTGGTCGGATTTGACGCGGTCAGGTCGAGTACTTCCCCTCCCTCCCGTCGGCGGGCCTCCAGCGCTTGCGTGTACTGGTTGGTGGCAAGGTTCCACGCAGTGCGCCGAGCGAAGAGAGTGCGCATAAGAGGAAGAATATACAGCAGCCGCAACCACGCCCGAGATGAGATTGCGAGTCACCCGCCGATGGCGCATGGGATGCGCCGCTCGCCCTCGTTTGACTTGCCTGTCCTTCCCTGCGTAAGTTTCTAACTTGGGGCCAGTTAGGTCATGAGTTCTGGAGGCATGATGAAGCGTTGCTTCGCCAAGTTGACTTTCCTGCTGCTGCTGCTGGCGGTGGCCCTGCCGCTGGCGGCCCAGGATTTAGCGTCCTATGAAAAGCGGGTCTCGGTGAAGACCCTTCCCAACGGTCTGACGGTGGTTTTGTGGCAGCGGCCGGAGGCGCCAGTGTTCTCCTTCTTTACTCTGGTGGATGCCGGATCGGCGCAGGACCCGCTGAACAAGACCGGCCTGGCGCACATGATGGAGCACATGGCCTTCAAGGGCACTCCCGACATCGGCACCAGGGATTTTGCTGCGGAGAAAGGGGGGCTGGAGAGGGTCGAGCAAGCCTATGCCGCGTATGAGACTGAGCGCAGCAAGCCGGTCGGCCGCGATCCTCAGAAACTGGCGCAACTGCAAAAGGCCTGGCAGGACGCTATGAAAGACGCCGATCAGTATGTCATCAAGAACCAGTTTGGCGAAGTGGTGGAGAGCCACGGCGGCGTCGGCATGAACGCCTTCACCAGCTATGACGAAACCGGCTACATGTACTCGATGCCGGCGAATGAGTTCGAGCTTTGGGCGGCACTGGAATCGGACCGCCTGCAGCATCCGGTGATGCGCGAGTTCTACAAGGAGCGCAGCGTAGTGATGGAAGAGCGCCGCATGCGCACCGACAGCCAGCCCGTCGGGCGGCTGATCGAGCAGTTCCTGGGGACGGCCTTCATGGCCAACCCCTACCATCGCCCGACGATCGGCTACGCCTCCGACCTGCAGAACTTCTCCGCCACCGACGCAGCCAAATTCTTTCAGCGCTATTACGTGCCCAGCAATATGGTGATTGGGCTGGTCGGCGACCTGGATCCCGCGCAGGCTTTCCCGATAATTGAGCGCTACTTCGGCCGCCTTTCCAACACACCCAAGCCGGAAGAACTGCACACCGAAGAGCCGCCGCAGAACTCGGTGCGGCAGGTCACCCTGAAAGACCCAGCGCAGCCTTTCTACCTCGAGGGCTATCACCGCCCGAACTATTTGGCGCCGGACGACGTGGTGTACGAGGCCATCTCCGACATACTGTCCAACGGGCGTACTTCGCGAATGTATCGCTCGCTTGTGCGTGACAAGAAAATCGCCGCCGCCGCGGCGGGCTTTTCCGATTGGCCGGGTATCAAATACGGGCACCTGTTTGCTTTCTACGCCGTGCCGCTGCCGGGTCATACGACCGACGAGATGCAGAAAGCTGTCCAGGAAGAGGTCGTGAAGCTCAAGACGCAGGACGTGACCGACGACGAGTTGCAGATGTTCAAGACAAGAACCAAGGCAGACCTGATTCGCGGCTTGGCCAGCAACGAAGGCTTGGCACAGGAGCTTGCCACCTACCAGACGCGTTATGGCGACTGGCGCGAACTGTTTCGCTACCTCGACCGGGTGGACAAGGTGACTAAGGCTGATGTCCGACGCGTGGCCAACCAGGTTTTCTCCGACACCAATCGCACACTCGGCGTGATTCAGACCCAGATGGCAAGCGGCCAGCCGGCTGGGGCCACCAAAGGAGCGGAATAATGCGAGTCCTCCCGTCACGTTTTGCGCATGTGTTGTTCTGCTTCGTTCTGACTCTCGCAGTCTTTTCTCCTGCACAAGAGGTAAAGCCCTGGAACGCGGTGCAGCCGCCGCCGCTTCCGGCGTTCAAACCCCAAGAGCCGGTTCGGGTGCAGTTGTCCAATGGCATGGTGCTTTTCCTCCAGGAAGATCATGAGTTGCCGCTGATTTCCGCCACCGCGCGCATTCGCGGAGGTTCCATCTCCGAGCCGGCCAACAAGGTAGGGCTGACTGAGCTTTACGGCGAGGTCTGGCGGACCGGAGGGACCAAGAGCAAGACCGGCGACCAGATGGATGACTTTCTGGAAGCCCGCGCCGCGAAGATCGAAACCTCCGGCGGGTCCGATTCCACGTCGATCTCACTCGATTGCCTGAAAGGCGATTTCGACGCGGTGTTCGCGATGTTCCTCGACCTGCTGCACAATCCGGAATTCCGACCGGACAAACTGGAACTGGCGAAGGACCAGATGTACACCAACATTTCGCGCCGCAATGACGACGTGAACTCCATTTCACGCCGCGAGAGCCGGATCATCGCGTACGGCAAAGACAATCCCTACGCGCGCGTGCCGGAGTACGCAACCGTCGCCGCAGTCACGCGTGAAGACCTGCTCAAGTGGCACGGGCAATACATCTATCCCAACAACATTATCTTCGGCATCAACGGAGATTTCGATCCCAAGGCCATGCAGAGCAAGCTGGAGCAGGCCTTCGCTTCCTGGCAGAAAGGCCCTGATGCAAAGAAGCCCGAGATCAGGTTCGAGCAACCCAAGCCTGCGCTGTACTTTGTGCGCAAGACTGACGTTAACCAAAGCAGCATTGACATGATCGACCTAGGCATCGAGCGCAGCAATCCCGATTACTTCGCCGTGAGCGTGATGAATGAACTTTTTGGCGGAGGCTTCTCTTCGAGGCTATTCAACAATCTTCGCTCCGGAAAGGGGCTCGCCTATAGCGTTGGCGGCGGCGTTGGCTACGGATGGGATCGCCCCGGCCTCACCAACCTTCAGATGCAAACCAAGAGTGGCAGTACCGTCCAGGGACTCGAGGGTCTCGATGGCGAGATCGATGACCTGCGCAAGACACCGCCTTCCGCCGAAGAACTGAAGAAGGCAAAAGACAACATTCTGAACTCTTTTATCTTCCAGTTTGATACACCCGAGAAGGTGCTACACGAGAAGATGACCTATGAGTTCTACCACTACCCGCTGGACTTCCTGGAGCGCTACCGTAGAGAAGTGGAGAAGATTACAGCGGCAGACGTCAACCGAGTGGCCAACAAGTACGTTCACAAGGAACGCATGGCCGTGCTGGTAGTGGGCAATGACGCTGCCTTCGACAAGCCCCTCAACACCGTGGGACTCCCCGTACAGAACGTGGATATTACGATTCCTCCGCCTCCGGCCAGCCTGATGCAGCAAGGGCCGGGTGGGAACTGAACGGCTGTGAGAGTTACAACGTGCCAGAACCTGCTGATTGATGCCGATGACACGCTCTGGGAGAACAACATCTACTTCGAGCGGGCCATCGCCAACTTCATCTCATTCTTGAACCATCATGAGTACACACCTGACCAGGTACGCGAGGTGCTGTACGAGGTGGAGCGCGAAAACATCCGCCAGCATGGATATGGGATGCACAGCTTCGCCATGGCGCTCGTGCGGTGCTTTGAGCAATTGTCCGTTGAGCCGCTGACTCCCGCTCTGCACGACACCATCCGGGGATTCGCTTACGCCATCGCCGAGCATCCCATGGAGATCCTGCCGGAGGTGCCGGAAACCCTTGCCGAGCTGGCGCAGCGCCATCACCTGTTCCTGGTGACCAAAGGCAACATCACGGAGCAGACCGGCAAAGTCGAGCGCTCGGGACTGAAAGAACACTTCACGGCCATCGAAGTGGTGGCGGAAAAGGATGCCCCGACGTACAGCCGGGTGGTCGAAAAATACGGCCTGCTGCGCGAGCAGACCTGGATGATTGGTAACAGCCCGAAGTCTGACATCAACCCCGCGCTGGAGGCCGGGCTGCATGCCGTCTTTGTGCCTCACCACAACACCTGGATGCTGGAGCGCGATGAGTTGCGTCCGGAGAGCCGGGACGGCAGGCTGGTGCAGGTCGACAGTTTCGGGCAGTTGCGTGAGCTATTTTGAACATTGCGTGAAACGCCACGAATTGGCGATCGCGCGCGGCGCCGCCGCACTGGTATAGTCGGTATTTCACAAACCCTACTTCACGGACTCCTGCCTCATGAGAAAGAAACTAATTGTTGCCAATTGGAAGATGTACAAGACGCCGGAACAGACCACGGCGTTCTTTGACGAATTTCTACCTATGGTTGCCAGTCATGACCGCGACGAGATCGTGGTCTGTCCGCCCTTCGTCGACCTGCCTGTCGCGGTCGAAGCCGCCGAGGGTTCAAATGTCGCCATCGGCGCGCAGAACGTGCACTGGGAAAAGGAAGGCGCGTTCACCGGTGAAATCTCGGCCGGGATGTTGACCGCCATCGCAGTAACGCACGCCATCATTGGCCACTCCGAGCGGCGGCAATATTTCAACGAGACCGACGACACGGTCAACCGCAAGTTGGAGACTGCACTGGAGCACGGACTGACGCCGATCGTCTGCGTCGGCGAAGTACTGGAGGAGCGCGAGGCCGGCCTCACCGAGGATGTCTTGCGGCGCCAGTGCATGCGCGCTTTCAATGGCATCTCGGCCAAGAAGGCCGCCAAGATGGCGGTTGCCTATGAACCGGTGTGGGCGATTGGCACGGGCAAGACCGCTACGCCGCAGATGGCAGCCGACGCCCACACTGTCATTCGCCTCGAAGCGGAGAAGGCATTTGGGAAGGAATTCGCTGACGGCCTGCGGATTCTCTATGGCGGCAGCGTGAAGCCGGACAACGCTTCGGCACTCATGGCGGAAGAAGAGATTGACGGTGCGCTGGTGGGCGGCGCCAGTCTCGATCCCAAGAACTTCACGAGGATTGTGAAGTACTAGGTCGACCCGTGGATCGCGGTCCAGGATCGGTTTACCAAATTCTAGTTATGGCAAAGGAATCGAAGATTCGCTCATTGCTCACCAGGGGCAGGTTTTCGGCCTGGGCTTGGGCGATGAGCATGCGGTCAAAAGGGTCCCGATGAGGTCCCGGCAAGCTCCCGGCGCGCTGTGCGTGCTCAACCGAGATGGAGAGCGCGTGAAACCCCAGCCGCTCAATGGTTCCGGCGCAATCGGCAAACAGGCCCTCGGCGTCCGGAAGTTTGCCGATTCGGAACTTGGTGCAGATCTCCCAGACACTCGCGGCGGAAACCATGACGTCATTATCGAAGGAAGCCAAAACCGAGTGCGCTCGCTTGGAGAGCTTCCGGTCGCCGGTCAAGGCCCACAGCAGTGCGTGCGTATCAACCAAAAGGCGCATCATCGTTCCCATATTTTCAGTTCTTCTTCCGGCAGGGGTTCAAAGAATTCCGCTGGAACTTTGAATTTGCCCTTCAGAAGGTCCAAGCGGCGCCGCTTTGGAGCATTATGGACTGGTACCAGTTTTGCCACAATCTTGTCGCCCCGGGCGATCAGGACTTCCTCGCCCCGTTCGGCGCGCTCGATCAGTTTGGACAAGTTCGTCTTGGCTTGATGGATGGTCGCAGCCGGCATTGGCTATTTCCTCCGCTTAGCTAAGTGTAGCATAGCTAACAACCTGTGTCCGAAGTGCAGCCCTTCTTTGCTATACTGAATGTGCCTTTACGTTTCTGCTTGGACTCCGTGATGCACCGGCATCCGGATAGTGCGGAAGTGGTGAAATTGGCAGACACACCATCTTGAGGGGGTGGCGCCGAAAGGCATGGGGGTTCAAGTCCCCCCTTCCGCACCATGGCCCGTCCCAAGTGTTCAGCAACGCCTAGAGAAAATTTGCGGCGCGTCCGGCCGCCTGAAGCGAGATTGCAAGTTACATGGTCGTTCCACTGATTACCGTCATTCACGTCATCGTTTGTGCATTCCTCATCACGGTCGTGCTGCTGCAGAGCGGCAAGAGCGCCGATATCGCTGCCGCTTTTGGCGGCATGGGCAGCCAGACCGCATTTGGCACGCGCACCGCGGCAACTGTGCTTTCCAAGGCCACCACCTGGGCAGCCATCGTTTTCATGTTCACCTCGATCACCCTCTCCGTAATGTCGTCACGCCGTGGCCCGCGCAGCGGGTCGGTCCTGGAGGGTACGCGCCCCGCACCGACCAAGTCAGCGCCTGTGCAGCAGAAACCGCCTGCGCCCGAGCCGCAGCCGACGACGCCCACCCGGTAAATCCGGCACCGGCAACATTCCCAGCCTCCGCCGTGGCGGAGGCTTTTTTCATGGCCGCTGGTTAAGGTAGCTTACAATCGCGGTTTATGGTTTTTCGCTCGGACAATCGCTCCCCTGAACAGATGCGGCCGGTCAATATCCTGGCCGACTTCATCTCTACCGCTGAAGGCTCGTGCCTGATCGAGGTCGGCAACACTCGCGTCATCTGCACCGCGACCGTCGAGGACACCGTACCGCAATTTCTGCGCGGCCGAGGCAAAGGCTGGGTCACCAGCGAATACGGCATGCTGCCCCGCGCAACCCTCACCCGCACTCCACGCGAAGCTGCCAAGGGCCGTCAGGGCGGCCGCACGCACGAGATCCAGCGCCTCATAGGGCGCTCCCTGCGCGCAGTCACCGACATGGAGAAGTTGGGTGAGCGCACGATCTTCATTGACTGCGACGTTATCCAGGCTGACGGAGGCACGCGCACCGCGGCCATCACCGGTGCGTTCGTCGCCATGGGTTTGGCGATGCGGCGCATGATCGACTCAGGCGCGCTGACCGTGGCTCCGATTCGCGATTACATCGCCGCCACCAGCGTCGGGATCGTGGATGGCGAGGCCATGCTTGACCTCTGCTACGAGGAAGACGCACGCGCCGACGTGGACATGAATCTGGTCATGACCGGCGGCAAGAAGTTTGTCGAAGTGCAGGCTACCGCCGAACACCGTCCCTTCGACGATGCGCAATTGGGGAAGATGATGACGATGGCGCGCAAGGGCATCGAGTCGCTCATCGCCAAGCAACAAGCAGTGCTGACCGGATTGCCGCTGAGGCAATGAACTGCCATGCAAACAAAACTGCTGCCGCTTCTGATAATCGTGATACCTCTTGTGATGTATGCCGTTTTTCAGGCGTACCAGCATTGGTTCGCGCTGAAAACAGCTCACCTGCTAGGGATGATGACCTATTGGCTGGCGCTTCTGGTGATTTCGCGAGTTGTCCTCGGAAGTACCGGCCTCTGCCGCGCGCTAGGTTCCATACACCGCCAAATGCTTTGCTGTGGACGCTCTTGGCTGTTCCGGTGGTGCTCGCGGTCTGCTTCGGACCGTTTGCCAAACAGGTTCCCTTGGTAACGCCCATGATTTTTCTTCTGTCCGCGGTGCTCGCCCTGGTTAACGCAGGCGTCGAAGAACTCTTCTGGCGCGGGGTGTATGTCGAGAGTTTTTCCGGCCTCTGGATGGCTTACCTCTGCCCGGCGGTTGGGTTCGCCATCTGGCATTTTGCGCCTCTCTCCGTCATACCGTACAAAAAGGGAGCTCTGTTCTTTGTATTGAGCTCGTACGTCTTAGGACTGTGTTGGGGACTGGTCGCCTTCAAGACCAAGTCCATTGGATGGAACACCGTGTCGCACTTCCTGGTGGACTTTTCCGGTTTCGGTGCACTGCTCTACCTGAATCGATGACGCGAACCGACAAATACCTTTTCACTTTGAGGAAGCACGCATGATCCAACTCCGCCGTCCATTTCTGGCGCAACTGTTCCTACTTCTGTTCAGCAGCGTACTTCTGGTGCAGTCGCAAGAAGCTCCACCGCAAGCTGCCGAGCCTGTTCCGCAACGGACTGCCGAGCAGCGCACCGCTTATCGCAGGGCCATGGAAGCGGCTGACCAGAAAATCGCCGACGAAGTCAAAGCCCACTCGGAGCTGATGAAGAACCTCGAGTACCTGACCACTCAGATCGGGCCGCGCTTGACGGGCTCGCCGCAGATGCAGGCGGCCAGCGATTGGACCCTCAAGCGCTTCCAGGATTACGGCGTCGCCGCGCACCTGGAGACAGTCGAGATCGCCCACGCCTGGACGCGTGGCGCGGAGACGGCGGAGATTACCAGCCCCATTCAGCAACGCATCGGCATTCACGCTTTCGGCTGGAGCAAGGCGACGGACGGTGAAGCCACCGGCAGTGCAATGGTCGTCAGTATTAAGAAGCCGGCGGACTTTGAGCAGTACAAGGCGAAGCTGAAGGGCGCCTTCGTGTTGATGGGCAAGCCCCGCGACCTGTCGCGGGAAGACCCGAATCCCGAAAACGCTTACGATGCGGTGATTCCGCCGCCACGAGGCGTACCCGAAGGCGAGGAGGGTTTTCGAGGATACATGCAGCGCCTACGGCAGATCGCGGCCGAACAACCTGCCGCCATCCTGTTAGACAGCGGTAAGACCGACAGCCTTTACAACATGACGGGGGGCTTCCGTACCTATCAGCCCAGCGAAGCTCCCATGGCCTTCCTCACCCACGAGGACTACGACCTGCTTTATCGCCTGCTGCAAGCCGGGCCGGTCACGATGAAAGCGAACCTGGCTGAAACCTTCAGCGAGAAGCCGGCGCCTGCTTCCATTACAGTGGCAGAGATCAAGGGCAGCGAGCACCCGGACGAGCGGGTCATTATCGGTGGGCACCTTGATTCCTGGGACCTGGGACAGGGCGCACTCGACAACGGCACCGGTGCGATGGCGACGCTCGAAGCTGCGCGCGCCTTGCAGGCGCTGGGTTGGAAGCCCAAGCGGACCATTACCTTCGTTCTCTTCACCGGCGAGGAAGAGGGAGGCATCGGTGCAGCCACCTTCCTCACGAAGCATGCCAACGAGATTCCCCAGATTGATGCCGTATTGATCCACGACACTGGCACCGGCAAGGTATTCAGCATCGCGCTGGAGGACCTGTGGCAGACCGCGCCGCTGATGCAGGAAATCTATCAACCATTACAAGAGGTATTTGATCTTAAGCCATTGAGTAACGAATATTTCAGAGGCTCAGACCATGTGCCGTTCCTGCGCAAAGGAGTGCCCGCTTATTTCTGTGTGCAGCTTCCCGCGCACTACCGCGAGGCGCACCACAGCCAGACGGACACCTTCGACAAGGCGATCCCCGACCAGATCAACCAGGGCGCGGCCCTGCTTGCGGCGTGGGCGTGGAATGTATCGGAGATGCCGGAGTCGCTCCCACATAGCACCGTAGGGTCAGCGCCGGAAGAGTAGTTCGTGTTCACCACCGAGACACAGAGCTGGCAAGGCAGGCAAACTTTGGCGATTTCCCATTCGGCAATCCGCTCATTCTTTCTCGAAGGCCCAGCAGGCCGAGTGGAAGCCCTGCTCAACGTCGGCTCGCCCACCGCGACCCACGCGGGCCTGGTGTGCCATCCGCATCCGCTGTTCGGCGGAACCATGCACAACAAGGTCGTCTTCCACGCGATGAAAGCGCTTCACTCCTTCGGCTTTCCTGTGCTGCGCTTCAACTTTCGGGGCACGGGGCTGAGCGCGGGCGAGCATGACGACGGGCGCGGTGAGGTGGGCGACGTGCAGGCCGCGCTGGCATGGCTGAAGCGGGATTTCGCGCTGCCCGTCATCTTCGCCGGATTCTCCTTTGGCGCAGCGGCTGGACTGCGGGCCTGCTGCTCAGACCCCGATGTGTCGGCGCTGATTTCGCTGGGAACGCCGGTCGCAGCCGAGGGCCGGGTTTACTCGTTTTCCTTCCTCCGCGAATGTTACAAGCCCAAGCTGTTCGTCAGCGGCGATCATGATGAATTCGGACCACATGAGGTGCTGGAGAGGGTCGTCGCCGCGGCTGCCGAGTCGAAAGAACTGGTATTCATCCCCGGCAATCACTTCTTCGAGGGCCACCTGACCGAGATGCGCCTGACCATCGAGACCTGGCTTCATGAGTTGCTGGGCGTTTGACTTGAGAACGCTGCCGCAATCGCGGCAGTTATAATGCACCGGCATGTGCTTTCCGCTGCCCGCTGATCCCGCGAGAGAAGCCATTTTCCGCGAAATGCGCGAGCGTGCCCGCGAGATGTTCCACCAGGCGCTGCTCGAATGCAGCATTCCGCACGCGTTCGCCAGGCACATCCGGCGGGAGGGCGACTCGCTCTTCATCGCCGACGACGTCTACGACCTGCCCAAGTTCGCTCGCACCGTGGTGATTTCCACGGGCAAGGCAGGACACACCATGGCGGAAACCTTGCGCGAAATCGCGGGTGCCGATATGGAGGGCATCATTGCCTGTTCCAATGCGCCATCCCATGCGCTCTTCGGCTTTCGCTATTTCACGGGAGGCCACCCGCTGCCCAACGCCGCATCGCTGCAGGCCGGTGACGCCATCCTCAAGCTTGTCGCTGGCGGGTCGGAGCGCTCGCTGGTGCTGTTTCTCATCAGCGGCGGGGCCTCGGCCATTGCTGAAAAGCCGGTCAGCGATCGACTTTCCTTGGACGACGTGGTAGCAACCTACAAAGCGCTCGTTCATTCCGGAGCGCCTATCGCCGAAATCAACGCGATTCGCAAGCACTTGTCGGCGCTGAAGGGCGGTCGGTTGGCGCAAGCAGCGGCGCCCGCCTACCAGGCGTCGGTGCTGGTTTCCGACGTGCCCGACGGCGCGCCGGACGCACTTGCCTCGGGCCCCACCATGCCTGACACCACGACCGCCGCCGACTGCTATGCGATTGCTCAGCGCTATAACCTCGCAACGGCGCTTCCTGCCAGCGTGCGCGCACTATTTCAGCGCCGCCTTCTGCAGGAGACACCCAAGTCCGGCGATCCGGCATTCGCGCGTTCGCGATATGCCACCGTGCTTTCCAATGCCACGGCCACCAACGCGGTGGTGGAACAGGCCACGCTTGGCGGTTTTGCGGTCGAGGTCGACAATAGCTGTGATGATTGGGACTACGAGCGCGCCGCCGACCACTTGCTGCACCGGATGCGCCAGTTGCACAAGGGCGTTTCCCGCGCCTGCCTCATTTCCGGCGGGGAAGTAACTGTGAAGGTGGGAGCAACGTCGGGCATTGGGGGACGCAACCAGCAACTCGCGCTTTATTGCGCGCAGCAGATCGCGGGCGAGAACCTCACGGTTCTCAGCGCAGGCACCGATGGCATTGACGGCAACAGTCCGGCCGCAGGCGCGCTGGTGGATGGAACGACCCTCGCGCGCGCCACGCAACGTGGATTGGACGCGGCACAGGCGCTGGCGAAGTTCGACGCCTACCCGCTCCTCGACGCGATCGGCGACTCCATCATGACGGGCCCGACCGGCAACAATGTCCGCGACCTGCGCATCCTGTTGGCCTACTGACATGACGACCACTGCTCGCTATCAGCGACGTCTGCGCGATCCAGTGTTCCTGCTGTCCCTGGTCGCGGCGCTCAGCGCCTTTGTCATACAGTCCGGCGAACTAGGCACCGCCGACACCACCGTCCGGCTGCAGACCACACATTGGCTGTGGACCTCGCAGCCGCAAGTACCTTCCGGAGAGTTGCTCGTGTTCGGCCTTCACGGACGCGACGGCAAGCTCTATAGCTGGTACGGCATCGGGCAGTCGCTGATTTTCCTGCCGGCGGACCTCGTCGGCACCTTCCTCGAACATTTGCCCATCTTCGCCAACTACGATGGCACCGACCCCGGCGTACGCAGCATCGTCGTCAGCTACAGTACGAATATTCTCATCAACGTTTTGACTGCGATGGTTTGCTTCCGCTTCCTGCGGCTGCTCGGCTTCACGACCAGGCAGGCGGTGGCCGGAGTGCTGGCATTGCTGTTCTGCACCACGCATCTGCACTACGCGCAGAACATGATGGAGAACAACTACATCCTGCTGCTGACCATGACCGGCCTGACATGGCAATACGAATGGTTGCAGACCGGAAGCAGGCGCGCGCTGGCCATCGGATCTGCCGCATTCGGGCTGAACCTACTTACGCGACTAACTACCGGCCTCGACTTGTTGGCGGGCGGAGTCTTTCTGTTGCTGGTGTTGTGGTTCGATGGCGTACGAAGCAGGGCGCTGTGGTTTCGCATCGTCAGTTACTGCCAAATAGTCGCACCGGTCTATCTATTTTTCCTGCTGATTGACCGCGTATACCAGTACTACCGTTTCGGCTCCTTCACCAATACGTACGTTTCCATCGTCGCGCGCGAGCAGCGCGCCTTGAACCCGTCACTGCCTGCGAATTATCCATGGGAGGTGCCCTTCCGCGTAGGTTTCTTCGGAGCGCTGTTCACGCCGGAGAAGTCCATCTTCCTGGTCGACCCGCTGGTCGTGCTGGCAATCCTTCTTGCCGTGGTCACCTGGAAGCGCTTGCGCAACGATGTGCGGGCGTACCTGCTGACCGCTTTCCTGCTGTTGTTCGCATACATCAGCTTTTACGCGCGCTACTCGGTGTGGAGTGGCGACTTCGCATGGGGCGACCGCTATGTCTCCACCGCCGCGGAGATGGTGGCGTTCATCTCTGTGCCCATCCTGCTGCGTTATCGTCACAACCTCGCGAAGTCTATCTGGTGGCTCGGGACTCTGCTGATCGCTATCAGCGCGGTTGTCCAGCTGGCGTCTCTCGCCTTCTGGTTGCCGCTGGAAATCTACCAGATGGAAACCATGGGCCATCCTACGTTCGTCATCGCGCTGCGCTTCAAGAACATCGCTGCGTTTGCGCTGGGCAGAATGGAGCAGTGGGGCCTCAACAACATCCCTATGACGCAGGATCCCTGGGATTACGTCCATATCACTACCTGGAACTTTCTCCCCTTTCTCCTGCGGAGAGTTGGCGTCGCGCAGCGCTGGGTTGTCGACGTCGCCTTCCTTGTCTGGGTAACCGGACTGGCGGCACTGGCGTGGGCCTTCCGGCGATTGTGCAAAATGCTGGCCATCAGCCACGACCCACCGCCCCTCGAAGGCTCGGCCACTGAGCCGCAAGCTGCGTCGTAAAACCAAACTCATCCGCTACCGATACGCCGCAATTCTGTATATGATGTCTCATTCAGCAACTGCCATTTGGCTAGGCGACACCTCGCGTTCCCTACGACTTTATGGAAATGGCACGCATTTTCGGGCTGCCTGCAGCGCTACTGATAGTGGCCGTGGTGGCCAAACGGCTTGCCGAGCTCACCCGCATTCCCGATCTCATCGTGCTGTTGGTCATCGGCGTCTCGGTAGGGCCGGTCTTGCATTGGGTCAATCCCGACAACTTTAAGGGCGCAATCGGCATTCTGGGTACGCTGGCACTCATCCTCATTCTGTTTGAGGGCGGTCTGGAACTGAGGCTGCAGCAAGCGCTGCGCTACTTCCCTGCGGGGCTGCTGCTGACTATTCTCAGTTTCGGTCTCACCCTAGGTCTGGTCACTTTGATGGGCAAAGCCTTGCTGTATTTGCAGTGGCTGGATTGCCTGCTGTTGGGAGCAGCGCTCGGCTGCACCAGCGGCGCGGTCGTAATCCCGGCGTTGCAGCAGATCCCCACGCCGGGACCCATCAAGGTCACCCTCACCATTGAGGCATCGCTGGGGGAGATCATTGCTGTGCTCATGGTCGGAAGCCTGCTCACTGTCGGCCAGGACCAGTCGATCGTCGCCGGAATGGCACTGGACTTCTCGCAGCACATCGGCGTTGCCTTGCTCCTGGGCGTGTCCGTCGGGGCGCTGTGGTGGCGACTATGGCCGCTGCTGGCAGGAACGCCCTGCAGCAACATCCTGAACCTCGGCGTAGTGCTGGGAATTTATGCCGTCGGCCGCTATTTCAATGGCAGCGGCCTGTTGGCGGTGCTCATCTTCGGCATCACCCTGGCCAACCTGCCGCGAACCCCGCACATGACGCGCCAGGGGGCACGGATGCTGGCCTTTCACTCCGAACTCGGCTTTATTGTGCGTTCGTTCTTTTTCGTTGTCCTGGGTGTGGTGGCCGAGGTTGTCAGCCGTGACCGCGTCGTTCCAATCCTGGGCATCCTGGCGGCCCTGCTGTTGGCCCGCTTTCTTGCCGTGCAGGTGAGCTGTTACGCCGTTCGCGACGTCGCCCGCACGGACACGGAGCTCCTGTTCTGGATGATGCCGCGCGGGCTGGTCACCGCGGTTCTGGCACTCGAGATTGTTGCCGTGCGCGGAGCGGTGGTTTCCTTCCTCCCGGCCATGGCTTTTACGGTTGTTCTTATCACAAACCTTTTCATCATCTGGGGATCGGTGAGGGCCAGCAAAGTCTCGGGCGTCGGACCGAGAACTGACGCCTCGGTTCTGCTCCCAGCTCAGGCCGATTCTGCGGCCGCTGGCCAGGCCTGAAAATAATTGCATGAACAAGAATCTGTCGACCCAATTACAGCGGTTGGAAGCATGCCGCCGCTGTTACGGCCCGGGTTGCGCCTCCCGCGTCGAGAGGCTTCTGGCCAGCTTCCAGGGCGCTCGGTTCTCTGACGCCACTTCCCTCGCGCGGTTCCACGATACCTTGCTGTTCCTGCGGGCGTTTCCGCAAAGCGCGAAAGTCGTAAGGCTGACGGAAGCGCTGCTCGGCAAGATCGCGAGTCAAGTCGCCCGGCTGCGCGAATCCGGCGCCGACTTGAGTCTCTTCGACGACGAGCAGTTCTCGGGCGTCGCTGGCACAACGATACGTGACACCTTCACCTACGAAGTGGCGCGCTGGCTTACGCAACGCCATCCGCAACAAGTCGCTGTGGACTGGAACCTAGACGAGCAGGCGCGTCAGATAGCGGTGGCGTTGCCGCAGATTGTGCCTCTGCTGGCCGACGATTCGCTAGTCGAAGCGGACACGCCGCTTCTTGATTGGTTGGCCGCTGCTGCCGGAGGTGCGAACAAAATTCTGCCCTGGCTGATGGACCGCCTCGAGCAGGCGCCGGGGACCACGCTGCAAAACACCGCGTGGTATGACGCGCTGAAGATCGCCATTGACTGGGAGCTCGGCGATTCGCCAGCCAGCCGCACACGTGCCCGCCGCAATCCGTCGGCAATGTATTACCACCGCAAGCCGCTGATCCAGCGCAACCAGGTGTCGCTCGCTGAAGAGCTTCAATCCTCGCCGCTGAACGTCCGCAGGCTCTCGCCGGCCGAAAGCAGCAAGCTGCTCGACATGGTGCGCGAGGCGCTTACGGTTCGCTATCGCGAGCTTTGGGGCACGACGCGCGGTGATCCCGCCACCGTCGTGGAAGCCCACGTGGGACGCGGGGTCCACATCTTTCTTTGGGGACTGCCGCCGGACCGGCGCCTGCCGCTGCGCGCCTATTACGCGGGAATCACCTTCAAGAACGGCGTGCCTATCAATTACGTCGAGGGCATTTCGCTCTTCGAGTGGATGGAAGTGGGATTCAACACCTACTACACCTTCCGCGACGGCGAGACCGCGTGGATCTACTCCAAGGTCCTGCACTTTCTGCATCAGCAGACGGGGGTAACCACCATCTCGGTCTATCCCTACCAGATCGGACACGACAATGAAGAGGCCATCAAGTCCGGTGCTTTCTGGTTTTATCGCAAGCTGGGGTTCCGGCCCGGACGTCGCGAACTGCTGGCGCTTACCGAGCGGGAGGAAGCCAGGATGAAGCGCGACCCGTCGCATCGCACCTCGGCCAGCACGCTGCGAAAGCTGGCGGAACATCACGTGTTTTATGAATTCGGCACTGGGGCAAAAGAACTTTGGGATATGTTCTCCACCCGGAATATCGGTTTGGCCGTGCAGCTTCGCATGGCAGCGAAATTCGCCGGCGATCCCGAGAAGATGCGGTCCGCGGCGACAGCAGACCTGTCCCAGGCTTTGAGAGTCGACCTCGCGACCTGGAGTCCGCTGGAGCGGTCAGCCTTTGAGCAGTTCGCGCTGGTGATGGCGCTGGTACCCGAGTTCAAGGGCTGGAACGACGCAAAAAAACGCGCGCTGACGGAAATCATTCGCGCGAAGGTATTGCCGGAAGAGGCAGAGTACCTGCGCCGCCTGCAAAAACATGATGCGCTGAAGCAGCCTTTTTTGCGCCTGGGCTCCTACCCTACCCCAGGTCGGTCGTCATGATGAACAGAGGCTTCATCTCGAAGCTCTTGTAGTGCGGACGAAGCCGCTGGGTATTGTAGTGTTCCTTCACGTTCACCACCTTCTTGGTGGCGATGACCGCTTCGATCGGCATGTTGTCGTAGCGGCCGTTCTTCAGCACCACCAGCCGTCCGTGGATTTTGTTCAGCAGCAAATCCAGGGCCAGGTTGCCGTAGGCCATGGGCACGATGGAATCCAGGGCATCGGGATCGCCGCAGCGCACCAGGTATCCCAGCTTCTGGTTAATCACATCCACCGGCCGGCCGTGATTGTATTTCGGCGAAAGCTCCTTCAGCTTCTGCGAGATCAGATCGCCGATGCCGCCCAGCTTCTTGTGGCCGAAGGCGTCGGTGGTTTCATGCTCGAACACCATCTCTCCGCCTTCGTACATCGCGCCTTCCGAAATGAGCACCACCGAATACTTGCTGGGGTTCTTCCGGCGGTCGGCCAGCAGCAACTCGGCCAGCAGATCAATGCTGAACTTGTGCTCAGGAATGACGCAGCGGTTGGCAGCGCCGGCCATCGTTGGCAGCATGGCGGTGAACCCCGCATAGCGGCCAAAGACCTCGAGCACCAGCAGGCGCTCGTGCGACCCGGCCGAGGTGCGCAGGCGGTTGGTCATCTCGATGGTGCGCGTGATGCAGGTGCTGAAGCCGATGCAGTAGTCCGTTCCCGGGACGTCGTTGTCCATCGTCTTGGGAATCGCCACCACCTTCACGCCTTCCTGGTAGAGCCGTACGCCATAGCTCAACGTGTCATCGCCGCCGATCGGGATCAGCGACTCGATGCCCAGCCATTCCAGGTTCTTCAGCACCTCCGGCGTCAGATCGTTCCTGGCGGAGTTATAGCTCGCGTGCAGATGGTGAGGCACGTTCGCCTTCGCAACCCGCGCAGGATTGGTTCGCGAGGTGTGCAGGAACGTGCCGCCGGTACGTCCGGCCCGATTCACCAGCTCCTCCGACAGACTCTGAAAGTTGTCGCTGTTGTCGTAGTCCTTGTCGCGGACCATGTCTACGAGGCTCGCCCATCCCCGACGCAGCCCAATGACCTCGTAGCCCTCGCGCAAGGCCCTGATGGTGACAGCGCGAATCGCCGGGTTCAACCCGGGCACATCGCCGCCTCCGGTAAGAATTCCGATGGCACCTTTTTTGGCTTTGGCAATGGTCATGACGATTGGCCCCCGTTCTATCAAGTTGGCTGGGAAGGGTTACGCCGCATTCTCGCCCATCCCAGCCAGAACAAAGCCAGCAGGGCGAGGACGGCGATGACTGCCTGTGAGATCACGCAGTACAGGCACCATACTTCTAGGACATGCGCTTCGATATGAGTCAGATACAGGGCAAATGCCAGGCCGATCAAGGTCGCAATCAGCAACTCGACCTGCCGCCGCAGAAATCCCAGGGCGCCGATGAGCAGGTAGCCAGCGATGCCCAGCGCGGCCACTGGCACACCAAACATCACCGCGTAAGGACTGTGGTTCACCACGCCGCAGTCCCATTTGTCGTTGATGCTGCAGGGCTCGGAACCGGTGTCATAGTGCACCTTGAGCGCGAGCGACGACGCTACAATGCCGGCAATTGCGAGCAGAACAATCAGGTAGCGCACACGCTTTCTCCGGTACTGCGATTGTAGCTCACCCATTTGGATTGCTTTGTCCGATGGGGTGCCGCCGGACGGGTTTCGCAGATACAATAAGCAGCCTATCGAGGAGGACGAATGCGCATCGCTCGCTGTCTGCTGATTATGTGCCTGGGAGCGGCCTCGCCAGGGTTGGGGCAACAGCCGCCCTTGCTCGCGCCTGTCGTGCAGAAACATGTGCGGGTGAACTCACCAAGAGTGGTGCTGGAACACGTTCGGGTAATCGACGGCACGGGAAAGCCGGCGGTTGACGACCAGAACGTCATCATCGAGAAGGGCAGGATCGCAGCGGTGCAGCCTGGCGCCGACGTTGCGCAGAGCAGCGGTACCGTTGTGCTCGACCTTCGCGGATACTCGGTCATGCCCGGCATTATCGGAATGCACGACCACCTCTATTACATCGCACGGCCCGACCGCGACGCGGCAGGGCCGGGTGAGCCGCCCGTGCTGGTCCCACAGATGACATTCTCTTCCCCGCGCCTCTATCTTGGCGCCGGAGTCACCACCTTGCGGACGACAGGTAGCGTTGAGACCTACGCCGATCTGAATTTGAAGCGCGATATCGAAGCTGGAAGCCTCCCGGGCCCCCACCTCGACGTTACCGGTCCATACCTGGAAGGCCCCAATAGCTATTTCATCCAGATGCATGCCTTGACCGGGCCCGACGACGCGCGCCGCATGGTGAACTACTGGGCCGACCAGGGTGTTACGTCCTTCAAGGCCTACATGAACATCACGCGCGACGAGCTGAAGGCCGCCATCGAAGAGGCCCACAAGCGCGGCATCAAAATTACGGGACACCTCTGCTCGGTGACCTACAAGGAAGCTGCGGAGTTGGGCATCGACGACCTGGAGCACGGATTCTATGTGAACACACAGCTCGACCCGGACAAGAAGCCGGACCTTTGCCCTCCGACGGCCGGCGGTCCGACGCTGGAGAAGATGGCTCCCGATTCGCCCGAAGCCAAGGACCTGATCGCCACGTTGGTGAAGGACCACGTTGCGGTGACTTCGACGTTGCCGGTGTTTGAGAACAGCGTTCCCGGACGGCCGCCGCTGTCGCCTAGGATGATGGATGCGCTGACTTCCGAGGCGCGCGACGCCTATCTCTACGCGCGCAATGCCCGCCTAGCGGCGCCTGCCGGTAAGTCGCTGGAGATGTTCAAGCGCGATATGCAATTGGAGAAGGCTTTCTCCGATGCCGGAGGGCTGTTGCTTGCCGGTCCGGATCCGACGGGCAACGGCGGCACGCTGCCTGGCTTCGGCGACCAGCGCGAGATTGAGCTGTTGGTGGAGGCCGGTTTTACGCCGGTGCAGGCAATACAGGTCGCTACCCTGAACGGAGCGACGTACATGGGCAAGCAAAACCAGATCGGCTCGATTGCGGTCGGCAAGAACGCCGACCTAGTGGTGTTGAAGGGCAATCCAGCGTCTCGCATCGAAGACATCGAGAACGTCGAGATCGTATTCAAGGACGGAGTTGGTTTCGACTCACAGAAGTTGATTGAGTCTGTTCGCGGAAGGTACGGGGAGTACTGAGTTGCCGGCAGATGGCCGGAAGGAGTCCAGTAACCGCCAAAGCAGCCTGTGATAGGAATGGAGAAACATGGCAACGAACTATCGGCAACTGGCAACTGAACTCGATGCGCTGGCCGCGGCTGCCGATAGTGTCGAGGACCTGATGAGCGTGATCGTCGGCCGCTTACAGGAGCGGCTGCCGCACTTCGACTGGGTCGGCTTCTACATGATCGACCCCGGCCGACTGGGCGAAGACCCCATGCTGGTGCTGGGGCCCTACGTCGGCGCAGAGACGCCGCACAAGCGCATCCCGCTCAACCAGGGCATCTGTGGCGCCGCGGTTTCGACAGGCCAGACCGTGGTGGTGGACGACGTGAACGCCGACCCGCGTTATCTGGCGTGCTCCATCGAGACCAAGTCTGAGATTGTTGCTCCCATTTTCGTGAAGGACAGCGTGGTTGGCGAACTGGATATAGACAGCCACGCCCCGGCGGCCTTCAGCGACGCCGACCAACAACTGGTGGAACACTGCGCCGCACTGGTGGGCAGCTGCCTGGCGAAGCTTGCTTGAGCTACCGCCGCCGTGGTACACAAGCGAGGCGGAAGCCTTGATCAAACAGGTGGTCGCCGCTCTCATCGTCCGCCAGGAAGAAATCCTCTGCTGCCAGCGCACGGAATACCAGGCGCTGCCGCTCAAGTGGGAATTTCCCGGAGGCAAGATTGAGTCCGGAGAAAATGCGGCTCAAGCGTTGCACCGCGAGCTCGAAGAAGAGTTGGGAATAAGACCCGAGGTGGGCCCCAAAGTCACCCAGTTCTGTCACACCTACGCCAACGGGAATGCCGTTGAGCTTCACTTTTTTCTGGTAGAGCACTACGAGGGCGAGCTCCAGAACTGCATCTTTCGAGAAATCCGCTGGGTCAAGAAACAGGATCTACCCTCGCTCGATTTCCTCGACGCCGATCGCAAGCTGGTGCAAGAAATTGCCGACGGTGCGCTGCTCTAGCCGCCGCCGCGCCCCGTCACGAACCAGGCCACGGTCAGCCCAATCATGATGATGGTCGTCGCCCAGGCGATCAGGTTGAACCAGGTGCCATTCACGTACTTGCCCATCAGTTCGCTCTTGTTCACCAGCAAGAGCATGAAGATGAGCACAAACGGCAGCACGATGCCGTTTACCACCTGCGACAGAATGCTGATCTTCACCAGCGGAATGTTCGGCAGAAGGATGACGCCTCCGCCCGCGATAATCAGCAACGTGTAGAGCCAGTAAAAGACTTTGGCCTCGCTGAATTTGTGGCCGACGCCCGACTCGAAGCCCAGCCCTTCACAGACGGTATACGCGGTGGAAATCGGCAGAATTGACGCCGCGAACAGCGAAGCGTTGAACAGACCGGCGGCGAAGAGAATGTAGGCGTACTCGCCGGCCAGCGGGCGCAGTGCCTGGGCCGCGTCGGCGCCATCGCGAATCTGGCGAATGCCATGCACGTAAAGCGTCGCCGCGCAGGCCACTACGATAAACCATGCGACGATATCTGTGAAGAGGCACCCCAATATCACGTCCCAGCGCGAGGCCCTATAGTCGCGGGCGGTAATTCCCTTCTCCACGATGGACGACTGGAGGTAGAACTGCATCCAGGGAGCGATCGTGGTCCCCACCACGCCAATGATCATGTAAATGTAGGCGGAATCGCGGAACGCGCTGCTCAGCGGCGGTTTGAAGGTGGCCTTGAAAGCCTCCTGCCAGCTTGGTCCCGCCAGCACGCCGGCAATGATGTAGGCGAAATAAAAGAACGAGGCCGCCAGAAAGACCTTCTCGACGCTCTTGTACGTGCCTTTTACCACCAGCAACCAAACGATAACTGCAGCCACCGGAACACTGATGTAACGGGAGATGTGGAACAACTCAAGGCTGCTGGCCACCCCGGCAAACTCGGCAACGATGTTGCCGAAGTTGGTGATGACCAGCCCTATCATCATGAGGAACGTGATCCGCAGGCCATATTCCTCGCGAATGAGGTCGCTGAGGCCTTTGCCCGTGACCGCGCCCATGCGGGCCGACATCTCCTGCACCACCACCAGCGCGACCGTCATGGGGATCATGACCCAAAGCAGGAGATACCCGAATTGCGCTCCGGCTGCCGAATAGGTGTAGATTCCGCCCGCGTCGTTGTCGACGTTCGCGGTGATGAACCCGGGCCCAATAACGGCCAGGAACATCAGCAGTCGGATTCTCCAGACTTTTAGTCGACGGACTTGGGTCATGACACCGGGAATTCAAGGTGAGATCAAGAAGACCACCCAGAATAAACGCACATTGCGAACCGCGCCACCTGAAGGGCTAGCTTACAGTTTCTTGCGCAGCATGTTGATGACGTCGTCGGCAGTAATCACGCCGGTCAGCCTGCCTTCATCATCGATGACCGGGAGGGTCAGCAGGTTGTACTTGTCGAAGAGCTCGGCCACTTTTTTCTCGTCGGCGCCGGGATGAACTGTGGTCATTTGCCCGGTGCTCAGCATCATCAGCGGCGTTCCCGCTGGCGCCAGAACGATCTTGGCGAGGGGCACCGAGCCGAGTAGTTTCTGCTGCTCGCCGATGATAAAGACGGTGCTGACGCTCTCCACCCCGCCTTCGAAATTGCGCAGCATCTCGACGGCGTCCTCGACTCTGGCCGCCGGACCCAGGGCCATATAGTCCGTGGTCATGCGGCCGGCTGCCGTGTCCTCTTCGAAGGTCATCAGTTCGGTGACTTCGGCACGCTCCTCGGGCTGCATTTCGGTGAGGATTTCCTCCGACGCCTCGGGAGGCATATCACCCAGCAGGTCGGCGGCGGCATCGGGATCCATCTCCTCGATGATGTCGGCGGCACGGTCGGAATCGAGTGAGCTGAGAATGGAAACCTGGAGCTTGGGATCGACTTCCTCGAGGGTGTCGGCTGCGACTCCTTCATCGAGGGTCTCGAAGACGGCTTCGCGTTCCGCCGGGGCCAGATCTTCGACGATATCGGCGATGTCGGCAGGATGGAGTTTGGCCAGCCGGTCCAGCGAAATCTTCAGCTTTACGCGCCGGGTAGGGTCAACTTCGATCAGATCAACGAACTCCCATGGGATCAGCCGCGGCGGAATCCTGTTCACCAGCGCATGCAGCGCGCCTGCAGGTACCGCTCCCTTCAGCAGGCGACGCACGGCCCCGCGCGCCCCTACGTCTACAGCGCCGAGCGTGAGGACCACATGGTCGTCGCCCATCTCCAGGTGGATTTCGACGTCATTCACCCGCACCACTTTGCGTCCATGAACGTCAATGATCTGTTGATCGAGGAGGTCGCGCGCCAGCAGCAGCATGCCGTCACCGCCGGTGTAGGTGATCCAATCCGATACGGATGTGCTGGCGCGTGTGCCGCCATTGATGGAAATCACCGAGTTGGTGACCAGTAGCCGGTCGCCGCTGCGGGTCTTCACCACCAGACCCAGTATCTGGCTCGAGTTGTCCTGCGGCACCGCGGCCACTTCGCGCACTTTGCCGGCCGCCGCCCCGGTCTGGTCATACACCGGCGAGCCAATCAGGTCGGAAAGTGCCAGAGAAGGCATCGCAGTCAATATATTCGATGCAACAGGGAATTTTCAGCGAATTCGCGGAATTTCCGGAAACGTTGGAGGGAGGAAGACTAATTCGGGACGTTTCGCGTTTTTGAACGCCTCTGCGAAACTACCGTCATGCGCTCGCTACATTGCGAAGCCATTCTATTTGATCTCGACGGCGTGCTGGTAGACTCCACGCCTTGCGTGGCGCGCGTCTGGGCTTCGTGGGCGCGGGAGCATCAGCTCGATCCCGGCTACGTGGTCCATGTCGCGCACGGTCAGCGGACCATTGAGACCGTGCGCACCGTCGCGCCTCACCTCGATGCGCAGAGGGAGACGAACCGAATGGAACAGATGGAACTGGACGATACCGAAGGCTTGCGGCTGCTGCCGGGAGCGAAGGAAATTCTCGCATCGCTTCCCCTGCATCGGTACACCATCGTGACCTCCGGAACCCGGCGGCTGGCAACCAAGCGGCTTCAAGTGGCCGGTCTGCCGGTGCCGGCACGAATGATCACGGCCGACGATGTGACCCGTGGAAAGCCCGATCCTGAGCCATATCTGGCGGGCGCGCGGTTCTTGGGCTGCGTCCCGAGCCAATGCGTGGTTTTCGAGGATGCGCCGTCCGGCATACGCTCGGCGAAAGCCGCGGGAATGGCTGCGGTGGCTGTTCTTACGACGTACGAGGCAACGGAGTTGGCCGAAGCCGATGCAATCACCGCGAGCTTGCAAGACGTGAGAGTGCAGGTACTCCCTTCCGGAGGGTTCGCACTGGAGATGTGATCGGCACCGGCTGAACTCTCCTCAGCGCCGTGCGGGCGGATCGGCTCAGAGTTTCCGAGCGCCGGGCGGGGGGTGCGCCACCTATCAGCATTCCGCGCATTTTCCCAGAACGGAAAAGTTCGCTGGTTACTTTGGTAAGTTGACGCGTCGTTTTTTCCGTGACTTCGCACCGCAATCATGCCTACGCTTAAGGTGCATCCTGCGAGGGACTCGGATGGACCACACTTTCTGTCCGCAATTCCGGCCGCGCCGGCAGGAAACATCTGCACCTCGGGAGCGCTCTTCCGCCGGTCACGCTCCCCTCATCATTCGCACCTGCCGCCACATCGTGGACAACGACCGCTATTGCCAAGCCGCGGCCCTGCGGGGGCGCAGGTACTGTGCTGCGCACGTGGTGCTGCGCGGGCGCCGCTGGCGGATGGCACGCGCCCGCCGCCGCATCCAGGCGCGTTTCCACATACCCGATCTGGTGGACATGTACGCCGTGCGACTGGCCATGGTGAGGGTGCGGCCTCATCGAGAAAAAGAGCGCCGGCCTGATGTTCTACGGCCTGCGGATGGCGGCTTCCAATCTGCGCTACATGGAACTGCGCGACGAGTATTCCGGCTTTGTTGAAGAGGAAATGAAAGCCGAGCGGCACCTAGCTGTGACATCTAACTGCAATCCTAACTATCACATAGCTATAAGGCGTTCAGAATGAAGTTATTGAAACTAAACCGCTTATGTAAACGATTGAAAACTCAATATAGGAGGGGGAGGGGTAGCCGAAGGGACAGAGGCAAACTGATAAAAGAGCGAATTGCGGCGTCGGAGACAGCAGACTCTTTGAAACCAACGGGGTTCAGGTGTGATCGTCGGCGGCAAAGAAGAAAGGCGCAACAGTGCGCGCCTTCTCCTCTGCTCGGACGCGAAGCCATACTACTAGCCGCGGCTCGCGGGCGGAATGATGCCGTTCATGCGCAGGTATTCCACCATCTGGCCGTAATGATCGAAGGGGTGAGAAACCATGATTAAGCTCAGCCCGAGCCGGGTCACTTTGTTGGGTCCCCACGGGCTCTGCACCATGCCCAGCACGTTGTTTTCGTCGATGCTATTGGCGGCCTTGTGGGCGTAGGCGAAGGAGTCCTTCAGAAACTTCACCACATCCGCCTTGGAGGTGATGATGTCCGGGCCGTTTTCCCCTTTGCCCAGGTCCAAGGGCGGTTTTTCGCCCAGAATAGTCGCGCCCAGCACGTAGTTGACGGCGCCGATGTGTTTTATCTGCTGAGCAAAGGTCCGCACTCCCTTGAATTCGCCCTGCGTGGGAGCGAAGTTGAACTTGTCGTCCGGCATGGCTTCAGCAGCGGAGACAACCTCCTTCTCCGTACCGGTAAGGTTGCGGTCGAGGACCATTGCGAAGGTCGGTTTTTGGTCGGGTTTGGCCTGCGCCATCTGGGCGTTGGCTGCGGCCGGAGTGCCCGCCGTGCCGATGGCCAGCAGCAGAATTGCCATAGCAAATTGCTTATTCATTCGAAAGTGCCTCCTATTGGGATCTGGAATTACGGTTAGGGCCGGTACGTGTTGCAGTATTTTAATCCATTCCGAGCGATTCCGCCCGCACTTGGCCGGGATGCAGCCGGAACCACAGCGTCGCTAGGATGCCGATTGTCAGGCCGAGTGCGGCGTACGACAGCGAGCGGCTGATGCCCCAGCGCTCGGCCACTGCTCCCCACAGCGCCGCGCCGCCCGCCAGACCGCCTTGCAGTACCAGCAGATACATCGAGATGGCGCGGGCGCGCATGTGTCCCGGACACATAGTTTGGGCGGAAACGTTCAGGCTGGCCAAGATTTGGATCCACGCCACACCGGCGACCAGCATGATTAGCGACAGCATGACGAAGCCCTGCCAGCGGCCCCCGGCAAAGGTGGTAAACGCGAAGACGGCGGTCGCAATCGCCACCAGCGTGTCGGTGGAAACCCGGCGGCGGAAAAACGGGATGAGCGTCGCGCCCAGCAGCGCGCCAGCCCCGAAGAAGCCGAGCAGCAGGCCGTATCCCTGCGAGCCGAATGGATGGGCCAGGAGCGGCAATAATGCAGGCAGCGCGCTGGCGGAGATGCTGAAAACCGCGCTACGCACCAGTACGGCTTTCACTTCGGACGATTGCCGCATGTGGCGGAAGCCGGCAAACATCGCGCTGCTCATGTGGCTCAGCCGCAGCGAGGTCCGGCCCGGCTTGCGCCTCCATTGGTAGAGGAAGTAGATGACACCAAAGAACGACACTGCGTTGAGCAGAAATGCGATCCCCGAACTGGTGGCCGCGATGACCAGTCCGCCCAGCGCCGGGCCGATGGCGCGGGCGACGTTGAAGCCTGCGGAGTTCAGCGCGATGCCGGCGGTGAAGTTCCGGTGCGACACAATCTCCGGCGTGATGGCCTGCCAAGCAGGATCGTTGAGTACCGCGCCAAAGCCCATCAGGAAGGTGAGCAGCAGCAGCAGCCCGGGCGTGACTTTGCCTGCTAGCGTGAGTACGCCGAGTCCGGCGGCAGCCAGCACCATCCAGGACTGCGTGAAGAGCAAAAGCTTGCGGCGGTCTACCACGTCGGCGACGGCGCCTGCAGGTAGCACGACTAGGAAGACGGCGATGCTGCCCGCTGCCTGCACCAGGCCGACCATCAGCGGCGACATGGTAAGCGAGGTCATCAGCCAGCCGGCGCCAACGTTCTGCATCCAGGTGCCGGTGTAGCTGACGACCGCGGCAATCCAGAGCGTGCGGAAGAGCGGTTCGTGCAGCGGGCCAATCACGCTGCGGCGGCGTGGCGGAGCAATCGGTAGTTCGGGCAGCGAGCCTAGCCCTGACATCGGCTGCGTTTCGCTATTTGTCGCTGGATGGCCGACAGCAGGCGTAAGTCCGTCATGCCATGCTCCGCTCGTGGCCATGGAGAATGAGACTGCCGAGCATGGCAAAAGTAACGGCGATTTTGCACAGCTCGGCGCCGGACGTTGCGAGCCGCTGCCAATGCGTGACCAGCCGCGTCATCCGGCAACTTCCAAAGCGCGGGCGAACGGCCATTCGCGGCGGCGCCAGGAGCGTACGAAGTAGATAAGCAGTCCGGCGATGAGAATGACGACTGCGTAGCGGATCTCGCGGAGGAAATGTTGCTGGAACAACAGGATGAATGTAAAGCCGGCGATCGCCAGCAACGCCGGCAACGGATAGAGCCACATGCGGAACGGTCGAGGCAGGTCCGGGCGGCGTTTGCGCAAGACCATGACGCCGACGGCCTGCACGATGAACTGCAGCATGATGCGGATTACCACCAGTGCCGCAATCACGTCGGCTAGGCGCAGGAAGCAGAACAGCATGGCCACTCCACCGAGGGCAAGCAGCGAAGCCGTGGGAAAACGATGCACCGGATGCACGCGGGCGAAGGCGCGGAAATAGTTGCCATCGAGCGCGGCGGCATAAGGCACGCGCGAGTAGCCCAGCAGCAGCGAGAAGACGGAGGCGAACGCCGTCCACATGATGAGTCCGGCGGCGATGCGTCCCGCCCAACTGCCGTAAATCCGCTGCATGAACACCGAGATGACGTAGTTGTTCTGATCGTTCGAAAGCGACGCCATGTCGCGCCATGGCACGACGCCCAGCACGCTTATGTTCATCACGATGTACAGCCCTGCGACCGCGAAGATGGAAATGATGAGCGCGCGCGGGATGTTACGTCCCGGCTCTTTCACTTCCGCGCCGATGAAGCAGACGTTGTAGTAGCCCCAGTAGTCGTAGGTCGCAATCAGCATGGCTGTGCCAAGTCCGGTGCGGAATTGACGCGAGAGATGGAACGCTCCGGGCGGAAAGTCGAAGGCGCGCGCCGCGCTGAAATGCGTCAAGCCCGACACGATGATCCATAGCACCGAGCCGATCACCACAACCCACAGCAGTTCGGCGAGCTTGCCGATTGCCGTGATCCGGCGATAGAGCAGAAACATGACGCAGACACAGGTGGCGATCGCGATAAACGTTGCCGGCATCACTACCAGGCTCGCTTCCAGAGTGCCCAGCAGCGGCAAGCCCAGATGCAAAGTATGTGAGGCGAGTACGCGTTCCAATCCGGGGCTCAAGTACCCGGCATAATGCGCCAGGCCGATGCAGCCCGAGGCGACCGACAAGGGCGCGCTAAACGACAGTTGCCAGATGAAGAGGAACGACAGCAGGCGGCCAAGGGTTTTCGGCCCGTAGCTTTCCTTCAGATACTCGTAGGAGCCGCCGGCGTTCGGCATGGCCGCGCCCAACTCCGCCCATACCAGCCCGTCGCAAAGCGCCAGGATTGCCCCGACGATCCAGCCCAGCATGGCTTGCGGGCCGCCGGCGGCGCTCACGATCAGCGGGATGGTGATGAACGGGCCCACGCCGATCATGTCAATCATGTTCAGCGTAGTCGCGCCTGCCACTCCGATGCCGCGAACCAGTTCCGGCTGATCCGCAGGATTACTTTGGCTCATGACCCACGCTCAGCAAATTCACATAGAGGCGAATGGCGCCCGGAACTCCGAAGGGAAGCTGGCGGAAAAGCGCGTATCCCGTGTAGATGTAGTGGCCCTTGCCGTACTGCGCAATCAACAAGCCGCCCTTCTGCGGCTCCTGGCCGGGATCATTTGACGCCAGAAGCGGCGTGTAGTGAGGGTCCCATTGGTCCATGAAATACAGCCCGCGCTCCTGCACCCAGCCGTCGAAGTCACGCGCCGTGATCTGGTTGGGATAGTGGAAAACCGCACTGTGTGGATCGAGCTCGGTCACCGGCGCTTCTTCCACGGTGACGCGCTCGCGGCTAAGCTGCGCCGGATAGGGCGTGAAGTGCCCAGCGTTGAAGTCGCTGGGCGAGGTGTTGTATTGCACCAGCAGCGTGCCGCCATTCTGCACGTAATCGAGGAGGCGCTGGTTGTGTTTCTTCACGTCCTCGCGCGTGTCGTAGGCGCGGATGCCGAGAACGATTGTGCCGAAGCGACCTAGGTCACCGTGCTCCACATCGTCAGGCGTGAGCAGGGTCACGTCGAGGCCGAGCTGGCGCAGTACAGTCGGAATGTCGTCGCCCGCGCCCATGATATAGCCGACTTCGAGATTAGGCGGGACCTTCACCTCGACCACGCTGGCCCGCTGCAAGGCCGGTTGGTAATAGAAGAAGCCGCCAATGTCGGGACGAGCTACCAGGCTGTAGCCTTCGCTGTAATCGCGGCCGTTGGCATTGAGCAGTGCGCGCACGCGGTAGCGCGCTTCCCCAGCGCCGTCGGGCAGCACCTTGAATTCGGAGGCGTGCTCGCCGCTCTTGGCGAACTCGACGGTCGCCGACTGCGGCTCGACTTTCCAGCCCAACGGAACCTCCGGATGCACACTTGCGGCCGAACGATCGCTGGTGGAGCGCACCACGACGCTCAACTCCGCCGAGGGGTCCGCTCCGGCGGGAATGATCTGCGTGGTCGGCGAGGTCTCGACGGAGAACGGCGGCACGACCGAGAGCGGCATCGACCAGGCATCGCTCCTGGTGTTGTGCATCGGAGTGCGCGCGACGCTCTGGATCACGCCTTCTTCCCCGTCCACGCTGTACAGCACGTGCGCTGCCACCGGCGGCGGCGGCAGAGCCAGCGTCACGTACTCCGGATTGTCGATCTGGTAAGTCGTGTCGACCTCCGGATTGTCACGATGAAAGTATGCCTTCGTAAGCTGCGCATCAGCCGGCGGAGTGACACGAAACGTCACAGCGCAACCGTCGCCTGGCGCGATTCGCTTAGGCACGTGGTCCATGAACAGCTCGGACTTCCAGTCCTGGGGAACATCCAGCGCCAGTTGCTTCACGTCAATTGGGCTAGCGCTGCCGTTGTGAAATCGGGCCATCAACAGGAAAGGCTTGCCGGCTGTGATGACCGCCGCCAGCACGTCGCCGTCGCCCGTGGTAAAGGTCTCGGCCATCGGCCGACCATCAGACGTGCCCGGACCAACCGCAAGATTGAGGGAAAGAGCTAAGTTGGCAGCCTGCTCGAACTGTTCTTGCTTAGCGTGAAGGTCGGCAACAAGATCGGCCTTCTCAGCAGCGGAGAGGGGCGACTGCTCTACCTTCGCGATCAATGCGCGCGTCAAATCGAGTCCGCGCAGTAGCGGCTTCGCGGCGGCCTGACCACTCTTGTCCGCCGCCGCAGTCGCATCGTCGACAGTCTTGGCAATCGCCAGGAGCTGCGGGCGCAACCACGGCACCCTTGCCTGGTCCGTCCCTAACCGCGACGCCAGTCCGGGAAGCGCGGTATCCAGTCCCTCGAAGAAGTCGTTCTCGTGGGCGCCTGCGACCGGAGGGTTGGGAAGCACGGAATCGATCAACTTGTAATAGCTGTAGCGTTTGCCTTCGGGAGCGGTCCACGCGCCGGCGCCCTGCGAAAGCTGGTGCTTCAGGCCCTTCCATCCGAACTGCACATAGGTCTCGCCGAGCAGCGGATCGAATTGCGACGTCTCCAACTGGATCGTCCAGTCTTCATTCGCCCGCACGTTGTCCATGTAAAGCTTCCTGGCCTGCCACGGCTGGAGGCCTTCCCGGACCTGTTCCGGAAAACGCGTGGGATCGGCGGCGGCGCGGAACGCTTCGCGCGTCAGGAGTCCCGAGGCCTGATGATTGCCATGGCCGTCCCGCGAATTGCCTTGAAAGCGCGTGCAGATGACGTCAGGACGGAAGGTACGAATCACCCGCACCATGTCGCCCAGCGCAACGTCGTGGCCGCGCCACATCTGGAAGGTCTCCTCCGGCGTCTTGGAGAAGCCAAAGTCGGCAACGCGCGTGAAGCGCTGGTCTACACCGTAGTAACGGTCGGCAGCCAGCAACTCCAGCGTGCGAACGATACCAAGTTCATCGAAGAGATTGCTGCCGACCTTGTTCTGTCCGCCCTCGCCGCGATTTAGCGTCAACTGCAGCACGCTGACGCCGTGCCCACGCGATTCCAGGGTGAGCATGCCGCCGTCTTCGTCATCAGGATGAGCAACGGTGTGCATTAGCCGCGCCGTCGTGTGCAGGCGGCGAAGCGTTAACTTCAGGCCGGTAGTGCCGGTGTCGACCGGCAGGGGCTTGATGTCAACCCATGGCGAGGAGACTTGCGCTGGCGCAGACGTCCACAACACGCTGAGCAACAGGCACAAACCCGCGATGGTGGGGAGTCGACGTTGAGCGTGGGCCATCGATCCACAGGCAGGCATTCGTTGGCAGCGAGAGTTTTTCAAGGCTCGCTACAGAGTATACAAACCCGTCGCTCGCGGCGGGATGAAGATACGAAGCGACTGGCTGAAGCCCGGCACGAAGGCCACCTGGGAAGAACTAGGCGTATTCCTCGTGCACATAGCACCACTTCCAGTCACTGGACTTGAACGCCTTCATCACCGGGTGGCCAGTCTCCTGGAAGTGTTGCCTGGCGTGGCGTCCGGGCGAGGAATCGCAGCAGCCGATGTGTCCGCAGGTCAGACACTGGCGCAACTCAACCGGCCGCAGCCCAGCGGCCACGCATCCTTGGCAAACTTCTCCAGCCGGCGTGACCTCTGTCACTTGCTTTACATGTTCACACTTTGGCATCCATCCTCCTAACAGAACCAAAAGCTTTGGATGAGATCTGCGACGTGGGGGATTCGCGTGCAAATGGCGCGCATGCGATGGTCGTCTATCACAACCCGTGCGCGATGCTCTGTCTATAATGAAAGATCGCGGCAGAGCAGTCATTGTAGGAAGGAATTCGCTCTTCCAAGCGATCGCGCTCTCGCGAAGGATTCCCTATGGTTCAGACCTTATTTGGTAGTACCGAAGAGAAACCCAGCTTTCTGCAACGCATGAAAGAGGCGGTCACGCGGACGCGTGAGAGTCTGAGCGAGCGGATCGAGGACATCGTTGCGATTGGCAAAGAGATTGACCGCGATACCCTCGATGAACTGGAAGCCACGCTGCTCGCCGCCGACCTGGGGACCGCGACGACATCCGCCGTGCTCGAATCTCTGCGGGCGAAGGTTGACCGCAAGCAGATTGACAATGTCGAAGAGTTGAAGCGCGTACTCAAGGATGAGTTACTCGCCATCCTCAATACGGCCGAGAAGAGACCGGTGCAGAAAGTCGACGGCGAGGCAGAAGTCATTCTCGTGGTTGGGGTGAATGGCACCGGCAAGACCACCACCATCGGCAAACTGGCGCACGTATTGCGGGGCCAGGGTAAGACCGTACTACTGGCCGCTGCCGATACCTTTCGCGCCGCCGCCATCGAGCAACTGGAAGTCTGGGGCGATCGCACAGGGACGGAGGTCATCAAGAACAAGCCCGGCGGCGATCCAGCAGCGGTGCTGTTCGACGCGCTGCAGGCCGCCAAGGCGCGCAAGACGGATTACGTGATCGTGGACACTGCCGGGCGCCTCCACACCAAAACCAGCCTGATGGATGAACTGGCCAAGATGCGGCGCGCGGCGCAGAGATTCAGTGCGACCGCACCCCACGAAACGCTCCTGGTCATGGACGCCACCACCGGACAGAACGGCCTGCAGCAGGCGCGGTTGTTCACGCAGTCGGCGGGCGTGACCGGCATCGTGCTGACCAAGCTGGACGGCACCGCCAAAGGCGGCGTGGTGGTGGCAATCTGCAAGGAGCTCGGCCTGCCCGTTCGCTACGTCGGCGTGGGTGAGAAGGCCGGGGACTTGTTGCCCTTCAACCCGCAGGACTTCGTGAATTCCCTGTTTGACTGACATGAGCAATCATGCGACTGACGAGCAGTTTATGCAGCAAGCGTTGGAATTGGCCGAACGCGGCGTTGCACTGACGTCGCCGAATCCATGTGTTGGCGCGGTGCTGGTAGGCAAAGATGGCGATATCGTCGGTCGTGGTACGCACACCTACGAGGGCCGCAAGCACGCCGAGGTACTGGCGCTGGACGAAGCCGGTCAGCGGGCACGTGGCGCCACGCTGTATGTAACGCTGGAACCCTGCGTACACGTCGGTCGCACCGGGCCCTGCGCGGAAGCACTAATCGCCGCTGGCGTGAAGCGCGTATTCGTGGCCATGCGCGATCCCAATCCGCTAGTAGGGGGCCGGGGCGTCGCGAGATTGTCCGCCGCCGGAATCGACATCGAAGAAGGTCTGTTGCGCGACGAAGCGAAGAAGCTCAACGAGGCAGTCGCCAAGTACGTCCGACACAAGACGCCATTTGTGACGCTCAAGGCGGCGATGACGCTGGACGGCAAAATCGCTCCACCGCCGGGAGAAACTCCGGAGCCCGGTTCGCTGGCGGCAAGCGGCGGATGGATTACCAGCGAAGAAGCGCGGGCGCATGTGCACCAAATGCGCCATGCCAACGACGCGATCATGGTTGGCGTAGGCACGATTATCGCCGACGACCCGCTACTCACCGACCGCACCGGGTTTCCCCGGCGGAGACCGCTGCTGCGCGTGATCCTCGATTCCCGCCTCCGCCTGCCATTGGATTCGCGCGTGGTGAGAACGGCGCGCGAGGACCTTATCGTCTTCTGCTGTTTTGCCGAGGAGAATAAGCGCCGCGAGTTGGAGACGCGAGGTGTTTTGGTTGAGCAGGTCCCGATGCAGCGTCCTCCGCAAGACGGCACCATCGTGTTCCCTAGTAGCACAGTCGCACCCGACGGCCGTCCAGACCTGGAACGCGTGATGGCCGAGCTAGGCGAGCGCGAGATTACCAGCCTGATCATCGAAGGCGGCTCCATGGTCAACTGGGCCGCGCTGTCGGCCGGCATCGTGGACAAGATTTTCTTTTACTATGCGCCCAAGATCCTCGCCGGAACGGGGTCGATTCCCTTTTCTCTCGGCGCCGGATACCGCCGCATCAGCGAGGCGGCCTACGTAAAGTCTCTGGTGATTCACCGCTTCGGGGAGGATTTTGCGGTCGAAGGCTACTTAAGTGACCCCTATGCGGACGAGATACGCCTGGTATAACCGCCGGGATAGATTTGCGAAATTCGAAATGAGGTCATCATCATGTTTACTGGACTTGTTGAAGAGGTTGGAACCATCGCCAGCATCGTAGAGCGGGGCGGAAACCACCGCATCACCATCAACGCTCCAAACACGGCCAAAGAACTCCGGGAAGGCAACAGCGTGGCCGTCAGTGGGGTTTGCCTCACGGCTCTCGACGTCAAGCCGGAGTCCTTCTGTGCTGACCTGGCGGCCGAAACGTGGGCGCGCACTTCCCTGTCGCGCATTACCGATGGCGCCAGAGTGAATCTCGAGCTTCCACTAAAAGCCGACGGCCGCATGGGTGGGCACATCGTACAGGGCCATGTGGATGGCACCGGTCGCCTCATCGGCCTCGAGCCAATCCCCAACGCCGACGATTTCTGGATGCACATCGACGTCCCCGAGGATCTCGAGAAGTATGTCGTGTTCAAGGGCTCGATAGCCATCGAAGGTATTAGTCTAACGGTCGCCAAGCTCGAGGGCTTGCGGCTGACGATTGCTATTATTCCGCACACCATCAAGATGACCAACCTGGATTCCTTGCGCGCGGGCGATCCCGTTAACATCGAGACCGACATCGTCGCCAAGTACCTGGAAAAGTGGACGCGACGGGACGAACTGGGCGGCACTTTGACAATTGACGGGCTGGTGGCGCAGCGATTCTAGCTTGTTTCAGACCCTCGGCTCGTGGGCAGGACGTTGCGCGCCGAAATAGTGCTCGAAGTCCATGGAGTCGAGTTGCAGGAACTCCTGCACAATCGGTTCGTTGGACTTTGCCATCTCCGCGAACGTTCCAAAGAAGATGGCGCGCGCCTCATGCAGGAATAGCAAGCGGTCGGCCAGCTTTTTAGCGAGCGCCATGTCGTGCGTCACGACGATGCTGGTGAGCTTCAGTTGCTGCTTGAGCTTCTTGATTAAGTCGCCCAATAGGTGCGCCATCAGGGGATCGACCATCGTTGTAGGCTCGTCGTAAAGCACGGCGTCTGGTTGAGCCGCCAGCGCGCGGGCGATCGCCACCGACCGCTTCATGCCCGTGGAGAGGTCCGACGGTATGAGGTCACGGAACTCACGCACCCCCACCATGTCCAGCAGCCCATCGACAATCTGGTAAATCTGCGCTTCTTCGAGCCCCCCGCGCTCGCGCAAGGGGAACGCAACATTCTCCCCCACGGTCAACGAGTCGAAGAGCGCCCCGTTTTGAAACACCATGGTCACTTTTTTCCGGATCCGCTGTAGGTCCTCTTCGCCGTAGTCCGTGATGTCCTCATAGGCAACCCAGATTCGACCAGAGTCAGGCTTGAGGAAGCCCATAATCTGGTGAAGCGAGACTGACTTACCGACCCCGCTGCGGCCCAAGATGCAGACGGTCTCCCCCGGCAGGACATCGAAGCTGACGTCATCGAGGATGACTTTGCTGCCGAACGCCTTGTGGACGCGCTGAAACTCAATATAGGGCTGACTTTGATGGTTGTTGCCCTTTCCCTTACCTTCGGGACTCGTTTGCGCGCGAACAAGCGACTGATACTCCTCGGCGGTATTCACGTTGCGGAAAATCTCGGGTGAGAACCCAGCGTCGCGGATTTCGGCTTCTGACAGGAACCGTGTAGGCAGTTTGTCGAAAAGGTGGCCGATCTTATAGTCACCCGCCTTCAGGGCTGCCTCGGCAGCCGCGGCTACTTGCCGGCGGTAGACGGCGCACAGGGGCTGCGGCCCTCCCAGAGCATCAGGGACAACAATCAGCGAATCCTTGTCGCCAGCCTGCCCCACAATCCAGGACAAGAAGTCCGAGGTCATCAGCGGCATGTCTACTGAGAGGAAAAGGTTCAAGTCGGTTGTGGTTGCTTTGAGAGCCGCATGGATCCCGGCGAGCGGACCGCAACCAGTATAAATGTCCTGCACTACTTCGCCGTATGCCGCGTATTTTTCGCGTGGGCCAACGATGTAGGTTTTGGCGGCAACCGTCTGTGCGACTTGTTGCGCCCGCGCCAGCAGCGTCGGGCCGCCAAACGAGAGCACAGCTTTATCCGAGCCCATGCGTGAGCTGCGACCGCCTGCCAGAATGAATGCAGTTACATTTTCCACGCCGACATCATACCTGACGCAGCCCTGAGGAATTTGGCGAGGCTAGGCGCGTGCGGGACGGAAGGTGCTGGTCTTGGGAATACAGCCATTAATTTCGATGGCCACAATGCGGCCCGCCTGATCGAGCTCGAGGGTCGCGGGAGCGTTAAACGCGGCGTCGCCACTTAGACCGGGCAACGCGACAAATACCCGGTTCTCGACGCACGCTGCCGCAGGGTCGCGCTTTAGATACGACAGAGCATGCTCGTTGCGGCGGCAGATCTTCGGCAGTATGAAACTGAGGTCGGCTAGGTCGCCAGTTTCGGAGATGGACAGCGCCGCGTCCACGGAAATGCGCGACAGCACCTCGTCGCCTTCGACCTAGGATTTGGGTTTGAAACAGATGTAATACTCAAACCCAACTTGAAACGCAATTCGGCCCGCCTTCCCGACGTGCCCTGCCACAGAGACCACATACTAAACCAAGGAGTAGCGCGCGCCAAGTGTCGAATAGCACAAAGGTATGCTCCAACTACCACAGTTCGGCGGTCCGGCTGACTGCGCTAAGACCTCTGCTCGGCAAGACGGGGATACAAACAACTTTAGTTGTCCGCTGAGACGCCGACGCTCGGCGCGGTCAGTTCTCCAGGAGGAATCCCAGGGGGCTCCTGCTCCTTGTATTGCAGTTGGTAGAGCTTCCAGTAAATGCCGCGGCTGGCCAGTAGTTGCTGATGTGAGCCGACTTCGCGCACCTTGCCCTTGTGCATCACGATGATCTTGTTTGCCCGCTGAATCGTGCTCAAGCGATGGGCGATGATGATCGAGGTCCGGCCCTCCACCATTCGCGTCAGTGCATCGCGCACCCGGAATTCCGTCTCCGTGTCCACACTGGAAGTGGCCTCATCGAGGATGAGGATTTTGGGATTGTGCGCCAGTGCGCGGGCGAATGAGATGAGCTGTTTCTGCCCGGTCGAGAGCGTGCTGCCGCGCTCGCGCACTTCTTCCGCAAATCCGGCAGGCAGCGAGCGAATGAAGTCGGCCACGTTCACCTGCTCAGCGGCATCCTCAATCATTTCGTCTTCAATCCAGCGCGTACCCAGGCGAATATTGTCAGCCACGGTGCCTGAAAAGAGGAACGGATCCTGGAGCACAACGCCATAACGGCGGCGCAGGTCCAGTAGGTCCATGTCACGGATGTCGACGCCATCAATGCGAATGGCGCCCTTCTGTAAGTCGTAAAAACGCAGCAGCAGCGAGATGATCGTGGTCTTGCCCGCACCCGTGTGACCGACAATCGCGACCGTCTCTCCCGGCTCGATGTTGAACGAGACATCGCGCAGCACCCAGTCGTATTCCAGAGCAGGATCTCCATTGCTGGCGGCGATGGCTTTGAGTTTTTCTCCTTTGCTGGCCGCGTCTTCCGCCGCTTGTGCCAGAGTGCGATAGGCAAACCAAACATGCTCGAACTCGATTCGGCCACGCCCGTGCGGCGCTTGCGCGACGGTCGGAGAGACAATCTCTGCTCGCGTATCGAGAACCTTGAATACACGCTCGCTTGAGGCCATCGCCGACTGCAGGATGTTGTATTTCTCGCTCAGGTCCTGGATTGGCCGGAAGAACCGCTGCGCATACTGCATGAAAGCCACCAGCACGCCGAGCGTCACCATGTTCTTCATCACCTGCCCGCCGCCAAACCACACCACGCAGGCAATCGCCGTCGCCGACAGAACCTCCACCACCGGGTAGTAAACCGCATGCGCCATGATGGCGTCCTTGAAGGCATCCATATGCGTGCGGTTTATCTTCTCGAAGCGCTCGTAGGCTTTCTTCTCGCGGTTGAAGAGCTGCAATACCTCGATGCCGGTTACGTGCTCCTGAAGATAGGCGTTGATCCGGGCGATTGCGACGCGGATGCGGCGATAACTGTCGCGCACCTTGCGGCGGAAGATCGAGGTTGCGTAGAAAATGAGCGGCAGCACGGCAAAGGTAATTAGTGCCAGCCGCCAACTCATGTTGAGCATGATGACCAGGATGCCCAGCAGCACAAAAATGTCTTCGAAGATCGACACCACACCTGCCGTGAACATCTCGTTCAGGGCGTCCACGTCGCTGGTGACGCGGGTGACGAGCCGGCCTACTGGGTTCTTATCGAAGAACCCTATGTGCAGCCCCTGGAGGTGGCGGAATATTTGGCTCCGCAGGTCGAACATCACCTTCTGCCCGGTCCACTGCATGACGTAGGTCTGAGTGAACTCAAGCAGGAAGCTGAAGAGCAGGATGCCGACGTAGATTCCAGCAATCTGGGCAATACCGGTAAGGGGACGCGAACTCAGGAAACGATCCAACAGCGAATGGGATTCCGTGTGGTTGGCCAGGTATTTGTCGATGGCGACCTTGGTGAGGTATGGCCCCAACACGTCAGCCCCGGCCTTCAGCACGATAGCGACAAGCGCAATGACAACCTGCACCCGATAGGGGCGCAGGTAGGTCAACAGGCGTTTCATCAGCCGGCTGTCATATGCCTTGCCTAGTACTTCTTCTTCGTGAATGGAAGCCATGTCTCCGATTCGATTGTAAACAGTTCTCCGAACTCATATAGACGAGCGTTTAGCGCCGCGGGATGGAAAACCTGGGCGGAGAGCCGAGATTCTGCGGCATCGCATGCGGAAGTTCGACCAATAAAGAAAGGCTGGCTGGGATGCCGGCCAGTAACCGCGATTGACTTCGCTCACTGTTTTGGGGGAGTACTGCTAGCGGGCTTAAGTTCCCTTGGTAGTGGTTGCGCCCTTGGCAGTCCCGGTATCGCCTGCGGCCTTCACGTGGTGCGCAATGATCTTGTCCTGAATACCGTCGTAGGTACTCTGCGGCACGATCTTGCGGGTGAGCAGGTCTCGGTTGGAGTTGTATGGGCGGCCGTCGATGATCTTCTGCGAATAGGCGGCACCGATGCCGGGCAGAGCATCCAGTTGGTCTTTGGTCGCGGCATTGATGTCGAGCTTCTGGCTGTCCGGCGTCTTGCTAGTGCTCGTGCTGGTGCTGGAGCTTGAGGACGACGACGCCGGAGTGGACTTCCCTGCCGGTGCCGGCTTGGAGGTTGTCCCCTGGGCCAGAAGGAAGGATGGAGAACGCGAGGACCACGAACAACAGTCCACGCGAGATAGCGCTGAAAGATTTCATGACGATCAGTCTCCTTATGTAGGGCGCATGCTTACGGTCGAATCCTAGCTGGCGGGCCGCAGGTTGTCATGCGGCATTTCGCGACGGGAGCGTTTCCCCCTTTTCTCTACCTTTGTAGCGCCCTCAGGCCGGCCCCGCCCAATCGTCGCAGGGTGTGCCACCTCGAGTTCTTCATTATCGCGGCGGCGAGCAGGTGCATAAGTCGTTTTACTCCTCGCCGCTGATACGGGCGTAGAAGCCGAAAGAACGGAGCGAGTCCGGGTTCACTCGCCAAGGTCCTGCGCGGCGTTGATATTATTTTCGCGTACTGCCAAATGCCACCGGACCCAGGAAACGTAGCTCCGGAACCTTCGGGATCAGGCCGGCTTCCTCGGAGCACTCCAGAAACAGCCGCAATCCCGCGTGGTTTTCGCGATCAAGATAATAATGAATGTTCTCGGTGAGGTAGCTGTGGATTTCGCCTTCGCTCATCGCGAGTCTGGCGGACCATTCCTTCGCGATGACCGCGAGGTTCTCGGGGAGCAAGCCGTGGTCCCGCGAGCGCTGAAACAACTTCGCCAGATTGATGTTGGCTGGCGTTCGACCCAGCGCATCCAAGCGAACCGCCCAGAAAGCAAAAACGAACGGCGTGCCGGTGAGCTCGCGCCACTCGTGTGCCAGGTCATAGAGCTGGTGACTAGGATCAGGCCGCACCAGGAGAGCCGCGTCTCCAATGAGCAGCGCCGCATCGTGCTCGCGCAGCATGGCATCCAGGTCCGGGGCCTGCGGGGTGAAGCTGCGGGCACCTCCCCACCGTTTGGATAGGAGAATCTGCAACAGCGCTACCGAGGTACGGGAAGAAGTGTCGGTAGCGATGGTTCGCACCTGCTCTATGGGCTTTTTGCAGACCAGCAAGATGGAACGAACGCGGTCTTTTGACGCTATGGCGATATTCGGCAGAATGACCAGCCCTGGTATTTCCGCGTAGGTGAATGCGGGGATGATGCCGATGTCCGCACGATTCGCCGCCAGGGCCGCCGCGCAGGCTGCCGGGATTGTGTACTCGATCTGAAAATCGCGGCCGCCGTCCCCGTGCTCGAAGTCCCACATCAGCGGGGCTGTATTCAGGAAAGATATGGCGGAGATGCGCAGACCTGGCATGAATCACTGAGTCTAACAAAGCAAAAAGCCGCGGAGCTTCGGCCCTGCATAGATCCGCCTATTTCGATTGCGGCTTGCTGGGCAGCTTTTCTCCTACCAGGAAGCGCATATTCGCAAAGTCACATGGTGAAGCTGCGATAGCCGTCCACCAAGTCTCGGCCAAGATTGCCGTAAAGCTTGTCCGGGTCCGTCCCGATCGGCGGCAAGACCGGAATATCGCACAGCGCCACCACAGTCGTACCTACTCCCAATTGAACCTGCGGCAGAAAATAGGATTGCGTTTCTTTCAGGCCACCGGCTCCGCCCATCCGGTGGGTTTTCTTCTTCAGTCCTTTGAACTGGTCGGGGAAGCTCCGGTAGTAGTGAGCGGAAAGAACGCTGCTGTTAGCTCCCGTATCGAACGAGAACAGGACTTTGCGAGTCTCCACTTCGCACTCCAGCAGTGGCGTCAGTTCATGCATGTAGAGTTTGGCTCCATTCTGGCCCGAGGGCGAATTGGGCCCGCCCAGGAAGTGGCCGTCGCTAGTGAATGTAATGCTTCCCAGCGCCTGCAGGACGGGATAGCCCAGAATGGCGTCGACCTGGTAATGCGTTTTTTCGCCCGTCGGAACATTCTGGTTGCTATCGTCAAGCACGAGCAACACAACATTGCGCACCGTAGCGTTCCCTAGCTTAAGTTCGGGCAAGATTGCTACACGAAGTTTATTTTCAGCGCCGGTGATGCCCAGCGTTTTGCGCGGTGCCTTTTGAGAGTTCCAGTCCCAGCGTGCGAGCAAAGCTGGCGGACACGGTTGAGAAATTTGCGCCAGTATCCAGAGTTCACGAGTGAGTTGACGCCGTTGACCGTAAGATTCGTTTCAATGCTATCGAACACTGGATTACGGTGGGTCGCCACATCCACGCCCTCTGTGAATGTGAGAGTTTGCGCCGGGGCGTCCTTCAACAAAACCGCCCCCGGTAGTCGTCTTCCGTGCTTTGCCGCTCAGCCTTGTCCAATTGGGAAGCGAACTTGTTCAGCAGTTCTTCGTACGCCCCAATTGCGTCCTTGTAGCGGAACGACTCACGTAGTCGTCTGCCCGGAGCCAGGAGTGCATGGACAAAATTGTAATGTGCCGCCGCCGCTTTGGGCTTCACACCCCGATGTGACGCGCGCCCTTGACGGTAACCATCCATGTGGTTGCCCTCCCAGTAGAATGCGCACTCAGGGGCCCATCATGGACAGCGAATCACCCGTTCGGGCGTATGACTACGCCGTCGCGCTTAACTTGCAATGGCTTGCCTTGTCGCTTACGCCTGGGATTGGCGCCGGTCGAGGCTGCAAGCTGGTGGAGGCCTTCGGGGGGGTTGACCGCCTGTTCAACGCCTCCCTGACAGACTTGGAGGCAGCAGGACTGGTCGCTGCGGCGGCACAGAGCATCGCTCTGGGCAAATCGCTGGAGTCGGCTGCTACCGAGTTCGACCATGCCCGGGAGTTGGGGGCTTCGATTATCGTTCCGGGTGATGCCAAATTTCCCCGGCGGGCTGCTGGAAATCTGCGACCCTCCACTCGTTCTTTACCTCAAGGGCAACGCTGAAGTAATTGATCAGCCAGGGGTTGCCGTAGTCGGCACACGCCATCCGACCCCCTATGGGAACGGCATGGCCGAGCGCCAAGCCTGGGACCTGGCTGCCCGCGGACTGGTTATCTTCAGCGGAATGGCCCGCGGCGTTGATACGGCTGCCCACAGGGGCTCGCTGGCCGCTCATGGTCGCACAGTAGCCATTTCATCGACGAGGTCTATCCCAATGAGAACAAGAAGATTGCCGACCAGATCCTGGCTTCGGGTGGAGCGATCCTGACCGAATTCCCGTTGGGGACGTTCCCGGCGCCGCAGAACTTGCCGATTCGGAACCGTATCATCAGCAGTATTTCGATCGGGGTGTTGGTGGTGGAAGCCGGCGAATACAGCGGCCCGCGTGACGGCCCGCTGCGCGCATCGAGCAGAGACGGGACGTTTACGCCGTGCCGCCGGGCAATGTCACCAACAAACTGTCTTGGGGCCCTAACACCTTGATAAAGCAGGGGGCTGCGCTGGTTGCGACGTGGGAGGATGTCTGGGAAGCACTCCCTACCGACATCCGTTTGGCCCTGACGCCACCAGAGTCGTCTGAATCGGAAGGGGCTGCTACCGCATCCTTGTGTTTGAGACAGCGGACTTGCCGGCAGCCGAGAAAAGGGTGTTTGCGCTGTTGCGCTCGGACGAATCCCTTCACGTTGATCAACTGATCGAGCGCCTGAATTCGTATCTTTACCTCATCGGACATATTCAGTGCGTTGTTTGAGTTGGAGTTAAGTGGCCGAATCCGCCAGTTGCCGGGAAAGTATTATGTCCGGGCGATGTGACGAGAGGTGGCGGCGGTCGGCCGGTTGGCTTTAAGGACATGGTTCCGTAAGGGTAAATAGCTCAATCACTTGCCAGGAACTACCCGCGACTAACCCAGAGCTAAGCGTACGCTTGTTTTGCGGCTACCCGCCGTCCATGCTAGCTTCATACACGTAATTCGCAGGATTGAGGGTCCATTGTCCAAAGGTCTAGTAATCGTCGAATCGCCGGCCAAGGCGAAGACGATTCAAAAATATCTGGGAGCCGGTTACGAGGTCGAAGCCTCGCTCGGCCACATTAAGGACTTGCCCAAGAAGTCGCTCGGCGTCGACGTCGACAACGATTTCGCGGCCGAGTACGAAGTCATTCCCGGCAAAGAGAAGGTCGTTGCCAGACTGCAGAAGCTGGCCAAGTCGGCCAACACCATCTACCTAGCGCCTGATCCTGACCGCGAAGGAGAAGCCATTGCCGCCCATCTCGCCGAGGAACTCGGCGGCGATCGCGTCGATGGCAAGGTCGACGGCAAGAAGAAAAAGGGTGCGCCAGTCAACATCCGGCGCGTAACGTTCAACGAGATTACCAAGCGCGCTGTCTTGGAAGCCTTCTCGCATCCTCGCGACATTGATCGCAACCTAGTGGACGCGCAACAGACCCGGCGTGTCCTCGACCGGCTGGTGGGATATCAGGTTTCCCCCTTGTTGTGGGACAAGGTGCGCCGCGGAATATCTGCAGGACGGGTACAGACCGTCGCGCTGCGTCTCATCGTCGAGCGTGAACGCGAGATCAAAGCGTTCGACAAGGTCGAGTACTGGACCATCGACGCCCATCTTCAGGGAGCGAAACCGCCCGCCTTCGACGCACGTTTCATCGGTATTGGTGAAGAAAAGACCGCCGTCAACAACGCCGAGGAAGCTGAGAAGATTCGGGCAGCGCTGGAAACATCCGACTGGTCGGTTCGCTCTGTCGAAAAGAAGGAACGCCGCCGCAGTCCCGCTGCGCCTTTCACCACCAGCAAGTTCCAGCAGGATGCTTCGCGTAAGCTGCGTTTCAGCGTCAAGCGCGCCATGATGATCGCGCAGCGCCTGTACGAAGGCATTGATCTGGCTGACGAAGGAACGGTCGGCCTCATCACCTACATGCGTACCGACTCGACGCGAGTATCGAGCGACGCGGTGGCCGAGGTGCGCGAACTGATTGCCCGTACTTACGGTCCGCAGTTCCTACCGGAGTCGCCGAACACTTACAAGTCGAAAAAAGATGCCCAAGAGGCACACGAAGCCATTCGTCCGACATCGGCTGCGCGCAATCCCGACGAGATCAAGAAGTATCTGCAGGAAGACGAGTTCAAGGTGTACAAGCTCATCTGGCAGCGCTTCATCGCCTCGCAGATGAACCAGGCCGTCTTCGATCAGACGACGGTGGACATCGACGCCAAGAACGGACATAGGACCTATCGCTTCCGCGTCACCGGTTCCGTCCTGAAGTTCGAAGGCTTCCTGAAGGTCTACGAAGAGGCGAAAGACGCCAAGGACGAGGAAGATGAAGCGCTGAAGCACAAGCTGCCCGTGCTGACGGAAGGCCAGAAGCTGACGCTAAGAGCACTGAAACCCGAGCAGCACTTCACCGAACCTCTACCGCGCTTCAATGAAGCGTCGTTGGTGAAGGAATTGGAAGAGCGCGGGATTGGGCGGCCTTCGACCTATGCCGCCATCATCAGCACCATCCAGGAGCGGCAGTATGTTCAGAAACTCGGTGGCAAGTTCGTACCAACCGAGATTGGTTTGGTGGTAACCGACCTTCTGGTCGCGAACTTCAAAGACATCTTTGACCTGCAGTACACCGCGAGGCTGGAAGAGGAACTGGACGAAATAGAAGACGGAACCGAGCGTTGGACTGTCGCTTTGGCCGAGTTTTATACGAAGTTCGAGAGGGACCTCCATTATGCCGAAAAGCACATGGAAAATGTGAAGCGGATGGAGAAGCCCACCGACGAGAAGTGCGAGCGGTGCGGCTCGCCGCTGGTCATCAAGTGGGGCAAGCACGGGTCGTTCTACGCCTGCAGCGCGTATGACAAGACCGATCCGAATAGCTGCACCTTCACCAAAGAAAATCCGATCGACCTTCCCGACCTCGATTCGGCCGATTTGCAGGAGACGACGCAGGAGGAGTACTGCGAGAACTGTGGCCGCCCGATGGTGCTCAAGCGCGGGCGTTTCGGCCAATTCATCGCTTGCACCGGCTATCCTGACTGCAAGACCACCCGCCGGCTCGATCAGGGCAAGAAAGTGCCCGACATTCCGCTCGACGAAAAATGCCCAATGTGCGGCCGCAACCTGTTGCTGCGTCACGGGCGCTTCGGCGAGTTCATCTCATGCAGCGGCTATCCTGAATGCAAATGGGTGAAGCAGAACTACATCGGGATGAAATGTCCGGAGTGCAAGACCGGGGACCTGGCGGAGAAGAAAGCGCGCCGCGGCAACCTGTTCTACGGCTGCTCCAACTACCCGAAGTGTAAGTTCACCTCGGCTTATAAGCCGGTTGACGAGGCATGTCCGGAATGCGGCAGCTCCTATCTGCTGGAGAAGAACCTGAAGTCGGGCGCTTTCATCGTCTGTCCCAACAGCAAGCGAACGGAGCTGGATCAGCCCAAACGCCGGGGCAAGAAGAAGGCCGGGGATGAAAGCTCGGTGAAATGTGACTACTCGCGGGAAATTAAGCCCGAGGCTGTTGCATAATAGCTAGGCTTGCCGCACAAATCAGCCCGGCCCGAAGCCCGGCATTTCTCCGATAAGAGAGGAAAATATGGCAGTGAAACCGATACCCGAAGGTTCGCATTCAATCACCCCGCATCTGGTGGTGAACAACGGCGCCGAAGCAGTCACGTTTTATAAGAACGCTTTCGGAGCGGAAGTGCTCGGTGTGCACTACACTCCGGACGGAAAAGTGATGCATGCCGAATTGAAAGTCGGCGATTCCAAGTTCATGCTGGCCGACGAGTTTCCCGGCATGAGCTCCCCTTCCCCGAAGACCCTGGGTGGCACCTGCGTCGTGTTGAACCTCTACTCGGTGAACGTCGACAGTTTGTTTGACCAGGCGGTAAAAGCTGGGGCAGTCGTGACCATGCCCTTGGCAAACCAATTCTGGGGCGACCGCTACGGTCAGATACAGGACCCGTTTGGCCATGTCTGGGCGCTCGGCCAGCACATCGAGGATGTTGCCCCCGACGAGATGGAGCGCCGCGGCAAGGAACTGTTCGCCAAAATGTCCGCGGGTAAGAGTTCCTGAGGTTCACGAGCATCGAACCTATTGAGATCAACTAAGCGGCCGTCACCGCGCGCGCCTTTCTTACTCTCTGGAGGCACTATGGGCAACTCGCAAGCAACAACGCACGACGCCGAACTGATTCTGAGACTTTATGACCTACGCCGTGAACCCCTCATGCGCGAGGCACGCAGCTTCATCTTCAACTTCATGCCACAGACCATCGACGACGTGATGGTGATCGTGAGCGATTTCTCGCTGAAGGAGAATGCCTTCTTTCGTCAGGTGGTTGGATACTGGGACATGGCCGCGTCGCTGGTGCTACGCGGCGCGCTGAACGAAGACCTGGCCCGCGACAACTTCCAGGAGTTGATCTTTGTGTACTCGCGCCTGCAGCCGTTCCTCGCTGAGGTACGCAAGCGTACTGGTATGGAGCGGCTGGCCGCACACATGCAAAAGTTTGTGGAAAGCTCACCGGAGGCCCAGATGAGCATGAAGCGTTTCCAGGAGCGTTTTGCCGAGCAGGCGCAGGCTGTCGCGAAGGGCGCATAACTCTTTCCTTCTTAGTGCTTTCGGTGGTCAAAACCGAGGGCCCGCGTGACGATTCAGCTCAGGTACTCGCGGATATAAGGGTCGCGGCAGCGCAGGAGTTCGGTGGCAGTCCCTTCAAAATTGATCTTTCCGTCCCGCAGAATGAGGAAGGTCGTCTTCAAATCGCGCCTGCTGCCATCGGCTACTGGCAGCATTTTGTTCTGCTCCCGATCGAAATAATGACTCGCCATGGTGAAGGCGTCTTGCAAGCGATGGGTAACTAACAGCGAACTGGTTTTGTAGACGTCCCGCTGCTTCACAATCAACTCGATGATGGTGTCGGAGGTGACGGGATCCAGACCGCCCGTAGGTGAATCGTAGAGCAGGATTTCCGGCTGAGTGATTGCAGCCCGTGCGATCGCTACCCGGCGCCGCATGCCACCTGAAAGCTCGGAGGGAAAAAGATTGACGGTGTGCTCCAACTCGACGAAGCGCAAGGCTTCCAGCACCCGCGCGTGGATTTCGTCAGTAAGTTGGCCCGTTTCCACCAGCAGCTGATAGGCGACGTTTTCCTCCACCGTCATGGAATCGAATAGCGCGCTCTCCTGGAACACCATGCCCATGTTGCGCCGCAGAGCGTACAGTTGCTCCTCGCGCATGTGGGTGACTTCCTCGCCCAATACTGTAATGCGTCCGGCATCTGGTTTCAGCAGGCCGAGGGAGAGCTTAAGCAACAGGGTTTTGCCGCTTCCCGCCACCCCCAGCAAAATTTTGGTTTCGCCCCTGGGAAGCTGAAACGAAATGCCCTCCAAAACTGGCTGTTCGAAGGCGATTGCGACAGTCTCGAACCGCATGACAATGTCAGCGGTCGGCAGAGCAGAGCGCTGGAAGTCTTCTACAGGTGGCGGCAATGTCGACATAGCTAGTAAGCAAAAAAGCCCATGAGGAGCTTAGTAATAAACAAATCGCTGACCACAATAAGCACGGAGGCGGTGACCATGGCCTGCGTGGTGGCGCGGCCGACGCCTTGAGTCCCTCCCTTCGCCGAGATGCCGTAGTAACACCCTACAGTGGCGATTATGAAGCCGAAAATTACCGGTTTCGACAATCCCATGAAAACGTCGCCGAAACGCAGGGCTTGATAGGCGGTCGTCCAGTATTCATTGGAATTCAGACCTAATAACGTGGTGGCTATCACCCAACCGCCGGCAAGCCCGACAAGGTCTGAAATAATGCTGAGAAAGAACAGCATGATTGTGGACGCTACGACGCGCGGTGTGACCAGTTTCTTGGTGGGGTCGACGCCCATGGCACGCATCGCGTCAATCTGCTCGGTCACCTTCATCGAGCCCAACTCGCTGGCAATACCGCTGGAATTCCGCCCCGCAACCATCAGTCCGGTCAGCACCGGTCCCAATTCCCGCACCATGGATAGCGACACCAGTTTGCCCGTGAGCGACAGCGAACCAAACTGCTGCAACGTACTGGACGTCTGCAAAGCCAGCACCGCACCGGTGAAGAAGCCGGCCAGCATTACGATGGGCAGCGAGCCCACGCCAATGGAGTCGGCTTGCATCATGGTGTCGGCAAAGTACCGGGGATGCCCGAAAATGTTGCTAATGGAACGGCCAACGAGCAGGGAGTAATCCTGCACTGCCTGGATTTTGTCCTTCGCAATTTCGGCCGGCGAGAAGATTGGCATTCTGTTCCTGGAATGGACTCCGAACGGAAAATATACCAGAGTGACGGAAACGGATTCGTTTTGGACCCAAATCCGGCCACGGATTGGGGGATTGGCCCTCGTCACCCCATGACGTGAGATGGGTCACTAAGTCTTGTGACGCGGCACACGGCAGGCTGAAACCTCGCTCTTGTATCAACCGAACAGCGGTGCAGGCCTTCGCCCCGCCCAGGAACGGCAGCAGACAGGCCGCACTTTCGTAGCGTGCGGCGGCGATCCGACTGAAAAATCTATGAAACGCTTCCAAGATGCAGGACACCTCTTCCGGTTGGCAGCTGTGTTTCTGGTCGGTGTCCTGGCCTTTCTGGGCCTGCGTGGCCTCCTCGTTCCCCGCAGTTTCGGCCAGTATGGACATTACCGGGGAGATGCGATCAAGGAGATCGCCGCCCTGCCCGTCTCCTACGCCGGTCACCAAGTGTGCGAGGGTTGCCACACAGAGGTCTTGGACGTAAAGAGCAAGGGCATGCACAAGGGCGTTGCCTGCGAATCGTGCCACGGCCCACAGGCCAAGCATGCGGACGATCCGGCAGCAGTGCAGCCGGCCAAACTCGATACTGCCGTGCTCTGCGTCCGCTGTCACGCCGCCAACTCTTCCAGACCCAAGAACTTTCCTCAAGTGGGTGCGGCGGAGCATTCTGGGGGCGAGGCCTGCAACACGTGTCACCAGCCGCATAGCCCAGCGATGGTTGCGGGAGGCAGCCAGTGAACATGACTCGCCGGCAGTTGCTCATCTTGTTACCTGCGGCGGCGGTTGCCTGGGAGCATATCCTCGCCGGCACACCAGAGGCCTCGCCCAACTACACCATGTCGGAGCATTGGTGGGGCATGCTGATGGACATCACCAAGTGCATCGGCTGCGGCAGTTGTGTTCGGGCTTGCCAGTTGGAGAACCATGTTCCTGACGGTTACTACCGTACATGGGTCGAGCGTTACCAGGTGCTCGACTGGACCGTGGAAACTCCCCACGTAGATTCGCCGGATGGCGGCAAGAACGGCTTTCCACCGCCCAAAGAGGTTGGCGGAAAGAACTTCTTCGTCCCCAAGATGTGTAACCAGTGCGCCGACTCCCCTTGTACCCAGGTGTGTCCGGTAGGGGCGACCTTCGTCACTCCCGACGGTGTCGTACTCGTGGACCAGAAGTACTGTCTCGGCTGTCGTTATTGCGTGCAAGCTTGTCCCTATGGGTGCCGCTTCATCAATCCCTCCACTGAGACGGCGAACAAATGTACCTTGTGTTACCACCGAATCACTAAGGGACTTACCACTGCTTGCTGTGAGGTTTGCCCAACGGGAACGCGGCAGCTTGCCGACCTGAAGAACCCCAAAGATCCGATCCACGAATTCCTGAAGAACCATAGCGTGCAGGTACTGAAACCCCATCTGGCAACCAAGTCGAAGTGCTTTTATTACGGCCTCGATGGATCGGTGCGATAAGGAGACTCCGAGTGCAGATTCCGGTGGAAGGGTTCATGTACCCGAACGAAGTGGAGCTGCAGTGGAGCGTGCTGATCGTTCTTTATCCGTTTCTCACCGGATTGGTGGCTGGCGCCTTCATTCTGGCTTCGTTGGAACGTGTGTTTCGAGTGGAGGCCGTAAAGCCCACCTACCGTCTGGCGCTGTTAACCGCGTTGGCATTCCTTATCGTTGCCCCCTTGCCGCTGCAGCTTCACTTGGGGCATCCAGAGCGCTCTTTTGAGATGTACTTGACGCCGCATGCGTCTTCGGCGATGTCGATGTTCGGCTTCGTGTATTTGTGGTATCTGCTGGCCGTCCTGGTGCTGGAAATTTGGCTGGACTACCGCCGCGATATCGTGGTTCTATCGCAAACCACGACTGGTTGGCGGCGACTGCTGTATCGCATGCTTACCCTCGGTTCAACGAACGTCAGCGCGCGGTCCCTGGCGATTGATGAACGGGTTGGCTGGATCGTCACCGTCATCGGCATTCCTTCGGCGTTTCTGCTGCATGGATATGTGGGCTTTATTTTCGGATCCATAAAGGCGAATCCGTGGTGGTCGTCACCCCTGATGCCGGTCGTGTTCATCTTCTCGGCTATGGTTTCCGGGGTCGCAACCGTGATGCTGCTCTATATGTTGCTGAATAGACTTCGCGGCGAGCCCATCGATATGCGTTGCGTGGACACCGTAGCCAAGTACCTGTTCTATACCTTCATCATTGACTTCAGCCTGGAAATGCTGGACCTCATCCACCGCATCTATGAAGCGGACGAATCGTTCCGCAGCCTAGATTTCATGGTCCATACCAAGCTGTACTTCCCGCACATCGTCGTTCAAATCCTGTTAGGCACAGTGACCCCGATCGTATTGCTGGCCCTGACCCAGGTGGTGAAACTGTCTGAAACGCTCCGCAGACGCATCTACGTGGTGGCGGGGATCCTGACTTTGGTGGGAATCTTCGCCATGCGCTGGAATGTCGTGATTGGCGGACAATTGTTCTCCAAGAGCTTCCTGGGCTACACCACTTACAAGATGGGATGGGTTACCCGCGAGGGCTTGTTGACGGCAATTGTATTGTCCATTCTCCCGGTTGTCTTTCTATGGATACTGGTAAAGCTCTTGCCGCCCTGGCCGGAACGGCACACGGTGACGGAAACGGCCGGTGACTGAGCCCCTTGCGCCGCATCTGAGACGGCGCAGGGCAGCTGAATGTCATAATTCTAAGGTGCGAATACTCATCTCGGCAGGAGAGGCTTCTGGCGAGTTCTATGGCGCGAAGCTGATGGAAGCCTTGCGCCGCCAAGTTCCCCAGCCAGAGACCCTGGAGTTCCTCGGCGTCGGCGGAGAACAAATGCGGGCGGCGGGCTGTGAGCTACTGGTGGACGCCCGCGAAATCGCCGTGGTCGGGATCGTCGAAGTGGTGAAGCACATTCCGCGCATCTACTGGCGCTTTCGCATGGTCGTCCGCGAGGCGCAGCGCCGCCGGCCCGACGTCGCCGTGCTCATTGATTTCCCCGATTTCAACCTGCGGCTGGCGCGCGAAATGCATAAAGCCCGCGTCCCCGTTATCTATTACGTGAGTCCGCAGTTGTGGGCCTGGAAGCAAGGGCGTATTGAGAGCGTTCGAAAATATGTCCGCAAGATGCTCATCATCTTTCCTTTTGAGGAGAGCTTCTATCGCGAACACGGGATCCAGGCGCAATTCGTAGGTCATCCCCTCGCCGACCTGCCCGCTCCATCCGCCACCCGGAAACAATTCGCGGCCGAATACAAGCTGGATCCGGCGCGCGAATGGATTGCCTTACTCCCCGGCAGTCGTCGCGGTGAAGTCTCTCGCATCTTCCCTACCCTCTTAGAAGCAGCGCAACTTCTAGGACCAGATTACGTTTACATAGTGCCGGTGGCCTCCACTCTCGATTGGGGCTGGATGGCTTCGTTCTTGCGCGGCTATGCCGGTCCGCCGATCACCTTCACCCGCGAAGCTCCGGCCAGCTTGTTGCATGCGAGGGCGGCGGCTGTCGCCAGCGGCACCTCGACATTGGAAGCAGCTTTGATCGGAACGCCCTTTGCGATGGTGTACAAGGTTGCGCCGCTCACCTGGGCCCTTGGCCGCCGTCTAGTAAAGGTAGACCGCTTCGCCATGGTGAACCTTATCGCCGGTCGTGATGTTGTCCCCGAGTTGGTGCAGACCGACTTCACCGCACAGCGAGTGTGCGAGGAACTCAGGCGAATTCTCCCCGTAGGTCCATCTCGCGAAGCCATGATCGCTTCTTTCCACGAGGTGCGGAAGCAGTTGCAACCCGGCGACTCCGGAGGCAACGCCAGCGAACGTACGGCCAAAGCCGTGCTTTCCATACTGGGTCAGCCGGTGTGAGGCGTCGCATCGCATCTTCCCATGTAGTTTTTTCATCATTTATAGTGACCAATAGAGGAGTTTTCTCCCGAATGCAAATGCCGGCGCGGTTCGTTGGGCGCTTTCTCGCGGTTTCCCTGTTCGCTCTGACTTCGTTCTGCCTTGCGGTCGAAAAGCCGCGAATCCAAGTGAACGATGTTGCCGTTCATGCGGTGGTCACTCCGCAGACCCACCAGATCAAGGCACAGGCGCGGGTGAAATTCACAGCGCTCGACGACATCACGATTGCCGTTTTTGAGCTGCATAATGCCCTGCGGCCTACGCGCGTGCTGGACGCCGGCGGCACGGCTCTTCCCGTCGAACGCGTCAGCCAGGATTCCACCATCCGAATCTCGCTGCCCAACGGTCTGTCGAAAGGTGCCAGCAGCTCGCTCATCTTCGATTACGAAGGAATCGTCCAATCGTCTGACGATAGCCCTGTTCCCGGGCTTAAGCTGGCTTATATCGGGGACCCTCTGACCTACCTGCTCTATGCGGGGCGGTGGTTCCCGATAGTTGGATATGGTGTTAACCGCTTCACCTCGACGTTGAGCGTCAGCGTGCCCGCCGGTTACACCGTTATCGGCAGCGGAAAGCAGAGCAGTGCGCCGGTCGAGTTTGAGCTTGAGACAGGCGCTGCCCGCAAGTCAGGAGCAACGCGTGTGGCCGTCGGCAAGCTCGCAGTCCCCGCGGGCTATAAGACCTTCACTTTCGCCTACCAGGAACGACCGAGCTTTCCCGGGACTATCCTGATCGGCAAGTACGAACAGACGAAGAGTTCGGAAGGAGGATTGAACCTCAGCGTCTATACGACAACCGAGCACAAGGGTTTTGCGCAGGATTACGCCGACACCGCGGTCAAGGAGTTTTTCTTCTACACCACGACCTTCGGGCCTCCGTATACCAACAACTTGAACGTGGTTGAACTGCCCAACGACACGGTGCCCTCCGCATGGGCGCCTGAGATCGCCGCGCTCGCGTCCCACGCTTTCAGTGCCAAGGTGAACTACCGCCTGCTGGCCAACACCATCTCGCACCAGTGGTGGGGCACCATGCTGAGTCCGGCCGGCAAGAACGACTGGTGGCTCTGCGACGGAGCCGCGCGCTACTCGGAAGCGATGTACGTGGAGCACGTGGCCGGTCAGGCTGGATTCCAGGAGATTTCCAAGGACATGGCCGTCGGCGCCCTGGCCTACCAATCCGTGCCGATGGCGGATATCGGCAAGCTCGATTCTTTTTCACCCGAGTTCCAATCTCTAGCCACCGACAAGGGCGGCATGATCCTGAACATGCTGCGCTGGGTCATCGGCGATGCGGCGTTCGACAAGACCATGCGCACGTTCGTGTCGCAATACGCAGGAAGATCGGCTTCCGTGGACGACTTCCGCAAGATCGCCGAGCAGGCTTCCGGTCAGCAGCTCTCATGGTTCTTTACCCAGTGGCTGAACTCCACCGGCGCTCCGGAGTTCAAGAACAAGTACACGGTGTATCGCACGGCGAAGGGTTTTCGCGTGGTAGGCGAGATCGCCCAGGACATGGACCTGTTCCGTATGCCCATCGAGTTGAGAATTGATACCGACGGCAAGACGGAGACCAAGCGCGTCGAGGTGGAAGGTACCAACTCCGCCTACGCGGTCGAGACCTTCGGCAAGCCGCGGCGAATCACCATTGATCCCAACAATGAGGTGCTGCAGAACTCCCAGGAGCTGCAAGTGCGGACCGCCATCATGCGCGGCCAGCAGGATGTGGAGCAGAACGACCTGACGGAGGCGCTCAAGGAGTTCCAGAAGGCCCTCGACATCAACAAGAACAGCTCGCTGGCCCACTACCGCATCGCCGAGGTGTTCTTCCTGCAGCACAATTACCAGTCGGCCGCCAACGCTTACCGTGAGGCGCTGAACGGCGACGGCGTGCCGCGCTGGACCGAGGTCTGGAGCCACATCCAACTCGGCAAGATCTTCGATCTCACCGGCCAGCGGGAGCGTGCCACCAATGAATATCGGCAGGCCCTGCAAACCAACGACAATACGCAGAGCGCTCTCGACGAAGCGCGCAAGTATCTGCAGACTCCTTACAACCCCAATGCCGGAACAAACGGGATGCAGTAAGCGCTTTTATCGCGCCAGTTTGAGGCCGCTCAACGGGGCGGCCTTTTCCCTTGCTATCCCATGCGACATCAGCAGCACCTGAAAGGTTTCGCCCATTCCCTCCGGCGAGATCAGGTGCTTGAGTTGCAACGCCACCTTGGCGCGCTCCTGCGGTTGTCTACAATCCTGAAACGCGTCGGCAAACTGTGTTTCTTCTCCTATGCCAAGCAGGAATTGCGTTTGTGTCAACAGTGCGAGGTCATCCAGTCCACGCTCGGCCCCTCGTGCTCGCAGCGCTGTGAAGTTCACGTGCGCCGTGATGTCCTGCTCGCCTGGAGCGTCGTAGGGTGATGCGCCAGCCTGATGCTGGCAATAGGTCATGAGCGTGTCGCGATGACGCCCAGCCAGCTGTTGCTCGCGGGTATAGCCATAGTCAACCAGCACTAGGAACCCTCGCTGACCGCGAAACATCACCGCAATGTGATCCAGCCAGGCCAGCGAGGCCAACGGCACTTCCACTCGCTCGCCCTCAGGCGGATGCACGCCGTAGCGGTCGAGGAATTCCATCGCTGCCGCCGCAGGTGGAGCGAACCTCTCCGCAAATCGCCCATTTTGTTCGTCGACATGCACTTCTCCGCGGTGGTCCACGATTTCGACCGGCAAAGCGTCGAAGAACTCGTTGCCGAAGACGATCAGGTTTTCACCCGCCTGAGCACCTGCCGCCTCGATGGAATCGAACACCTCCGTGTACCCCGCCCTGAAGTGATCTCTTAGTCTTCCCTGTAGCCGCTCGCGCAAGTGCGCCGACTGTTCTACCAGTCCGTAACGCAAGGCTTGGGCGAAGGCGGGAAACTGTTTTGCCGACCAGTCCAGCACGTCGCGCGCGAACAGTCCGCGCCCCGGACCCAGCTCGATGAGGTCGATACGCTCAGGAGAATCCAGTGCGCGCCACATTTCCTCGAATTGGCGCGCCAGCAACCTCCCAAATACCGCATGAACATCGCTCGATGTATAGAAATCACCACCTTTGCCGAACTGTTCCTGCGGGCGCGAGTAATAACCTAACTCGGGTTCATACAGGCAAAGCTCCATGTAGCGAGAGAATGGAAGCGGCCCTTGGCGGCGAATCTCCTCTGTAATTCGCTGGCGAAGGGGAGATACCTGGGGAGTGGTTTCTCTGCGCCAAAGGTTCACAGTTTGCCCTCGCGCTCCATCTGCTGATGCTCTTTGCGGTGTTGCGGCGTGCGGATGAACATCTCGACCAGGTAGTCATGCAGGCAGTCAAAAATCTGGCGCTGGAGTGCCCATTCGAACTGCGGATTGTCGAAATCACGGGGGTGCAGCTCGAAGTAGTAGGTGTGGACCCGGGGCTCCGTGAAACGCGGCCGGATGATGACCTCGACTGCATCGCCTTTTGCGCGCGCGTCGAATTCCACGAGCGGATGCTCGTAGAACCGCAACTGCTCCTGCACGCGGGCGAGACGGTTGGCGGTCATTCCTCGATTGTAGTCATTGCCCTATCGCACCGCAGCCAGGTAGCGCAGTGCGCTGAGGCTGGGTAGGAAGAAATACGCGCCACCCTTCACGGTTACGAATTGCGGCAGGCCTGTAATGCGGGTGCGCAACCCTTCGACTTGAGGCACTGAGAAGGTGTCGGTGAAAGGACAGCCTGCGACGGGTTGCCGGTTGCCCAACAGAGGGTCGCTCTCTTCCGTCATGGCGTCGAATTTCGTGCTCATGATCCAGGCGTTCTGCACGAACTCAAACTGGCGCGAGATGTTGGCGTTCAAACAAATGAAGTAGATACCGTGCTCCCCGGGGTCCGAAACATTGGTTTGAATTGCCTGCTCGGGCGACAGGCCGGGGCCATACTCGCGTCCGCGCCGCAGGACTCGGTGGAAGCGGGTTGAGGCGATGATGTCATCCCGGTACTGCTTGTTGCCGAAGCCGAAGGTGTGCAGCGCCTTCGATAGCAGCCCCGACGAGCCGGGCGGCAGGTCGGCATTGCGCGGGTTGGCGCGGCGGACGTGCGCACCGAAGGGGCAACTCAAGCCGTCAGCGTCGGAGTTGTACGTGAACTGGTTGTGCGGGGTCGTGCCGGGGTCGATTCCGGCGATGGGATCATCGCTAAGTTCGACCAGCGGCTCGCCGTCCATCTTGCGGCCCACCATGTCTTCGCCCATGCTCTGCCGAGCTTGCGGGTCGGAATTCGTCTGAGCGTCCAAGAACCGCCAAAAGCCGCGCACATCCTGCTGCAGCTGTCGGAAGACCACGTACGTCCCGTTGCGCCCAAGATCTCGCTGATTAGCCACGTCCTCCGCTGGGGGCAGCGCAGTGCTTCCCGGCGCATCAGGGGCCAGCAGCGGCCGGTCGGTGTACTTGGAGTATTCGTTCGGATAGCCCATCAGGAACTCGCCGAGCGCTGCCAGATTGCCATAGGCCAGTTCGTTCTTGGCGGGCTTCCGCTGGCGCTCCCAATCGAGCGCCGGCTGGCTGATGCCGTCGGCGAAGCCAAATGGCTCGATGCCATCGAGGTTCGAAGTCAGCAGGCAGGTGACCACTTCGAAGGCGGCATTCCAGTTCGCCTCCTGGATCGCAAGCGTCCACCCTTCGAGTTTGCCCGGCTGAGCGTAGAGCATAAGCACGATGTGCGGAACCCTCCCCGACCCGCCCCATTGCCAGTATTCCGGTGCATTCGCGCCTACATCGCCCAGCCGCCGTGATCGGCTCTCCTCACCCGCCATGCCCGTAAGAAATTCTGCCGAGAAGCCGGCCAGCACCTCGTCGGGCACTTGCAGTGACTGTAGTCCTTCGTGCGTGAAGGCGATCTGTAGCGCTGTAGGCGACGCCTGGTCCAATTGCACCGCGTTGGTCACCGGGGCCGTGGCCAGCCAGGAGCGAGCGGCTGCGGCATCCCGAATGTTCAGCAGCAGAAAACAGCTCTCGGTGAGCTTGCCGTAACCGAAGCGCACCAGTCCCTGGACGTCGCTGTAATCTACCGCCGATGCAGTCCTTTGGATACCGCTGTCTACAGCAGTTGCAGCCATTCTCTGACCTCGCCGTCCGTCATATACATGTTCTCCAGGCCCTGCCGGATGAGCGCGTTGCGTTGCATATTCATCGCTGTCAGGCCGGGCGTTGCGTGGTACCAGACCTGCGTCGGTAGTTGATGGCGGCGCAGCATGTACTTGAATTTCTGCTCGTCCTTCGCGCCATCCATGAATAGCCAGTTGGTTTGTGGATATCCCAGCCCGTTGCTGAATGCGATGTTCAATCCGAAGCCGACCTTGTTGATGAAGTCGTCCATGTAGCTCTCGAGACTGCCGTCGTAGTTGCTGGCAAACAGCATCCGGCGCTTATTGTCCACGAAGACCCAGCGCGCAAAGTGGATGGTCGTAACTCGCGTCAGACGTCCACGATTGAAAACGTGCCGCGCCGCGTAGTCGATGATCCACAGCAGAAACGTCAGCAACTCCCGGCGGAACAGCTCGGGCTTGAGGCTGCCAAAAGCACTGAACTGGTTCGTAGTCTCGTGGTCCTCAAGTTCCGCCAGTTCATGAGCGTGCGACGGTTCGATTCGCGGCGCTATCACCGGATCGGTCTTCTCACGGCTTCGCAACTGATAGATGAAAACCGGCAGATACAGCAGCAGCAACGGCGACAACACCAGGAGAACCAGCGGCACGCCAACCAGGTGCAGGAAATTGCGAATCTTCCATCCCAGCGGCGTCGGCTCCGGGGGCGTCAGAGTGATGCGCCCGGCCCGCTGTTCCGCAGCGACGAACTTTTTCAGCGCGGCATGCTTCTCGCGGGCTTGCATCCCAGCAAGCGAATCGCGGTGTTGCTCGACGAAGCTCTCTAGTGCCTGCCGCAGCGTGTCTTCCTCGCGAACCTGGCGCACGGTGCGACCCAGCCAATTCGCGTAAAAGGCCGCGGCAGCGACGTTGTGCGACTTCATCCATCCCAGGATATCGGTGTCGGAACTAAAACCATCGCAATGGGCAAAGATGCGCCGCAAGCCATCGCCGGCCTTCTGCACTAACTCGGCCAAGAGGGCATCGGGCGACCCGTCAAGGTCGCCCAGAAACGCCAGATAGACCGGGTACTGCACGATCGGGAGACCGTAAGCTGCGACATCAACCGATGTCTTGTCGTCGATGATGACGAAGCGCGCGAAGTGCAGGCGTTCAAACTGCCCAAACGGCACCAGCCGGTTTTGCGGATCGACGACGCCTACTTCCCTGTTCATGGAGGCAAGCAGGTGGCGCAAATCATCCATTCGACCCGCAGCGATCGATGCCAGCACCATGAACTGTGACTGCGGGGTCATTAGCTGGGGAATTGGAGGGCGAAGTTGATGGTCCGTTTCTTGTCCCAGAACACGACGCCCAAGTAGAGACCGGAACCGATCGAGCGGATTTCATCACGGATGTGGCTGGCGACCGTCGATGTCTTGGAGTAGTCGAGAACAATGCACTCCTTGCCGTCGAACCAGCTTTGCGTTTTGTACACCTCTGCCACGATGGCATTGATGCCGACCGCGGTGATGCGATTGCGCAGCGTGCCGTGCACCGCGTCAAAGGTCTTGCCCTGCCAGGCAAAGGTATTGATCAGCGACGCAATCTCTGCACTGACCGGCGTACCCGACGCGATAATGGCAGTCCCCTCAGCCTCGCCGCTAGGGATGTCGCCAGCCGGACTGCCCGAGAAGAGGTCGTCCAGTTGCTGCTGCGACATAGTGAGAAGTTGCGCCGAGGTATAGGCCATAGTTGAGTCTCCTCCGTGCGGCGCACGCTGCACGGCTTGTCTGTAGTTGAATTGAACCCCGTAAGAGTGTTGCTCACTATGGCGGCAGAGCCGGGTTTTGTCAATGGCAAAGAAGCGCTGGGCGCGCTATTCGAAAGTCTCGTCGCCGGTGGGCTCGTAGTGGGGGACCTCGTTCATGTTGTGCCGCAGTTGCGATAGAAGAAAATACATGCGTTTGCGGGCGCGGCTCTGGTTCCCCAGTGGACGATGCTCGGGAATGCAGTGCCATGGATTGTAGGAAAGCCGCTTGGCGAAATTCATTTGCGCCGGCGAGTTGAAGGTCTGCTTGGGTATGCGCAACGTGGCAACGGACACGCGCGGCGAAAGCTTCTCCGGCCATAACACGCCATTGTTTTCGATGGGCATCAGGTGCGGATCGGTCTGGAGTTGCAGGCGGACATCGAACTCCATATCCTCTTGCGCCAGCGTGGAAACCATGGCGTCCCGCAGGTAGTCGTCGGGCGGGCGGAACGGCAACCGCGGTATCCGCGTGCGCTTCTTCCGCTTTGGCCAGAACGAGTACTGCATCGCCTGCCCTTCGCCGAGCAGATACGGGACGCAACTGAAGTATGGCGCTTCGAACGGGCTGCTCTGCGTCTTGATCCACAGCGCCTGCATGATGAGATCGAGGATGTGCGACCGGCGAAAGTTGACGAAGTAAAAGATCTGGGTGTTCTTGAGGCTCTCAACCTGCAACTGCGCGTTGGCGTTGACGTCGGGTGTAACGAAGGTCGGCGGCGAAACGCCGAACATGTCCTGGGTGAATTTCTCCTCGTCCATCAGCTTCGGGCCGGGCACGCCCATCAGCTTGACGCTGATGCTCATGAAGCCGACGTCGTCGATGTCCGGCGTGACGTATGGACCAGGCCCGGAAAAACGTATCCATGAGCGATAGGTCTTCGGCTCGGCATAAATGCCGTGGCGGAACTGTGCGGGCAGATTGTCGTGCACTGTGAATTCGGCGCGCACGATGCCGTGCGTTTTGGTGTTGCCGCCGCGCTCGAAGCCACCGGGTTTCCACAATAGCTTCATCTGCTTCTGGAAGCTGTCGATGATCGCATCGACGTAAGCCTCTTCGTCGGGAATCGGCCGCTCTTCCGCGATCTTCAAGCCTTCGTTCGGACGCTGCATGTTCATCAAGGCGGTGGTCAGGCGCGCCAGCGGATCGCGAAGCACCGCATCAAATGCGGAGCGAAAGAGTGGATCGAATCGGCGCTCAAGATGAACCAGCGCTGTCGACGTATCGGCCACCCAGTTGAGAAACGCCGATCCGGTGTTGGCTTTCGGCTGTGGACGGCTCGCGTTCGAGTTGATACCGGTTTTGCCGTTCGGCACGGGATTGCTGGCAGTTGAACGCACGCGGAAGACACCCCAAGTTTCTGCAACTATGGTGTCAGGCGGAATTTTTGTCAATGAAAAGAAGATGCCGGCGCCGCTCCGGTTAAACGACGGAACGTTTGGCGTCGGCCAAAATCACTGCCGCCGCCTTCTCTCCAATGATGTAAACCGAGCTACCAATGAAGAAGCCAGGAATGCGGGGAAAGACCGAAGCATCCACCACGCGTAGCCCCTGCACGCCGTAGACCCGGAAGTTGCTGTCGAGCACGCCTTGCTGCTCGCGCGGTCCGATGGCGCAACTGCACGACGCATGATGGCCCCAGGCGCTATTGCGCACGAACTCCTTCAACTCGTCATCTGACTGGCACTGCTCGCCCGGCAATTCCTCGGCAGCAATGAAGCCCTCGCGCTTCATTTTCCCCGTCAACTCACGCACGAACCGAATGCCCTCCACCACTGAGTCGAGGTCTTCCTCGGGGTCGCTGGTTCCTTCCTCAAAATAGTGAAAGTTGATGTCGGGTACATCGCGAGGATCGGCCGAGCGCAGGGTCACTTCACCGGCCCGGTTGTTGGTGTGCGCCTTCAGCACCGCCCACGTCAGGTAGTTCAAGTTTTTGACGAACAGATCGGAATAGGTGGGAAAGTAGCCTTGGAAGCGCCCCAGGAACGCGACGCAGAAAAGGTCCGGCAGAGGCCGGGCTTCGTCTGAGCGCTTGAACATCGACATGATCGCGCCATTGGTGATGTAAGGGCCGCCGCGCTTCGACTGCCATTCCGCGAATTGCGGATCGGTAGTGTCGAACTTGGCTTCCTGGAAGATGTGCCACTGGTCGAAGTTCATGCGGTTGACGATACCGACTTCGTAGCGGTCCTGCAGGTTCTTGCCCACGCCCGGCAAGTCGACCTTCACCGCAATTCCGTGCCGCTCCAGCTCCGCGCGCGGTCCGATGCCCGACAGCATCAGCAGTTGCGGCGTGTTGAACGCTCCGCCGGAAAGGATGACCTCGCGCGAAGCATAAACCCTGCGCGTTTCCGCCGGCCGGTCGCTCGGCCTCGCGTGGGCGCGATACAGCCGCTCGCCCTTCAGGTATTCGACGCCAATGGCACGATGGTTTTCATCCAGCAACACGCGGGTCGCCAGCGCATTCAGCTCGATCCTTAGCCGCTTGGGATGTTTGGCCGCGACCTCCAGCAAGCGTTCGCGCGACCCGACACGCGCATGATTGCGAGTAGTCAACGGCGTGTAGCGCATGCCGAAGGAGTTTTCCTTTACCGTGCGCCAGTCGTTAGCATCGAGCTGGCTTTCGACGAGCCAGCGGAAGCGCTCGCCCACATGTCCGATGTCCTTGAGCGCCTCTTCGGCACTCTCGAAAATCATTCGCAGAAGGTCACGATTGCCCAACGAGACCATCGGGATTGATTTTTCGGTGCTCAGCCAGCCCTTGAAACCGTGTCGCGTCGGGTTGATCCCGATCCTCGATAACCAGCGCAACAATGGGCGATGATGGCAGTCCTCCAGGCGCTGGAAGTAGCTGCGCATGTGGCTGGCATTCCACGACGAGTCGCCGGTGAGGGCCGCAATTTCGTCCCAGTCGGCATCGTGCGGGTACACCATGATCATGGCGTTGTGCGCAGTGCATCCGCCCAGCGTGCCCGCACGCGGGTACAGGACGCCGTCCACGCGCTGGTTGTTCCACACGTCGCGATACTTGGGATCCTGGCGCTGCCGCTGGTCGTCGCCGTAGTGGCGCACGAAGAAGTCCCACTTCAGCGCTTCGTTTTCGGTGGCGAAGGCGTGAAAGCAAGGGACGTCATAGTCGGTGGGCAACCGGTTGGTTTCGGGATGCACAGGATCTCCGCCGGTCAGGGTGCGAGGATCGCCGCCTGCCTCCAGCAGGACTACGGTGTGGCCGGCCTCGGCCAGCCGCGCCGCAACCGTACCACCGCCTGCGCCCGAACCTACGACGACGTATTCGCAATCAGCTTGCGGATGCTGGTCCGACATCGGAGCGTCCTTTGTTCGCGCCTGAGAGTTGAGATTCTGTTTGCGGGGCTGCGGCGAGATTATATCCGACCGGCCAATGGGGAGATGTGGTGCTTGAGATTCGCCCGTTCCGTGTTATATTTCACGCCAACCTGAAACATGCTGGTGTGGGGCGTATCTCCGCGTGGGTGCGCGCGGTCGAGTTCTTTACCCCGTCCCGGGAAATCCAAGTCCTGTATCGCAGCCGTTTGGGTTAGCAGTCGCACTTCCCCGTCGTGAAGCGGTCGCGCGGGACTTCCCGCAAGGAGTGGAAACGGATATGAGTCGGTGGCGTTCGCTGTGGCTGTTCGTGCCGGTCGTGTTGAGTCTGTTGTTGGCTGGCTGTAACAAGGGCCCGGAACCGGGACACGTCCAGGATGAAGCCCGGCTTGCCGGACGCGCCGCTTCCTCGTTCCCCGCCGCCGACGAAGACTATTTCCAAGACATGGACCGCGCCATCCCGCTGAACGCCGACGAAGTCAAAGGCCGCAACATGTGGATCGTTTGGACCGGCGGTAATGACAAGATGTGGGACGGCCTCACCGTCACCAGCGTCGGAACCTTCGACCTGCTCAAGACCATCTCGTCGTATCCGGGGCTGAATGCCAGCCGCGACAATCGCTGGAACTATCTTGGGCTGGTCAACGAGCCGTGCTTCAAGAAACCGACTGGGCCCGATGACAAGCGCTACGGACTGTGGCTCGATGTGCGTGACCCGAACTGCCCGGCCGATCCGTTCGAGAACGAGAGCAAATATCCCGGCGTGAAGATTGGCGCGCGCGGCAAGAACCTGCCGGTTGGCTCGTACTACGGCTACGCGACCGGCATCGTCGGTCTGCGTCTGTTCCCCAATCCTGACTTCGACGAAGCCGCGGCCAAAAAGTGGGACGCGAAGCGCTACTACACCGATCCGAGCTATTACAATGACAAGAGCCTGGTGCGGCCCTATCGCGTCGGCATGTCGTGCGGCTTCTGTCACGTTGGACCTGACCCGACCAAACCGCCCGCCGATCCCGAGAACCCGAAGTGGGAGAACCTGAGCTCCATCGTGGGCGCGCAGTACTTCTGGATCGACCGCATCTTTGCCTGGGAATCCGATCCCAGCAGCTTCCCGGTGCAACTCTTCCACACGTCGCGCCCAGGCACGCTCGACACTTCGCTCATCTCGACCGACAACATCAACAACCCGCGCACCATGAACCCCTTCTATGCGCTGATGCCGCGCATGGTCGAAGCCAAGCGCTGGGGCAAGGAAACGCTCGCCGGTGGCGGCCTGAACAACAAGCAGTTCAACGACTTCGTCAAGGAAGGCCTGCTGACCCAGTTCTTCCAGGCGCCTGCGACCTCGTGGTCGCCGCGCGTGCTGAAGGACGGCTCTGACTCGGTGGGAGCCCTGGGCGCGCTCAACCGCGTGTATCTCAACATCGGCCTGTTCAGCGAGGAGTGGCTTTTGCACTTCCGCGCGCTGGTTGGCGGCAAGGAAATATCGCCAATCGAAATTGCGGTCGCGAACAAGAACTCAGCGTTCTGGGAAGCGACCGAGCAGCAGACGCCGGCCATGGCGATGTTCTTCCTGGGCAAGAGCACGGCGCCGCATCATCTGCAGGACGCGCCCGGCGGCGACGCCTACCTGACCAAGGACAAGGCCAAGCTGGAGCGCGGCAAGATCGTTTTCGCCGAACGCTGCGCGCGCTGCCATTCCAGCAAGATTCCCTCGCCCGCGCCCGGGCTCGATCCCAACGGCTGTTCCGGCAAGGACTACATGAATTGCTGGAACCAGTACTGGGCGTGGACCAAGACCGAAGAATTCAAGTCGCAGATGCGCAAGATCGTCCAGTCGCCCCACTTCCTCGACAACAATTACCTGTCCACCGACCAGCGGGTACCGGTGACCCTGCTGCAAACCAACGCGTGCAGCCCGCTGGCGACGAACGCGCTGAAGGACAACATCTGGGACAACTTCTCGTCTCAGACGTACAAAGAACTGCCCTCGGCGGGCAGCGTCACCGTCTATCACCCGTACACCGGCGAGGCCAGCACCTACAATCTGCCGGCCGGAGGCCGTGGGTACACTCGCCCACCGTCACTCATCAGCGTGTGGTCCACCGCGCCCTTCCTGCTGAACAACAGCGTCGGCAAGTTCAATCCCAGCCCGTCGGTCTCCTCGCGCATGGACTCGTTCCAGAACTCCATCGAGCAGATGCTGTGGCCGGAGAAGCGCGACAAGGACCAGCTGCTTGGGGACAAGGTACCCGGCACCATGGACCGCACCACCCAGACCAGTTACTTGCGCGTGGCCGGCGGATATCTGCCCGACTTTCTGCGGCCGTTGCTGAGTCCGGGACACCGCTGGTTCCCCTGGCTCTTCGGCGAGGGCGGCGTCGAGTTAGGCCCGGTCCCCAAAGGCACGCCGGTCGACCTTCTGGCCAACCTCGATCTGCTGGGTGAGGCGAAAGATCCGGCAGCCAAGCTGGAGCACCAGAAGAAGGTGCTGGAGCTGCTGCTGAAGATGAAGCGCGATCTTGCTTCCTTGCCTCCGGGCGCCAGCGACGACGAGGCGAAGAAGGCGTTTGCCAATCTCGTGCCCGGCCTGCTGGAGCTGAGCAAGTGTCCCGACTACGTGGTCAATCGCGGCCACTACTTCGGTACCAGCCAGTTCCAGGAGGAGCCCGGCCTGAGCGACGACGACAAGCGCGCCCTGATCGAGTTCCTGAAGACGTTCTAGGCTTTGCCAAGCGAGCGTCTCCATCTTCCGTCCGGGTGGAGACGCTGTTAACTCTTCGGCAAACTTGAGTAGGAAATCTGCCGAACCACCACTGACGTCGAACTGCGTCTCAAGTAGGCCTGCCCCACTCCCCCCCGGTGTATTGTTTCCAGCGATAGATAAGGGATTGAAAAAAATGAGTTTACAAAATCCAATCTGCCGAACTCGCGGCAAAATATTCGAAGCAAGTGACTTACAGTTAAAATATTGTGTGTCAGCGAGTTAGGAGCAGAACTTCAACCTGTTTCGAGGGAAGAATGAGCCAAACTGTTAACCAAAAGATGCACAATGGCGCAACCCTAACCAACCATTTTCTCCCATCCGTTGATGTCAAAGAACTCTCGCTAACAAAGCACACCGCGGCCCTGTTTCGGGGCGCTCAGCCCTGCCTTAGCGTAATTCCGTTTCAGGAGTTGTCAAGTTACGAAAGGGCAATAGAAGCACCTGTACTTTCGTAACCTGGATTAACCTTCAAGGTAATCGTGAGGACCGTTTCGGGGAACTTTCCGCCTCACCCACCCACTAATTGGCGTTGGATGCGCTTGAAACCGGTTTAGCTTTCATGCGGCCCTCAACCTTCTTTACTAACGAGGCTGGCTCACCTGCATCCTTCACCAACCCCAACGAAGTCACAATCGCAATCGCAGCTTCGTTTTCATGCTTCGCTTTCTCATACTCACCGCGGGACTCGTAAACCTTGCCAAGGTATCGGCGATTTTGTGATCCAAAAGCCACCTGCCTAGCAATCGGAGCAGCAGGTGTCGATATGCCGACTTATCATCAAACGTATTATAAAGATGAGTCTTTTCTTCCTCGATGCTTTTTCTAAAATCAAGCACTCTTTGCAGTCTCGCCGGGGTCGCTGAGTCGACGAGCATCTACCGCCTTAAATAGAATGACGACTTGTCGCATCGGATACGCTTCGTCTATGAAGCACTGAGTCGCCACGCTAAACCCTTCTTCCGTGCTTGAGCGGTACTTCTTTTGTGATTTCTGCGGATTTGTGCCCCATCCGACCCAAAGTAACATCAAGAAGTAATCACAGCTCCGAAGGTCTTCATTGATTATTTCTTGAGGACGGCCAATCCCACCTAACGTGTCCTCCCATCCTACCGGCTCAAACATCACTCGGCGGGGGAATGCCACCGTTTGGTTAAACTCCTCGACTACGGACCGAAACTCCTTGCGTTCGTCCTGCAAGCCTCCAGGTGAGGCAATAAAAATACGTTATCCCTTTATGTCAATCGCCACGCTGGTATATTACGCTCGGAAGTATTCATCTTGGTATGAAAAACGCCCCCCTACTCTCAGCTGTAGTCATTCCCGTTTTCATTTCCGTCGCCTGGTTGTCCGGGCGGCCCGGTGTCTCCCTTCCCGCGCCCGTCGGCCTGCAGCAGGGCGCGCAGTCAACCGTCGCGGAGCAATCCAGCCACGCGAAGGCCGCCGTTTGCACGATCAGCCGCGGCCCGAACGCACTGTGGCAGCTCGCGCAGTGCTGCTCGCGTAGTTTGGCAGGTAATTCGGATTGCCGCGAGTACGACGCGAAGGACGAATACATCATCCTCAAAGACAATGCCCCGACCAAGCCGGAAGCCTATCTCATCATTCCGACGAAAAGGGTCTCCGGCATTGAAGACCCGCAAATCTTCAGGCAGCCGTTCCTGGATTTCTGGCAAGACGCCTGGCAGGTATCGCACAAGTATCCCGGCCAGCCTGCATCAAGGACCGCTCTGGCGATTAACTCGGTGCATGGACGCACGCAGAACCAGCTTCACATCCACATCTCGTGTATTAAGCCCGAGGTAAGCAAGACTCTGGCGTCGCGCGACCACGAGATCGGGATGGACGGCGCACAACCCATCACGCTGGAGTTGCCGCCGCACGGCAACCCCTACCGGGTGGTGAAGGTCACCGGGCTTACCGGCAAGAACAGTCCCTGGGAGGTAATTCAATCCATGCCGGGAGTGAAGCGCCACATGGCCGAGCAAAGCATTGCGGTGGTCCGATCGCTGAAGGCCGGGGAATACTACGTACTTGACACCTACTCCCACGGGACGGATTGGGGCGCTGCCGAAGAACTGCTCGACGAGACATGCAAGCCGACAGAGCTGGCCCAGCGTTGAAACGCACAATCCGCTTACTGTAAGGTTGCGTTACCTCGCCCCTATGAAGAAAATCCTTCTCCTGGCCGGCGTACTGATCTTGGCAGGCGTTGCCATTGCTTTACTGTTTGTTCGGCCTTGTATGCCAGCCGTACCCGACGACGCCAAGCTCGCCGGCAAAAGTGTCGCTGATTTTCCGCAGACAGCGTCCCGCTCGTTCGATGCGATGGATAGTCGCCTGTCTCTCAGCGACGACGAGGTGAAGGGCCGCAACACCTGGCTGCTATGGACCGCCGGTGATCAGACATTGTGGGACTACCTAGCGCAGCACGGGCTGGGTACAGCGGACTTGCTGAAGGCCATCGACTCGCGACAGCGCCCGTCGCGCTTCAAGGACATGGGGCTGGTGAACCAGCCGGGCATGGCGCAGGCCGCCCAGCCTGACGAGTACGGCCTGTGGCTCGACATCGGCGCGCAGGAAGACGGCGTCGACGCCGCCGTGTATGGCAGGCCGACGGGCATCATGGGCCTACGGCTCTATCCCAATCCCAAGTTCGACGCGGCGGCGCGCGCGCGCTGGGACGCCAATCGTTACTACTCCGACACCAACTACTACAACGATCCCAAGCTGGTGCGGCCGTACGTCGTGGGCATGGCGTGCGGTTTCTGTCACATCTCGTTCAATCCGGCGAAGCCGCCCGATGATCCTGAGAACCCGCGCTGGGAGAACCTGTCGTCCACCATCGGCAATCAGTACCTGAAAGCCAGCAGCTTCTTCGCGTCAAAAGCCGCGCCAGACAGCTTTGCGTTCCAGGTGCTGCACTCGTGGGCGCCGGGCACCATCGACACTTCATTCCTCGCGACCGACAATCTGAACAATCCAAGCAACATGAATCCCATTTACGCAGTGCCGGCGCGGCTGACCGTGGCGCACGAGGAAGAGATCGCGGGCGGCGCGCTGAACTTCCCCGGCGAGCAGCGCCGGATGGCCGTGCCGCACGTGCTGAAGGACGGCGCGGACTCGGTCGGGCTGATCGGCGCGCTGAGCCGGGTGTACGTCAGCATCGGCTAGTACAGCCAGGAGTGGCTGCGAGACCACAACGTGATGGTCGGCGGAACGCGTCAGCGGCCGTTCGAGGTGGCGCGGGCACAGAAGGACTCGGTGTACTGGCAGGCGACCGCCGAGCGGCTGCCCAACTTGGCGAAGTTTCTGCTCAAGCTGCAAGGCCCGAAGCTCGCCGACGCGCCGGGCGGGAAGGCGTTTCTGAGCCAGGACGAGAAGGTGATGCAGCGCGGCAAGATCGTCTTCGCCGAGAACTGCGCGAAATGCCACTCCAGCAAGCAGCCGCCGCCGGGCGTGGCCGCCACGCAGCAGCAATACAAGGACTGGATGCGCAGCGAGGTGCTGAAACCCGACTTCCTCGACAACAACTTTCTGTCTACGGAAGAGCGCATTCCGCTCGATGTGGTTCAGACCAACGCTACGCGGGCGCTGGCGACCAATGCCATGAAAGGTCACGTGTGGGACAATTTCTCGTCGGAGACCTACAAGACGTTGCCGGCGGTGGGCGAAATCGAGGTGCAGGATCCATTCGATCGCTCGACCAAGAAGTTTCGCCCACCGGGCGACGGGCCCGGCTACTACCGCGTGCCGTCGCTGGTGAGCATCTGGGCGACGGCGCCATTTCTGCATAACAACTCCGTCGGCACCTATTCGGGTGATCCGTCGGTGGCCGGGCGGATGAAGGCCTACGAGGACGCGACGACAAAGTTGCTATGGCCGGAACGGCGGCCTGGCTTCGATTCCATCGCGCGCACCACGGTGGAGAGTTTCATCGAGATTCCCGCGCCTTATCTGCCGTCAGGATTGCAGTCGCTCGCGCAGAATGGCTTCCTGCGTATCGGCCCGGTTCCGGCGGGAACGCCGGTCGACCTGCTGGCGAACGCCGACCTGGATCTCTCATCGCCGGAGAAGGCGGTCGAGCGAGTGCGATTGGTCGAGAAGATCAGCAAGGACCTGGCGAGGATCAGGCCGAACCATCTGGACTCGCAACAGGCCACGTCGGTATTGCGCGGGCTGGTACCGGACTTGATGAAGGTCAGCAAGTCGCCGGATTTCGTGATCGACCGTGGGCATTACTTCGGAACGCAATTGCCGGACGCGGACAAGCGCGCGCTGATCGAGTACATGAAGACGTTTTGAACCAGTTGTCAGTGACGGCTGGGCAAATCACAGCTTTTCGGCGGCTTCGGCGACGCAGTCGCATAGAGCGCGGCGGCTGGACATAAGCGCTGAGAAGTGCCCGGCGGGAATCCAGCGCAGCGCACTTCCCTTCCAGTACTGATGCAGGCGCTCGGTCTCGCTGTTCAGCACGTAACCATCACGTTTGCACCCGACAATGACGGCCGCGTCAGGACGCATCGGCAGCGGGTAGCGGGTCACATCGGCGACTTCGAAAAGCTGATGCAGCCGCTCGCGCGCCGCGGTACGCAACTCGGGTCCGCCGCCCAGAGCTTCGAGATCAACCGACCACGAAAGCAATCCGCGAGTGTAGATGCTACTGGCCGACGCGCCGGTCGCCAGCGCCGCGCAACCAACCGGAAACGGCGTCACCGCTGCCGTGATGGCCGCCATGTGGCCTCCCATGCTGTATCCGGCGACGACCAGCTTGGGATAGCTGGGCCGCATGTGTTCCAGCAGTGCGCGCGCTTCAAGAACCATGCCCGCCGCCATCAGGCCGTGATCGCTCACGCTGATGAGCGACGGGCCTTGCACCACCCGGCGGCTGCCGTAAAAAGGGTTCTCAAGAAAATACAAATCGAGGCCGCGCGCTATCAGGCCGCCGAAGATGTGCTCGCGGGCGCGGAAGCCTTCGTCGCGCGAGGCGGCGGGAATCACGCATGCCACGCGGTTCCCTGCCCGCGACCAGGCGCGCACGTGCACTGTCTTCGTATGGTCGGGGAGCAGGTCCAGCGGCGAGGGGAAGGTTCCGTCGCGACGGGTGATTCCCCGGCGCTCGCGCGTCGCACGCCACTCCATCGTAATCGGCGATGGCGGGACGGAATAGGAGAGGCTGTCGCAAAGCCGCGCGAACAACGCCTCGTCGCCCCATCCCTGCGAGAAGAGCTTGGAGCGCTTCGACAGCCACGCGACGGCTAGGTCGAGCGGATGGGCGGCGGTCACGGGGATGGGCGTCGAAGTCACGGTCTTGCGCTATCTAGTACTTCGGCAACGTAGGATCGACCTTATCAGACCAGGCAAGGATCCCGCCGGCGAGGTTCTTTACTTTGCCAAAGCCCGCCTGGCGAAGCAAGGTCACCGCCTTGGCGCTACGCACGCCGCTGCGGCAGTGGGCGACAATCTCGCGGCTGGAATCCAGCTCGTTCATGCGCGCAGGCAGATCGCCCAGCGGGATGAGATGGCCGCCGATATTGCAGATCTGGTACTCATGCGGCTCGCGCACGTCGAGAATAAAGATGTCGTCTGCAGCGTCGAGCCTCGCTTTTAGCTCGACGGGTTGGATCTCCGGGACAGTCGTGGTGATTGGCGCTTCTTCGCCGCGAATGCCGCAAAACTCGTTGTAGTCGATGAGCTCGCGAATCGTCGGAGTTGCGCCGCAGACCGGGCAGTCGGCATTCTTGCGCAGGCGCAGCTCGCGAAAGCGCATGCCCAGCGCGTCCACCAGCAGCAAGCGGCCAATCAGCGGGTCGCCCGTACCCAGGATGAGCTTAATGACTTCCGTCGCCTGAATTACGCCGAGCAGTCCGGGAAGGATGCCCAGCACGCCGCCTTCGGCGCACGAGGGAACCAGACCCGGCGGCGGCGGTTCCGGGTAGAGACAGCGATAGCACGGGCCGTTTTCAGTGGCAAAAACGCTCGCCTGACCTTCGAAGCGGAAAATGGAAGCGTAAACATTGGGCGTGCCGCTCAGCACGCAAGCGTCGTTGACCAGATACCGGGTGGGGAAGTTGTCGGTACCGTCAGCGATGATGTCGAAGTCGCGAAAGAAATCGAGCGCGTTGGCGCTGGTGAGCCGGGTCTCAAACTTGCGAACGTTGATGAAGGGATTGATGCCCGTGAGCTTCTCTGCCGCCGAGTCGAGCTTGGGCCGTCCGACGTCGCCGGTCGTGTGGATGATCTGGCGCTGCAGGTTGGTGTAGTCCACCACGTCGAAATCCACCAGGCCAAGTGTGCCCACCCCGGCCGCGGCGAGATACAAGGCTAGCGGCGAGCCGAGCCCGCCAGCGCCGATGCAAAGCACGCGCGCGGCCTTCAGCTTCTGCTGCCCGGCCATGCCGACCTCGGGCATGATGAGGTGCCGCGAGTAGCGCAGGATTTCATCGTTGGTCAGGGCCGAAGCTTGAGCACGCGTTAGCGTCGCCATCAGAACCCCCGCCGTGCAGCCACCGAGCCGCCGGCTACAGACGGTATAATCGATATGGTGTCCGTCGGCTTGACCAGCGTACGCTCGCGCTCGAGGTAACGAATGTCCTCGTCGTTCACGTAGACGTTCACGAACTTGCGCAGCTCGCCCTCGGCGGTGAACAGTTGCTTGCGCAGCTCAGGGTATCGGGTGGTCAGCTCGCACAGAGCTTCGTCCACCGAGCCGGCCTCCAGCTCGACTGTCGACTGCCTCCCCGTGTACTGGCGAAGCGGCGTAGGGATCAGCACTTTCATAGGCAGCTTTGGATGCAACGACCTCCGTGTCAGATTCAGCAAGGCGCGTTGCCCCTGCGTGTTACTCGACGTGAAGTTCTTCGTTCTGGAACGACTTGCTTTCGCCCTCAGCAACCAAGTCGAATGAGTTGGTCTGCGTGGCCACGCCATTCATCACGCTGGTAATGACGTACGAACAGCCGGGCCAGTGCGCTTCCTCCAGATCGGTCGCCGACCAGCGCGCCGGATGCTGCGGATGCGAATGATAGAAGCCGACAATGTCCAACTCGCGCTCGTGCGCCCGCCGCTGAATGCCTACCAGTTCTCGCGGATCAATGAAATAACGATTGTGCGGCGACTCCGTACGCTGGTTGCTGCAGCGCACCACCTCGTGCACGCGCTTACCGCCGACATCATCGACCCGGCCAAGCAACACACCGCAACATTCGAACGGGTAGGTCTCTTCGCCGTGCTGGCGAAGCTCTTCCAAGTCCGGCTTGGCGATAAATAGAGCCATAAGCCCTCAGATATCCTCCCAGAACCTCTCGCTCAGATAGCGGTGAGCGCCGTCTGGGAATATGGTGACCACCACGGAGTCGGGCGCGGCCTCGGCCGCTACCTGCAACGCGCCAACCAGCGCCGCCGCGCCGGAGATGCCCACCAGCAGACCTTCTTCGACGGCCAGCCGCTTTACCATCGCGTAGGCATCCTCGGTGCTCACGAAAACTTCCTGGTCCGCAAGCGCCGGGTCATAAATCTTCGGCACGATGGAAGTCGGCATGTGTTTGGCGCCTTCGATGCCATGGAACGGCGAATCGGGCTGAAGGGAGATGCACTGGATGTCGCTATTCAGCTCTTTCAGTTTGCGGGCCGTGCCGACGAATGTCCCGCTGGTGCCGAGCATGGCGACAAAATGCGTGATTCGGCCTTCGGCCTGCCGCCAGATCTCTTCTGCGGTGCCGTGATAATGCGCGGACCAGTTGGCCTCGTTGGAGTACTGATCGGCATAAAAGTACTTCTGTGGCTCGGCAGCCGCGATTTCACGCGCCTTGCGCAACGCTCCATCGGAGCCCTCGCTAGGATCGGTGGAAATAACTTGCGCGCCATAGGCCCGCACGATGCGCAGCCGATCGGGCGAAACATTCTCCGGCATGCACAGCGTCACCGGAAAACCTTCCACGGCGCCGAGCATAGCGTAGGCAATTCCGGTATTGCCGCTGGTGGAATCCAGCAGGATCTTGCCGTCCGCCAGCTTGTCCCGGCGCAGCGCGTCGGCCACGATGCTGGCCGCAGCGCGATCTTTCACCGAGCCGCCGGGATTTACCCACTCTGCTTTGGCCAGCACCGCGACGCGAGGCACAGCGTCGGTGAGGCGCCGGAAGCGCAACAGCGGCGTGTTGCCGATCCGCTGCAGCAGACCTTGCCCCAGGGCGCCGGGGAACGGCAAAACATGGCGAGCTGCCTGGCTCATGTGTATTGGATGACGCAGGCGCCCAGATGGAGCAGCCCTAGTCGTAGCTCGGTCGATTCGAGGTTGCTTTTTCTTGATGAATCCTCGCCAGAACTTCCTGCATCTTTCTCGCCGGGTGTTTTCTTGCGCTGCCTCTTGAACGAATTACGTTAGCTTGCTGCTTCGTCCTTTGCGCGGTGCTTGCACGGGGTTCGGGTTCCCTTCACACGGAAGTAAAGGGGGTGAGTTATCTGCCTGGGAAGCGGGGCTGTCGATAGTTGATAACGAGCGCAGTAGCGGCCCAGTCGCGGTACTCACTGTTCTTCTTCAACGATGATTGACATTCCTTAGGAGGATTGATGGCGACGACAGCAGTCACAGTAGCAACGATGAAGGTGGCAGAGGTCCCGCAACCGGGAGCAGATTTCAGGGTGGTCGAGCGCGAGCTTCCCAAGCCGGGTGCGGGGCAGGCACGCATCAAGGTGCAAGCCTGCGGGGTATGTCACAGTGACGTGCTCACGAAAGAAGGATTGTGGCCCGGAATTCAGTATCCCCGGGTGCCAGGACATGAAGTGGTGGGCATCATCGATAAAGTGGGTACGGGTGTATCCGCGTGGAACAAGGGTCAGCGCGTTGGTGTCGGCTGGCACGGTGGCCAGGACAACACGTGTCCCGAGTGCCGGCGCGGCGATTTTCGCAATTGCCGGAATCTGAAGATTGCGGGCATCAGCTATGACGGAGGGTACCAGGAATATATGGTGGCGCCAGTTGAGGCGCTGGTGGCGGTTCCGGACAGTTTGGGCGACGCCGAAGCAGCACCGCTGCTCTGCGCTGGAATTACTACCTTCAACGCCCTGCGGCACAGCGGTGCGATGCCTGGCGACCTTGTCGCCGTCCAGGGTACAGGCGGCTTGGGTCATCTTGGAATTCAATTTGCTAACAAGTGTGGCTATAGGGTGGCCGCCATCGGACGTGGGTCTGAGAACGCGACGCTCGCAAAGAAACTCGGAGCGAGTGTGTACATCGATAGCCAAGCGACGAATGCTGCGCAGGAACTGCAGAAGTTGGGGGCGCAAAGGCCATCCTGGCGACAGCCCCAAACTCGAAAGCGATGTCTGAACTGATCGACGGTCTGGGCCCAAACGGCAGGCTCATGGTGATCGGTGTGACCTTCGATCCGATTGAGGTCACGCCTATACAGCTCATCAGTGGAAGTCGAGCGATCAGGGGTGGTCGTCGGGGACACCCACCGATTCCGAAGACACGCTGCGCTTCGCTGAACTGACGGGCGTGCGGCCCATGATTGAAACTTATCCGCTGGAAAGAGTGGCGGAGGCTTACGAGCGAATGATGAACGGCAAGGCCCAGTTCCGCGTCGTGCTCACGATGTGAGATGCGCAAAGCTGGGTTAATGCAGTTCTGAAACTTGATGTCGGCCGTGTCCTTGGCGATTTTGGACTGCTGATCGGAGGAAGCATGAGCACCGTAACTACTGCCGCTTGCGTGCAGCGCCAACCGGAACTCCTCGGGCAAACCGTCGTCGTGATCGGCGGCAGCACCGGCATCGGGCTCGAAACGGCCCGGCGCGCCCGCGCCGAGGGCGCCGACCTGATCCTCACCGCGCGCGACCCGGATCGCCTACACCGCGTCGGCCTCGAACTCGGGGCCGGCATTACCGCCTTCGACGCCACCGACTTCGTACGGCTGGGGAGGTTTTTCGGCGAGCTGCCCAAGCCGGTCGACCACGTGCTGGTCACAGGTCCCGGTCCGTACTACGCGCCGCTGGCGGAGTTCGACTTCAAAGCGGCGCGCCGCGACCTGGAGGCCCATATCCTGCTGCCGCTGCAGGTCGCCCGGGTTGCCGCAAGCAAGGTTCGCCCGGGGGGGGCCCTGCTCTTCATGGGCGGCACCGGTGGCCGCCGCACGGCCCCGGGATTCGCGCTCATCTCGGCTCTCACGGCCGCGCTTCCCGCCATGACCAAGAACCTGGCGCTCGCGCCCGTCCGCGTCAACCTCATCGCCGCCGGCGACGACTTCCGGGTGATCCAGTTCACGCCGCCGGGCTCCGGCTGCTCCGTCATTTTCGGCAAGAACGTCACCGCGTCGACACCCGGCTCTGCCCAAGGCCTGTACCTGATCGTCTCCGACATCGAGGGCGCCCGCAACGAGCTGCTCGGTCGCGGCGTCGAGATCACCGAGGTGTTCCACGACGACGCCGGCGTGTATGCTGGCACGGACCAGCCCTACCTGTTTGGGCGGCGCCGGGTCAGTGGTCGGGATCCCGAGCATCGCAGCTACCGCTCGTTTGCCTCGTTCAGCGATCCCGACGGCAATGGCTGGTTGCTGCAGGAGATCACGACGCGGCTTCCCGGGCGCATCGACCCTGCCTCGACTTCGTTCGCCTCTGCAAGCGACCTGGCCCGACTGGTACGCCGAGTATATGGTGGCGGAACAGGTTGGGACGGAGCTGCTGAAATGAACGACCACGACGCGATCATCCCTCGACGCCCCCGGGAAGCGGATCGCACGATTAAGTAAGGCATAAGTTAAACAAGCACATTGGAAGGAGGACACCGTATGAGAGGAATCGCTTACTTGTTTGCTGCAGTTGTACGCTCACCGGCATGGTCGCTTCCACGGCTCCCGCATCTGGACAGGCCGATGGGGAGGCTGCCCCGATCTACGGAGTCAAAATCCCCGCCGGATACCGCGATTGGAGGTTGATCTCTGTGGCCCACGAGGCAGGCAACCTCAACGATTTTCGCGCCGTTCTGGGCAACGATGTAGCGGTTGCGGCCTATCGGGATGGAAAGCTTCTGTTCCCGGATGGTGCCATTTTTGCCCGGCTGGCGTGGAGTTACGTCCCGTCGGAGGAAAACTACAGAGTCTTTGGCCGTGCCCAATCCTTCGTCGCCGGAGCTCCCACCAACGTTCAGTTTATGGTCAAGGACTCAACAAAATACGCCTCGAGGGGAGGGTGGGGGGGCGCTCAATTCAAAGACGGCAAACCTGCCGACGAGGCACTGCTCAAAACTTGCTTCCCCTGTCACGTACCTGTCAAAGCTCGCGACTATGTCTTCACCCGGTACGCACCTTAATACCGGGACCAAACCACTAATATGTCGTGTGGGAGGTCTGATTGGAGCTTGAATAAAGATATACCGCTTTAGTATCTTGCAGCTTCAACAGAAAGGCGGAAGCCATGAGTGATGGAAGTCGAACAGGGACAGTTCTGGGAATTCTCATTCTGGTTGTGGTGGCCAGTGTCGGCTGCGCCAGCCAGAAGAGTGTTGATGAACTCAGCAAACAATTGGCGGATGTGAACGCCAGATTGACAAAACTGGAGGAAGCTGAGACTCAAAAGTCTCGTGAAACTTCTGCAAAGGACAAGAATAAAGCTCTTCTGGAGAAAGCCATAGCAGACGCTGATAAACATCGACAGGGCTGCAAGGCTGCGGCGGAATGGGACTTTGACAATTGGGTGCGAACTAACGGAACTCGGGCTCAAGGGAAGACGGAAGTGTATACAGTGGCTCCTGAAGCCCTCAAGGAGGCCCACGCCAAGGAGGATAAAGCTGAAGCAGACTGTCAGAAAGAGTATGAGGACGCCTTGCAAGCGGCACAACTCAAGTATTCGGAATGAAGTGCTATCTAAATAGAGGAGGGCTCTTCTCTTCAGCATCAACGGGACACTCTCACTGCCGGGCGTAAACTCTGCAACCCTATGAAAGATATGGCGTCCCCGACGGGATTTGAACCCGTGTTACCGCCGTGAAAGGGCGATGTCCTAGGCCGGGCTAGACGACGGGGACGCTAGCTGGGTGGGAATTCAGCGTCGAGACTTTAATACTAGCAGCCGCTTGGAAGCAGGTCAAAGAGAGCTGTAGCTTTGCCAGAAAGAGTTGCATGCGCACGGGCCGACAAAGTCGGCTGCACGCCGAACGCGGTGCTCCTCGCGCGGTTCCTCCAGTACACTCGAGTCAGGCGCTGGACACGCTCTCGCCCGAATGCAGCAACGGCTCCCGAAGTTCGCGCGGCAAACCCGCAGGCTGCTTACGCTTCTGGCTGCGGCGTTTTATGGTTTGTCGCAACATCGCTACGTCGGCCGGAACCCTTCGCGTGCCGCGGCCGCTGAATGGCTGCACGAAAGCTGCGCCCGCGGCCTGCGCGCCATGGAGTTGCAACTTCTCGTTACCGGCCAGCCGCCGGAGCGTGGCCTCATCGTCAGCAATCACCTCAGCTATCTCGACATCCTGGTGCTGAGCGCAGCGGTGCCCTGCGTGTTCGTCTCCAAGGCCGAGGTCGAACAGTGGGCGCTCATCGGCCGCTATGCAAGATGGGCGGGCTGCGTCTTTGTGCGCCGTCATGACAAAGGCGACGCCGCGCGCGCCAACCTCAACGTAAGCGAGTCGCTGCGCAATGGCGTGCCGATTGTACTTTTTCCCGAAGGCACAACGACCGACGGAGAGCGGGTGCTGCGATTTCACTCCACCATGCTGCAGCCCGCCATTGACGCCGGCGCAGCCGTCACGCCTTGCGCCATTCGCTATGAACTGGAGGACGGCGACGTTGGGCAGGAAGTTTGCTGGTGGGGCGACATGACCTTACTGCCGCATATGCGGAACCTGTTGGGGAAGCGCATCATCCGCGCCCGGATTGCCTTCGGCGAACCGATGCTGGGGCAAGGCGACCGGAAGCAGTTGAGCCACGACCTGCACGAACGAGTGGTGCGATTGCACGGGCGGCTCAAAAGCAATGAGATGAGCACCTCCGTTGCTCCCAGTCGTCACGACTAGCGTTGCAAGGGCAGCGTCAGCCTAGGGGTTCAGCCATGCCGTTTACTATCGCAACCTTTAGTGAGCCCAGTCCAAGGTCGGGTATACACTTGCTCCGAGCAAACATACTTACATTGCACAAGTGGTCGCCTCCAGCTCCCCGGAGGTTACGTCCTACAGGTCACGCTGGTGCAGGAGCGGGTTTCGTGGTTCGACGCCTGGGACTCCCGCAATTCGGATGTCTGGCTTGTCATGGTGGGTTGACCGTGAGCCTGTTCTGACGCGCGATGTCTAGGCTTTGGCGCTGTCGGTCTTTTCGCTGAAGGGCAAGGCCGGCTCTTCCCCGCTCTCCTGCCAGTCAGGCGATTCCAACTCGCGCGGCGTTTTTTCGATCTGCTCGATTTCCGGCAGCCACTCGGGGAGCAGCGAGCGGTCGTGATCGGGAAACTTGCGCGCCAGGGGAAACACGCGGCGCTCCATCGAGCCCAGCATCTCGTTGTAGGACTTCACCGCTCCGGCAAGCTTCTTGCCCATGTCCTCGACGTAGCCGGTCATGGTGCATAGCCGCTCGTAAAGCTGGCGGCCCGCCTCGCTGATCTGGCGCGCGCTTTCCGCCAGGTTCTTCTGGTTCCATCCATAAGCGACGGCCTTCAATAATGCAATCAGCGTGGTCGGTGATGCGACGATGACCTTCTGGCTAACGCCGTACTCGATAAGCTCGGGATCGGCGTCCAAGGCGGCGCGGAAAAAGACCTCGCCGGGGAGGAACAGCACGACGAACTCCGGCGTACATGGCAGCTGCGCCCAATATGATTTCGCCGAGAGCATGTCAATGTGTTGCTTGATCTGGCGTAGGTGATCGGTGAGATGCGCGCGGCGGGTCAGCTCATCCGGCGCCTCGAGTGCCGCGAGATAGGCCGCCAGCGGGGCTTTTGCGTCAATCACGATGTGCTTGCCGCCGGGCAACTCGACGATGACGTCGGGACGGAAGCGCCGTTCATCGTTGGTGATGGTCTCCTGCGAGCGGAAGTCGCAGTACTCCAGCATGCCCGCGAGTTCCAGCACGCGGCGCAGTTGCAGTTCACCCCAGCGGCCGCGGGCCTGCGGCTCGCGCAACGCCTTCACCAGATTACCGGTCTCCGATTGCAGCGCTTTCTGCGAGTCGAGCAGCGAGGCCACCTGGCTGGTCAGCGTGCCGTAGGCTTCAGCGCGGCTCTTCTCCAGTGCCCTCACCTGCTCGTCCACTTGTTTGAGCGAGTCGGCGATGGGCTTCACCAGCGTCTCGACTGCCTTCTCGCGAGCTTCTAGCTCGCCTTTGGCTTCCGACTGGTATTTCGCCAGTGTAGTTTTGGCCAGCTCGAGGAAATTCGCGTTGTTGCTCTGAAGCGCCGAGTTGGCCAGCGCCTTAAAGCTGTTTTCCAATTCGACGCGGGCTGCCGACAGGAGTTGAAGCTTCTCTCGCGTCGATTCGCGTTCTGCCGCAAGCGTGGCGTCCAGCGAGGCTTTGGCTGCGAGCAGTGCCGCGTTTTCTGCCTGCTTGAGAGCGTAGTCTGCTTTCATGGCAGCCAGTTCCCCGGCCAGCGCTTCGTTTCGCTCCACCAGCGCAGCGCTCTTCGAGCGAGCGAGTAGCGCGGCGAACACAGCGCCGACGGCAAAGGCCATTGCGGCAACAATCAGCAAAGAAACACTCATCGCCCGGTCCTGGTAAAGGGATGCCCTATTGTAGGTTCCCGGCCTGAGGAACGAAAGGCGGCGATTGCGCGTCTAATAACCATGAAGATGCGCCTGGGGACATATAGCGTTGACCGCAGAGTGCTTGCTGTACTCCTCCTGCTGCTGGCCCCCACCACAGCACCTTGCGCCTTGGCCCAGGCGAGCTTCGACGTATCTGGCGGGAACGAGCTGGTGGGGTTAATCAACCAGGCGCGAACGCACGCCGGAGTTCCGCCGTTGGTGGTGGACAACCGTCTGACCCAGGCCGCCTGCAGACACACAGCCCTGCTGGCCAAGCATAAGGTGCTCTCCCACCAGTTCGACGCCGAGCCTTTGCTGGCGATGCGCTTTATGAATGAGAACCTGCGCTCGGGCCGTCAGGCGGAAAATATCGTCTGGGACGAGAGCACCGTCGCTGCGAACGCCGCCCTCATGAACTCACCCGACCATCGCACCAACATCCTGAATCCAACGTACAACGCGGTTGGGGTGTGCGCCCTGCCCGTCGGTGAAAGGGTGTATGTGACGGAAGATTTCGCCGAGCGCCTGCCCGATTTATCCGATGCCGAGGCGGAAGCCGCGCTGGAACAGGCCATTGCGAAACAGGCGACGGCTTCCGGCATGGTAGTGCCCTCGCCCAAACCGCAGCCGCAACTCTCCAAGATGGCTTGCGACATGGCGCAAAACGACGCTCTCGATCCGCGCAAGGCGGCGGCCGTGCCTGGGGCGCAGGACGTGTTTGCATGGACGGCGACGGACTTGAATGCGCTTCCTGGAAGATTGCGGGGACGGCTGGCCAAGCCGGTGGCCTCGGGATACTCGCTGGGAGCTTGTTTTGCTCCCAGCGCGAGCCATCCCGGAGGATCGTATTGGGTAGTGATGGTCACCTACTAATTAGGAATGGGACATTGGCTCCTTTGCCTCGGGGCCTTCTGGTCAGCCGTTTAGTGGACAAGACTCGCATGCCTTGCGGTTGGCTTAAAAGGAGGAAAGCCAACCTTGCTCGACTGCTTCACTTCGCTCGCTTCTAACCTTGACTTGATGTACTGCTCGGCCGCCTGCATCATGTGCATCCAGATGCCCTGGGCCCGGCCGTTCTCGTTAAGGAACGATGCCAGTTCGGCAGCGCTCAACTCGCGTCCCGACTCGCGTGCAAACTGCAGCACATGCGCCAGGGTGATTTCCGCGGTAAGTTTTTCGCGCCAGCACTTCTTCTTAAGATCAATCATTTCTGCTTCTCGACAGAATGAATTTGTCTTATACACCAGTGATACTCCAGGGGTCCACGGTCCACGATAGGTGACGTTACATGCCTGTGTGACGAATGTCACATCGGCGATGCCCGTCTCCAACAGGGGCGTTCGCCGGCGCCGACGAGGCCCCAGTCTGTGCTAACCTCGCCTCGGGAATGGAAGAGGAGCCGCACATCTACATCGGCACTGCCGGATGGTCGTACAAGGACTGGGAAGGCATCGTCTATCCCGCGCAGATCAAGAAGTCGCAGCACCCGGTGGAATACCTGGCCCGTTACCTCGACGTTATCGAGGTCAACACCTCGTTCTACGGACACATCAAGCCGGAGTGGGGCAAGTTGTGGTGCCGCCTCGCGCGCGGGGCGAATCCGGACTTCCTGTTTACCGCCAAGCTGAATAAGGCGTTCACCCATTCGCCGATTGCGGTGGTGGAGAGCACATCCTCCGACACCATCCGTGCCAACGACGACGACGAGCGCCTGGCGAAGGAAGGCCTGGACTCCATTGCCGGCGAAAGTATGCTGGGCGCGCTGCTGGCGCAATTTCCCATTTCCTTCAAGAACACCAACCCGAACCGCGACTACCTCGACACCGTGATCGAGAAATTCAAGCACTACCCGCTTGTGGTGGAGGTGCGGCACAACAGCTGGACCAACGAAGGCACGCTGCGCTACTTCGCCGAGAAGAAGGTGGCGTTCTGCAATATCGATCAGCCGATGCTGGGAAAGGCGGTTGCTCCGAGCCAGCACGTGACCGCGCCGCTGGGCTATGTGCGCCTGCATGGCCGCAATTACGAGCAGTGGTTCGACAGCGACTCGCGCAACGACCGCTATGACTATCTTTATACGCGGCCCGAGCTGGAGAAGTGGAAGGCGCGGGTTGACGCCATCGACGCCAAGGCAAGGAAGACCTTCGTCATCGCCAACAATCACTTCGAGGGCAAGGCCGCGGTCAATGCCCTGCAGCTGAAGTCCATGCTGACGGGCAGCACCGTGAATGTTCCCGACATCCTGCTGAAGAAGTATTGGGAACTGGGCGAAATCGCGACGCAGCCGCCAAAATAGCCCTGCCACGCTGCCAAGCTCCGGCATGCAGAATCCCGCAGTTGAACCTGTAATAGTGCAATTCATCGACTATTCACGGAACCTTTCCCCGGCTCGCCCGTATATAGCCACAGACGTTGATCCGGTACAGGCCGCGAGGCATGCCGGGCGCAACCGATTCTCAAGGAGAAAGATATGGACGCGAAATATAACTGGCTGATCGACAACCCCACGGTGCGCGTCACCCTGAACACGGCCGTGCTTGCGCTCTGGATTGCCCTGGCGATTGGACTGCTGGAATTGGCAATAAAGGCGTAAACAGACACCCCCAAGATCTGAACTGTTGAACCGAGCGACCGTAGCAGTCGCAATACGAAGCCCCGCCAGTCCCTCAGGCGGGGTTTCGGGTTTTGTGATGAACTGCGGGGCCAATTGACATGCCGGACGCAATCGCGGATAGTGCTGCGAACGGCATTGAGGAACCATGGGACGCGAACTCTTGTGCTCGGTCCGCACCGGCGGCAAAACAGCCCACGGCAAGGCGCTGCTGGAAACCAGTGAAATCCTCTTTCGCGGCGATCTGCGGCTGAAGATTCCCTTTGCGTCACTCAAGTCAGTATTGGCACGCGACGGCGAGTTGCACCTGAAGTGGAGTAACGGCTCCGCCGCGTTCGCGCTCGGCGAGCAGGCGGAGACGTGGGCGCACAAGATCCTTCATCCCAAGAGCACTGAGGAGAAGCTGGGCATCAAGCCGGGGCTGGTGGTTTCGGCAATCGCGATGGGCGATGGCGATTTCGTGGATGATCTTCGCGCGAAGGCCAAGTCATTTTCCGATGCGAAGGCGTTGAAGGGTTCCGACCTGATTTTCTTCGGCGCGCAGACCGCCGCTGAGTTGTCGCAAGTCAAGAAGCTGGCCCCATCGCTCGCCAGCGCAGGCGCGTTGTGGATTGTCTATCCCAAGGGCAAGCAGGAGATCAAAGAGTCGGACGTTTTCGCGGCGGGCAAAGCGGCAGGCCTGGTGGATGTGAAGGTGGTCAGGTTCTCGGAGACGCACACCGCGTTGAAGTTAGTCATTCCCACAGCAAAGCGGTAAAGCAGATCTCGCACAAACAACACACACCGCCTCGCGAGACACGGCGGGCGTTGTGACTTCCACAGGATCGCGGGCAGCGCTACTTGCGCTGGGTATCGACTTCGCGCAGGCGGGCGGCCTTGCCGCGCAGCGCGCGCAGGTAATACAGCTTGGCGCGGCGCACGTGGGCCGAGCGCAGCACCTCGATCTTCTCGATGACCTTCGAGTTCAGCGGGAAGATACGTTCGACGCCCTGGCCGAAGCTCATCTTGCGCACGGTGAAGCTGGGCTGGTTGCCGTGGCTCTTGGAGATGACGAGGCCTTCGAACGCCTGCAGGCGTTCCTTGTCGCCTTCCTTGATCTTTACCTGTACCCGGACGGTGTCGCCGGGCTTGAATTCGGGCAGATCGGTGCGCCGCGTTTTGGCCAGCAAGCGGTCGATTATGGGAGAACTCATGGTCGTTATTCCTTCCGTATCGCACGCCTCGCGGCGGCAGAAAATAGCAATTAGCAGTTAGCGGTTCAGTTCCGCTTCCATCTCCGCCAGCATCTGGCGGTCTTCCCTGCTCAACTCAGCTTCCCGCAAAAGGTCTGGCCGGTTGCGCAAAGTCTTCTGCAGCGCGCAGCGCCGCCGCCATTTGCGAATCTCATCATGGTTCCCGTTCACCAGCACTCCGGGAACCTGTATCCCGCGATAATCCGCTGGACGCGTGTAGTGCGGATAATCCAGCAATCCGCCCGAACCGCACGTCGAGCTCGGCGGCCCGCCGTCAACCTGCTCCGTAGCCGTTGACGCGGTAAAGGATTCCTGCTGCGCCGACGCCGCATTGCCCAGCGCGCCCGGCAGCAGCCGTGTCACCGTATCCACGATGATGGCCGCACCCAACTCGCCGCCGCTCAGCACGAAGTCGCCGACGGAAATCTCGCGGTCCGCCAGGTACTCGCTCACCCGCTCGTCCACGCCTTCGTAGCGTCCGCAGATGAGCACGACCCGCTCGCGGTCAACCAGCTCCTGCGCCACCGCCTGCGTGAACAGCGCACCCTGCGGCGACAGCAGCACAACCGTCTCGCTCGCCCCGGCCCGTATTCTTTCTTCCCGCGGTGTCACACCCAGCGACTCCAGGCCCTCGAAGATGGGCTCTGGTTTCAGCACCATGCCTTCGCCGCCGCCGAACGTCCGATCATCCACCGTGCGATGACGGTCGTGCGTGAACGCCCGCAGATCGCGAATGCCAATCTCAACCAGCCCGGCCTCGCGTGCCCGGCGCACAATGCCGTAATCCAGCGGCCCGCGAAAGAAATCCGGAAAAATCGTCAAGATCTCGAACTTCATTGTGCGGCGACCAGTCATGGACCATGGCACTGTTTATTAATGCGCTAGGGCGGCATAGCTAAAACTACTCTTCAAGCTACCCTATTTCCGCCCTTTGCGCCTCTCGCCGGCGGAGCGTGCTTCGTCAGCTTCCGTCTTCTGGCGCTCTTTCTCTTCCGCACTCAACGGAGCCTGCAGCTCCACCAGCCCTTCAGGCAATTGCATCTCGATGCGGCGCTGCGCGAAATCAGCCGACTTCACAAACTCTTCCGCGTAGGGCAACAGGACTTCGCTGTCCCCACTTCCCTTCACCAGCAACAGCGGCGCTTCCCCCGCGCCAAACTGCACTTCCGCAATCGTTCCGAGCAGCAACCCCAGGCCATCTGCGCCGAGTGCCCAAACTTCGCAGCCCACCAGCTCGCTAACGTACGTCGCGCCCGCTTCCAACTCCGAGCGCTGCTCCAGCGGGACCTGCAACTCCAGCTTGCCCAGCTGCTCGGCGTCGCTGATGCTGTCTACACCTGCGAACTTCAGCACCACGCCGCCCTTGTGAAACCAATGCTCTTCCAATTGCAACGGCCGGCGGCTTCCGTCGGCTGACAGGCCCCACAACTCGCGGCGCTCAGCAAAGCGCTCAGGAAAGTCGGTGTGCAACTCCGCCATGACTTCGCCGCGACGTCCCTGCGGACCGAGCACGCGGGCGATGGTGATGAAGTCGCTTATTCGACGATCTCCAACATGTAGCGCTTCCGGGTGCGCAGACTGGCGGCGTGCACGATGTTGCGCAAGCTGCGCGCCGTGCGACCCTGGCGGCCAATTACCTTGCCCAGGTCGCTCTCCGCCACCACCAGTTCCAGGACGATCTGGCCCTGCTCGTCGAAGGCTTCGACCTCAACCTCATCCGGCTTTTCCACCAGGGCCCTGGCCAGCACTTCCACCAGTCCCGTCATGTTCACGTCGCTTGTCGTCACGTGGCTCCTGTCAGTGGACTCAAAACTTCCCTAACCCATCCGCCATTAGGCGGCGGTAGGAGCGGGTGCAGCGGCAGCGTTCGCCGCAGCCTTTTCCACCAGTTTCTTCACGCGGTCCGACATCTGGGCGCCCTTCGACGTCCAGTAGTCAATGCGCTCGGTCTTGAGCAGAACGCTGGCGGGATTGGTCCGCGGATTGTAGGTGCCAACCACTTCAACCGAGCGGCCATCGCGCGCGCGGTCCTTTTCGATGACGACAATGCGGTAGTGAGGCTGCTTGCGCGCACCGCGGCGCGAGAGACGAATCATTAACACAGAAGCTGTTTCCTTTCCTGCTAGTCAGCGCCCGTAAGAGTACACATTCCATTACCAGCCGCTGTGGACTGGAGCCGAAATGCGCCGAAAGCGCAGCTTTTTCCTCAGGGGAGACGACGAATCCCAATCACGCGCGACTTCAGCGCTTGGGGACTTGACGGGTGCTCCAGCGATCAATTCGTGGCTACCGCACCTCAGTGAGCACAGCAAGGCGCTCACCGGACCTCGCATACCTGGAGGCAACAACCCATTCATTATTGCGGATTTGGCGGGCTTTGGCAAGGCCAACGACCAGCGGCGAACCGGCCCTTGTCGGTTGGGTCCATCTTTGTCCGACCCTCTATCGATGTATAAGAGCTCTGTCACACAGAGCGACTGCTCTTGCCGCGAGTCAAAGGGCCCCTATCGCCGCCCGAACTTAATGGATGCGATAGGGGTGCTTCGACTCGCGCGGCCAACTACAGCCGCGCTCGCTCAGCATGACAGCGATATAAGAGCTACGATGAAGTACCAGTCGAACTGAAACTTATCTCGGAACCATGCTCAAGCTTCTCTGTGTAACCGCACATCCCGATGACGAAGCCGGCGGTTTTGGCGGCACGCTGCTCCTTTGCGCCGAGCGCGGTGTCGAGACGTCTGTCATCTGTCTGACCGCCGGAACTGCGGCGCGCAACCGTGGCACGGCCAAAACTGACGAGGAACTCGCCGCCCTGCGCCGCGCTGAGTTCGAGGCCTCCTGCAAGTTTCTGAACGTCACTCACTGCGGAGTGCTGAACTATCCCGACGGCAAACTCGACCGCACCGATCTCTACACGGTTGTCGGCGATCTGGTGCATCGCATGCGGCTGCTGCGTCCGCACGTTGTGATTACATTCGGACCCGACGGCGGCCTGACCGGACACATGGATCATGCGATGGCGGGCGTCTTCGCGACCATGGCGTTTGAGTGGGCTGGACGTCCCGACCGCTATCCCGAGCAACTTCAGAATGGCGTAACGCCGCATTGGGCGCAGAAGCTGTATTACGCAACCGCGGACCTGCTCCTGCCGGACCGACAGCCCATCGCGCCACCGACGGTGACGGCGCGCATCGAGATTGGCAAGGAGCGCTTTGAGAAGAAGGCACAGGCCTTCCAGAAGCACACTACACAGAAGCCGCTGTTCGAAAGAGTGCGGAAGAACCTCGGCGAGCGGCTGGGCACGTCTGAGATGTATCACCTCGCCGCCACGCGCGAGCCGCGCGAGTCGAAGTTCGAAGCCGACCTGTTCGATGGGGTAGCCGAAGACTGATTCGCAGCGACAAGGTCGCTCCCGCCCAAAAAAAGGAAAGGTGCGCAGCAGCGCGCCGTTCACGACAGAACGGTTCCGGGTTTGGTGTGACCGGGTAGAGCGGCCCGCGTCGGCGACCATCGAGAAGAAAGGGGGCTTCAGCCCCGGACATTTCGGCGCCCTGACAGTGCCGCCGGGCTGAAGCCCTCTCTGAGAAAGTTCGACCGGGGCGCGGCGCTAAAGAGCCGCTCTACCCGTGCTTCGACGATACTGAACCAACCAGCGCGGCGGTTGTTTACCCTCCGCGTTTTTTCTTCTTGGGAGCTTCCGGAGACGTTCCGCCCAGCTGACCGGTCACGCTGGCCAGCACTTTCTGGAACGCCTCCTCCTTGGTCAGTTCTTTCCTTCCCGTCTTGTTGTGACGGTACTTATGTTCATAGTTGCAGGTGCGGCAGAGGACTTTTTGCACTTCTTCTCCGGCCATCGCGACCACGGCGTGATCGGTGGTGCGTTTGCAGCGCGAGCAATAGTCGTCAACGGAGTCGCCCAAACGCATGGCAATAACCCAGACCTACTTCTTTTCTTTCGGCGGGTAGCCCTTGAACAGCTTGGCCACAGCCTTGTCGAGAGTATTGATGTTCCTATTGGAATTGTCGCTGATGGTGTCGGTCACGGATCCACGCCACAGCAGGGTCTTGGCCTTGGCCTCGGACATCTCGACCACCAGCGTGCCTTCTTTGGTCACCCAGGTGTTATAGACCTGCGGAGTCGGTCCCCACGCATAGCCCCAGCCCCATCCCGGAGGATAAGCGTAGCCGGTCCCCACCAGTTCTTTCTGTTCATGGATGCTTTTGCTGTAAACCACCCATAGCTCGGGGTTGGACTCGACCTTGGTGAGGCCCTTGGCGGCCAGTTGCTTGTCCACCGCATCAATGATGCGCTGGTCCCAGAATCCCTTGGCCGGATGGGGGCTCTTCTGCCAGGCATAAGTGTGGTACTGGGAGAAGCTCGCGCCCCGGTCCCAATCGATATTGGTCTTTTGCGCAAAAGCTGCGGTGGAAATCAGAAATACCAGGATTGCGCCTGCGGAAATCCGCCTCTTCCTCATCGGCTTGGTAGCTCCCATCCATGTGGTTCGCCCGCGTTTTCACCGACGCGGCGTTGTCGCACCGCAAAGATACACTGCTGTCCGGTTTCCGTCTAGAACCGCCTCCGCCGCTGAATCCCGCGGGGCCAGCCACCCTGTTTGCCAGCTCCCTCGGCTACCCTGATCTGCCAGTAGGACAAAAGAAAGCGGCCGGCGGAAGCGGCGCACATCGGCACAGACGCCCGTCGATGCGTGGATTTGCACCGCTCCGGCCAGCCGAGCCTTTACACGTGCGCCAGCGCCCGCGCCGAGGAGAAGCTCAACACCTCGGGGTGCACCAGCCGGTCATAATCTTCGTATGACAAGCGGATCAGCTCATAATGCGAGCCGGCATTGAAAGCGATCTCCTGGTCCTCCGTCAGGCTCTCGTCCACGTACACCGGAATCCCGTACAGGTTGCCGAAGGGCGGCATGGCCCCGGTCTCGCAGTCGGGAAAGTGCTGCTTGAATTCGCGCTCGGTTGCCAGCAGCGCCTCGCGCACTCCCACGGCCCGCTTGAAGGCCGCCAGATCTACCTGATAGGAAGCCGGCAGAACCGCCATGGCCAGCGCCCCATCCAGCTTCAGGATCACGCTCTTGGCCAGCTCTTTGCCGGAGATATGCGAGACTGCCGCGATTCCCTGCGCGGTGTAGGCCTTGGAATGGGAGATGATGACGTATTTCACATGGTTCGCATCCAGAAACGCTTTGACTTTATTGAGTGGCATATCGAGCTCCTATCTACTGCGGTTGCGGGGCCAGGGCCCAGGAGTGCTAGCTTGCGTTGTGTCGCGACCTTCGCAGGACGAAGTCCCGCCGTGATGAAGTTGCCGGGCCGTAGCTATCCGCCGCGACGGCCCAAGACCCACCCTGCCAGGCCACCGGCGAGGACTCCGACCACTAACGCGCCGGTAACCGACAACGGAGGAGTTTCGCAGCGGATGGCTGCAACCCTCGGCAGTCGTTCCGCTGCCTTGCGTCCCCGCTTGACGGCACGCTGCGATTTGTCCACCACCTCGTCAACGCAAGCGTTGACAGCCTTCTTACTCTGCTCTGATTGTTTGCTGGATTCCGCGATGTGTCCGCGGGCTTCCTCTAGAAGAGTCTCGAGCATCTGGTCTACCTCCTTGCGTCGGTTGACCTTCGTTAGCCTCAGTTTAGTCCGGCCGCAGAAGCGCGCAAGCACAGCCGTCACAAGGTGGTTGTGACGCCCAAAACGGGATTTTTGGGGCTCAGATGCTCGGTCTCTGGATAGGATCGAGTGCGGTGTGCCGAATAGACGTGGCCCTGGCTCCGAGCTGCTCTAGCGAATCCATGGTCGCCAGGACGGTCTCCGTCGCGTACTCGATACCCGGATCGGAGTTCAGTAGCATGTGATACAAGTGCCGGCTCGGCCACTCGGCGTTGAAGTATTTGCGGACGAATGCAGCGCGTTCCGCATCGATGGTGTCCACCGTCTCCTCCGACTCTTTCGGGTCCATCTTCAGGCGAACCAGGCGCCGGATCTTCTCCTCGCGCGAGCCGTAAACAAACACGCGGAAAGTGTCCACGCGATGGCGCAGGATATAGGGAGCGCCGCGTCCCACGATGACGCAGTTCCCTTCCTTGCCTTTCTGCTCGATGATCTGGTAGGCCAGCGCGACCATCTCGTCGGTGTCGAAGAACTTGTCGTCGGAGACGGCCAGCGAGCGCTCATGGCTGCCGCGCCAGAAAACTCTTGCGAGGCGGTACATTAACGGGTCGCACTTCTCGGAGTGACGCGCTACTGCTTTCTCATCCACGGAAGCGAGTTTGGCAATCTCGCAAGTCAGTTGCTGGTCCAGCAACTGCCAGCCTTTGCGCCGCGCCAGCTCGGCGGCCACCAGGCTGCCGCCCGCGCCATATTCCCGTTCCACCGCGATGATCTTGAACATTGGCCACCTCGAACCCCAACCGCGTCTGCCAGCATAATAACGCGGCTGGCAAGAACGGAAGCACGCCCCAGCCAGGGGGACTGTCCGGCTCGGGTAGAGCCGGCCTTCAGGCCGGCGTCCGAGCAGTTGTAAACAAGGCGGGGCTTCAGCCCCGGAAATACACGATGCTAACTTAACCTCCCTCGCTCCTGCCTCCAATCGGGCTTTTCTCTTCTCAACTACAATCAAAACGTGAAGACGTGGGACTTTGTCATTATCGGCGGCGGCGCGATTGGGCTTTCGCTGGCCTGGCGCTTGCGGCACAGCGGTGCGGCCGTGCTCGTCGTGGAAAAGGGCGAGCCGTCCCGCGAAGCCACGCACGCCGCGGGGGGAATGATCGCGCACTGCGATCCGCACAATCCGCCTGAACTCGCCGGCATGATTACCGCCAGCGCCTGCATGTATCCCGACTTCATCCGCGAGTTGCGCGAGGACGCCTTCGAATCGCCCGACCTGCGCGACACCGGCACCATCGCGTTCCTGGAGGAAAGCGAGTCGCCAACGTGCGCTGGCGTTCGACCTCTCGATGAGACCGAACTTACCCCCTTGGAACCGGGGCTCAAGCTGCGCGGCCGCACGTTTTTCCTGCCGGAGAGCAGCGTCGATCCCCGCAAGCTGGGCAGCGCGCTGGAGAAAGCCGCGCGCAATCGCGGAGTAGACTTCTCCACAGGGTCGGGCGTCCAAGAAATTGCCACTCTAGGCGGGCGCGCCGCCGGCGTTCGCACCGCGAAATCATTTTACGCGGCGGGCGCCGTGGTGAATTGCGCGGGCGCCTGGGCTGCGCAAATCAAACCCTTCGGCGTGCCCACGCGGCCGGTGAAAGGCCAGATGCTCTGCCTCATCCCCGCGGCGAAGGCGCCGCATACCGGCCCGCTCATCCGCCACGTGGTGCGCACGCCTGAGGTCTACATCATCCCGCGCAGCGATGGCCGCATCGTTCTGGGTGCGACGCTTGAGGAAGCGGGCTTCGATAAGCGCGTCGACCCGGAAACCGTCCAGCGGTTGCATAAGGCCGCTGCCGCAGCTGCGCCGGAGCTTGAGCACCTGCGCATACACGAGGCCTGGGCGGGACTGCGACCCGGCTCGCCGGACAACCTCCCCATCCTGGGCGCAACCCCCATGCCCGGGTACTACGCCGCCACGGGACACTATCGCGACGGCATCCTGCTGGCGCCCATCACCGCGCTGCTGATGACTCAGCTTCTTACCGGTCAGAAGCCCAAGCTCGATCTCGCGCCCTTCTCGCCCAAGCGCTTTGAGTAAGCATGCAGTCGTCAACAGCCAGTTCTGCAATGAGCAGGCGCCAAGCGAAAACTGTGTACAAGTAGCGTTTTTTCACCTAAGTTCAACGCTCGCCCTCGACCGTCGCAGCCCTACTGCCCGCTGGTGTAAACTGCCGCCGTTACCTCTAACTTATTTCAAAGGGATGCTGGGCGACGGAAGCCGCCCGGTGTCCAAGCTGTCACCCATTGCCGTGCTCTAAACTCGCGCCCAATTAAAAGGAGCTCTTGATGAGAGATTTCTCGAAGGGATTGCAGTTGTTAGGCGGGGCCCTGCTGTTTGCCGCAGCACCGGCCATGGCGCAGCAGGCAAACTGCCCTTCAGGTTCGCCCTGCGCGACTACCACGATCGATGGAAAACAACTTCCACCACCGCCACAGACGTTCAAAGGAAAAATTGGGCGCAACGCTGCGCAGTCCACGCCTTACTGGCCGGCCCGCGTGGAGCCGCCCAAGGGCGCGCCGAACATCCTGCTGATCATGACCGACGATTCCGGCTTCGGCGTCCCCAGCACCTTCGGCGGGGTAGTTCCGACACCGGCGCTCGACCGCGTGGCAGCGATGGGTCTGCGCTATACCAATTTCAATTCCACGGCGCTCTGCTCGCCGACTCGCGCTGCCCTGATCACCGGGCGCAACCACCACTCGGTTGGATTCGGCGTGGTCTCTGAGCAGTCCACCGGTTACCCCGGCTACGACAGCTTCATCACCCGCGACAAGGCGACGATTGGCCGCATCCTTAAGGACAACGGCTATCGCACCTCTTGGTTCGGCAAGGACCACAACGTCCCCACCTTCCAGGCCAGCCAGGACGGGCCGTTCGACCAGTGGCCCATCGGCATGGGCTTCGAGTACTTCTATGGCTTCATCGGCGGCGACACCAGCCAGTGGGAGCCGAACCTGTTCCGCAACACGACCGCGATTTATCCCTACGTCGGCCATCCCGGATGGAACCTGATCACGGCGCAGGCCGATGATGCGATTCAGTACATGAAGCGCATCAATACCCTCGCGCCCGACCAGCCGTTCTTTGTTTACTACGTACCGGGCGGCACGCATGCACCGCATCATCCCACGCCAGAATGGATCAAGAAGATCAGCGACATGCATCTGTTCGACCAAGGCTGGGACAAGTTGCGCGACCAGATTTTCGCCAACCAGAAGAAGCTGGGTGTAATCCCGCAAGACGCCAAGATGACGCCCTGGCCGCATGACCTGCTCAAGCATTGGGACGAGCTGACGCCAGATGAAAAGAAGATGTTCCTACGCCAGGTGGACGTCTTCGCCGCCTACGTCGCCTATACCGACAATGAGATCGGCAGGGTGATCCAGGCCGTCGAGGATATGGGCAAGCTCGACAACACGCTGATCATCTACATCAACGGCGACAACGGCAACAGCGCCGAGGGGACGCTGATCGGCACACCTAACGAGGTGGCCATGTTCAACGGCGTAATGGTGCCGGTCGAGGATCAGTTGAAGTATTTCTACGACGCCTGGGGCTCAGACCAGACCTATGCGCACATGGCCGTGCCGTGGACATGGGCGTTCGACACGCCGTTCTCCTGGACCAAGCAGATCGCCTCGCATTTCGGCGGCGTGCGGCAGGGCATGGCAATCGCATGGCCCAACCGCATCAAGGACGCCGGTGGGATCCGCAACCAGTTCCACCACATTATTGACATCGTGCCGACGATTCTCGAAGCCACCGGCATTCCACAGCCAACCGTGGTGGATGGCATCCCGCAGAAGCCCATCGAGGGCGCCAGCATGGTCTATACTTTCGACAAGGCCAACGCCAACGCGCCTTCGACCCACCATACCCAGTACTTCGAGATGATGGGCGACCATGCCATCTATCATGACGGCTGGATTGCCAGCACCAAGGTGATGCGTCCACCCTGGGTGGTTGCGGGGCCAGTCAGCCAGGACCCGGCGAGCTTCCCCTATGAACTGTACGACGTCACGCATGACTGGACGCAGTTCGACAACGTCGCCGCCAAGTATCCGGACAAAGTGAAGGAGATGGATAAGCTTTTCTGGCAGGAGGCGGCAAAATACCAGGTCATGCCGCTCGATGCGTCGGTGGCGACCCGGTTGGTCACACCGCGACCCAGTCTCAGCGCGGGACGCAGCGTTTTCACGTATACCGGTGAGATGACGGGCACGCCCAACGGTGATGCCCCAAGCATCCTCAACGCGTCGTACAACTTCAAGGCTGAGGTCGAGATTCCGCAGGGTGGAGGCGACGGCATGATCGTCACCCAGGGCGGCCGCTTCGGCGGCTACGGCTTCTACGTGCTGAAGGGCAAGCCGGTGTTCACCTGGAACCTGGTCGACCTGAAGCGAGTGAAGTGGCAAGCTCCGGAGGCGCTCTCGCCTGGCAAGCACACGCTGGAGTTCGACTTCAAGTACAACGGCCTGGGCATGGGCACGCTCGCCTTTAACAACATGAGCGGCATCGGCCAGGGCGGTACCGGGGTCCTGAAGGTCGACGGCGAGGCGGTGGCCACGCAGGCGATGGAGCACACGCTGCCGCTGATCCTGCAGTGGGACGAGAACTTTGACGTCGGGGCCGACACCGGAACACCAGTGGACGACCAGGACTATCAGATTCCGTTCACCTTCACCGGGAAGCTTGACAAGCTGACCCTGACCATCGACCGGCCGCAGTTGTCGCCGGCCGACATTCAGAAGCTTCAGGCGGCTGAACGCAACAACCACGCCAGCGAATAACTGGCATCCAGACAAACCGGGGTAGACCCAAAACTAACTTGGGTCTGCCCTGTGACGTCAGTGGCTACAATTCCCTGCTTACGTTTGGCTGGTGGAATAGCACGCCGAACACAGCGGAGATTTCTTGTCTTGCGCAGCGATGATTGTTTTCACAACCTTGTCAGGTGTACCGCCGGTACGGTGAACGGCGCCCAGGCGATTGTTGTACCAGTCCTGGCTCGTCAGCACCGTTCCGCAGCCAATGCATTGTTCACCCAAGTGCGTTGCCGCAAAATCCTCCAGGCTCTCCGGCGAGAACTGCACCTGGGGAATGCATGCTTGCGCACACTCTTCATTCTGTGGCCAGCGCGAGCACGATTCCATTTGCAGGTTCTCATCGAGGCTGACCTCGGCTGGCAACTCATTTGCCGGGCACACCACGACAGTCGTCTTGCGATGGGATTGTGATTTCTTACTCACAACTGCCCTCCTGCGGAGATCTAACCCAAGGGTAGGGCCCGCGCCGTTTTACCGTCAGTGACATGGGTCACTTTTGTAACACTCCGGGCCGGCGGCCTGGCCCCGATCGCGTCGTGCCGGTTCCTCTGTAAAAGTAGCGTGGATCCTGTTTCAGAACTGATGTCAGGATCGCGCTATCGATGAACGTTCCTATGAAAACGTCGCCGTAGGTCGCGCCGAAACGTTTCGCATAGCCTTGCGCACCTTGCCCGTATCCACCGTATTGATCGGCCGCCTGCTCAATTCCCGTAAGTGCGCCAACGCCCACGATGGTAATGGGATCCGAAACAGACTTCCAGGCAAGCTCGAACTTTTGCTTGGGTGCGAGAGGAGCGGCATCGGGAACGTAGGTGACATAGAAGTTTGGAATGAAGCAAAGTACCCGTTGCTTCTCCTGCTCCTTGATCTGCTCTTGCGCCACCTCGAATTGCGTGAGTGCGACCCGCACTTCCTCCACCGCGGGAGCAACCGCCAGCACGAACTCCGGCGCGATGAAAGCCTCTCCCGCGCGGAGATTTCCGGAGAACACCTGGTTCTCAAAACCTGCCGACGTAATGGTGAGACGAAACGGCCCAGGAGTGAGACCGGTAGAGGAGAATTGCCCGTTGTAGCCCGACAGTATCTCTTGCGTTGGCGCTTGGTCCTCACGCGTAAGTTGCACGCGAGCGCCGACGGCGACAGCCCCGAATTGGTCAATGACTGTTCCGCTAATGCTCCCTGACGCTTGCAGACCGGGCAGTCGCTCGCCAGCGGGCGCTACCGTTTTCGTATGGCAGGTTTTCCGGGGTCTCCTGGCTGGACGGCTGCTGCTGGGCAATCGCCGGAGAAACACTGGCGATCACGAGGTCGCCAGAAGTGTCAGAAAGAAACTACGAAAGACCGTATATCGTCTGACCATGTAACGAGTAATTGTCTCACAAGCGGTGCAGTCGGCTGGCAGTAGACTGAGTCAAGAACTGTTAAGTTGCCTCGACGAAATAGAGCTCCGCACGGCCCATGGAATGATGCGCGGCCAGCACCGGATTGACAGGAGAGGCTCATTCCAGGCTCTCCGGCTCGAGCGCAATGTGGGTCTCGCCGGCAGCTTTCTTCTCCCAGTACTTGCGGACCCACGCTTCCCAGCTCTTCCCAGCAGCGGTGTCGCGGCCCGTAAAGGCCAGCGCGGCGATGTCGGAATAAGCGATGGAAAGTTTCTGCGCAGAGTTTTGCGGGATGAGTCGCACAACAGATGTTTCGAGAGTGGCGCCGTTTCGCCGGTCGAAGATGTATCCCTCAACCCGCGAGCCGTCCTTGAGCGTGATAGTCACGTCACCGCGATAGTCGAATGCCTTCTCCAGCGCGTCGCGCAGTTCGGCCTCCAAAGCAAGCTCAGGAACCCAGCCCTCGATCCTGTGATGCGCCGCAGCAGGTGCAACTTCAAGTGCATCAGCGGTCAGGTTACGTTGTGGCTCGCTCATGCGTGCGTCTCCTCGGCCGTCGTAGACCCAATCTGCACCAGCGGATTGTAGGCATGCACCGGACGAACGTGCTCCTTCAGCATCGAAAGCGCCTCGTCGTCCTTGTACTGCGTCGAGAAGGTCGCACGGACCGTTGCCAGAAATCCACTGAGCGAACCGAACGTGTCGTTCACCGCCGACGCTTCGTATCCGCTGTGGACCATGCAATTGGCGCACTTAGGATTGCCCGACTCGGTTCCGTAATTGGCCCACTCAGTTTCGCACATCAGCTCGTCGAAGGTATCAGCGTAGCCGTCCTGCAACAGATAACACGGCTTCTGCCAGCCGAAGAGATTGAAGGTCGGCATTCCCCAAGGCGTGCAAGGATAATCACGCTTGCCCATGAGGAATTCCAGGAACAGCGGCGACTGGTTGAACACCCACTTCTTGCTGCGGTTGGCGAGCATGGCGTTGAACAGCCGCCGAGTACGCGCGCGTCCCAGGAAGTGCTTCTGGTCGGGCGCCTTGTCGTACGAGTAGCCGGGCGAAAGCATCATGCCCTCAACCCCGAGTTCCATCATCTCGTCGAAAAAGGCGCGCACGCTGTTGAGATCGGCGCCGTCGAACAGCGTGGTGTTGGTGGTGACGCGGAAGCCGCGGCGCAGCGCTTCCCGCATGGCGTCTACGGCGATCTCGTATCCGCCTTCGCGGCAGACGGAGAAATCGTGGTTCTCGCGCTCGCCGTCGAGATGCACCGAGAACGTCAGGTACTTACTGGGCTTGAACAGGCCAATCTTTTCCTTCAGCAGCAGCGCGTTGGTGCACAGATAAATGTACTTCTTGCGCGCGACCAGGCCGTCAACGATCTCGGCGATCTGCGGATGCATCAGCGGCTCGCCACCGGGAATGGACACCATCGGCGCGCCACACTCGTCCACCGCACGGAAACACTCGTCAGGCGAAAGGTTCTGCTTGAGAACGTGCGCGGGATACTGGATCTTGCCGCAGCCAGCGCAAGCCAGGTTGCAGCGGAACAGCGGCTCCAGCATCAGCACCAGCGGATAGCGCTTGCGGCCCTTGATCTTCTGTTTGAGGACGTAGGTTGCAACCGTCCACATCTGGGAAACTGGCACAGCCATGCAGCAAGAACCCCTCTAGATTCGCTTAGGAGGTAAACAAGAACGCGAACTCTCTTTCGCTTTTACCTGATTTGTGGGATTATGTCAATGGAGGCAGCAGTTGTCTTACCGCCCTTCTTGAAGCTATGGCCCTTACGAATCAACCTGATGCGCCTGGACTCGAAGCCGAGCTGCCGGTTCCGCATCGCCGAGTTCCCGTCCAAGGCCGCAGCCAGCACACCGTGCAGCGAGTGCTCGACGCCGCCAGTTCCCTGCTTCAGCAGATGCCGCTGGAGGCCGTGACGACTACGCGGATTGCTGCCGAGGCCGGGCTTTCGATTGGCGCACTGTACCGTTTCTTTCCCGACAAGCAGAGCATCATCGACGCCATCGCTGTCCGGCACATCGAACAATTCCGTCCCATTTTCGAAGAGGCTTTGGAAAAAACCCTCGAACGCGAATTCTCGAACCTTGCGACCTTCGATCCGGTCGTCATCCTCAATCACGCGATTGACGCCTATGTCGGCTACCTGGACGCGCATCCTGACTTCCGCACACTTGCGTTTGGCAGCTACATCAGCGCGGCGACCAAGGAACGGCAAGCGTCCCCCGTCGTCGGACTGCCCGCGCTGCTGAAAAATTTCCTGCTAGTGAGGCTGGGCATTGCCAACACGCCGGAGTTCGACCTGATGCTGCGCGTCGTGAGCGAGACCGGCGAGCGGCTGATCGCATTCGCCTATGAGCAACCCACTCGCGAGGAACGCGACCGCGTGATCGCGGAAATGAAGCTGATGTTGTCGCGTTATCTTTTTCCGCCCGGGCAATAGCTCCACAAGAAGGACGTCCCGAAGGGACGCCCTTTCTTACGCGGGGTTAATGTTCTCTAACGCGCGGCAGAAGCCGGGCTGCTATTGCCCCCGTTGTTGGAGGCGTTTGAATTGCCGTTCTGCTGCAGCCATGCCGCCAGATTGCCCTCCTGCTGGTCGCGCAATTCGACGCAGCCATTGATCGACTCGATGACTTCCTTCTGGTTGCGCTCGGTGCCGGGGAACGGGTGCTGCTCGAAGAACTGTTTCACCTCGGTGGCCTGCTGAGCGCTACAGAAGCCCTCGGCCCCATAGAGAAACACTTCCACTCCACCCAGTCCGCCGCCAGTCTTCTTCATGATCTGGTCAAAGTTCCGGCGCATGAAATCCCAGGTGGTCTTCTGGCTCGCCGTATTTTGCAGCAAGCCCACCAGAACGTAGAGGTCCTGACCGCGGACCTCCGGAGTCAGCGTGGATTCCAGCGTCTGCTTGATCAGTGCCTCCTGCGGGAATCCTGCCAGTCCGAAGAAGAACCGGTAATACAGTTGCGGTGATTTCACTTTTTGCAATTGTGCTTTGTACTGCTGGTACATTTCAGCATCGCCGTTGCGTGCGGCGACGCTCACCACGGCGCCGGCCAACGTCGGATCGACGGAGGTGCTGTCCTTCATGTACTGCTGCACCAGCGCCTTGGCCTGCTGAATGACCTCCGGATCGTTCCCCACCTCGCCTAGCACCCGAAAGAGGTCGGCGCGATTTTGTTTGTCGGCAGGGGTGTCGTTCGGCCGGCCGGCGTATCCCAGCTCTTGCATCTTCGGTGCGAAGGTCCGCCGCACCCAGGCCTGGAAGGCCGGCTGGTCTGCGTCGGTCACCATATGGTCGGCAATAAAGCCCAAGCGATTGCTGAATTCCTCCGCCAGCGCAGTCCCCGGGGTGTTCTTCAGTTGGTCGCCCAAGGCAAGATAGTCTCCCACAGTGTGCTTGCCGATTCGCATCAGCGCCCACTCGTCGCCCAGCAGAGCGATGCGCTCTTCGGGCGTGAGCACCTGGTCGACGGCGTTGCCCAGTTGATGCAGCGCTGCCGCATCGTAGTCGAAGCGGTAGTAGCCCAATGCATTGGAGTTGGGAAAAACGAACTTGAAGCAGCCCTTCAGGGTGAACTGCTGCTGCCGCTGCGTCAGCAGGAAGCACTGCTGCTGTCCGGCGGAACTTTCGTTGAGGCCCTTGGCGCAAATCGGAATCTGCCAGATCTGATCATTAGGCTGGTTGAAACCCTGGGGCGTTTCCAAATAGCGCTTCTGCGACAGGTTCAACGTGGTGTTGCCGCCCTCGCACTTTGCCTCGACGCCGACAAACGGCGCACCGGGCTGCATGACGAAGGTCGGCATGATCTTGTCGATTGGCTGTTTGGAACTGCGCGCCATCGCATCCCAGAAATCAGACGCGGTAGCGTTTCCGTAGGCGTGTTGCTTCAGGTAGAGATTTACACCGGCACGGAAGGCGTCATGCCCCAAGTAAGACTCCAGCATGTGTAACACAGCGGCCGTCTTGCCGTAGGCGATGCCGTCGAACAGGTTCTGAATCTCACCGCGGGTCTCCGCCGCTTGGTGTATCGGCCGGATGTTTTCCACCGAGTCAACACCAAGCGAGCGGCTTACTCCCACCACCACGTCCTGCCTCTCCAACCATTCCGGCTTCCACTGAGCGACGGGATGCGGGGTCATCCAGGTGGCAAAGCCTTCGTTAAGCCATATATCGTCCCACCACTTCATGGTGACGAGATCGCCGAACCACTGATGTGCGACTTCGTGGGCGATGGTTTCGGCCACCGCCTGCTTCGCACCAACGGAAGAGGTCTTGTCGTCGATCAGCAGGGCCGTCTCGCGATAGATAATGGCGCCCCAATTTTCCATGGCGCCGGCCTGGAAGTCAGGCACCGCGATCTGATCCAGCTTGGGCAGCGGATATTTGATGGCGTAGTAATTGTTGTAGTAATGCAGGATGGCCTTCGTGGCATCCAGCGCAAATCGCGTTTCGTTCTCCTTGCCGGGTACGGTGCAGACGTTGAGCGCGATGCCGTCCACTGAATCGGAGGCGCACTTCCAGTCGCCCACGGTCAGCGCGACTAGGTAGCTCGACATCTTGGGCGATGTGGAAAACTTGATGGTGTGCTTGTCGCCGGGACCAGGAGTGTCGGACACAACCTTGCCGTTGGAGATGGCGATGTCGCCTTTGTCTACGATGGCGCTGATGTCAAACGTGGCCTTGTAGTCCGGTTCGTCGAAGCAGGGGAACGCGACGCGCGCGTCGGTGGCCTCCATCTGCGAGACCTCATACTTGCGGCCCTTGTAGGTGCTCAGGTAAAAACCGCGCAGCTTGTCGTTCAGATGTCCGGTGAACTTGATGTGCACCTTGGCCGCACCGGCAGGAACCTGCTTGTCAACGGTGAAGGTCGCCATCTCGTTCTTTTCGTCGCTCGAGACTTTGCCGGTTTGCGTCTGCCCGTCCGCGGTGACGGTCACTTCGTGGAAGTCGATTTCGACCGCGTTCAGCGTGATGGTATTGCTGGGCTTGCTGAGGTTGAGATCGATGGTCTCGTCGCCTTCGTACGAGTTAGTCGGGAAGTTGATGTTGACGGTGAGCGCGTAATGATCGGGAGATGCGCCTCCGGGGAGACGCTGAGCCACGGCTGTAGAGCAGGCAAGCAGCCCGGCTGCAAACAAAAGCAGAAATCGTTTCATGGACACTCTCTAAAGAATTTGAAGATACTCGACAGCGATGAAAGGAGGTACGTGGAAGACCAGGCCATGGCTCCACCACTTATAGCACCATGTTAGACGATTGCAGCTAAAATGCGTAAGCGGCTGGGTTCAAGTACCCCTCAGCTGGTGCAAAGCGCACCTGAGCGAGGGTAAACCTGATTGACACGCGGCAGGAAATCAGGCCTCCCGCCTGCTAATGGCCGTTCGCGCCCTGGGAATACGCGATCCCGTTGAGCAGCGTCTGGCGGCAGCGGTTGACCCCAAACCAGTAGGCCAGTTCGCGGTAATCTTCAGCTTCGAAGATGGCGATGTCGGCATCTTTGCCTGGTTCGATACTTCCCTTTCGGCCCTGCAGCCGCAGGGCGCACGCACCGTTGTAGGTGGCGGCAACGATGGCCTCGGCCGGCGACATCTTCATGTGCGTGCAGGCTGCCGACAGAACGAAGGGCATGGAGGTGGTTGGCGAGGTGCCCGGGTTGTAGTCGGTCGCCAGCGCAACCGCCACGCCGACGTCGATCAGCTTGCGCGCGGGCGGGAATTTGTCCAGGCCAAGGAAGTAGTTCGCCGCCGGCAGCAGGGTGGCAATGGTGTCCAGTCTCGCCAGCAAGGCGGCGTCCTCGTCGCTGACGAAGTCCATGTGGTCGAGCGACGCGGGATGGAATTGCAGCAACGGCGCTAGTTTCGCCGGCGTCAGCTGACACACGTGAGCGCGGACCCCCAGATTGTGCTCCACCGCGCTGCGCAGAATGCGCTGTGACTGCTCCATGGTGAAGGCACCGCGCTCGACAAAAACATCCACGAACGATGCCAGCTTCAGTTTCGCCGCCGTGGGGATCATGTCTGCGCAGATGATGCGGACGTACTCCTCGGGATTCTCGCGATGCTCCGGCGGGACAACGTGCGCCGCCATCAGTGTCGCGGCCACGTAGCCCGGACATTGATGCGAGGCCTCACGAATTGCCTCCAGCGACTTCATCTCGGCGGCGAAATTCAGCCCGTAGCCGGACTTGCATTCGACCGTGGTCGTGCCGTACGCGGCCATCTCGCCTAGGCCGCTGACGATGTGCTCCGCCAGCTCCTCTGTGCGGGCGTCGCGCACGCCGCGCAGGCTGGCGCGAATGCCGCCGCCGGCCTCGGCAATCGCTTCGTAGCTCGCACCCGAAATGCGCTTCTCGAAGTCCATGAGCCGTGGCGCGGTGAATACGGGATGGGTGTGGGAGTCCACAAATCCCGGAAGAACAACTTTGCCGGAGCAGTCGATCTCCTCGATATGCGCCGGTGCGGCTGTCAGGAATTCGTGCTTGGCAACTTCGCCGGTCGTGCCGACGGTAACAATCTTTCCGTCCGCAATCAGGAGCGCGCCATCTTCGATCAGGCCGAGCTCGCGCGTCTGCGCGCCGCGGCGCGGCCCTGTATCGCCGGATGGGTAGCGCAGGGTCAGCAGTTGCGCGGCGTGGGTGAGAAGAGTGGCCGAAGATCGCTGGCTATCGGAAGGCAAGTCGCTCTCGCTTTGATTGTGAACAGCAGGTCCCTCAACTCGGACTAAAGTCCTCGCCCAGGATGACAAACTAAGGAACTGAACGCTGACGGTGGATTGCCTCAAGCGAATTGCTGATCGCCAGTTGCTAATCGCTAGCTGCCCGTCGCTCCACCCATCGGCACTTTGACCCCCTTCTCCTCCGCAAACTGCTTCGCTTCGTCATAGCCCGCGTCTACATGCCGCGCCACGCCGATGCCGGGATCGTTCGTCAGCACGCGCTCAATTCGTTTGGCCATGCCGTCGCTGCCATCGGCGACCGTCACCTGTCCGGCGTGCTGCGAGTAACCGATGCCAACTCCTCCGCCATTGTGGATGGAGACCCACGACGCACCGCTGGCGGTGTTCAGCAGCGCATTCAGCAGCGGCCAATCAGCAATCGCGTCGCTGCCGTCATTCATAGATTCGGTCTCGCGGAACGGCGAGGCGACCGAGCCGCAGTCGAGATGGTCGCGGCCCATAACAATCGGCGCTTTCAGCTTGCCGCTCTTCACCATCTCGTTGAGCGCCAGCCCGAACTGCGCGCGCTCGCCGTAGCCCAGCCAGCAGATGCGTGAGGGCAGTCCCTGGAACTTGATCCGCTTGCGCGCCAGATCAATCCAGCGGCTGAGGATTTTGTTCTCGGGGAACATCTCCTGCACCAGCTCGTCGGTCGCATGAATGTCGGCGGGATCGCCCGACAGCGCCGCCCAGCGGAACGGCCCGCGTCCCTCGCAGAACAGTGGACGAATGTAGGCGGGCACGAATCCCGGAAAGTCGTATGCGTTCTTTACGCCATGCTCGAAGGCGAAGGTGCGGATGTTGTTACCGTAGTCGAAGGTCACCGAGCCCATCTTCTGCAGCTTGAGCATGCCTTCCACGTGCCGCGCCATGGTGTCGAGGGAGCGCTCGACATAGGCCTTGGGATCACTCTTGCGCAGCGCCATCGCCGATTCCAGCGACATGCCGTTGGGCACGTAGCCGTTCAGGGGATCGTGCGCCGAGGTCTGGTCGGTAAGAATGTCGGGAACCACGCCGCGCTCGGCCAGCTTAGGGATGACGTCGCCGCAATTGCCCACCAGCCCGACGGAGATGTTTTCCTTCTTGCGCACAGCGTTCTTCAGGATGCGCAGCGCTTCGTCGAGCGAGTTGACCATGAAGTCGCAATAGCCGGTGCGCAGGCGCTTTTTAATGCGCTCGGGATCGATCTCGATGCCGAGATAGCACGCGCCGGTCATGGTGGCCGCCAGCGGCTGCGCGCCGCTCATGCCGCCCATGCCGCCGGACACGATGAGCTTGCCCGCCAGCTCGCCGCCCAGGTGTTTCTCGCCCGCCGCGGAGAACGTCTCGTAGGTGCCCTGGATGATGCCCTGCGAGCCGATGTAGATCCAGGAGCCGGCGGTCATCTGGCCGTACATCGTGAGTCCGAGCTTCTCCAGCTCGTTGAACTTCTCCCAGTTCGACCAGTGGCCGACCAGGTTGGAGTTGCAGATGAGCACGCGCGGCGCGTATTCGTGGGTGCGGAAGATGCCGACCGGCTTGCCCGACTGCACCAGCAGCGTATCGTCGTTATCGAGCGACTTCAGCGAATTGACGATGGCGTGGTAGCACTCCCAGTTGCGGGCTGCTTTGCCGGTGCCGCCGTACACCACGAGGTCTTGCGGGCGTTCGGCGACATCGGGATCGAGATTGTTCATCAGCATTCGCATGGCAGCTTCCTGCGCCCATCCCTTGCAGGAGAGCTGATTGCCGTGCGGCGCCCGCACGGGGGCGTAAGCATGGGTAGAGGAATCGGTAGCGACCGGCATACAGCACGATGGTAGTGCAAAGCGCCGGCTGGTGCATAGTGGCCGGCGGTCAGCTAGTCTCCGGGACGGAGCGCATTCCATGCCACAATACCCTGCCAGTCTCATGGGGGCATGCGAAAGCATCTACGAACCATCACGGTAGAGCGTCATTTACCAGGTTACTGTCGCTGCTTCAGTCAGTACCGGCGTCCGCCACGCACGATAACCAAGCCTCGGCCGCCACCCCGGGTCACTCCCTAGGCTTCACGCACAAACAAAATGGGGAGCGGCTGTTTAGCTCGCTCCCCTCTCTCCGATCAGGTTTGCAATTGCGTATAGAGTACCGGCTGAAGGACAGGGAATCATCAATAGCATATTAAAATTTTGTGAACACTTCTCGCCGATTGCTATACCAATCGCTCCCTCAATGTGAGACACCTGACAATAGCGGAGTACCACAACGTATGCCACCCCGCTTCCTCCAGTCGCGATATCTCACACTGTGGTACATCGGCCTTCATCACTTGCTCTTAGCTTTTTAAACCCCGTGCCGCCTGGGGCTGCCCGCCGCGCCTTTATCTGTCGGAACTCCCGGCCATGTCGCGCACAAACTCCACCAGCGAACGCACCGGAACCCCCGATGGCCCTTTGGCGATCCACGGCTTGTTGTCTTCCATCCAGGCGACCCCGGCAATATCGAGATGGATCCATGGCGCGTCGCTCACGAACTCCTTCAGGAACATGGCCGCCGTCACCGCGCCGCCCCAGCGTCCCGCGCTGTTGACGATATCGGCGATGTTGGACTTGATCATCTCGCGATACTCTTCATCGACCGGCAGCCGCCACATCTTCTCGCCCGACTTCTGCAGCGACTTGCTGAAGCTCTTGTAGAAGCCATCGTTGTTGGAGAAAACCCCGACGTTGACCATCCCCAGCGCGACAACGCAGGCGCCGGTTAGCGTGGCGGCGTCGATCAGATGGGTGCAGCCGAGCTGGCGGGCGTAGTGCAGGCCGTCCGCCAGTACCAGGCGGCCTTCGGCGTCCGTGTTGATGATCTCGATGGACTTGCCGTTCATGGCAATCTGCACGTCACCCGGCTTCTGCGCCTTGCCGGACGGCATGTTCTCGCTGGCGCAAACGATACCGATGACGCGCACGTTCGGCTTGAGTTGCGCGATGGCCCGCATGGCGCCAATCATGGCCGCGCCACCGGCCATGTCATACTTCATCTTCTCCATGCCGTCGCCAGGCTTTAGGGAGATGCCGCCGCTGTCGAAGGTAATTCCCTTCCCCACCAGTCCCAGTACGCGCCCCTTGGGCGCACGGTCGGGCTCGTGGCGCAGGACGATCAGGCGCGGCTCTTCCTCGGAACCTTGCGAAACGCTCCAGAACGCACCCATCTTCAACGCTTTGATTTTTTCCGGGCCGTAGATTTCACACTTCAACCCGGTTTCCTCACACATCTTTCTCGCGCGCTCAGCCAGGATTGTGGGCGTCATGCGATTGGCCGGCTCATTCACCAGGTCGCGGGTGAAGTTCTGCGCTTCGCCGATGATCCGCCCCTGTTCCATCGCGGTCGTGAGCGGCCTGCGGTTCGGCTGCGCCGGAGCCACGATGGCTAGCTCCTCGATCTTCTGCTCTTTGCGATCGCTCTTGTAATAGTCGGGATCGAAGTTGCCGACAAAGGCGCCCTCGACGATGGATTTCACGGCATCGTCCATGCCACTCTTCGCCAGCTTCGGGGCAAGGAACGCGAAGCTCTTCAGGTCCTTGGATTTTAGATTGCGCACCGCCGCGCCGGCCAGCCTGCGCAGCTCGTACGAGGAGAAGCTCTTGGCTTTGCCGCCTCCGAGCAGGAGCAGGCGTTTGGCCTTCAGGCCAGCCGGCTTGTGCAGCAACGTCATCTCCAGCATCTTGCCGGTCACCTCGCCAGAAGCGATGAGATCGGCAGCGGCAGCGATGACGGCCTTGTCCGCGGTTTGCAGCCGGGGGTCGTGCTTGTCGGATTTGTCGCCGTTGTTGTTTTGGAGGGCGTCGAGCACCGGGACAACCAGGCACTCGGTTTCGATTTGCGAAGGCGATGCGGTGTGAAGAGTGGTTTTCATAATGTCGTTCTCCAGCCCTTGAATCAGATTATCGCGGGATGTAGCCGATGTTCCTGATATCGAATCGAATTAGCCTTATGTATAAGGCAAGGCTACGATCCGCCAAAAGCCATTTTCCAGTTGAAATATCAGTGGGAAATCCTGCTTGCATTCATCCAAGGAACCCTTAAGTGTGACCTCGATTTGCCAGTGAGACTTAAATAGATATGGCTTGCCATACTTGGTTGACAGTGTCGAACGCTGCAAAACGCTGGAAGCGCGCTCATAGCTGAGGCGCGACCCTAACACTCCGACCCCCAGAACGCACATCGCAATGCTGGATCGGAAGTGAGTTTCTTGTTCAACACTTCCTTCGAAACGAGTGGCCCATCGACACCCACGAATAAACCATCATTCGAGGTGAGGTCTGTGACACACATTTGCCTGTTTCGATCGAACCCACTCAGCAAATCTCGTGAACGCCTGCTCTACCGTTTGCCGTTGTTCTAACATTGGCTGCTGCTTCTGTTGTGCATTTGCCGCGCCCGAGGCGAGCCAACTTCCCGCGAAGACTAGCGCCATCAATAAGCAACGCATACGGTCAAGTCTTCCTGCTCCTGCCGATGGCGTCGCGCGCCTCGGCATCAGCGGTCTTGCGGCGCTCAGTTTCGCGCTTGTCCCACAACTGCTTGCCTTTCGCCAGCGCCATTTCGACCTTTACCCGGCCATTCCGGAAGTAAAGCCGGGTAGGGATGAGAGTCAAGCCCTTGTTCTGCGTCTTGCCAATCAGTTTATGAAGCTCGTTCTTGTGTACCAGCAACTTCCGGGTGCGCAAGGGTTCGTGGTTAAAGATGTTGCCATGCTCGTAAGGCCCGATGTGAGCATTGATCAGCCACAGCTCGCCGTCTTTCACCAAACCGTAGGCGTCTTTGAGGTTGGCGCGCCCGCCGCGGACGGACTTCACCTCGGTGCCGCGCAGGGCGACGCCGGCCTCAAACTTCTCCAGCAGAAAGTAGTTGTGCGACGCGGCCCGGTTGACCAAGGCATCGCGCTCGCCGCTGGCGACCGGATCGCGCGGGGCGGTCTTCTTTACTTTCTCGGGACGCGCCGGTGCTTGTAAATGACGAGCCATAGGATTTTTCGGAGCGCTGCCCCACTCGATTGCGCATGTTATGGGCACGCATCGGACGTGACCGGAGCGCCCGCCAGGGGTGGTAAAAACGGACTCTAGAGCCGCAAAGCGTTCATGCTAACACACGGTGAATGCAGTCATTTCCTGCAGCCTCACGATGTTATAATTGCAACGGTAGCGGTACTTTGTTCCGTTACACCTCGGCCGCATACGGGGCCGCAAACTGCTCACGTTTGACGTGGGCCAAAGTCTCATACTCCGGAGCCTTCGCACCGCTGGCAGCGTCGGGACGAAGGATCCGGCACAATCCCTGGGGTTCTTAAGGACGTGATGAAACGGCTGACCTGTGTCCTGGCACTGCTACTTATCGCCGTCGCCTTACCCGCATTCGCTACTCAAGACAAGGCTGCCAAGTCCTTGTATGACAAGGGTAAGCAGGCTGAGGTCCGCCAGGACTACATAGCGGCCTACAACTTCTATCACCAGGCCTACGAGCTGAAGCCGTCGGACCTGCGCTATCGCACGGCCGCTGAGTACGTGCGATTCCTGGCCTCCGCGTCCTACGTGCACCAGGGCGAAACCCTGATGAATGCCGGCAAGCTGCAGGAGGCGCTGACGGATTTCGAACAGGCCATCGCCATCGATCCTTCGAGCTTTATTGCGCAGCAGCTAGCTAACAAGATCCGCCAGCTTCTGCTGAAGAGCCAGAATCCGGCGCCATCTGCGCCGACGCCGCAGTCCAGTTTGACCAAGCGAATGGAAGAGGCCACCGGCCCGGTCGAGTTGGCGCCCATTACCCCCACGCCGATCACGCTCAAGATGAGCGAGGACGCCAAGACCGTGTATGAGACCATCGGCCGGTTGGCGGGAATCAACGTTCTGTTCGATCCCGACTACAACTCCCGTCGAATCCGTGTGGACCTGAACGGGGTCACGCTGGAAGAAGCGCTGCAGATTACTGCCCTGGAATCGAAGACCTTCTGGCGCCCGGTCACACCCAATACCATCTTCGTGGCGGCCGACACGCCGGCCAAGCGCAAGGAGCTGGAGCAGAGCGTCATCCGCACGTTCTACCTGACGAACCTCTCCCAGCCCAACGAGCTGCAGGACCTGGTTAACATCCTGCGTACGCTGCTCGATACGCAGCGCCTGCAGCAGTTCGCTTCCCAGCAGGCCATTGTGGTCCGCGGGACACCCGACCAGATTGCCATGGCGGAGAAGCTCATCGAGGACCTGGACAAGTCGCGGCCCGAAGTGGTGGTCGAGGTCGCGATCATGCAGGTCAGTCGTGACAAGTTGCGCAATCTGGGCATCAATCCGCCAACCAGCGTCACAGTAGCATTGCAGAGCAACAGCAGTACCACGACCTCCACATCGGGGCAAAACGTCGGCACCGGCAATGGCACCGCGACTACAACCACGGGACCCACCACGGGCACTATCACCCTGAACGAACTGGCGCACCTGAACGCCACGAACTTCGCCGTCACCATTCCGCCGGCAACGGCCAACTTCCTACTCAACGACAGCAACAGCAAACTGCTGCAACAGCCGCAAATCCGCGCCTCCGACGGCCAGAAGGCCTCGCTCAAGATCGGTGAGCGGGTGCCGGTCGCGACCGGATCGTTCCAGCCCGGCATCGGGGGAGTCGGCATCAACCCGCTGGTGAATACCCAGTTCAACTACATTGATGTGGGTGTGAACATCGACATCACCCCGCACGTTCACGGTCTCGACGACATCTCCCTGAAGCTGTCCATGGACATCTCGGCTGTGACTTCTTACCAGAACATCGGCGGCATTCAGCAGCCAGTGATTGGGCAGCGCAAGATCGAGCAGGACATTCGCCTGAAGGAAGGCGAGGTCAACATTCTCGGCGGCATTTTGGAAGACTTGCAGACCAAGTCGCTGTCCGGGATTCCCGGCCTAGCGCAGATCCCGTTTTTCAAGTGGCTCTTCTCCTCAACCCAGACCGAGGTCAAAGACAACGAGATCGTCTTCGTGCTGATACCTCACATTGTGCGCGCCCAGGACGTCACAGCCAGCAATACGCGGGCGATCGACGTGGGCACCGCCAACACGATTTCCTTGCGCCGTGATAGCACGCCACCACCTGCCCCGCAGCAGCCGGGTCAGGCGCCGACTGGACAGCCTATGGTTCAGCCGGGCTCACCCAATCAAGGTCAACCCAACAATCCCGGCGTTCAGCCGCAGGGTGTCTCGAATACGCAGCCGCCCACGGCGTCGGCTCCTGCGGGCAGCGCCATCGTCAGCTTTGACCCGCCGACCCTCGAGCAGGCGGTCGGCTCGACGTTCACAGTCAACGTAAACCTGGCCGGCGGGCAGAACGTTTTCTCGGTCCCCGTGCAGGTGATGTACAACCCGCGGGTGCTGCAATTGGTGAACGTCTCCAACGGAGCACTGTTATCCCAGGACGGGCAGACGGTGGCGCTGGTAAACCGGGACGACAGCCTGGCCGGCATCCTGCAGCTAACGGCTTCGCGGCCGCCAGGAAGTCCGGGAATCAACGGCGATGGCTCGGTATTCACGTTGACGTTCCAAGCTCGGGCCCCGGGACAGGCGACCTTGAGCATCAATCGGGCGGTGGTGAAAAACGCCGCCATGCAAAGCACCCCCGCGGGAGGCTCGCAAGCCATCGTTACGGTTCACTAGCAACGTCGTCTAACCTTTGGCAGGCGCGCGAGACCGCCGCCTGCGTGGCCCAGAAGGGCTAAAATATTGGCAGTGCATCTCACTCAATCCAGTTGTCGCTTGCCCATGGATGGCGGCGCGCCGCCAGCGCCGCATCTGCGCCGGCACAGGAATGGTTTTACGATCGTCGAGCTGATCGTGGCCATGACGATCCTGATGATTCTGACGGCGGCTGCCATGCCGGTGGTGCGCGTGACCATCCAGCGCACTAAGGAGCGCGAGCTGCGACGCGATTTGTGGGAGATGCGCGACGCTATCGACCGCTATAAGGATGCGGCCGACCGCGGTGCTTTTCAGGTGAAACTCGACAGCCAGGGATATCCCCCGGACTTGGAAACGCTGGTAAAAGGCGTGGATTCCAACGGGAAGAAACTGCGTTTTCTGCGGCGCATCCCGGTGGATCCCATGACGGGCAAACCGGAGTGGGGCCTGCGCTCCATGCAGGACGACCCGGATTCCGACTCTTTCGGCGGCCAGAGCGTCTTCGACGTTTACACCAAGTCGGAGGGCACCGGCCTCGACGGCACGAAGTACAAAACGTGGTAATGACTCAGCAAGCGAACATGACTCGGCGCAGGCTACAACGCGGATTTACCTTGATCGAGCTGATGGTGGTCATCAGCATCATCGTCATTCTGCTGGCGCTCGCCATCCCCAACTACTCGCAGTCGATACTGCACGCCAAGGAAACTGCGCTGCGGGACGACCTCTACACCATGCGCTCGGTTATCGACCAGTACACCCTCGACAAGCAAAAGGCGCCGCAGTCGCTGCAGGACATCGTCGACGCCGGTTACCTCAAGCAGCTTCCCAAAGATCCCTTCACTAACTCGCGTGACACGTGGGTGCCCGTGACGGATGACAGCCTTATGTCGCCAGACCAGAGCGCCCCGGGGATCATGGATGTGCACAGCGGAAGTGACCAGAACTCAAGTGAGGGAACGGCGTACAACACGTGGTAGGGATTGTCAGTCCAACTCCATAAGTAATTGAAAACCGCGGTTCTTGCGCCAACGGTAAAACCCGAAGTCGGAATCCAACGTAAGAATCTCTCCCGTATTGAGTTCATCGGCTAGGTGGATCAAACAGGCGTTTGCCAGATCGGCCGGCAAGTCGCGATATTTTCGTAGAATGCTCCGCACCGCAGGCGCAGAGCGCAAGAGCTGAAACGGAATCAGAAAGATCCCATGCGCGACGTTCTCGAGAACTGTCTCAGGAGCGCCTGAAAGCCCACGCAACAGATAGCAACTCTCGGCAATGACTGCCTCGCACGTCACCAAGGGCCGCCCCAGTCCTGCAACGGCAGCCACACACCGGGAATGGTAATGCTCGCTGCGGTCCAGAAGGGCCACGATGACACCGGTATCGAGCAGTACCGGTGTCATCGCCCAAAGCCGTCTAGACGCTTTTTGTTGGAGCCTAAATCCGGCAGACCAGAAGCAAAACGGCCAACACCGATTACCTTGATCTTGGTAGGGACGGTGTAGCACGCAGCAAGCAAACGAACCCCCTCCCGAACTACTTGGGAAGGGCTCCATCCCAGCTTGCGGACCATCGATTCCAGCGCCAACTGAGACTTGCGATCCAATCGCGCCTGCACATTCGACTTCATAAACCCATTGTACTACAACTTGTCAATTGTATTACAGACTGGAACTTACCTCGTCCCATTCGTCCTAGACCCTGGATTTCTCCACTTCCAGTTCCAAACCCTCCACCTTGGTAACCACCACCGGCTCCCCCATGCTCACCCGCGAACGAGCGTGCGCATTCCACAACTCGCCAACGATAAAGACCTTCCCTTCGGGGTCGATGTCAGTTCGCGCCTCGCCAATCGCTCCGATTAGTCCTTGGGCGCCCGTCACCACCTTATTGCGCCGCGCCTTCAGGGCAATGCTCATCAGGAATACCGTGATACAGCCAAGAGGGATGCTGATGACCAGCGCGGTCAGGATGTGAACCCGCAGTTGGGGGATGGGACCGTCCACCAGCAGAAAACCGCCCAGAGTGAGCAGGACGATTCCCCCCAGCCCAAGTATGCCGTGGGTGGCAAACTTGGCCTCCAGGGCGAACAGAATGAACGACGCGAGAATCAGTATGAAGGACGCATAGCGAGTGGGCAGCAGGTTGAGGGCAAACATCGCCAGCAGGATGAACACCACGCCCACCACGCCCGGGACGATCGCGCCCGGATGGTTGAACTCCGCATAGAGCGCGAGCGCGCCGACCGCCAGCACGAGAAATGCGATGTTGGGGTCTAGTAGGAAATCCAGGATGCGTTGCCGGACAGTCATCGGCATCTCATCGATGGCATCGCTGGCAAGATGTAGCGTGACCTGCTTGCCGTCGAAGCGCCTGATGGCGCGCCCGTCCAGCTGATGCAGCATATCCTGTTGGTCCTTAGCTACGACGTCGATCAGATGCTGCTGCAGAGCTTCCTGATCGGTCCATGACTTCGATTCGCGGACGGCAGTCTCCGCCAGCACGACATTGCGTCCCCGGGGCCCGACGAAAGAGCGCATGAAGGCCGCCGAGTCATTCTCGACCTTGGTCTTCATGGTGTCGTCCATCTTCCCGCCGCCGAACTCCACCGGATGGGCTGCTCCGGTATTGGTGCCGGGAGCCATGGCCGCCACGTCCGCCGCTTCCAGGATGAAGAACCCCGCAGAGGCGGCACGCGCGCCGGTGGGTGCCACATACACAATCACCGGGACCGGTGAGGCCAGTATCTTCTCGATGATGGACCGGGTGGAGTCCAGCAGACCGCCGGGCGTGCTGAGCTCGATGAGCACGGCGTCCGCGTTGGTCTGGCGGGCCTGCTCGATGGCGCGATCGATGTATTCAGCGGTGATGGGCTGTATCGTGTCATCGACGCGGATCTTGACAATGCTGTTAGCTGACGCCAGGCCCGTGCACAACACGGCCAAGAGCAGGCAGCCAAGAATCAACCGGACGCGTACCATATCTGCCTCCTTCCGGAGGACCTTCGTACTCTATTGTCTCGAAACAGTCTGCTTGGCTGCAATCTCCTGCTTCAGAGTCACCGCCGCCGAGCTGGCTGGCTCCAGCGCAAGTGCCCGGTCGACCTCGTTGCTCGCAGCCTGTAACTGGTTTTGCTTCATGAATATCCGCGCCATGACCAGTATGGCATCAACATTCGGCTGCAATCGGACCGACAACTGCGCCTCCGACCGCGCCTGGCTCAAGTCGCCCTTCTTCTCCAGCACATTCGCCAATTGCGCATGGGCAGCCACATTGCCGTAGTCAACATTGATGGCGTCGCGAAATTCTGTCTCCGCCGCATCCGGCATGTTTTGCGCAAGTAATTCCTTGCCCCGCTCCAGATGGTAGGTCGCCTGCGTGCGGCGGTCCATTTTGGACAAGCGGGCTGCGGCAAGATTGTGGATCTCCATCTCAAGCTGCCGGTAGGAAGCTTCGTCGTAATTACGCTTGATGCGCTCGAGCGGAATTCGCGACTGCGTCGACGGCAACAGAGCGCTTTCACTGCCCGGCGCCGCATTCGCAGCTTGGGCGTAGGCAGATGGCGCGCCGCGGTTGATTGCGTCGAGAAACGACTTGGCCTCCCCATCGTTGGGACGACGCTGCAAGGCTTCATGCAACTGCCTCGCGGCCCCGGCGGCGTCGCCATTCTTGTACAGCGCGACGGCCAAGTTAAAGCGATAATCCTCCTCATTCGGATCGGCGTTGACGGCCTTGGAGAGGTATTCAACGGCGGATGAGTGATGCCCGCGACGGTCTTCCACCACGCCCAGGTTGTTGTAGACCTCGGTCAAAGGCAAGCGGCTGGCAAGATAATTGAACGCGGCAAACGACTTGTCGAAGCTACCGCGGTAATATTCCGACATTCCCAGCAGAAAGTTGGCATCGCCCGCCGCGGGGTCGTCCTTGGGAACGCGGCTGAACCACGAGGAGGCCAGCTCGTACTCGTGGTTATCGTAGTAGGTCTTGCCCAGTTGCAGCATGGCCTGCGTATAACTGGGATTCAGCTTGAGGGCAGTACGAAAATACCGCGCTTTCTGCGAGTGATCGGTGGCCGTAATCCCGCGAATGTAGTTCTCGAAAGCATCCAGCCGGATGGGCGAGGAGGTTTTCAAAAACTGCTCACGACTGACGGGGGGCGGGGTCGGCATCTGCTCCAGAAGCTCCCATGCGAGCAGGGTCTGCAAGTCGATCAGATTGGTTAAGGGGCCGCTGCTCTGCACGGCCGGATAGAGGTGCAGCTTCTTCATATCGAGCAACTGTGCGGAAGCGCTGAAAGTTTTGCCGTCGAAGCTATAGCTGCCCAGCACCACGTAGTCCGCATCCATCTGCTCGGCAATCCGGTAGATAGTGGCCCGTGACGGGTGCACGTTTGCCGGAATTCCCGCGTGGTCGAACGCATAGGTGCGGTCATCGCGGCTGACCACGTACACCCGCGGCGAAGTCATGCGTTGCGACAGCACTTCGGGAAACGCCTCGCTGATCCACTCCAACCCGGACGCCGTCGACAGGTTCTCGAACGGCATCACCATCACCGTCTGGGTGCCGGAGGATACCTGTCCTGCAGCCGACCCGCACAGCAGGCCGATCACGGCGAGGACGAGAAGAAAGCGGTGCGAAGACCCAATCAGCAAGCTTGGCAAAGTACCTCGATTATAGCCGGACTCCGCAGCTCGACAATTCACCCAGCGGATAGAACCGGGTAGAGGGCGCTTCAGCGCCGCGTACCCTGCGGACGGGCAGGCCGCTTGAGCCGCTGCGGTCATTGAGAAATGATCGCACCGGTCCAGTTTTTATAGTGCGGGAAGGATATTGACGCCAGTCTAAAGGCTGGCTCCACGCGGTCGACGCCGACTCTGAAACTGCTTCAGTGTGAGATGGCGGCAAACAAATCCGACTTCAACAGGGCCTGGAAGCGCTGGTCGTCGGTCTTGAAGTGCATGTGCAGCATGTCGTGGGAATTGTCCACCGTGGTGTTTTCCAAGGCGACCTTCTCCGTCGGCGTGGCGCCCATCTTGCGGTAGAGCAAGCCCGCCTTCAACAGCGCGGCTATGGTCGCCGCGCTCATGGTGTCGGAAGTCTTCACGTTAAGGTCAAAGGTCACGCCGTTGGCGAAATTCATTACGTAGTCCGAAGCCAGCAGCCGTTTCTTGACAACATCGTAATCGCCGAGCGACGCCGCCTGCCCCAACGCCGACCTCATCATGTTTTGGGTGCCCAACTGGTCGAGCACGCTCCAAACCGGCGAGTCGTCGACGCTGGAGATCAGATCATTAATCGTGCGGTTCGACTCCAGCGATTCCGCTCCATTGTCGTGCACGTCGAGAGCACCCTTGAGTGCTGCGCTTTCTCCGAACACGATGGTAGAAGGATCCAGGAAAACCAGCTGCATGCCCGTACCCATGGGATACAGGTACGACAGCGCATACTTCTGCGGCTTGATCTTCTTCACCAGCATCTTCTGCAGGAATTCCTTCTGCTTGAACGGTCCCTGTGCGATGCCGATGGCGCTTATCCCCCCTTTCGCCGGACGATAGGTCACGAACGTAATCTGTTCGGCGTCCTCGTCGGGATTGAGGCCTGCCGTGCGCAGCGCCGTCTCAAACTCCTTGAGATTGTCCGGCAATACGCGATCTTTGAGCGCGCGCGCAGTCGGCGAATCACGCAGCGCACGGTAGTCCACCGAGATGATCTGCTGGATGGCGGAAGGAATCACGGTCCGGGCACTGCTACTGACGGGCTCAGCCAACGCCGGCAAACACAGCGCCGCGCTCAGGAAAAGGGCGGTTAAGAACTGCTTCATAGATATTGATTGTAACCCGACTCTGTCTGTAAAGACGCGGAATGACTTGGTGTCGTTGCTCATCTCGAAAACGTCTTCCCGCGGTCCGTCAATGAATTCTAGGCATTCACGTCCGTCACCCGCTGCCGTACATCGGCTAGGAAGGCCTCGTCCTTGATGTCGCCCAAGTTAATCTCGACATTCGCCAGCGCGCCCTGGATTGCGGCGTTCGCCAGTGCGACGCCCACCGCCAAGTCCGATGCCATCTTCGGATTCGTAAGCGGTCGCAGTGATTCCACAATCTGTCGCACTTCCCCCGCCCGCTCCGCGACGGTGAGCGGCACCAATGTGGCCTTTTTTGTTGCAGCTTCAACTTCAGCCTGCGCTTCCGGATGATTTTTCCCCTTCTTGAACGCCGCCATCACTTCGTTGAACGAGGCGGCGTCAGCGTCGATCGAGGCCTTCAGCTGTTCGCGCAATTCGGCAAGCCGGGCCAGCGCATCGCTCAACTGGCGCTCATGCTGCGCGTAGGCCTTCTTGCCGCGCGACATACCGGCGACCATGCTGCCCAGCGCCGCTGCCATGGCTCCCGTCGCTGCCGACGCGCATCCGCCTCCCGGCGCTGCGGTTGGTGCGGCCAGCTGTTCGATAAAGGGTTCTACCCCGGCGCGAATTCCGCCGACCGCCATCTTGCCGCTCATCACCGCCGCCAGCCGGTTCTCCAGGATGAGCGACGAATCGAAATTTTCCACCTGCAGAAACCACTCGGCAGCGTCCTCCAGCGCCTTCTTGGGGATGAGCCCGACGATCTCGCTCGATACCGGCATCACGCCGTAGCGCGCCGCTTCGCGCTTGACGTACTCGAAGACGCGGGCAATCGATGTCTGGTCGGTATCGGTGAGGTTCATGGAAACCTGCGCCAAGCCGCGCACCGGCACGCCCATGCCTTTGACATAGCGCAGGCCACCGTTTGAAAAGCGAATCGACTTCGCCACCTTCTTGGCAATGTCCACATCCGGCGTGTTGAGGTAGACGTTGTAGGCCACTAGGAACTTGCGCGCACCCACCACGGTAGCTCCCGCCGTGGGGTGCAGCTCGGCATTGCCGAAATCCGGCTTGCGCGCCGGGTTGGTCTTGATGTCTTCGCGAATGCCTTCGAATTGTCCCCGCCGTATGTTCTCCAGGTTCTGGCGCTCGGGGGTTCGCGCGGCAGCCTCGTAGAGATACACAGGCACCTTGTAGCGCCTCCAGATTTCCTCGCCCGTGCGACGCGCCAAAGCCACGCAGTCTTCCAGGGTCACGCCTTCAATGGGGATGAACGGGATCACGTCGGCCGCGCCCAGCCGGGGATGCGCTCCGGCGTGCTTCGTCAGGTCGATGAGCTCGGCGGCTTTACCCACGCCGCGAATCGCGGCCTCTGCAACGTTGACGGGATCGCCCACCAGGGTGATGACACAGCGGTTGTGGTCGGCGTCCATCTCGCGGTCGAGAAGGTATACACCGTCCATCTTCATGGCTTCGATAATGGCGTCGACCCGGGACTTGTCACGCCCTTCCGAGAAGTTCGGTACACATTCTACGAGTGCTGGCATAAGCGATGAGGATAAAGAAGCGGCCAGCGGCTAGCAACTAGCAAGCAGCAATTAGCAACTGGCAATTAGTAATTAGCAACTAGTAGCTAGTAGCTAGTAAAGAGAAACCAATATCCTGCCGCGACCAATCATTTCCCACCGTCCAAGAGGTCTGGTGTCCGGCAAACTAACTCACGCCGAGCCCGGGGTCTAGGCTAGTCGCTATTTGCCAGTTGTTAATTGCTAGTCGCTAGTTGCCGTCTTTCAATGCCACGTATAGCCCAGCATGAACTGCACCGCGCCGTTGATGCCGGGGTTCTTTCGCCCGAGCGACGCGTTCGATAAGTGATAGACCTTGGCGGAGAAATCGATGGAGCGGCGCTCGCGATAAAACCACTGCGCGCCCAATTCGCCGCCGCTGGTGAAGTTCACCTGCGAGGTATTGCCCGGCGGGAGATCTTTCGTGCTGAACAGAATGCCGCCGACGGCGGCAATATACGGCGATACCGTGCGCCCCCCGGTGAAGTTCCACTTCGCCACAAGAGGATCGATCCCTCCGGCATACTGCGCGCCGTGGATCCAGAACTCGTTCAGCGGAATGACGTCGAAGGCCATCTCGAAGGAGCCGCGCAGGGCGTTCTGGCCGACCTCGTGCGTCAGCACTCTTCCTACGCGCCCACCAAGCACCAGGCTTTGCGCGCTTGGCGTATTGGCAAACGACTGGCTGCCCCCGATAAACAGTCCCCAGTGCCATCCGGGCTCACGCAGCGCATCAACCGGGCTGTCAGTGGGAGTTTGCGCCAGCAACGGCAAGCCGGCAAGGACGCAAAAGAGAACGAGGCGAGTGGCGATCTTCATGAGTTTCAAGGTAAACGGAAAAGTTATCAGGTTACGCGCGCCGGAGCAAATCGTTCGTACTGCTAGGCAGTGACACAGTTTTGAGACACGCAAGCTCTATTCGCGGCACGCTGCGAAACTTATCCTTTGTGAAATAGCAATCAGGCTCGCCTCACAGGGGTGAGAGCGGTCAGCGCAAAGAGCTACTCGCCAAACACCTTCAGCAGCCGGAAATACCGCCTGGCCCGGTGCACGTCTTTGGCAATCTGCTCGCGTAGCGCTTCCACCGAGGGGAACTTGATCTCCGCGCGAATGCGTTTCAGGAAGATGAGTTCCAGCTCCGTCTCGGCCAGCAACTCAATGAGATGAAAGTTCAGCAGGTGACTCTCGATGGCGAAGGAATCGGCGCCAAAGGTCGGACGTTTGCCCACGTTCGTCACTGCCTGGAAACATTCGCCGCCGACCCGCAGCCAGGTGATGTAAACCCCGTCGGCCGGAACCAGTTCGTCGTAACGCGACAGATTGATGGTGGGGACGGTGTACTTGTGCCCATAGCCGCGCCCGCGCCCGGGAGTGGAAAAAATGCTGAACGGGCGGCCCAGAAGCGCACGTGCCTCTCCCATGCTGCCTTCTGTAATCAACGGCCGGATTTCGCTGCTGGAGACGTGGTGCCCGCGCAGCAACTGCTCCGGGTAGACCACCGCGGTAAAGCCCATCTCCTCGCCCAGTTTACCCAGCGTCTTCACGTTGCCTTGCGCCTTGTGACCAAAGTGGAAGTTGTAGCCCTCGTGTACCTCACGCGCATGGAGCTTTTCCATCAGCACCTGGCGGGCGAAATCGTGCGCCGTCATCAGCGACAGGTCCCGGGTAAAGGGCAGTACCAGGACGGCATCCACCCGCGTCTGCTCCAGCAACTGCAACTTCTGCACCAGTGGGGTCAGCAGCTTGGGCGCGACGTCGGGACGCAGAATGCGCAACGGGTGCGGCTCGAAGGTCAGGATCATCGCCTTGCCGCCGAGGGCGTGTGCGCGCTCCGCCATGCGTCGCACGACCTCCTGGTGGGCAAGGTGCACGCCATCAAAGTTCCCAACACTCACCACCGTGGGACCCAGGTCGGGCGGCACATCCTCGAGTTTGCGGAACACTTGCATGCAGGCGTCGTCCTAGAGATCGAAGTCGAGTTTCAGGCCATCGTGGGCCAAGCGAACGCTGGCCGGCAGCGCGGCGTTGGTCGCTTCATGCGGCAAATCGTGCGAGATGTGGGTGAAGTAGGCGCGCTTCGGTTGCAACCGCTCCACCAGCTTCAGCGAGTTCTCCACGGTTGAGTGCGTGGGATGCGGATGGTGCCGCAACGCGTCGAGAAACAGGACATCGAGGCCGTACAGCTTAGTGAGCGATTCCTCCGGCACGCTGCTGAAATCGGTGAGATACGCCGCCGAACCGAAACGGAAAGCTTCGATCGCAGTATCGCCATGAAAGACGGGCAATGGCTCGAACCGCGCGCCAAACAACTCCACTGGACCGTTCACCGGCCGAATTTCCACCTGCGCCAGGCCGCCATACTTGTAGTCAGCTTCGAAGATGTAGCGAAAGACGCTGCGCAGGGTTTGTGAGGTCGCATCGCTGGCGAACAGCGGTATCTTGCCGCCGCCGGTGACGCGGGGAAAACTCAGCGGCCGGATATCGTCCAGTCCGAGAATGTGGTCGGCGTGGCCGTGAGTGTAAAGCACGGCGTCGATCTTTCGGATGCCCTCGCGGATGGCCTGCTCGCGGAAGTCGGGTGTGGTGTCGATGAGCACCGTGTGCTCGTCCCACTGCACCATCACGGACGGCCGTAAGCGCCGGTCGTGCGGATCGGCGGAGGTGCAGACGGGGCAGTTGCAGCCGATGGTGGGCACTCCCATCGACGTCCCGCTGCCCAGCACCGTGAGCGTGGCTTTCATTTCAGCTTGCCATCACCCCCCGGGGCCTGGGGCGAACGTGTGAGCATGTTGGTGACTTCCAGATAGGCCATGCGCAGCTCATAGAGCAGGTTCTGCAGCATGTTTTCTTCCGCCGGGGCGAGATTGCCTTTGGTCTTCTCCTGAATGATGGATAGTGTATCGATGGTCTGCCGCGCGCCGATAAGATCCACCGCGGGCTTCTCCCCCTGCGGGGCCGCCAGTCCGAGCTGCATCAGTGCCGTCATGTAAATCGAGACGATGAACTTCTCGAAGGTCATCTCGAAGTCCTGCGCCCGGTGCGGCTGTCCCTGCTTGCGCATTTCCTTTTCGAGATGCTCGTCGAACTGCCGCGTCGAGGCACTGTAGGCGTCGGCGGACGCCTGCTGTTCGGCAGAGCTGGGCGCCGGCAACTCGGGCTCGTCGGCATGTGTCGTGACCGTGGAGGTCGGCGCTTCGGGCTGCTGCCGTGCGGCCCGCTCATCATTGACGCGCTGCTGGGTATCTTGAGTTTCACGCTCGTGGGCGGCGCGAAGCTCTTCGTCGGCCACCACGTCGTGGCGCAATTCGCCATCGGTACTGAACAAGCGGCGGTCCGTCACTACAAATTCCGGTTTCTGTTCTTTTTCTGCCATAGTTTTTCCTGTCGAAGCTACTCCGTTTACGGGCTGAAGAATGCTAAAGCTAATACGGAAGAAATGTGGCTAGGCGAACGGCAGCGCATGCACCGTTGCGGTCTGCTCGCCGATCTGCACGGCCGCACCGGGACGGCCTGTCTCGCGCCGCAAGTAGCCTAAAGCCAAGGTGCGCTCGTGTTGCGGAAACGGAATTCGTGCGGCGCTGGTGATTTCTCCCACGTCCTTGTCGTTGGCGCGGACCTTGGTCCCCGCCTGCGGCGGATCGCCGTTCAACTCAAACCCAGTAAACGTGCGATGCACTCCGCCGAGCGCGCGAATGCGCTCCACAATCTCCTGCCCGATATAGCAGCCCTTCGCAAAATTTAGCGCGTACAACTGTTCCGTCTCTTGCGGCAGATCGCGCTCTCGCAGATCGACGCCGAAGCGCGGCACGCCGCGCACAATCCGGTAGAGTTCGAGCGCGTCGCTGCCGGCCGGCTTGGCCCCCGTCAGGACCAGCGCGTCCCAGGCCTTCTCCACGTTCTCCACCGCCAGCCAGATCTCGTACCCATCCATCTGGGGCCGCACGCTGCGCGCGACGGAGATGCCGGCGTCACGCCACACGGCGTCCATTAGCTGGCCCGGTTCAAGACTTGTGACGTCAATCCCTGCACTGGATAAGACTTTGGAAGCTTTTGGGCCGGCGATGCCCACCGCGGCAAGTTTGTCGCTGATGTCCCCCACCTCGACATCGTCCATGATGATATATCGGTCAAAAGTGGCCGCGATGGCAGGCGCCTGCTCCCGGTCCGTCGTCACCAGCAGGTAGTCGCCGCGATTGTAAGCGACCATGTCCCCCTGAATGCGGCCCTGGGCACTCAACAGAAAACTGTACACGCCATGTGCCGGCGCCAGGTCGCGGATATTGTTGGTCACCATGCCGTTCAGCCAGCGCACGCGGTCTTCCCCGCTCAACACGAGCTTGGCCTGCCAGCTCATGTCGAAGATGGCGCTGCCTTCCAGCAACGCTCGGAACTCTCGAGCAGCGTCGCCGAACCTGGACGGCGTCTCCGCCCCGCGGTATTTCTCCATGTGGGCGTCGCCCGCGGCGAATTTTTCTTGTATCGTCGTAACCGTCATACGGACATTTGATTATAGCCGCGCGCCAGCGGTCGCCGCGTGCCCTCCCTGGCGGCTGAATTACGATTGCATGACAGACAATAATCGGTTCCCAGCGGAACTTTTGCGCCGCTCTTGCATCAATAGGAAGGTCACGCTTTTCCTTGTACCGCCTGTGCCACCCGCTGATGACTGAGACTCTCCAATTCGTGGTGCACTACGGCTACCTGCTGCTCTTCGGATGGGTTCTCATGGAGCAGGGCGGACTGCCCATTCCGGCGTCGCCGCTGCTGCTGGCAGCCGGCGCGCTGGCCTCGCAGGGCCGGATGCATCTGGCCTTTGTCATTCTCACTTCCTCCATCGCTTCCCTGCTCGCGGACACCTTTTGGTACGGCTTCGGAAAGAAGCGCGGCGGCGTGGTCCTGAATTTGCTGTGCCGGATTGCGCTGGAACCGGACTCTTGCGTACGCCGCACCGAGTCGACGTTCACCAGGTACGGCGCTCGCACGCTGCTCATCTGCAAGTTCGTCCCCGGGCTGAACACCGCCGCTCCCACGTTAGCCGGCATGGTGGGAGTCGAATTCCCCAAGTTCCTGCTCTTCGACTTCGCAGGCGCGCTCCTGTGGACGGGCGCATTCGCAGGGGTGGGCTTCCTTTTCGGCAAGCAGCTCGACCGCGCCGCCTTCTACACCCAGCGTTTCGGCGGGTGGATGTTGGTGCTCTTCCTTGCCGGAGTGGTTGCTTACGTTCTCTTTCGCTGGCGCGAGCGCAATCGCTTCATCGAGCAGGTGAAGGGCGACCGCATTACCCCCGACGAGTTGAAGCACAAGATGGAAGCGGGCGAGGCTGTGGTGATCGTCGACCTGCGGCACCCGCTGGATGTGTTGACCGATCCGCGCACCCTTCCCGGAGCGTTGCAGATTGCGCCGGAGGATCTGGAAAGCCGCAACAGCGAGATTGCCCGCGATGGAGAGCTCATCCTCTTCTGTACTTGACCGAACGAAGCGACCAGCGCCCGGGTGGCGCTGCAACTGCGAAAGCACGGTATTCGCCGCGTCCGTCCGCTGTTGGGCGGTTTCTATGAGTGGAAGAGGCTGGGCTATCCCATGGCCGATGTGGACTCAGTCTCTGCTGAGCCGCAGTCGGGCGCTTCCTGGGCCACCGAACACTCAGCGTAAGAAGCCTATCGCTCGACTACCTGTTCCAGGTCCTGGAAAAAGTTGGGATACGAAATCGCAACGCATTCGGGATTGCGAATGAGCGTGTCGCCCTCGGCCCGCAAGGCCGCAATGGCGAACGCCATGGCGATGCGATGGTCGCCGAACGAGTTTATTTCCGCTCCATGCAGCTTCTGCACCCCCGGAATGCGCCAGCCGTCGGCAGTTTGCTCAACCTGGGCGCCCATGGCCAACAGGTTCTGCGTGACGACAGCCAGCCGGTCCGATTCCTTCACCCGTAATTCGCCGGCATCGCGAACTTCCAAGCCGCCGGCGGTGTACGGAGCGATCGCCGCCAGCACGGGAAGTTCGTCAACCAGCGCGGCTGTCTGCGCTCCCGCGATGACCAGATGCGGGCCCTTGCCCGGCACCAGTGAGATCGTGCCCACCAGTTCGCCGTGCTGTTCTTCCACGCGGAGCATCGAAATCCTGCAACCCATGGCGGCCAGCACGTCGAGCAGCGCCGAGCGCGTGGGGTTCAGCGACACTCCATCGATGACCAGGTTTGATTCCGGAAAGATGGACGCGGCACAGAGAAAGAACGCGGCGGACGAAATGTCGCCGGGGATGGTCACTTCCAAAGGATGAAGCTGCTGCCCACCCTGTATCGAGACGCCTGCCTGCTTGCGCTCGACCTTTACCCCGAAAGCCCGCAGCGCCAGCTCGCCATGATCGCGAGTGCGCATGGGCTCCTCCACGGTTGTGACGCCCTCGGCCAGCAGTCCGGCAAACAGCAGGCAGGATTTCACCTGCGCGCTGGCCACGAGCGGGCGATACTCGATGCCGTGCAGCTTGCCGCCGGTGATGTGCAGCGGCGCGCAACCGTCTTGCGTGGCGCGAATCTCCGCTCCCATCTGCGTCAACGGCTCAATGATGCGCTTCATGGGACGTCGCGAGAGCGACTCGTCGCCAAGCATCTCGCTGGCAAACGACTGCCCCGCGACGATGCCCGCCAGCATGCGCATGGTCGATCCTGAATTGCCGCAATCGAGCGGCACAGCGGGAGCTTTCAGCCGCGGACCCAAGCCTTCAATGGTCAGGCGACCCTGCTCGTCGCGCTCGACCTTGGCACCCAGCGCCTGAACGCAGCCCAGCGTGCTGGCGCAGTCGGCGCCCAGGGAAAAGTTGTGCAACCGCGACGGCCCTTCCGCCAACGTCGCCAGCATAGCGTAACGGTGAGAGATGGATTTGTCGCCCGGCACTCGCAGGCTGCCCAGCACGTTGCGGGCGGGATGGATGGGGACTGCTTTGCTTTCTGGCATGGTTGGCGCCGTGTGCGCTAGTGCCCTGAGGCGCAAGTTCTTTGCATCAGCCGGAGCTTCGTGTCAGGGCACGGCTTCAGCCGCGTGCCGAACCCCGCCCAAGAAAACACGGCCTTTAGGGCCCTTGAGGCGCAGAACGAGAACCCCATGGACTAAACGAAATTCATAATCCACCGTGCTTGCGGCGGCTCTGCGCTTCCGCCTGGGCTTCCGCCAACGACTCGCGAGAAACCTCGCGGAACCGCAGGCCAATTTCGAACTTGGGCGTTGTGGATCCCCGTCCCCAGCGGCTCACTTCCCAGTGGGCGCGAACAAACTTCGGACCGGCAGCCGCGGACAAGTCCACCAACAGCGGGTATTCGCCCACATAAAACTTCTGCGGAAGCGCGGCTGCGGCTTTCGCGTCCCAGGTGGTGCCGTCGGCGGAGGTGAACACTGACACCTCGATCGACTCCTGTTCAACCACGCTGGTGACGGACAGCGTAAGCAGGAATACGGGGTTCGAGGCAGCGCTGATGTCCAACGGCTCGCTGTCTCCCTTGGCGGTGAGGACGGTTTTTTCGGGTACCAGAAAGGCATCCAGCATGACGACGCTATTCTACCGAACCGCGAAGCCGAGAATGGTGACGGCCATCACAGCGGCCGGCGATGAATGGCAGGCGCGCCTCCCGGACCACGCCCTATAGTACTTTCCCGAGCTTGCCAGCGCCGAGTGCTTTGAGCAGCTGGCCGTGTGTACCGAAGCCGACCGGAAGACGCCGAGGCGATGAGCCTCCGCGCTTCTATGTCAGGTCGCGGTCCCAAATTGAGAGCAGCTGCAGGCTCGCATGTGCCGACATTGACACTGGGGCTTATCCTTAACTGTTCGCAAAACAGCGGAACACTTTCCCGGGTACAGCAAGGGACGACATGAAGACGCTACGAGCCATATTGATGTCTGGGGCAATTGCCTGTGCGTTGTGGCCGCCCGGCCTCTTGGGACAAGACGTACATGTGACCTCCGACAACGGCGTCACCACCCTGAGCGTGATGGCACAGCAGCCTTATGGATTGATCTACTCCGGCCATGCGAAGACCCCGGTGTTGGGCGTAGTCTGCCAGCAAAAGGGCAAGAAAATCGTGCACGCAATCACGTATTCGCCGGGAGGCATCGTGACCGAGCAGGAATACTCAGCCTGGGGAAACTCCGCATCGCTGGTGTTGGAGATGACCATCGGGGAACACAGGCAACCGACGACTTGGGTGTCTCACAGTAATTTCCAATCCTTCGACTACGTCGGCAAAACTGAACCGGAGCGCATCCATTTCCTGCAAGCTCTGCTGAGTGTGCCGACCGTCTCCGTCGAATTCACACCGTTCCTCACGGGTATACCCACTTCGAGCACGTTCAACCTCACCGGATTACAGGCGGAATTCGCCAAGCATCCCGAATGCGCTATGAAGTAGTTGTAAGCCGGCTTTTGGGATAACCACCACAGCAAGGGGTGTCCTGGCCTTGGCAGGCAGACCCAATCCCGAGAGTCACCGCTAATCGGCTGCAAGAGGGCTCCTACTTCGTAAGGATTCCTTCTGTGAAGAGCGTCAAGTTCCCGATTCCGGTCTTACCCGCAGCTTGTGGAACCGATGGACGATCTGTGCCCAGTCTGCCCGTTGAAGAGCTTGAGTGAGGATTGCCGGGTCAGGGTACAAGCACATGTATTGTCGTGGTCGCCTTTACGCCGCCACCCGTCGCGATGATCGTAATCGGATAGGTGCCCGGCTTAGTGTTGATGCCCACCGAGATGACCATCTTGGAAGTACCATTGCCGGGGGCGGGGATGACGCCGGGAGAGAACTCATGGTGGAGCCTGACGGCAGGCCGGAGCTGAGAAGCTCTTTGAAGACTCAGTGGTTGGTGGTTAGTGCCAACGGATCAGGGACGTTAACCTGGCCCGCAGGGTTCAGACTGTTAACTACTCGGTTATTTTTCGCACGCCGGAATTGTAAAGCTGCGAAGCGGAAAAGAGGCCGAATCGACGATATTTTTGCAATAAGCCGTTTGTTTATAAAAGTTTACGCATGACTCCATGCCGCCCAATATTTGCCGCGATACTTTTCTGACTCCCTTTGTTATGACTACGTTGCAGACAGCCTGGGAGGGGGGATGGGAGGTATGTACCCTCTGGTTAACCAACTTTGCGGCGGATGGGCTACTGGCGAGGGGGGCGGCTGTCCAGGAATTCGCGCAGCAGGGCGCCGAATTCCTGCGGCTGCTCCAACGCTGCGTAGTGTCCCGCACGCGATAGGACGCGCAACTCGCTGCCGGCGATCCGCTGGTGCATCAACTCGAACTCGCTTAGCGGCACGACGTCCTCTTCCCCGCTGATGAGCAAGGTCGGCACGTTGATCGTCGCCAGGGTCGCGATGGAATCCGCACGCTCCGCCATGCCGCGCTGCACGCCGGCGATGTCGGCAGGCGACATCTTCTGCATCATGCGGCGGGCTGCGTCAACGGTGTCGGGCCGGTTCGTCCGGGTGCTCTGCGAAAGCAATTTCGCCAGCATCTCTTCGATGAAGCCGGACGTTCCCTCGCGCAGCACCTTGTCGGCAGTTTGTAGGCGCGCAGCCTTGCTCTGGGGTGTTTCCGCGCCGGGTCGCGTGTTCGCCAGCACGAGGGCTGCTACGTGGTCGCGATGCCGCCGCCAGAATTCAAGCAGCGCGTAGCCGCCGATGGACACGCCGGCAAACGTTGCTTTGTGAACTCTTAGTTCGCGACAGAGCGCCGCCAAGTCTTCGGCCAGCGTCGGCATCGTCGCCGGTCCATCGCCCAGTTCGGAATCGCCATGTGCTCGCAGGTCAGGAAGGACGACGCGGTAACGATTGCTGAGCTGCTCCGCTATCGCGGCCCAGAAGAAATGGTTGAGCGGAAAAGGGTGAAGCAGCACCACGTCGGGACCGCTGCCCGCGATCTGGTAGAACAGCTCGGCGTCAGCGCTGCGAAGTGTTGGCATGCGTCAGGAGAAACAGAAAGGGGAGTTGCGCTCCCCTTGCGGTCGAGAACGGCGAGCATTACGGTCCCTGGTACGGCTGGGGTGGAACGGCCGGCGGAGCCACCGGAATATATTCCGGCTCTTGGGGCATCACGATCCAGGCGATGATGTAGGCCAGCACGCCGCCGCCACCGAACAAGGCGACGATGAGCCAGACCACTCGGACCACGGTGACATCTAGGTCGAAGTACTCGGCGAAACCCGCGCAAACGCCGGCGATTTTGCGATCGGTGCGCGAGCGCATCAACTTGTGACGTCCTCCGGCGACCGAGCCGATGCGGCGTCCGCAATAGGCGCAAACGTTGGCGTCGTCCTGAATCACTTTTCCGCAGTAGTTACAGTACATAGAGCCTCCGCATAGTAGAAGATACGCGCGGCGCGAAAAAAGGTTCCCCGGGCGCAAAGCCCTGAATTAACACAAGATTCACGGTGTCTTGTAAGCCTGCTTCATGTAGCGTCGCGCCAGGTCCGCCGAAGGCGTTGCCGAGTTTTCCGCAATCACCGCTCGATATTTCTCCAACGCAGTATCGCGCTTCTGCAGCACGTCGAACATCTCGCCCGCCGCGAGCGTCGCTTTCTGCTTCAGCTCAGGATCTTTGCCGTTGCTGGCCGCCAACTCGTAAGCTTCAGCAGCGCCTGCGCAGTCGCGTTGCCCGCGCATCGCCTCGCCCAATCCGTAAGCTGGCACCTCAATATGGCACATCGAATACGCATTGCGATGGCATCCGTCAATCACCTTGCGATAGGCCGCGATGGCATCCGGTCCGTGACCGGCCGCGTTCATCAGGTGGGCGTATTCAGCGGCAACCAGGAAGTTGCGCGGCCACTCGGTTTGCATGCCTGCGACCACCTGGAGCGCTTCATCGTATTTCTGCTCGCGGCGCAGAAAGAGCGCGAACACGATCTTGGCGTCGCTGGCCACCTCGCTGTGAGCTCCAGCCGCAGCCTCTCGCAAGTAGTCCAGTCCCTTCTGCTTGTTACCGCTGATTCCCACAATTGACGCAGCCACCTTCACCGGCCAGCTCAGACTGCCCACGATGTAGAGGTCCGTGCCGACTACGACCTTCGCGTCCACATACTTGGGGTCAAGCTCCAGCACGCGCTCGTGGTCGTGACGCGCAGCCATGGCGCTGCGCAACGCGCCGTACCATGCCTTCTCGGCGATTCCCAGGTAGGTCGCGCGCAGACCGCGAGTCACTCCCCGCACGTAAAGTGCATTCACGTCGTTGGGATTCTTGCTCAGCTGGGCCTGCGCCAGTGCCAACGCCTGGTCGGTGAGCTGCTTGACCCGCTCGCGGACTTTGGGGTCAAGTGGTTCGCTGTGCTCCTTATTAAGAAAAGTGTCTCCGGCGTAGGCCTCGGTATCGAGCGTTCCAATGCGCAGCAGTTCCTTAAATATCACCGCGGACAGCAGGTGGTTTACCGCGAAGGGGTCGCCGGGATGCGCCTGCTGGGCGCTCTCGAACTCGCGGATCGCCTTGTCGTACTCCAGGTTGTAGAAGTGGTCGAAGCCTTTGCGCGTGGTCGGGTCGTTGTCAGACCTTGTCGGGACCTGCGGATTCACTGACGAAGCCGTGGAATTCTGGCCCACAGCGCTGCCCATGCCGAAGACGCAGCAGATACTCAGGACACAAAGGGCTCGCTGGTAAGGTTTCATCGCCGATGGCTTATGAGAAGTTTACCTGATAAGCGTGGCGCCCAACAGCAGCTGCCAAGGACGCAGAAATCATGGTTGCGCCCATGACAAATCTGAAACAGCCGGGCAAAAGAGCAGTACACCGAAACCACCGCCGGTCGTGAATCGTCCGTCGGGCGTCATCCCAAATGGTTCAGCGGCCCGGTTCCCTTTCCGACCGGATATGCTGTCTCAATCGCGCGGCGAACATACGCCTTGGCGGCTGGAACGGCCTCAGGCAATTCCCTTCCCAAGGCCAGTTGGCAAGCCAAAGCCGTGGCGAAAGCGCATCCGGTTCCATGGGTGGAACGCGAGACGATGCGCTGGCCTGGAAAGACCTCCTCTTGGCACGCTTCTCCGGTTGAAATACTCAGGTAGTCGTTGGCATCGGCCAAATGACCGCCAGTGACTACGACCCCACGACAGCCTAACATATGTAGTTTCTTGGTGATAGCTCGAATCTGCGGCAGCAGGACTTCCCACGGCTCGTCGGTCTCGATCTGCCTGGCTCCAGCCAGGATTGCAGCTTCCTCCACGTTCGGGGTGACGATGTCCACCACTCGCAGCAATCTGCTGCGCAAGGTCTCCAAACCGGCAGCATCCAGCAGCGCCGCGCCGGTCGACGACCGCAAGACCGGGTCAAGCACCACGTTAGGCAAGTCTCCAGCTTCCAGGAAGTCGGCCACCACGCTGGCGACCTCGCCCGAACCCAGCATCCCGATCCGTACAGCAGCGATTTCGACATCGCCCGCAAGCGTCCGCAACGTCCGGGCAACCAGCTCGGGATCGACCGGCTGTATGCCAAAGACGCCCTGGCTTGACTGCACGGTCAGGGCGGTAATGCAGGTAATTGCGTAGTAGCCATTGGCAGCGGCCGTCTTTATATCGGCAGTAATTCCTGCTCCCGATGACGGATCGTAACCCGCGATGCTCAGAATGACCGCCCTCTGGCCCATGGCACGACTTTACCGCAAATGTGACCCGCAGGTTACCCGAACTCGCTGCGATACGATCCTCCGCCTTCATCATGTCAACGTAAGTCGCTGATATGTAGAGGCTTACTTCTGCCAGTCCTCCCGTAAGGCTTTCGGATTGAGTGCATCTCCGTCCGGTCGCGTCCGGAAGTTCAGCCATAGCGGTCACTGATGGCCGCTTAGCACGAATTGTCGCAACTGACAAGTGAAAAACCCGTCACTACCACTTTCGCGGGTTGACTCTTACTTCTTACGGTGGATAGACTTACAAGACATGTCAGGGAGGACCAACTTAACGATGAGAGGTGTTTAATGTTACGAGTACTTAGCCAGGCAGCGGCGGTGCTAGTTTTCACCACCGCGCTGGGCGCGGCACCCGGTAATAGCACACCGGATTCGAGGCGAGGGGCCCCAGGACAGACCCAGGACACGATTACGCCTCACCCGAGCACGCTCCGCAAGGTGCAGGTCGGTAAGGCCTCGTGGTACGGGCGCGTCTTCCAGCATAAACAAACTGCAAGCGGCGAACCGTACGACATGTTTCAATTCACCGCGGCACACCGCACTTTACCCCTAGGTTGCTGGGTTAAGGTCACAGATTTGAAGACCGCCCGCTCGGTGGTGGTCCGCATTAACGATCGCGGACCAGTCACGAAGAGCCGGATCATCGATCTGTCCTACGGCGCGGCCAAAATGCTCGACATGAGCAAGCACGGCGTTGACATGGTACGTCTCGACCTGATTGAGACGCCAGAAATCGCCGAGAACGACGGCCTGCAGTGATCTTGTCCTTCTAACTAATTGAACAAGCGAATTTGGTAGTGCGGGTCTCTCAGGCCCGCCGCCAATCGTTTTCTGCCGGAATTCGCTTCCGCGGGGTCCCCAACTCTTGGCAAGCCGGTCTAAAGAACGGCACACAAGCTAGCGTAGGTCTCAGGGGCGTTGGCCCCTGAGGGCACACCCTTCCAGCCTTCAGCAATCAGCCGTCAGCAATCAGTAAAGGCAATTCGTTACAGCCGAGGTCTGACAACCGATTGCTGCTAAACTAGCTCCCGATGCTTGCCGCCCGCGACCGCCTGATTGTTGCGCTGGATGTCTCCGGTGCCGCCCAAGCCTGCCAGATCGTTCAATCTATCGGCGAAGCCGCCTCCACCTACAAAGTCGGCAAGCAACTGTTTACTGCGGAGGGTCCGCAGATGGTGCGCGACCTCATTTCGTCCGGCCGTAAAGTCTTCCTCGATCTCAAGTTCCACGACATCCCGAACACCGTCGCCGGGGCCGTTCAGTCGGCCTCCGCGCTAGGCGTCAGCATGTTGACCGTTCATGCCTTGGGCGGCAGCAAGATGCTCAAGGCGGCTGCCGAGGCCGCAAGCCAGTCCACCGCCAAGCCAATGGTGCTGGCGGTCACGGTTCTCACCAGCCTGTCGGACGCTGACCTCCAAGAGTTGGGCATCGCCAGCAGCGTCGCCACCCAGGTCTTACGCCTAGGAGCGCTGGCCCGCAACGCCGGCTGTGGAGGTCTGGTCGCCTCGGCGCTGGAGGCCGCACAGTTGCGCCGTGAGTTGGGGGGCGGGTTTGCCATCGTGACTCCCGGAGTGCGACCCTCAGGTGCAGCCGCCGAAGACCAGGCGCGCGTGGTCACGCCCCGCGACGCCATCGCCGCCGGAACTACTCATCTGGTCGTGGGACGGCCAATCCTTGAAGCCGCCGACCCCGCGAAGGCAGCCGAGGCGATCATGCAGGAGATAGAAGTGGCTGTCAGCACGCGCGGTTGAGCCAGTCGAGCCACGCCCAGTAGCAAACACTCTGAATAGCGAACCACGAAAGTACCAGCCAGGGTCTTCCCGAAGTGGCGTAGACAGAAGTGCTACTGCGCTGTAGGATGACGCATCCTCTCCCCAAGGCGGTGAGCTTTTTATGGCAACCGTGTCCGTGCCGCGGCAACGACTCGTGCGGCTAGGCTCCAAGCAACTGGTCTTCGCCTTCATCGGCTTGATGGTGGCCTACGTTTTGTACCACAATGAGAGCTTTCTGGTTAACTACCACGCACCGGTGTGGAACCACTACCAGCCGTTCAAGTGGTGGCTGTTGCCCCATGGAATCGCCGGAGCCTGCGCCCTGTTCCTGGGACCGCTGCAGTTCTCCGACCGCCTGCGGCAGCGTTACAGGAAGCTGCATCGAGTCGTAGGCAGGGTATACGTTGCGGGCGCTTTCATCGCAGGTCCTCTGGGGATTTACATCCAGTACTCGCAAGAGCGATTGGGAGCTACGCGGTCTTTCAGTATGGTTGCCGTGACGCACGGCACCTTATGGATGCTGACCACCGGAATCGCCTTAGCCTTCATCCTTAAGGGAAAAGTCCAACAGCATCGCCAGTGGATGGTCCGCAGTTTTGCGGTGGGGCCCATGGTCTTTCTGGGCGTCCGCGTGGTGCTGGGCATCACTGGATTGGATAACCGGGGTCCGGCGATGATCCAGACCGTGGTATGGGTCTGTCTTGCGTTCTCCATCTTCGCGGCGGACATTGCGCTCCAATGGCAGGAACTTCTGCGCAGCCGTCCGCTGCCGGCCAAGGCCCGCGCCGTCGCCGCCTAAAGGCAATTGTTTTAACGAGAATTCGATAAGGGAATTCTGCGGTAGTATACCGCATCCTTTCTTGGGGTTGGGTAAGAATCTATGGCAACCGTGTCCGTGCCGCGGCAACGACTCCCGTGGCTTCGCTCCAAGAACCTGCTCTTCGTCTTCATCGGCCTGATGATGGCGTACGTGCTGTACCACAACGAACGCTTCCTCATCAATTCTGCCGATCCGGCGTGGCAGCACTACCAGCCTTTCGAGTGCTGGCTCTTGCCGCATGGGCTGGCCGGCGCGGTGGCCCTGGTTTTCGTCGAGGTGCGCGTCATCGGGCGGGCTCACGGGATGGGACAGCAACGTCAAGGCAATCGAGACCATAGTCTCGACGTGCCTGATCTTCTCCGTTCCGCGGGCTGACATTGTTCTCCAGTGGCAGGACTTCCGGCGCAGCAAGCCGCAGATGGCGAAGGCCCGCGCAGCCTAGTCCAGGCCGCTAATTACCAGCCCTTATCCGTTGACCACCGGCTAGTTAACCGCGGGGGATTCCGCAGTCGCGGGAACCTGCCCAACGCGTTTAGGTCTGGTTCGGACAGGAATTCTAGTCGGGCGGCTTCAACGGGGCTGGGCCATCTCATCGGGAGAAAAAGAGACCGGGATTGGGATGTTGAGCGTACTCGAGCGGGTAGCAGCCGACGCCTCGCTTTGAACGGTGGTCGTCGCAGGCAGCACTTTCTGAAGGTCGAGCAGAAGGATCCGGCTGTCGGAATGATAGCTCTCGCCGGAGGCGGTCTTCGCCTGGAACACGGGATCGGGGCCGTAAATATATCGCTGCCGGGTAACGGAAGCCGTGTCTGTGAGATCGGCACCGACGAAATCGCGCTCGACATCCACCGCGGGATCGATGCGGTGATTGATCAAGCGGCCGTTCTTGGCGATTTCAATGGCCACATCATGGGTGGCAGCCCCCGCCCAGACAGGCGTGCCGCCAACCGTAGAATGCGTCTTCCAGATGCGCAGATGATGGCGCCGAGACATCACGGCCTCCGGATCGGGTAAAGCGTAGGAATAGTCCTGCACGCGACCGAAAAGGTAGAACCTGGCCATCGGCAACTGTGCGTCATTGGTCCGCTTGCGTAACAAATGCCATACGAAAATAGGCTTCCACTTGTCAGTCTTGACCCAGCCAGCCCGCGCGAACGCCGCCTGCAGTTCCTCCGGCTGGGCGACAAATACCAGGTTGAGCATGTCGCCTTCGCGTCCTTCCGCATTAAAGACACGCGCCGGCAGGTAATCCATCATCTCGTCCAGTTCAGCCGTGCCGTCCGGCGAACGCCGCAGCCCAGCTAACTGGACCGAGGTCGTGCCGTCCACTTGCGCGGTTATCTCCGTGCTCTTGATGGCCGTGCTCTCGCGGCCGCGAGTGAGTAGAAAAACCGGCGCGGCCGGCAGGAAGATCACACCAGTGGCAATCATGGCTGCCAGCATGAGCTTGGTGCGCGAGCCACCTTTCACTTCTTTGCTGCCGCGTATCGCGACCTCCTCGCCGTTGACCAGGTGTACGGAATCGAGTTTCAGGGAAACCTTGGCTCCGATTCCGAGCAACCGCTTACCTTTTATTCCTGTGACAGTACCATGAGCCACGGTCCCAGCCGGAATGATGGTGAAACCATCCAAGGCAACATCCCGAACCACGACAAAATTGACCTGGTCGCCGACATGAGCTTTCGACGAGGAGACGTTTTCCGCAAGCTGGACAGGAATGGGAGTTCCGTCAGGCAGGAACAGATGGTCGGGGGCGGCGGCTTTGTCCTGCGCCGAGATAGTAGGGACCACAAGGATCGTGAGCAATAGATAGGCCGATATCTTGCAAAGACAACCCTTGAACAAGGATGCCGCCTTTCACTATTTATCTCTAACCGGAGGTTCTCCCCGTTATAGGCAGAGCACAGCGATTGCAATTGGTACTGGTGGAGAAACTATAACATCCCAATCGTTAAGACTGTCTAGAATTGCACACTTTTGCAAATTGTTCGATTGACGTCCGAGGTTCGGATGGGAGAGGCCTTCAGCCCTTGGTGGCCGGAAATTGCACTTTGGCCGTCTGGGTTGTGGGATCGTGGATATCGCGGGTGTTCAGGTTAGGGCTGCTGCCGCTCAATGGAAATCGTGTGAGCGCACATCGGCATCGGTGATGTCCAGGGTATCGATGGCATAGGCTTCGCGCATGGGCGCCACCCGCTCCACGCGCACGGAGATCACGCCCTCCTGGTTCTGCAATGCACCTTCCAGCAGCAGGAATCTTTCTGCCAGAATCGTCACCCGGTTCTTCTCCAGGATGTCGGGCGAGATGATCGCGTTACTGATGCCGGTTTCGTCCTCCAGACTGAGGAAGACGAAACCCTTGGCCGTGCCGGGGCGCTGCCGCGCGATGATGCACCCCGCGGTGCGAACGTGGCGCCCGTGAGGAACTTCCGCCAGCTCCTTGGCCGAGAGCACGCGCACCCGCCGCAGTGCGGCCCGGCGATAGGCCATGGGATGCGGACCAACCGTCAGGCCGGTACCGTGGAAATCGGCCACCAGCCGTTCGTCCGGCGTCATGGCTGCCAGCGGCGAACCGGCGTCGCTTTCGGCGATGCCGTCCAGTAGCGGCCCGGCAAAGCGCGCAGCGCGCTCCACCTGCCACAAGGCGTCCCGACGGTGCAGGCGCTGCAGGCTGGGCGGAGGTTGTTTTGCCGGCGGCGGGTGGAGCAGGCCTTCAGGCTTGCAGTCAGAGTTCGTTAAGATTTCGCGCTTTAGCGCCTGAGGTAAATGCTTTGTGACTACCTCAGCGGCTAAAACCGGGCTTCCGGGTAACTCTTCAATGCAGCGCTGAAGCGCTGCTCCACCCATGTTCTCCGTCTTGCAGCCAATTGAGTTCAGAGCTCCGATGGATGCCAGTAGCACCAAATCATTCCGGCGCAGTTCGGGAACGCGGTGGGCAAGATCGGCGATCGACTCGAAGGGATGTTTCGAGCGCTCCTGGACGATGGCCTGCGCCGTCTCCTCGCGCAGTCCGCGGGCATAGCGGAGACCCATGCGCAAGGCCAGGTTCGGAACTCCGTCCTTTTTCAGCGGCTCAAGCGTGCAATTCCACTCCGACTGCGTGATATCCACCGATCGCACGCGCAATCCGTGCCTCTGCGCGTCCTTCACCACGGTTGAAGGATGATAAAAGCCCATCGGCTGGTTATTGAGCAGCGCCGCGGTGAATGCCGCCAGGTAGTGGCACTTCAGATAGGCGCTGGCATAGGCAATGAGCGCAAAGCTGGCGGCGTGCGACTCGGGAAATCCGTAGAGCGCGAAGGAGGTGATGGAGAGAATGATTTGCTCTTGCGCTTCTGGCGGGATGCCGTTGCGGTCCAGGCCCTGGCGCAGCTTGATCTCGATGTCACGCATGCGCTTCTCGCTGCGTTTGAAGCCGAAGGCACGGCGCAGTTCCTCGGCCTCACCGCCGCTGAAGCCGGCAGCGATCATCGCCATGCGCAACAGTTGTTCCTGGAAGAGCGGCACTCCCAGTGTGCGCTCCAGCACCGGCTCCAGTGAAGGATGGGGGTAAACAACCGGCTGCCTTCCCTGCCGCCGCATAAGATAAGGATTCACCATCTGGCCTACGATCGGTCCGGGACGAATGATGGCCACCTGTATCACAATGTCGTAGAAGTGCGTGGGATGCAGCCGCGGCAGACACGACATCTGCGCCCGGCTCTCGATCTGGAAAATGCCAACCGTGTCGGCTTTTTGCAGCGTATCATACACTGTGGGATCATCCGGCGAAAGCTTGGCGAGGTCCACATCTTCCTGGTAGTGATCGTGGATGAGGGTGATGCAATCCTCCAGCGCCGCCATCATCCTTAGGCCCAGCAGGTCCACCTTGATGATGCCCATGTCGGCACAATCTTCCTTGTCCCACTGCACCACCACGCGGCCGGGCATGGTCGCCGGCTCCAGCGGCACCACGGAATCGAGCTGCCCCTGGCAGATCACCATCCCGCCGGAGTGTTGTCCCAGATGTCGCGGCAGGTCCTGCACTGCCAGACAGAGCTCAAAGAACTTGCGAATGCGCGGGTGCCGCAGGTCGAAGCCGGCATCGCGGAATTGCCGCTCCAACGTATCGCCCGGATCTTTGTACTCCCACGCGCTGACCAAGCCGGAGAGGCGGTTGAGCGTCTCCTCGTCAAAGCTGAGCGCCTTACCCACCTCGCGCGCCGCCGAGCGTCCGCGATAGGTGATGACGTTGGCCGTCATGGCCGCGCCCAGCTTGCCGTAGCGTTGATAGACATACTGGATGGCGCGCTCGCGCTGATCACCGCTAGGCAGGTCAAGATCGATGTCGGGCCACTCGCCGCGCTCCTCTGACAGAAAGCGCTCGAACAGCAACTCCATGTCGACGGGATCGACGGCAGTGATCCCCAGCGAATAACAGACGGCGCTGTTGGCGGCGGAGCCGCGCCCCTGCACCAGGATGCCCTGCTCGCGGCAGAAGCGCACGATGTCCCACACGATGAGGAAATACCCTGCAAGGTCGAGGTGCTCGATGAGTTTCAGCTCGCGTTCGATCTGGCGTTGTGCCCGCTGCCACAACTCGCCCTGCCCCGGCCGCAGATAGCGGTCGCGCGCACCTTCCATCGAGTGGGCCCGCAGAAACGAGTTCATGGTCTCGCCCTCCGGAACGGGATAGCGCGGAAACTGGTAGCCCAGATCGTTCAGGGTGAATTCCAACCGCGACGATAGTTCGAGGGTGTTGGCAGTCGCTTCGGGCAAGTCGGCGAACAGTTGCAGCATCTGCAGAGGCGATTTGATGTAGCGCTCGCTATTGACAGCCAGCAGGCGTCCGGCAGTGTCGAGCGTGCGGTGGTGGCGGATGCAGGTGAAAACATCGAGAATCTGGCGCGCTTCCGGCTTGGCATGCTGCGCGCCTTGTGTGGCCAGGAGCGGCAGATGCAGTCTGCGCGCCAACTCTATAGCTGCCTGGTTGCGGGCCTCCTGTGCCCGGCTGGAATGGCGCTGCAGTTCGACGTAGACATTGTTGCGACCGTAGATGGCGATAAGTTGTTCAAGCGAGCTGCGAGCCGCTTCCACGCCGCCGCTGGCTAATGCGTGCACCAGGGAACCTTCGTCGCCCCCGGTAAGGCAGATCAGCCCAGCGGCATACTCGCTGAGATCGGCGAGGGAGGCCGTTGCTTGCATGCGGAAGATAAGGCCGTCGTCAGCTTTCGCGCCGCGCGGCAGTGATACCGGGTTCTTAGGCGCACGCAACTTCATGCGCGTCACCAGGCGGCAGAGGTTCTGGTAGCCTTCGCGGGTGGCGCATAGCAGCGGCAGGCGCGGGAGAGCGAGATCGGGAGAGTAAAGGGTCTTGGTCGACGGAAGCACAAACGTGATTTCCGCTCCGATATGCGCCTGGAGATTAAGCTTCTTCATCGCCAGATGAAAACGTGGCGCGCCGTACACTCCATCGCGATCGAGCAAGGCCATGGCCGGCATCTGATGCGCGGCGCACACCTCGGCTAACTCCTCGGGGACGGATGCACCTTCGAGGAAGCTGAAGGCCGAGCGGGTGTGGAGTTCGATATACATTCAGTCGTAGCTGGCGTCGGCGAACCACTGGCCGCTGGCCAAGTCGCGATAAATGCGATAGAGCGCCACGGCGCTGCTGTCTTCCCTGGCCAATGCCACGTCCCATTCCTCGCGGTCCCAGCCACCGGCACTCTCTTTCCCGGAACTCGCATCCTTACCATTTTCGGCCCACCAATCTCCCGACGAGCGCCACGGTCCAGCCGACCACACAACTTTGCCGTCGAGTGCTGGACAGTCCTTGGCTTGTACCGTGGCGGCCAATTTGACTGGCCTTCCCTCGCTGATTCGCACCTGTAGCTGCCAGGCGGGCCGAAATATCCGTAGCGCCAGGCATGGTTGCTCCTTGATGTCCGACAATGTGGTAGATATCTCCTGCCTAGCTTCCTCGGCAGCCGTGAAGCGTTCGATGGCAAACCTGTCTCGCCGGTGCGTATCCAGCAGGCGCGCGATCCCCGCCCGCCGCTCGCCCACCACGCCGTGAATGCGCTCCAGCGTTATCTCCAGCTTTTCCGCTTCCGGAGTAATCGGCAGGAAAAGCCCGCGTTGCGCCGAGCGCGGTGGTGCAGGTTCAGCCGAGATCCATGCCTTAATGACCGGAGCGCCGGGAGGATGCGCCGCCAATTCCAGTTGCAGCAGCTTGAGAAAAACTTTGGCATCGCGCATGGCCACCGGCAGCCGCAACCGCCGCTGAAATAGAGCCGGCCTCCCTGCTCCGCCCGTGAGTTCGTCAGCACTCAGGCTCTCCTCGTCTGCTACCTGCCGCTCTAATTGCAGGCGCAGGCCAAGTTCCTGTACCGCCAGCGCTCGCGCTTCCAGCCGCGCGCATAACTGCTCGAGCAAGCGGTTAAAGACGAACGACAATGGCTCCAGCGTCTCCAGCGGAGATTCCAACTCCATTGCTTCTTCGAAGCGCGCCGCCGGCTCGCACAGCACCAGCGTCCGGGTGCTGGCCCCGCGGGCCATGCGCTGCAAACGCGTTCCCGTTTCGCCCAGCCGCGATGCCAGCGCATGATCGGGCAGGAGCGCCAGGGTCCGGAAATCGCGCACACCCCAACGCTCCAGGGTGTCGAGCACTTGCTCGCGTAACTTCTTGCGCTCCTCTTCCGAAGACGTTTTTTTCTGTGAGGAAATGTCGAATGCATTTAGCAACACATGTAAGGGGAGCGCTCCAAGCCTTTGCGCTTCCCTGCCCACAGGAACCACGGTCACACCACTGAATCCCCGGGCAGCATGCATCGCCGCATCGGCATTAGCAGCAACCGCGATGTTGCCTTCCAGTCCGACGGCGCTCACCCGCGCTGCCAGGTCACACGCCATTTTTGCCGGAGCACCGTAGAGCCGCTCCAAGCCATCCAGATCGAGCAGCAACGTACCGGCGGCTGTATCTTCCGCTCGAGGAGTAAAGGCATGGGCCACATCCAGCAGTGCGCTGTGGGCCGAGGTCTCCTGCTCAGCCGAACGCTGGCGCAACAGGGCGAGCCCCGGCCGGGGTTTGGCCGTGACGCGCCTCGAGGCAAACTCAATCTGCGTGGCTTTGGAAGGGCGCCTCACCGAGTTCGCGTCAGATGCCGCCTTCTCTTCCGAAGCCGCGAAAATAGAGGCTTGCAGCTTGGTCATGCCTGCGTCGATCCCCAGCAGCCGAGCTTTGTCATTGAGCGCCACCACACGCACCAGCGGCGGCTTGCCCTCGAGCACAGCCACGGGATGCTCGCGCAGGATTGGTTCGGCGCGAACCAGAACTTCCACCGGAAAATCGGGAATGTAAATGCAGGCAAACATCCGTGTCCTCGGAATTACTATGGCGGGAATTACAGGGCCGCACGTAGTTCAAAACTGGTACCTGTCGACTGCGCAGGTTTACGCTGTGTCGTGGAGCAGCGCACTACCTGGGCGCGCAGGCACATGCCATGTAACAGTGCGGCGTGACTCACAGGGTTGTTCTCCGGAGTGTCAGGCGGCATCTGACTGCTCTCAGCGTTCCACGGGTTGGCTTTGCGAAAAGGATTGCACCGTCGCGCCATGGCTTCCTGCGTCTGATAAGGAGCGGAATCGCACGCACAAACAGTTTCTGCCTGCAGACAAACCGCCAGCGAAGCGCAGCTTTTCGCCGACGGCTCCTGCTCCACCAGCAGCAAAACCGTCGCGGTGGGTTCCACAGCACGGCGAAAACGGAACCATGAGGTCAGCGGCACGCGCCGGGCGCTCGCGACAGGGATGTCGCCCAAGTCGAGTACCACCATGCCAAAACCTCCAGCTTGCAACAGGAGGTCGGTGACCTTCAGCACCTGTTCCAGCGCTGCGCCGAATGCAAAGCCAGGACCCGGAGCAAAACCCTCCAGATGTCCGCGCGGTGTATCGTTTCTGCGTCGCGGGTTCGCATGGCGGGCACATCGGACCCACAGCAGGCGGTCGAGATCCACGCCGGCGACCGCCGCCGATGCTGGATCAAAGCTGTCACTGGCATCCACCAGGGCGCACACCTCCTGGCGCCATGTCGCTCCCGCCAGCGCAGCCAGCATCACCCCGGTGCGTCCGGAGGAGGCCGGGCCGGTAATTTCGCTGAGCGCCCCGCGAGGCAGACCTCCGGTGAGAACGTCGAGCGCCGCCACGCCGATGGGCACGGTCAACGGGACAGCATGTTCGCGCAGCAACAGCGCAGAGGAGAGGCGCTCGCCGAGGGACGACTCGATGCGGGCACGAAGCACAGCGGAAGACGGCATAAGGACCTCAAGGGCGAGGGAGCGAATAGCAGCAGACTCAGAACGGGGAAATCGGTCCGCCCAAAAGGAGCAGACCGAATCATCTACTTTCGCTTTTCATTCGCCTATCAATGAGATTCTGCTACGGGGACCCGGGGGTTGTCAACACCCCTCGCAAAGGCGCGCTAGAGGCGGGGATGAACGCTTTTCTTGAGAGCAGCCGTGCCAGGACTTGCGGCTGTTTTGTTATAATCGAACGGTCTTCCTGCGTGGCGCTATCGTCTAGGGGTTAGGACGGAAGATTCTCAATCTTCAAACCCGGGTTCGATTCCCGGTAGCGCTACCAATAAACATGCGGCTTTACTGCAATACCACCTAAAAGCGAGTGCTCTGTGTCTCCGCTATGTCTCCAATTCAGCTGAGAAGACTTGCAAACTGTCGTGACCTCCATCACGCCAGTGTCACAGCTCAGCTGTCTCTGATTGCTGTTGTGAAATCTCCATTTTCCAAGTAATCGGCCGGAAACGCCCCGTTTTGGGATTGCTTGTGTAGTCGCCTGTTCTCAACATCTATCTCTATATTCTCTGCGAAGCCAGCGTCCGAGTCGCCCGTGATACCGGTGGAGCCCGTGTCGGTCGGCGGCGAGATACGAATGGGTTTAGATGAGATCACTGGGCCTGTTATCATTGAGCACCCTCAAAATACAGGACTTGAGAACGTGCTGTTCGACAAGACCTGGACGGGCATCGCACAGGATTAGGAGAACATATGAAGGGTAAGCATGCAGTTCTGTTGTTGATTCTCACCGTTGTGCTGGGCCTAATCGCCTGCTCGGATTCGGGCACGAAGTCTGCCGCCACCGCCCAGCCCGGGGTCGAAGATGCCGTCAAAACCGCGGTCGACGCTTACATTTACGGCTATCCGCTGGTCACCATGGACATGACGCGCAAAGTGTTTACCAACGTAGCCACTCCCGACTCGGCACACGCGCCCATGGGCCAGCTTGTCAGGTTCCGGACCTATCCGCCCGTCGACAACCACAGCGTTACCGCCCCCAACGCTGACACGCTGTACCTCACAGCGTGGCTGGATGTTTCGAAGGAGCCGTGGATCTTCAGTTTTCCCGACATGGGAGACCGCTACTACCTGATGCCGATGCTGGATGGTTGGACCGATGTCTTCCAGGTTCCCGGCAAGCGCACCACCGGCAGCAAGGCCCAGAAGTACGCCATCACCGGGCCGGGATGGTCGGGCACGCTGCCCGCAGGAGTGACGGAATATAAGTCGCCTACGGCCCTGGTGTTTATCATCGGCCGAATTTATTGCACCGGGACTCCCGCCGACTACGCTGCTGTACACGCTGTGCAGGACAAATCCTCGCTGGTTCCGCTGAGTTCGTATGGCAAGCCCTACACTCCTCCTGCCGGTCAGGTCGACCCCAGCATGGACATGAAGACCGCGACCCGCGACCAAGTCGATCACTTGGATGTTGTCGCTTACTTCACTTACCTGGCGCAGTTGCTGAAGGCCAACCCGCCCGCGCCCGAAGATGCGCCGATGGTTGCAAACATGGCGAAGATCGGCTTGGTACCGGGGCAGGATTTTGATCCGAGCAAGCTCGGGGCTTTCGACAAAGAGGCCATCAAGGTTGTGCCCAAGCTGGGTCAGGCGAGGATCGTGGAGTTCGCCAAGAAGGTTGATCCCGTCAACGGGTGGCTAATCCTCCCGAAGGCGGGTCTCTACGGCACCGACTATCTAGATCGGGCGTTCGTTACCGCCTTCGGTCTTGGCGCCAACCGGCCCCAGGACGCGATCTATCCTGTGGGGCAAAAGGACGGGAGCGGCGGCGACTATGATGGGGCTTCGAAGAAGTACACCCTGCACTTCGATAAGGGCCAGATGCCACCAGTCAACGGCTTCTGGTCGCTCACCATGTACGATGCGGCTTATTTCTTCGTGCCGAACCCGCTCAACCGCTACACCTTGAGCCAGCGCAACAAGTTCATCACCAACGCTGATGGTTCGGTGGACCTGTATCTCCAGGCCGACTCTCCGGGCAAGGCGAAGGAAGCCAACTGGCTGCCTGCGCCAAAGGCTAAATTCATTCCGATGCTGCGGCTGTACTGGCCGAAGGAGACCCCACCTTCCATTCTTGACGGAAGTTGGAAGCCGCCGGCCATAAACGAGGCGAAGTAGCCGACACTATCAAGCCGGGGCGGCAGAAAACCGTCCCGGTTCGTTATTTCAATCGACTACGCTCGACATTTCGATTCGAACCCACTTGCGATAAATCGCCGGTTGTCGGCAGTCACGACGACCCGGATAGCTGTTGCGAAATCGCTATTACACAAGTAATCGGCATGGACGCTCATCTGAGCTGCGACGATTCTGTCTCAGTGACCGTCCCGTCCACGCGTGCTCCGTGCTGCTCATGCGCTCATCCTGTGAGGCCCTAAAAGTTCAAAATTCGCGAGTGCGCAAGGAAATGATGCGCGAGTGTCAGACGGCGCCAGTTCCTAGCGATTGGAGACCCCATACCCCTCAAGAGCGCGCGCTCTCAGCCACGTCCGCCTTTGCCAGCGAGCTTGCGATGATGGAAGTCGCACAACACTTGACAGTTGTTCTGATCGCACGAAGCGCCACCGTCAGCGAGGGTAAACAGCCTTCTCCGTCGCGATGGAAAACAAAAAGAGGGCCTAAGTTGTTGAATCGGGAAAAATGAGCTGCCGGATGCTCAGTCTTATTACCTGGAATCTAAACGCGAGCCAGGCGCCGACGGTCAGCCTTTGCTTTGCCAAGTTGCCGCCACTCTCTTCCCGATTGCGTAAATTATGAGAGCGGCGAAGTGCACTGCGGCAGTGCTTTGGTGCCGTTTCTCTTGAATTCAAATCTCAGGCTCCACTCGCTCGGAATGGTCCTTCCGTCAACTGTCGGCGCCGTGAAGGTCCATTTGCGCGCGGCGAACATCGCGACCAGCAAAAGCAGGGTTAGCCAGGCTTGCATGGGTACGTACAAGTTCCTCCCCCTGAAGGGGCTCGGGGTTTCTGGTTCACGCTACCCACTACTGCAGCGTTGGGCTAAGATTTTACTCGACTCAATCTTTCGGCAATCGTTCTCGGCGCGATCACGTGTGCGATGGCGATTTCTTACTCGTAACCGCCCAAGTTCCGGTGTCTCGTCGATCCAATGGGAACGTTTTCTTCCCATGAGGGCGTTTCCGGGGACTTCGCGTTCGACCGTTCGACCTGCTCGTTTCGCTCCGCAGCGGGCTACAATAGCGCCGATGCCTGCAGAATCGAACCATCCGGTCTTTAAAGCACCGAATGACCCCAACATCAAAGTGTGGCGGTACGTGGACTTCTCCAAGTACGTTTCACTGCTGGATAGCGGAGCGCTATATTTCTCGCGGGCTGACATGCTAGGCGATCCGTACGAGGGAGCCAACTCACACATCAATAGGGTAATGTGGCCGATGGTTTACGAAGGGAAGATACCCATCCCCACTTTAGAGGGTGTGTCCTCTTATCATGAGTTTGAACGTCAGTGGACGCTGATCAACTGCTGGCACATGAATGAGCACGAGTCCGATGCGATGTGGAAGCTGTACGCCAGGACGTGCGATGCCGTCGCAATACAGTCGACTTATATCAGGCTGCATAATGAATTGCCGGCCGGCACCTTCGTCGGCGTATGGAGTACATGGACTACGGGACCGAGTGGATGCGGGAGGACAACGCCCTCTACCGATACATGCGGAAGCGCAAGTTGTTTGCCCATGAACGCGAACTCCGAGCGCTGATTCAACATCTACCTTCGGCCCCTGACCCCCCGCAATAGCGCCGCTCAAATTCTGATCCGACAGCCGAATCCGGAAACGTGGCCGGTTCATTCCAGTGCGGTTACCCGAGCTCTTGGAGAAGGTCTATGTTGCCCCGACTGCTCCGGTCTGGTTCCGCGAACTCGTTCTACATATCACAGCCAAGTACGGGCTCAATCTGCCAGTTGAACAATCCTCGCTCGACCGTCCTCCCGTTTTCTGAACAGGTCCGGGCTGGCGGACATTACTACTGGGAAGTCGGCCAGCGTTCCCGAATGTGTCCGTTCCGCTCCCCAATTCGGGAAAACCCAGGACAGCCGGAGCGAGTACTTGCCGCCCGCGGCCTAGTTCGGCGACGAAGGGTAACAGGCGCTCATCTTGTCCTGCGGATGATCGGCGACGCCTATTCGTACCGCAGCGCTTCGATCGGGTCCAGGCGCGAGGCCTTAATCGCCGGCAGCATGCCGCTGATTAACCCGACGAAGGTCAGGATGACGGTTGCCACCATCACAATCATGGGATCGATGATAAGGCGGATGTCGGCGGCCTCGGCATTCTTGGCAATCGCGCTATAGAAGGTAAGCCGTCCTACGCCCATAGAAACGGCGTAGGCAAGGATGATGCCGCAGATGCCGCCGATGAAGGTAATGGCCAGCGCTTCCGCCAGGAACTGAAAAAGGATGTCGCGGCGGCGGCCGCCCAGCGCTTTCTCTACTCCGATCTCGCGGGTGCGCTGGGTCACCGAGACCAGCATGATGTTCATCAGGCCTACGCCACCGATGCCCAGGGTGAGCGTGCCGATGAACGCCAGCAGGATTTGCAGACCGGTGGTGATGATCTGGAACTGCTTCAACTGCTTCATCATGTTGAACACGAAGATCGCACGCTTGTCGTCTGGCTTGAAGTTGTATTGTTGGGCCAGCACGCCGCGCACTTGGTGCTCCACCAGTTCGAATTCGTTGCCTTCATAGTCGAGCCAGATGCCGTCAAGATAGTGCGTGTCCTTCAGGTCGCCCATGGTGGTGAACGGAATGTAGATCACCTTGTTGACGCTGTCGTCACCTTCTTGCATGTGCGCCGACAATACGCCGACCACCTGGAAGCTGATGCCGTCGATGCGAATGAACTGGCCGAGCGCATACTGCCCCGAGAACAGCTTGGTCTTCGCCTCGGAGCCAATCACCACGACACGGGCGCGCGACATCTGGTCGGCTTCGTTCAGCAAGCGGCCCTCGCCGAGGTGCAGCGCCTGGATTTGAAACATGTTGGGATTCACGCCATTGATGGGCAGTGTGTAGGTGCGAACGTCCTGCGAGACAGTGCTCTGCTTCTCCACCATGGGGGTGATGCGGTGCACCAGGGGCGCGGCGTTCACGATACGGTCAATGTCGTCAATAGTGAACTTGATCTTGGTGCCCGCCTTCTGCCCGCCGGCCTGCTGAGAAGTGCGGCCGGGAAAAACTCCGATGATGCGCGTGCCCCAATTGGCGAAGATGGTTTCAATCGCGCGCCCGAATCCCGCGCCGTAGGCCAGGAGAAGAACCACGGTGGCGATGCCCCATGCCATGCCCAGCATGGTGAGCGCAGTACGGCGCCGGTTGTGGCGCATGGCGCCGTAGGCCTGCATGAGTAGATCTTTCACCATGGCTTACTCCTGCCTCAAGGCTTCCACGGGCTGCAGGTTTGCGGCCTTGCTGGCGGGATAGAGTCCCGCAAAAATTCCGGCCAAGGCCAGCGTCCCAATAGCGACGGTCGCTGACATGAAGGACATGGTCGGCGGATCGAAGCCCGGGACCTGTCCCACACCGCTCATGGCGCCCATCAGCAAGGCAGCACCGCCCATTCCAATACCGCCGCTCAACAGCGTCAGAAACGCGCCTTCCAGGAAGAACTGTAGGAGGATGCTGCGCTTGGTTGCGCCCAGCGCCTTGCGCAGTCCAATCTCCCGCGTCCGTTCGGTCACTGCCACCAGCATGATGTTGACGATGCCGATCGCGCCCAGCGTCAGGGTCACCAGGCCGACTCCGCCGAGAAAGATGTCCATCACGTCGAAAATCTTGCCTACCATCTCGGCATTCTTAACGGTGTCCCAATCCTCGAAAGCGTCCTCGTTGTGCCAGTCGAAGCCGTGATTGCGTGCCACGATCTTGCGTACTTCCTGCCGCGCCAGATCATGTTCATCGCGGGCGCGCGGCCGGTAGTTCAGGAATGAAACCGCGTCCTGCTCCTGCTCGCCCGCCAGCGGGAAGAACTCGTGCATCATGGTGTACGTAAGGAAGACCCGATTGTTGGTCGAGTTGTCATCGCCGTGCCCGACGCGCTTTACGACTCCCACCACTTCGAAGCGAACGTCATTCAGCAGAATCGAGCTGCCGACCGGGGTTCGCCCTCCCGGGAACAGGTTCTTCACCATTTCGTCCCCGATCACGCACACGAAGTGCTTTTGTGCGTCGTCGGCGTCATTCAGCCAGCGTCCGCTGTCCAGCGGAAGGTAGCGAATGGTATTGAAATGCGGAGGAACACCTACCACCTGTCCGTTGGTGTTGCCGTAGTCGCTGACCTCGCGAATGTCCTGGCGCATCAGGACCGGCGCAACCGCGCGCACGTGCGGCGCCTCGCGCTGAATGTCGACGTAATCGCGATAGGTCATCTTGTAGGGGCGGCCGGAACTCATGTTGCCGGCGACGGCAGGGGCGCGCCCCGGGAACATGAACATGATGTCTTCGCCCAGCGAATTCAATTCGCGCTTGTTGCCCGACCGGAATCCCTCGCCCAGGCCCACCAGAAGCAGCAGCGAACCAACGCCCCAGGCGATGCCGAACATCGTCAGGAAGGAGCGCAGCTTGTGCGCCCACAACGTTCGCAAGGTCTGCCGGAGAGTCTCGAAAAACATCATGAAAGTGACAGGGACTCCGCCCGATGTCTGATACGCAACTGTTGCCTGATTAGTTCCCGGTTCGGCCGCTACTTCTGACATGCATTGGACACCAAAAGTGATGATGGGAGAGCAACTTGCACCGCAGGACGTGACGAGCAGCACTTAACTCGTTTGAGTCGCTGAAAGTTGTGGAAATCACCACCTTCGCGCCCCAAGTTTGGCCGTGATTGGGTATAGTAGAAGAAAGGCAACGGGCCGCGACTTTAGGGCGAGGACCCGTTGAAATTCAAAGGGTATAGGAGTGTAAGTACAATGCCGAAAGCACCACGGGCCACTGATGCAAGCAGCGCGCCGAAGAAACGGAGTCGCAAGGCCAATTCCGAAAATGGGAATGGCTTACAGGCGAAGCAGCCGAAATCGAAGGCGCCCGAGATTGTGGTTGAGTCGCCGCCACCCCTAAGTCTGGAAGAGAGAATCCGCGTACGCGCCTATGAACTGTACCTCCAGCGAAACGGGATCGGCGGTTCTCCCGAGCAAGACTGGCTCCAGGCGCTGCATGAGATCAGCGCCCAGCAGCGTAGCGCCTAACGTTCTTTTCCAAGTCCCTTGCTCGCTGTCTGGGACGGCGAGCCGCCACCTGCGGCGGTTGTCAGCGCACCCGCAGCGGGATGTCTGTTTTCGCGTCCTTTGGCTCATGTGAACACCACGTTTACCGTTAAAAACAAAGGTTTTCCGGCTTGCAGCCGGTTAGATGCCAGATCCGGTGACCACAAGGGCTGATCGCTCGAAATAAAGGTATGGATATGGACGGCTTCAGCCAGGTACTGCTGATCGACGACAATCTTGTTCAGCTTAAGGTCCGTGAAGCCGTGCTGCGAAATGCCGGATTCACGGTATCGACCGCCACCACAGCGGAAAGCGCCCTGGCCACGCTGTGTGTTCTGGGCGACCACATTGGGCTTGTGGTAACGGACCATGTTATGCCGGTCTGCAACGGTGCGGAATTCGTCCGCCAGCTTCGCGCCCGGAATAACTGGGTGCCCGTCGTGGTGTTGAGCGGCATGCCGGATGCGATGAGCGAGTACGAAGGCATGCACGTCCAATTCCGAACCAAGCCGACCCCTCCGTCTGAGTTAATCGAGTTGGTCCGGGCTGGCCTTGCCGAGTCGCTTCGGCAGCGCGGCGCGGCGTAATTTCGAGGGCTCCGTTTCTTCTTGCGACAATCACGCGCGCCATGTGACCAAAGTCACATGGCGTTGTGAGGTCAAAGGCGGTATCCTTATCGAGTGCCTCGGAGCACGATTTCCTGTGCACCACGGCAGTTTCATAGCGTTGGAAGAGGTTGGGTTTTATGTCTGAACAGGGACGCAGATATGTCCGCTTTGGCGCTGTCATCGGAGTGATTGTCGTCGCGCTCGGTTATCTTGCCTACACCGGCGTGCAGGACAGCAAAAGCTACTACGTCACCATCAAAGAACTGAACGGCATGGGCAACGGCGCTTACAGCAAGCGGTTGCGCGTGGCGGGCAATGTAGCGCCGGGCTCCATCAAGCGCCAGGGTACACATCTGGAATTCCTGCTGGCCGAAGAAGGCCGCACTTTGCCGGTGGTTTACACCGGCACGGAAGCTCCGCCCGACACCTTTAAGGACAACGCCCAGGCCCTGGCAGAAGGTAAGTTCGGGCGTGACGGCGTCTTTCACGCCTCCAACCTTCAAGCCAAGTGCGCCTCCAAGTACGCTCCCAAACAGCCGGGACAACCGAGCGCCACACCGGCAGCCGAGCCCAACGCTCAGAAAGCAGCGCTGACCTCCGCGCAGCCGGCGGCACAGGGGCAGTAGTTCCCTGCCGGAGAGTGTTGCGGAACCACCACCTATGACAGGCACAACCGATTCTCCCGCCGAGCCTGTCATCGTCCTCGAACAGCTGGTGAAGTTTTTTGGTCGGTTCGCCGCTTTGCGCGATATCTCGGACAGGTTCGCTGCGGGACGACTCTACGTTGTACTCGGTGACAACGGCGCCGGCAAGAGCACGCTGCTGCGAGTTGTTGCCGGCCTAATGGAGCCGAGCCAGGGCAGTGTTACGCTTCTCGGCACTCGCAAACTTCGCGAGGTCGCCCACCGCGTGGGCTACATGGGACACGCTCCCTTGCTCTACGACGAGCTGAGCGGCATGGAGAATCTGCGTTACTTTGCCGGGCTCTATGGCCTGCACAATGACTCCGTCGGCAGCAATGCGATGCAGATGGTGGGGCTTGATCCTGAGCTATTGCGGCGTGTCGGCCAGTATTCGCAGGGCATGCGCCAGCGCCTCTCCCTGGCGCGCGCGGTATTGCATGATCCTGATCTCATCCTGCTGGACGAACCCTTCTCCAATGTTGATGTCCATTCCGCCCGCGCGATGGCGGCAGTGCTGGGCCATGTCCGCGACAATGGCAAGACGATCGTCGTGGTTACTCACCAGGCGGCGCTGATAGAAGGCGTGGCCGACGACTTCGTCCACATGTCGGCCGGGCAAATTGTCAGGCGAGAGGCCGTCCTGCGAAGGGCAGTGACCACAAACTCCGGTGCGGAGGCCGTACGATGACCACCCTGAGCGTTACGCGCGCAACCCTGCACAAAGACCTCCGCATGGAGTGGCGCTCCAAAGACGCTATCAACTCCATGCTGTTCTTCGCGCTGCTGGTGGTGGTCATCTTCAGTTTCGCGTTCAACCCAACAGCGGAAGAGTCGCGGAGTATCGCTGGCGGCCTGGTGTGGGTGGCGTTCCTGTTCGCAGCGGTGGTGGCACTGAACCAGACATGGGCCCGCGAGCTACGCAACCAGGTACTGGATGCCTACCGCGTATCGCCCGCCCCGCCCAACGCTTTGTTCGTGGCGAAGGCGCTGGGAAACTTCCTGTTCGTTGTGGTGCTGGAAGTCCTGATGACGCCGCTGTTTGTGGTCTTCTACAATTTGCGTTCCGTGGGACCGGTCTGGCAGTTGGTAGTAGTGGCTTTGCTCGGGACGTGGGCGCTGGTGGTCAATGGAACTTTTTTCGCGGCGCTGTCCATCCGTACCCGCAGCCGCGAGATCATGCTGCCGTTGCTTCTCTTCCCCATATCCATTCCGGCCGTGCTCGCCATGGTGGACGCCACGACCTCCATCCTGACGGGCGAAGCTTCCCCGGATTTCTGGATCAAGATGCTGGCGGTTTACGATTTGGTATTCACAGCAGTCTGTCTTCTTCTCTTCGAAAGTGTGCTCAACGCGGAATGAAACAACTATTCATTGCATTTATCGTGCTCACCCTGGGCCTGCTGGCCTACAGCACCTACCAGGCTCTTTACGTCGCGCCCACCGAGCAGACGATGGGCGACGTCCAACGCATCTTCTATTATCACGTTCCTTCCGCATGGACCGCTGGCGTGTGCTTCCTGGTGAACTTCCTCGCTTCCGTCGTGTACCTGTGGAAGCGGAACACCGCGAGCGACGCTTTGGCTGCAGCCTCCGCTGAAGTCGGCATGACGTTCTGCACCATCGTCCTGATTACCGGACCCATCTGGGCGCGGCCGGTCTGGGGCATCTGGTGGACTTGGGATGCGCGGCTCACGACGACGCTGGTACTGTGGCTCATCTACGTGAGCTATCTCATGCTGCGGCGGTTCTCAGCGGGAGGCCAGACACAGGTCCTGGCCGCGGCGCTGGCCATCTTCGGCTTCGTGGACGTGCCCATCGTCTACATGTCGATCCGCTGGTTCCGTACCCAGCACCCTTCGCCGGTGATGGGCGGCGGCGAAAATTCGGGCCTCGATCCCGTCATGCTGCAAGCCTTCTTCTGGAACCTGCTGTCGTTTACCTGCGTGGGAATTGTGCTGATGGTGCTGCGTTACCGCCTGCAGCGGCTGGAAGAAAACGTGGAAGCCAAACACGCTGCGGTTGCGCTGCAAGGAGGTTCACGATGACCGGTCCAGAGGCGCTGAAAGCCGCTTACATCGTGACCTGGGTCGTCCTGCTGGGATATCTGGGTACCCTGCTGGGCCGTTTTCGCAAGGTCCGCGAAGAGATGAAGGACCTGAAGCGGAACCCGTAACCCCTTGCAACTTCGATTCGGAATGGCGACAATCTAGATGAGCAGCGACCAACGCGGCGGCCTGCAGTTCTTCGGGGCGGCGTGCCTCGTCCTGTGCTTGCTATTTATCATCTTCAGCCTGCCGTTTTTCTGGACGCAAATTCGGGTTCTGCGGACGTGGCCAACCACCCAGGCCCAGGTCCTGCGCAGCGAGGTTGTCACCCAACCCGCTCCGGCACACGAACAGTTGTATGCCGCGCAACTCCAGCTACTGTATACGGTCGAGGGCAAGCCGATTACCGTGGAACTCACCAGTTTCCAGAGCAAGAACTACGAAGAGACGCAGCGCCGTGCCGCGGAGTTTACCGTCGGCAGCCGCCATCCACTCCGTTACGATCCGCGTGACCCAAACCAGGCTCGCATCGGCGCAGGTTGGAACGCGCGTTTCTTCGCGGCGCCGCTGCTCCTCCTGGCGATGGGAGCGGCGTTTGCGATGATTGCGTTGGGTTTGTTCATGGCTGGTCGATTAGCGTGATTGTCGGGAAAGCCCCTCTGGGCACCTCGAGCCGTCCCACATAAGCAAGTCGCCTCCCCCGCTGGCCGCATCCTTTTCCCTCTTCCGGGGTTTACTGTGAGGTGAGCTGGCCGCCAAGGAGCCGTAAGGGTGCCCGACTTTCTCGCCCGATGATGCGACATCCAGTCACGGCACAAAATTCCCGGAACCTCCGGTCTCGGCTGGGGGAAATACCAGCGAAACGAGATCGGGTCCACCCCTGAGGTGTTGTTGCTGACCGACCGAACCGACGAGCAATTGCTGGCCGAGGCGTTGGCAGGAAATGAAGACGCTTTCACGGTCCTCTATCGCAGGCGCCAGGGGCCTGTGTTTCGTTTCGCCTTGCACATGAGCGGCTCGCCACAGATCGCGGAAGAGGTGACCCAGGACGTATTCATTTTCCTAGTGCAGCGCGGCAAGGATTTCGATCCGTCACGCGCCGCCCTCGGCGCCTACCTGTTCGGCGTGGCCAGGAACTATGTGCGCCGGGCGCTGGAGCGCAACTACACGGAGGCGACACTTACCACGCCCGCGGAAGACGAAACCCGCCCACTCCTGGTGGAGAATGACCCATCCGACGGTATTCAGCGGGAACAGGTCTCCAGCGCGGTGTGGAAAGCTGTGCTGTCCTTGCCCGAACATTACCGCGAGGTCGTCGTGCTGTGCGATCTGCAGGAGCAGACCTACGCCGACGCTGCCTCCGCCCTGGGATGTGCGATTGGCACCATCCGCTCGCGCCTGCATCGTGCCCACGAGGTGCTGAGTAAGAAGCTGCAACATTCGGCCGTAGCTGGTCCGGTCATCCGCAACGTTGCCGCGAGGTGTTTGTCATGACATGTCACGAATTCGAACGCGCGGCCTCTTCCTTTAGCTTGTTTGAGCTAGCGCGTACACAGGATCAGCTCCTAGTCGGACACGCCAACGACTGTCGTCAGTGCGACGCGTGGTTGCAAAAGCAGCGCATGCTGGCTGCCAGCCTGCAGACCCTGCAGGCGCGTACGGCCGGCCTGGAAGCCAGCCACCGGGTGGAAGCAGAGCTGCTGCGAAAGTTCCGGCAGGCGCCTACTGAAGTTGCGCAGCCCACGAATGTAATCCGATTCCCGTCTGCCGCGATGCAGTTCAGCCGCCTCTTCGAGATTGGCGCCTACGCCGCGGTCGCAGCAGCCGTTGTCGTCGCCCTGGCATTGGGAGCCGGGCTTTGGCGGTATCGCTCGCCCAGCGAAACCGTGCAGAGTCAGCCCAAGTCGCCCATTGTGGTCGCAGCTACGCCCATGACGATTTCAGCAACGAACGACTCCACCGGAAAGATCACACTGCCGCCCCGTGAGGTATCGGCGCGGCGGGCGTCTGCAGTCAAGCGACTTCCGGCGGCTGGGATTACAGAGGACGAGACTGCGATGAGCGACTCGCAGGCCAACAGCGAGCAGGATTACATGGCGCTAATGCTCTGCGATCCCCTGAGCTGCGCCAGCGACGCGCAGTTGGTGCGAATGGAGCTTCCTCCATCGCCCGCCGAGGGTCGAGATTCACCGCAGCTCGCGGACGTGGTTGTGGGCTATGACGGCGTGGTACGAGCCGTGCGCATCGTGAACTGATTTCGTATTACACAAGGATCGAATCGAACTGGGGACTATGCTATGAGCATTAAAGAAATTGCACTGTATCGCATCGCCTCGTGGAACCTTCTCTTGGCCATTCTTGTAGTCGCACTGGGCTGCGTTGCGTTTGCCCAGAGTGACGCGCCACCTCCGCCGCCGCCCCCGCCGTCGCATGACGTCATGTTTATGGGACCGGGCCCAATGGGCGGCATGATGCACGATGGCATGGAAGAGGGCAAGCTGGTGAAAGGCGTGCCTATGAGTGGCAGCCTGGTCGTGACCCGCGACACCACGCTGGCTGATGGCAACACCATCCACAATGAGAACCAGACGAAAATCTATCGCGACTCGGCTGGCCGGGTGCGCCGCGAAATTGGATTTGAGCTGAACACGCCGGCCACTGGCGCCGCCAAGCGCAGCATGATCGTCATCAGCGATCCCGTCGCGGGATACCGGTACGTCCTGAATCCCGTCAACAAGACAGCGCGTCAGATGCCTATGCACCCCCCGAAGCACGGTCAGGGTCCTCCGAAGGGCGAGCCTGATATGGGACCACCGGAGCCCCGTGGTGATGAGATCGCGCGCCCCGCGATCAACAAAGAATCCTTGGGAACAAAGGCCATCAACGGCCTGCAAGCCGAAGGTACTCGCGTCACCCGTACCATCCCCGCTGGCCAGATTGGAAATGCCAAGGCGATTGAGGTGGTCACCGAACGCTGGATCTCGACCGACCTTCAGATGCCGCTAATGACGACGCACAACGACCCCATGATGGGCACGGTGACGACCAAGTTGACCAGTATCACTCGCGCCGAGCCTGACCCTACGTTGTTCCAGGTTCCCTCCGATTACAAGATAGAAACCGGCAAGCAACATGAGCCAATCTACATGCCGATGAAACCGTAAGTTCGCAGTGCTCGCTTCGGACGGAGGCCAGATCATCTGGCCTCCATTTCTTTGGACACCCGCTTATGCGGCTGCTCGGAGGTCCGCTATGTTCCCAATCTGTGACAATCGTTGACTGCGGATTGCGTTACAATTCATGCCAATCGCGCGGTAAATGGCCGCGCCCGGAGTGGTTATGTACCGGCCTAAGCTCATTGCCTTCGCTCTGGCATTTTCTCTCTGTTTCGGCTGCGTAGCCTTCGCCCAACGGCGCGGCGGACAGACGCAGCAGACCCCGGTCGAGATCCACGTTTACGTCAAGTACGCCAATGAACATAGCGCCGGCCCCCAACTGATGGTGGAAGTGATTACCAACGGCGGCGTGCCCCTCGCCCAGGGATTCACCGACTCGACGGGGCAAGCCGTCATAACTATGCTGGGCGCAGGTACGTTCCGGGTGCGGGTTTCCGGAATAGAGATTGAAAGTAAGGTCTCCGATCCGGTGGAGATCAACGACCAGGACCGCATGGCAGTTGTATCGGTACAGGTTGAGCCTAAGCCCCGGGATCAGCAAAATGCCCAGTCCAGCGGTGCGGGAATGGCGTCCGCCAGCCAACTGAACATTCCGGGTTCCGCCAGGAAGCCGTTCGAAAAGGGCATGGACGCTATGAAGCACAAGGACTTTCCCAAGGCGGCTGACCTGTCTCAGAAAGCCATCGATGCCTATCCCCAGTTCGACGCCGCCTATGACAATCTTGGGGTGGCCCTTATCCAGATGGGCCAGACCGACAAAGCGGGAGCGGCTTTTCAAAAGGCTGTGGAGGTAAACGACAAGAACGCCGACGCCAACCGCAATTACTCCCGTTATCTAATCAACATCAAGCAATATGCGCAGGCGGAAGAGCCTTTGAAGCGGGCTCTGATGGTCGCACCCCAGGATCCCTCGTCGCTGACTCTGCTGGCAATCGCTGAATTTCAGACGAAAGATTACGACGGGGCGCTACAAAGCGCGCTCAAGGTCCACCAGGTCTCCCATGAAGGCTACGCCATGGCACATTACATTGCGGCCCGAGTTTATGAATTGAAACAGCAGGGGCTGGCAGCCACCGCGGAATACCAGACCTATCTCAAGGAGAGCCCGAATGGCCCGCAGGCCGAACAGGCACGCGCGGCCCTGGCTCGGCTAACCGCAAATCGTCCACCCGAGTCAGCATCTCAGTAGGCGCTGCCGGATGTTGTCGGACCGCCCCCATTTAGAAGATAGAAGGCGATGAATCGCATAGCGTAGATGTTCGATTACTTCTGCACTTTGGCCGGGGCCTCGATCGTCTGCTGCTTCGTTGCGCCTTCCCGTCCCGGCTCTAGCCCGGGATACTCGTAGACGCCACGACCCGCCTTGCGGCCCAGGCGCCCAGCCTTCACATATTGCACCAGCAGTGGCGCCGGACGGAATTTCTCGCCCAGGGTCCGGTGCAGGTATTCGAGAATGTGCAGACGCGTGTCCAGTCCTACAAGGTCAAGCATTTCAAATGGTCCCATTGGATGGTTCAAGCCTAACTTTAAGGCTTTGTCGATGTCTTGGGCCGAAGCTACCCCCTCCTGCAACATGTAAAACGCCTCGTTGCCGATCATGGCATTGATGCGGCTGGTGATGAAGCCCGGCGACTCCTTGATGATCACAACTTCCTTGCCCATGCGCGTGCCCACCTCGAAGGCGGCGGCCAGCGTGTGATCGCTGGTTTCCAGCGCGCGCACAATCTCCAACAGCTTCATCTTGTGCACGGGGTTGAAGAAGTGCATGCCCACGCATCGCGGTGCTCGATAGGTAACGGAAGCAATCTCGGTCACACTGAGCGACGAGGTGTTCGACGCCAGGATGGTCCCCGGGCGGCATACCTTGTCGAGGAGCGTGAAGATCTCGATCTTCGACTCCATCTCCTCCGGCACCGCCTCAATCACCAGGTCGGCTTCGCGCGCCGCTTGTTCCACCGACGACGCATACACCAGCCGGCTGAAAGCACCGTCGGCAGTGGCCTTGCTGAACTTCCCCAACTCCACCGCCTTGTCGAGGTTGGTGCGGATCTCATCTTCCGCCTTGCGCAGCGCGGTGGGGAGAACGTCCTCTAGGATCGTGCGATAACCGC
>JARLGI010000026.1 GCA_031296115.1 Acidobacteriota bacterium | reverse complement strand
TTCGCGCCATCGTCAGCTCACAATCGGAAAGGTATTCACCTCCTGCAAATTGGTTGATTTCTGCGCGCTTTCGATTGATCGGATTGATTCCAGTGTGGGAACAGGTTTTGTTAGGCGCTGTAAACGTACGGCATTCGGTTCCATCGGAGGTGTATCCGGATACACTTTTTGCTGTATCCATCTTGATTTATCGTTACCAACGAGTATGATCGTGTACTTAGGGTATGTGCATCAAACCCGCATGAATACTGGCGAAAATCGGGTAAAGCTCTGATTCCAAACGGCGTGCGAAAAGGCTGGGGCTAGAATCCCTCTCCCTCCGCCAGCAAGTCTCAACTGCAGAGAAACGCTGCGGCTTTCCTCTGAAAATCGCCGAAAATCTCCGCAATTCCGCATCTTTCGCGCTTAAACCGGACTCGGAGAAAATGTCCTACTGGACCCAAGAGGCAAGCTTTGTGGCCTTTTTCTCTGGAGGGTAAACACGCAGTCCGGTTTAACAATTTCCGTCAGGCGAATGCAATGCGATCACAAATCGATCGTTCGGCGAATGCAAACTTGACTTGTGTTGCATGACCACGAACAGTTCAGTTTCCGGACACCCGGATGGCGCTGCCCAGGATCACTTGTCAGAGGGCGAGTAACGACAGTTACCCAAGACTGAAACTGAAAGTTCACCGCAGGCCGTCCGCGATGTAGATCGCATACAGCCCACGCCTGTGCCGGTAGGCTGCCGTCTTGCCATCCGCGGACGTGACCATGCGTGCATACATGGAGCCCAGCATCGCCAGTGGTTCAACCATCTGAACCAGCTGACGCTTTCCGGTGGCCACGTCCAGCTGCGACACGCGCGCCGGCAGGTCCTGGTTCCATACATTGACCATGCGGCTATCGGTGGTCCATCCCAGTACCTCGTCATCCTTCTCGAGACCGGGGATCTCGCTGACCTTGCCGGAAGCGACATCCACCAGCACATATTTCTCCGCGGCAACATCCAGGGTGACGATCCGCGTTGCGTCAGGCGACAGCTTGCCCGCCCTGGTGCCAACCGGGGTCACGGGACGCACTTTGTCATCGCGCATATCGAGCAGGTAATCGCGAATCTGCTGCTGGGGGTCAAAGGCGGAAAAAACCGCCCATCGTCCATCGCGGGAGAACGTCAGGTCATTCTCCCAGGTACCGAATGCGGCGCTCAGGTCTCCCAGGTCGATCACTCTCTGCTCGCCGGTGCCGGTGGGATAGAGGTAGAGTTTGTGGGGCTGCGAGTTTTGTGCTGCCGCTACCGTACTGCCGTCCCAGCTGATGCCCGCGCCGTATCCGTCGCCCAGTTTCACCGCTCCCACCCCGTCCGCCTTCTTCACGTATGCCTGGTAGTCGGTACCCTGGTAGCGGTTGAAGACGATCCACTGCCCATCGGGGGAGACGGCCCCCATATCGACCCCGGTATAGAGATCACGCGCCCGGCTCTCATCGCTCCGCTTTACGCCCATCTCGATTTGGAAGCGCACGCTTTCCAGCAGGACCGCGCCCGCACCCGAGATGTCTTCGATGATCAGTTCCGTCGGGGACCGCAGCACAGTACGACGCTGTCCTGCGAGCGTGACGGCGTACATGCCGGGATCTTCACCTTCCAGGCTTGCCGTGTACCACACCTCTTTGCCGTCGGGCCTCCAGCACAGGCTGCGGCCAGTGGCGTAATACGGCGTCAGGCGCTTGACGACGCCTTGCCTGTCCACCACCGCCACCGCGCCGCGATCGTCGGGCAGAACCGAGTGGTCGATAAAGGCGACCTGCGTCCCATCCGGACTGACGCGCACGTCGGTGATCCATCCCGAGGTCTCGAACAGCACCTTGCCAATAGGAAATTCCAGCCGCTGTTTGCCGCGGTCGCGCCGCACCACCGCTAATTCCTTGCCATCGCGGGTGATGTCGGCCTCGTAAACCTCTTCCAGGATGGGCCGCGGGGCTCCGCCCTCCAGCGGCAATCGCGCCAGCGTCCCGCGCTGCAGCCACGTCGCCAGGAAACGGCGCTTCAGGATGACCGCCATATCGCCGTTGTCGGCAATGCCCATCACATCCGCGTCGAGGTTGAGCGGTGTGGCCTGCACGCTGTTGCTTCGCTGCGCGTACAGTTGCCTGGCTCCGCCGTTCCATGACGCCGAGTACACCACAGTGTTGCCGTCGCGGGTGAACCTTGCCGGACCGGCGTACCCCGGCTCAAAGGTGAGCTGCCGGTAGGAGGCGGTAGAGGTCGACACATTTTTCTTGCCCAGGAAATACGCCGCCGGCACGGCGGCGACCGCCACCAGTGCCAGCGCTACTGCCCACATCCAGCGCGGGCGTTCCGGCGGCAGGGTGCGGCGGCTCAAGACACTCGAACCGGATGCGCCCGAGATCGCCTCCAGCGCAAATCCCACGTCGCGTGCCGAATGGAACCTGCGCGCCGGCTCTTTCTCCAGGCAGCGGCGCACGATCCGCTCCAGCCCCGGCGACAGCGCCAGTTTGTCCGTGTCCAGCTCCGGCGGATCATCCTTCAGGATGGCATTCATCGTCTCGATGGATGACTCGCCCTTGAACGCGCGCTGTCCGCTGAGCATCTCGTACAGGATGGCGCCGAAGGCAAAGATGTCGGTGCGCGCGTCTACGTCCTTGCCGCGTACCTGCTCCGGCGACATGTACCCCGCGGTGCCCAGAACCATGCCCGGCATGGTGTGCGCCGGGACAGTCGCCGTGGCTCCCTCTGCGCCGTGCGCGCGGGCTTCTTCTATTCGCGCCAGCTTTGCCAGCCCGAAGTCGAGCACCTTCACCCGCCCATCTTTGGTGATGAATACGTTTTCCGGTTTCAGGTCGCGATGCACCACGCCTTTGTCATGCGCAGCGGCAAGCCCCTCGGCGAGCTGCGACGAGTATTCGATCGCCTGCCGCTGAGGCATCGGGCCGTCGTTCATTTTTTCGCGCAGGGTCTCGCCGTCGAGAAGCTCGCAGACCATGTACGGCGCCCCCTGGTGCTGCCCGATGTCGTACACGCCGAGAATGTTGGGATGATTCAGCGCCGCGACCGTGCGCGCTTCCTGCTCGAAGCGCCGCAACCGGTCGGCATCGCGCGCAAACGACTCCGGCAAAACTTTGATGGCCACCGCGCGGTCGAGGCGCGTGTCGCGGGCACGATACACCTCTCCCATGCCGCCTGCGCCCAGCGGAGACTGAATTTCATAAGGTCCGAGTTTGGTACCCGAGGTGAGGGCCATGAGAGGTAGCGAGGATTATAACCTTACAGGGTTGGGCTGCTTTTCCCAAATAGTCATGTGGACCATAAGTTCAGCATTGCCGACGATCCAGGAGCTATCGCGTAATGGCAAGAAAAGGCCGACACCCCACCCAGGATGCCGGGCCGCTATCTGCCCACAGAATGTCAGTTACGGCGTGACTAATCGATAGCCATCATTAGAAAACTACATTTTCAATCAGGGGCGGGGGCTGAGATTAAAGGTCGGCTGCCATGCGGTGCACTTCGGATTCCGCCGAGAAATCCGTCTCGCCGTGCTTCTTCTCCAAGCAGCTCCAGGTCGCGACATCGGGTTTCCGATCACCACATTCCGTGACGCCGCTCACGGCTTCGCGGTATCCCACGACGTATGATAGCCCTGATCTGCGGGGCACGTGCAAGTTCACCGCCTTGCCGGGGCGGTTCGTCGTGTCCAACAGAAATCCTTTTGTCTTAGTAGGTATTAGTAGGAGCTTGTTGGAAAGAACATTTCGTTGGCGTTCCGCAAAGCGAACCTAACGAAGAATCCGCAGTTTCCTGCGATTTCTGACAAACTGCCGATCCCTCGCTTCGCTCGGGATGTCGACTCACGAAGTTCTCCCACCCCGCTCCCAGGCGTGTTCACCACAACAGAGCTGAGCCGGAAAGGCATCGCTATGCAGCGCTGAAGAGTGCTCCGCCCTCGTAACCGTGCGGTCCGTCTTGGTCTTGCTCCCCAACGCGCCTCAACATATCTCAAGGCTCACTGGCCGCTTTGGGGACTAATTGCGGTGGCACGAAGCGCACGTCGATGAAGGCTTCGCGCTGGAGCGCGCGGCCTTCCTTTTGCGGCGCATAAGTCGAGTTCTTCACCAGCGCCAGCGCCGTTGCGGAGAGAGTGGCGTCTGAAGTCTGCAATGCTTCCGCTTCTTCCACTTTACCTTCGGGGTTTAGAAGCGCATGGATGATCACCGGCTGAATCATGCCGTTGGTAGACACAGGAGAGACGCCCCCGGGCGCCAGCCAACGGAACCCACCGGCGATGACCGGACCTGTCGATTGTGACTGCATCTTCGGAGTAGGAGCGAAGAGCTTGGGATCGACCTCGCCCGCGTCGGCGATGCTATCGACATGAACGGTGAGAACCAAGCTGCCGGACTCGTAGATCGAAATCGTGCGCGGCAGAAGGCTTGCGTGGAAGCGCGCTGCATCTTTGTAGTCATAAACGGCGTAAAGGCCTGGCGCAACGGAATAAGTCTGGAGCAGGCCAGACTTGGTGTCGATGCAGAACTCGGATTCTTCCCAGTTTCGGCCCGTCGTCTTTGACGCTTCAAACCTGGGGTTCGAGCTCAAAACGCACATGACCGCGGAACCGTTCCAGTTGGCCGGGGCGATCCGCATCAGCTCATTCGGTCCCATATGGATTGGCCAGAAAATGGTTCCGCGGACCATGTGCAAGCGCAGCGGCAGGAACGACGGGTTGTCATCGTACATGCGGCCGGCCATGATACGGGTCAGCGTGTAGCTGCCTAGGCTGGCGGTCCAGCGCCACTGGTAGGGCTGCACCCAGGTCTCTTCCATGTAACCGGAGCCAGTCTGCGAGACGTTTCCCGAGGCTTCAAACGATACCTTGAGGTTGTACGGGTGACCTGCAGGGGCGTGTAGATCGCTGTTCTGGCGGGCGCGCTCGATGAGTCCGAGGACAGTGGCGCGCTGGTCAGTTTCGTCGAGCACCTTAACCACCCCGGTGACGAGTTCATGCGGATCGGCCGGAACCGGGGCGATGGGTATCTGTAATGGAGCCTGTTGGGAAAAGCAGAACGTGCCGACGACGAGGACGACAAGAAGGAGCCGAAGACGCATACAGCCTCGCAAAGATGAAGTCGGGCGCCGCTGTGCACCGCATTATACCCCGCTGGAGCGGGAAAGTTGCGGGAGTTCGGACAATCAGACTAGGTGATGCGGTCGTTCGTTGTGAGAGTGTGATAACTGATGTCGGGAAATCGCCATGCCGTAATTAATCCTGAGCAACAGCCGATCGGCGAGTCCGCCTTCCCGAAGATTGTCCAGCAGTCGGCTTCTAGGAAGTCCAGTCGGCTGATTCCGGTCGAATCACGGACCACCCCAAAAACCATTTGATCGAAAACTCTGTATTCGCGGAAGTGTGGTGCCCGATTCCTCGAAGTCGGCTGGGAAAGGCGCATGAGGTCATGCCTGAATTAGCAGAAAACCTGCGTTTCCGGGCAAGCGCAGCCGGAGATTCTATCGGCCGGCCAGACTGTCCGGCTAGGAAGCAGTCAGTCTGCGAACCGTTTTGAGAGTTGAGCCGACTGAAGCACGGCGCCCTATCGCCCCATGATCGCTAATCCTTCGCCTTCGAATCGCCACAGAAAGCGGACCACCCGATCGCGTGGCCGAGCCTAGTTTGATTCTCCGCCGCACTCATTTCTCGAATGACATCCGGCTAAGTCGCTGACACACGGGATCTTAGGGCATTCATTAAAAGGGTATTCAGAGTTCGAATCCACCTCCCTCCGCCAGCAAGTCTCAGCTGCAGAGAAACTCTGCGGCCTTCCTCTGAAAATCGCCGAAAATCCCCGCATGTCTTGCGCTTAAACCGGACTCGGAGAAAGTGTCCTGCTAGACCCAGAAGGCAAGCTCTGCGGCTCATTTCTCTGGAGGGCTGAAAGGGAGTCCGGTTCGAAGAAATCCATCAGGCGAATGCAAGGCGATCACAAATCGATCATTCGGCGAATGAGACTTGACTTGTGGCAACCGATCACAAACAGTTCTGACATTCTCTCGGACACATGGGCAACTTCCCCATGGCCGACACACCCACAATCAGTGATCGGTCCTCCGGGAGTCCTCTTTTTTTTAACGACAACCAGCCAATTCATGCGATACCCTGTTTTCGCCAACTGAGTCAACCTCCGAATAGTCCGTGATCCGACCGCAATCCGGACCCAGCCAATCCACGTTGTGAAGCTATTGTCTGTTTACAGGTGCCATCTGAAACCGCGTGCTCTCAGACTGCACGGTTCACCCTGTGAGGCGACTCTTATCGTCGCGCTAGTTCTGCACTCGGGCTATAGAAGAAGCGAACATATACGCCAAGTTCAGCGGCAAAGTCCAAGACAGTCCCACCGGGGAGCGTGCCAAGCGCGTGCATACGCTTCGCCACGAGTAGAAGCGCTGGTTCGCATACTCGTATCCAGCCAAGAGCTCCTCCGAACTCATCAGTCTGGGTCGGTAGACCACGTCGGCCCGGCCGTTGTACTTGCTCCAGTCGCGCGTCAGAATCCGGCCCTCTGCCTCAAGACGCTTGTAGAGCCGAGTCCCCGGAAACGGGGTCAGGATATTGAATGTCGCATTCTGCACTCCTGCCGCCTCAAGAAAGTCCAACGTTTCGCCGAAAATCGCCTTCTCGTCGCTATCGAAACCGAAAACAATGCCCACCTGCACCGCAATGCCATAGGAATGGATCTGTTCAATTGCGCGGGTATAGTCGGACACGCGGTTGAACCGCTTTTGCACCTCATTCAGACTGGCTTGCGAGATTGACTCTAGCCCGACGAACAGTTGTTTGCAGCCGCTTCTCGCGGCCAACTCAAGAAACTCATCGTTCTGAGCGGTATCGATACTTGCTTGGCTGCTCCACCACTTGCGATGGGGAGCGAGAGCCCTGAACAGAGTCTTCGCGTACTCAATATCGCTCGCGATGTTGTCATCCCACAGAATGATCACCTTGCCAGGAAAAGAGCCGTACTCTTCTGCGACGGCCTCCACGCGGCGCTTGCGCACACGGCTTTGATACATGACCGCGAGCGTGCAGAAATCGCAATGGTGCGGGCAACCGCGCGTAGCAAACAGGACTCCGCCTGTATGGTCGTGTCTGTGAAACAGGTCTTTCCGCGCCATTGGCGCGTCTTCCAGACTTGGGGGTTCAGTGGAACAGTACCTCTGGCGATGGCGCCCCGCTTCAAATTCGCGCAAGAATTGCGGCCAGTGGGATTCAGCCTCGCCGACGAAGATCACGTCCGCATGCGCCTGCGCCTCATCCGGCATCAGAGTTACATGGGGTCCACCCAAGACCACCGGAGTTCCCCGCCGCCGAAACTGGTCTGCCATGGCATACGCGTGGGGCGCACTCGGGGTGTGAAAGGTAATCGCCACCAAGTCCGCTGGCATCCCGAAATCCATCGGTCTCACCACCTCATCAATATGGATCACCGTCCAATGAGACGGTACGAAGGCGGCAAGATACGGCATGGTGATCTGCTGGAAGTTCAGGACGCGAGAACGCCGTACTCTTTGGATCTCCGGTGAGGAGGATGTGATCAGGAGTAAGGTTCGCACCGCCTTGGACATCTGCTCTGGGTTGTCTCCTTGTCCCAGCTAGCATCCATTTTCAATGGAACATGACTCTGTGGCTACTATCTTCCTGACATTATCCTTTAGTTCTTGCTTCCAGTGCGACGTTCACGCCCTGAGGCTGCAATCGAGGAGCCTCAAAGGCGAGTCCCACGAGGCTGAAGGACGCCGCGAGCAAAGAGAGGCTCTTGTTCACCGGCTTAAAGACGCCGGAGACAATTTCTCCAAGGCGCTCGACCGCTTCGGAGCATTCGTACAGAGCTGGTCGGCGAAGATGGTCACAGCATGACGGGAACTTGCTGCGACGCGATCAACACTACCTAATTGTTGTCATTCCGACGCTGAGCGAAGCGGAGGCGGAGGAATCTGCTTCTCGGCTTGTGCCTGGAAGCGGCGAACCCACTAGAGTACAAAACTCGAAGTTTGGGCCGACGAGCCCGGTGCCCCACCCAATCTTCTTATGTACGCTCTGCCCAGGACTCCGCCTGCGGCTCCGTCCTGGGCTAACTGCGCTACCGCCGCTTCGCGGCTCGCCCACTTGCGCGCTCCAACCCCCTCGGTCGCAAGTGGAAACTAGTCCCGATCATTTCTTCGGCTGCGGCTGCTGCGCCTGCTCGCTGCTGGGAGGCACGATGCCTTTCATCCGCATGTAGGTGACCAGATTGCCGTAGTGTTCCAGGTCGTGCATGTTGTTGACCGTCAGCACGCCCAGCTTTGGCGCATCATGGTCGAAGAACTTAACCATCTGAGCAGCGGATGCGTCCGTCATGCCGTCGTAAGCCTTGTCGCAGTAGGCGAAGGCTTCTTTGAGCGCGGCGATGAGATCGGCCTTCGTGGTCTTGGTCTGCTCGATTTTCGGAGCGGGATTCTTATCGCCGAGTGCAATGGAACAAAACATGTACTGCGCGTCGGCCACGTGCCCAACGATCTGGCCGTAGCTACGGACCGTATCGATGGGTTTGAAGCTGTAACTCTCCTCGGGCATTTTGTCGGCTGAACGAAGCAGGATGTCCTTCACGTGTCCGTACATGTACTTATTGAATGTGCTGAGCGGATTGTCCGGGGACGGGGTAGCGGCGGCTGACTTATTCTGGGCAACGACGGCGGCCGACGCAAGCAGGCAGAATAACAGGGTTCGCAGAGATGTGCGCATTGTTTTCCTCCTCCACAACCGTTACGCAAAGCCGGCAGAAAAGTTCCCACACCTGCCAAGGCCTCTCTTTTGCCCCACGCTCCAAAGGCTGCTAAGCTTTGGCCTCCGTGAGTCAGCCTTGTGCATGGCCAGCGCCGTGGGTCTTCGGCCTGCTCATTCTGCCTCTGGGGATGGTCGTCGGCTTCAACGTTACCCCTCTGCCGTTCTTGCTGGCGAAGGCAGGCGTGTCGGTGGACCCTGCTTTTCCGGACGAGCGCTGCCGGAGATTCTTTCTGCACTTCGGACTGTCCGGTGAGGAAGCAGTCATCTGCGAACCATTTTGAGAGTCCAACAGGCTCAAGCACAGCGCCCTATCGCCCAATGATCGCTAATCCTTCGCCTTTGAATCGCCACAGAAAGCGGACTGCTCGATCGCGTGGCCGAGCCTAAATCGTTTCTCCGCTGCGCTCGTTCCCGGGATGGAATCCTGGCAAGTTGCTGAAAAACTGGACTTTAGGGGATAATGCAAAACGGTATCGAGAGTTCGAATCCAACTCCCTCCGCCACGCAGTCCCAACTGCAGAGAAACTCCGCTACGTTGCTGCTGAAATAATCGAAAAAGGCCGACTTTCCGCGGTATTTCCTCAACAAACCGGACCAGAGAAAATGGCCGCTGCGCTGCGTCGCTCCCGTTGCAGCGCTTTTTCTCCAGACCCTCCATTGGCAGTCCGGTTTCAAGAACCCGCTCGTGCGAATGATTAGCGATCAGAAACCGAACATAGCGCGAACCCGACTTGACTTCTGGCGTCTGATCACGAGCTCTTCTGACATCCTCCGAAAAGCAGGATAGCTTCCGCATTGCGGACGATCCTGCAATTGGACTGCGTCCACTCCACCCAACGGCGTTCTTGTCGGACGATTGGGTGATTCAAAGGTCAAAGCCGGCTAAAATGCAGGTTGTTGTTAGCACAAACGACGGCGTAATCATCCGCAGTGAGAACCCTCAAGAGCGCGGGCGTGATCCGCTCAATGAGAACAGCCCTGGACTCGCAAAATAATCTCTGCCAAGTTCACCATGACACCTTAGGCACTGTAACCTGGACGTGTTCGTGAGATCCGACGGTGCTCGAAACATGATTTGGCGTTACCTCATTGGAGGTCCGTGGATTGTCTTCGTCGCGTACTGGGTGGCGGGCGCACTGAAGACCCGCAGGACCGTCAACCAGGAGCCCTTCGCGTCGCGTTACGGCATCCTTTTGTTGGAAGTTCTTGGCTTTGTACTGCTCTTCAGCGACGTAGCGGAGATCGGCCTTCTTGGTCATCGCGTTGTCCATCGGACATACGCTCTTGCGGTTATGGGCGTCGTACTCACCTGGATCGGGATCGCTATCGCTCTGTGGGCCCGGTGGCACCTGGGACAGTATTGGAGCGCCAGAGTCGCTCTCAAAGAGAACCACAAGCTCATCCGTACTGGGCCCTACGCTCATTTCCGGCA